>DATBKU010000086.1:0-65955 GCA_036555725.1 Streptosporangiaceae bacterium | reverse complement strand
AGGAGTGGGCCTACGCCCGGCCCTACGCGAGCGAAGCGGAGCGTGTCGCCGCCTATCCGGACTTCCTGCACCGGTACAACCATCACCGCGGCCACACCGCACTCGGCGGCCTCCCACCCGCCAGCCGCGTCACCAACCTGTCGGGACAGAACACCTAGGGCGTGTCTCAAAGTCGGCGTCGCGCAGCAGGACAGCCGGCTTTGAGACACGCCCTAGCCGGCTACCCTCGTCGGCTCCTCCCCCAGCTCACGCAGGTCCGGCTCGACCGACTTGGACAGCTTGCTCGGCCACCACATGTGCCGGCCGATGTCGAGGTTGAGCGCCGTGACCAGGACGGACCGGACGATGAACGTGTCGAGCAGCACGCCGAAGGCGACGACGAAGCCGATCTCGGTGACGAACACCAGCGGCAGCGAGCCGAGGGCGGCGAACGTGCCGGCCAGCACCGCGCCGGCCGAGGTGATCACCCCGCCGGTGGCGGCCAGGCCGATCAGCGCACCGCGTCTGGT
Source organism: Streptosporangiaceae bacterium (assembly GCA_036555725.1). Lineage (GTDB taxonomy): Bacteria > Actinomycetota > Actinomycetes > Streptosporangiales > Streptosporangiaceae > CALAED01. The sequence goes on along the minus strand of DATBKU010000086.1, from coordinate 65,446 downwards.
GCCGTGCTTGCGCGCCTCCTCGTGCACCCGGGTCATCAGGAAGATGTTGTAGTCGACGCCGAGCGCGACGAGGAACACGAAGCCCCACAGCGGGAACGACGGGTCGGCCCCGGCGAAGCCGAAGATGTGGTCGAAGGTGAACGCGCTCACGCCGAGCGCGGCGCCGAACGAGAGCACCACCGTGACGACCAGAATCAGCGGAGCCAGCAGCGCGCGCAGCACCAGCGACAGGATGAAGAACACCACGATCAGCACGATCGGCACGACGAGGTTGCGGTCGTGCCGCGAGGCCGCGTTGATGTCGAGGGTCACCGCACTTCCGCCGCCGACCTTGGCGTCCGCGTCGGGCACCGCGTGCAGGGCCGTCCGCGCCCGCTTGACGGTGTTGAAGGCGGCGTCGCTGTCGGCGACCGCGTTGAGCGTGCCCTCGATGTAGGCGTAGTCGCCCTTCACCTCGGGGTTCTGCACGTCGGTGATGCCGGGCACCCCGGCCAGCGCGGCCTTCATCTGCTGGCCCGCCGCTGCCGCGCCGATCACCTGGACCGGGCTGCCCACCCCGGCCGGGAAGTGCTTGGCGAGCACCTCCTCGCCGGCGACCGAGTCGGGGTGGGTACGGAACGCCTCGCTGTTGCTCAGGCCGTTGGCCTTGAGCCCGGTCAGGCCGAGCGCGAGGATGCCGAGCACGATGCAGGTGACCACCCAGGTGAGCCGCGGCCGGAGGGCGATCCGGCGGCCGATGCGGGCCCAGGCTCCGCTCTCGGTCGGCTCGGCCGTGCCGTACTTCGGCCGTACCGGCCAGAACAGCCAGCGGCCGAAGATGACCAGCAGCGCGGGCAGTAGCGTGACCATCGCGCACAGCCCGACGCCGACGCCGATCGCCATCACCGGGCCCAGGCTCTTGGTGGAGTTGAGCTCGGCGACCAGCAGCACCAGCAGGCTGAGGATCACCGTGGAGCCGCTGGCGATGATCGCCGGCCCGGCGCGGCGCAGCGCGAACGCCATGGCCTCGTGCCGGTCCTCGTGGCGACGCAGCTCCTCCCGGTACCGGGCGATGAGCAACAGGGCGTAGTCGGTGCCGGCGCCGAAGACGAGCACGGTCAAGATGAACGCGCTCTGGCCGTTGACCGTCAGGCCCGCGTGCTTGGCGAGCAGATAGATGACCGCCTGGGCCGCGGTCAGCGACATGAACACGACCACCAGCGGCAGCGCCCACAGGATCGGGCTGCGATAGGTGATCAGCAGGATAATGATGACAATGGCCGCCGTGACGTACAGCAGCGTGGAGTCGAACCCCGAGAACACGTCCCCGAAGTCCCCGGCATAACCGGCCGGCCCAGTGACGTGCGCGGTGAGTCCCGCGCCGCCCCCGGTCGAGATGGCGCGCAGGTCATTGATCACCGGAGGCAGCGCGTCCCAGCCGGCGTCTTTGGGGAACTTGACCTGGACGATGGTCTGCAGCGCCTGACCGTCCTTGGCCGGGATGGGTCCGATCACCTGGACCACGTGCTGCACGCCCTTGAACCGCGCCACGTCGGCGGCGGCCTTGGCCTGGTCGGCGGGGGTGACCGCGCTGCCACCGCGGTCGTAGACGATCAGCGCGGGGAAGGTGTCGCTCGGCCGGAACTGCTCCGAGAGGTTCACCACCTGGGTGGACTCGGCGTTCTTGGGCAGCCAGCTGGACGCGTCGTTCTTCTGCGCGCTATTGAGCTTCCCGGCAAGCGGGCCGGCGATCACCACGATCACCACCCACAGCGCGAGGACGATCCACTTGGACCAATGGCCGCAGGGCAAGCGGGCCACCCGGTTGGCGTTCATCGGAATCCCCCGTCTCCGACCGGCATAGTTGCGGGCCACTCCAAAACAAAGCAGATCGTGATAAGTCTGGCAGCGTCAAGACATATCTCGTTCAAGACTCGGAATCTAATACGTATAGCGGCAGGTCACGGGCGTACGGCGGCCGGATGCGGTCAGTATTTGGTTGCGTGCGGCACAGATCGAGGGGAGCCTGGCCGGGATGGAACCCAGGGGGACGCTCGTCGACGTCAGGGATCTCGTGGAGCCGGCGCGATTCGGCGCCCGGGGTCAGCCGCACGAGACGTTCAGGGTGCTGCGCCGCGAGTCGCCCGTGCACTGGTGCGAGCCAGATCGCTATCCCGGCTTCTGGGCGGTCACTCGGCACCGCGACGTCAAGGAGATCTCGCTGGACTATCAGCGGTTCAGCTCGCGCGGGCCGGTGCTGCTGTCGCCGCTGACGGCGCCGTCATTGGAGGAGTCGGTGTTCGGCGCCGGCACCGAGTCGTCCGACAACATCCTCAGCACCGATCCGCCGCTGCACCGCGACTATCGCAGCATGGCCCGGCCGTACTTCCGGCCGAGCGTGCTGCGCACTCTCGAAGACCGCGTACGCGACATCACCCGTGCGCTGCTCGACCAGCTGGCCGGGCGGGAGGAGCTGGACTTCGTCACCGACCTCGCCGCGTGGCACCCGCTGCGGATGCTCTGCGAGATCATGGGCATCGCCCAGCGCGACGAGCAGTTGCTGCTGCGGCTGACCAACGAGTTCATGGGCAACGCCGACCCGGAGTTCCGCCGGCCCAAGCACGCTACTGCGGCGATGGAGTTCGGGGCGTACGTCGTGCGGCTCATCGCCGAGCGCCGCGCCGCGCCCGGGGACGATCTGGCCAGCGTCCTGTCCAATGCGCGGCTGAACGGCGAGCCGATGTCCGATCTGGACACCGTGGTCTATCTGATGATCATCGCGGTGGCCGGGCACGACACCACGCGCAGCGCCATCGCCGGGGGCATGCTGGCCCTGCTCGATAATCCTGACCAGCTGCGGTTGCTGCGCGAGCACCCCGAGCTGTGCGAGCGCGCCGCGGACGAGATCGTCCGGTGGACGTCGCCGGTCGTGCATTTCACCCGTACCGCGACCGAAGACTGCGAGGTCGCCGGGCGGCGCATGGGCGAAGGCGATCTGCTGGCGTTGTTCTATCCGTCGGCCAACCGCGACGAGGACGTGTTCGACGAGCCGTTCGCGTTCCGCGTCGACCGCTCCCCCAACCCGCATCTGGGCTGGGGCTTCGGCGAGCACTACTGCCTCGGCGCCAACCTGGCCCGGATGGAGATCCGCGTGCTGCTGGAGGAACTGGTGCCGCGGCTGTCGTCCGCCGAGCTCGCGGGGCCGCCCGAGTGGATGGCCAGCCGCGTGATCTGCGGGCCCAAGCACCTGCCCGTCCGCTGGCGCCTGCGCTAGCGAGAGTCACTGGGGGCGGAGGTTGCATATCCTGGGCGGCGGAATGGGATCACCGCTCGCCGAGCTGCGCGCTCGCCTGCCCGAGCTGATGCCGCGCGATCAGCAGCGGTTGCGGCGGCGCATCGAGGGCGTACGCAAGATCAAGGACGCCGCCGCCCGCGACAGCGTCGTCGGTCAGATCAGCGACGACGTCGTGGCCGCGGAGCGCCGGGTGACCGCGCGGCGCGCCACCGTACCGGCGATCACGTATCCGGCGGAGCTGCCGGTCGCCCAGAAGAGGGACGAGATCCTCGCCGCGATCCGCGACCACCAGGTCGTCATCGTGGCCGGCGAGACCGGGTCCGGCAAGACCACGCAGCTGCCCAAGATCTGCCTGGAGCTGGGGCGGGGCGTGCTCGGCACGATCGGGCACACGCAGCCGCGCCGGCTGGCCGCCCGTACGGTCGCGGAGCGCATCGCGCAAGAGCTCGGCACCGAGCTCGGCGGGGCCATCGGCTGGAAGGTGCGCTTCACCGACCAGGTCGGCGACGGCACGCTGGTCAAGCTGATGACCGACGGCATCCTGCTGGCCGAGCTGCAGCAGGACCGTATGCTGCGGCAGTACGACACGTTGATCATCGACGAGGCGCACGAGCGCAGCCTCAACATCGACTTCATCCTCGGGTACGTCAAACGCCTGCTCCCCCGGCGTCCCGACCTCAAGGTGATCATCACGTCGGCGACGATCGACCCCGAGCGGTTCTCGCGGCACTTCGACGACGCCCCGATCGTCGAGGTCTCGGGCCGTATGTACCCGGTCGAGGTGCGCTACCGGCCGCTGCCGGCGGCCGCGCCGGGCGAGGAGGACCGTGACCAGATCCAGGCGATCGGCGACGCGGTGCACGAGCTGATCGCCGAGGGCCCCGGCGACATCCTGGTCTTCCTGTCCGGCGAGCGCGAGATCCGCGACACAGCGGACGCGCTGACCCGGATGAACCTGCGCGACACTGAGGTCTTGCCGCTGTTCGCCCGGCTGTCCGCTGCCGAGCAGCACCGCGTCTTCCAGGCGCATCGGGGGCGGCGGATCGTGCTGGCCACCAACGTCGCGGAGACCTCGCTGACCGTACCGGGCATCAAGTACGTCATCGATCCCGGAACGGCCCGCATCTCGCGCTACAGCCACCGGACGAAGGTGCAGCGGCTGCCGATCGAGGCGATCTCGCAGGCCTCGGCCAACCAGCGCAAGGGCCGCTGCGGGCGAACGTCCGACGGCATCTGCATCCGGCTGTACTCCGAGGACGACTTCGCCGCCCGGCCCGAGTACACCGACGCCGAGATCCTCCGTACCAACCTGGCCTCGGTGATCCTGCAGATGACGGCGGCGCGGCTCGGCGACATCGAGGACTTCCCGTTCATCGACCCACCGGACCGCCGCAACGTCAAAGACGGCGTCCAGCTGCTGCACGAGCTCGGGGCACTGTCCCAGACGACGGCGGGCGCGGACCACATCACACCACTGGGCCGGCGGCTGGTGCAGCTGCCGGTCGACCCGCGGCTGGGCCGGATGGTGCTGGCGGCCGACCAGAACGGCTGCGTACGAGACGTGCTGGTCATCGCCGCCGCGCTGTCGATCCAGGATCCGCGCGAACGTCCGTCCGACCGGCAGCAGGCGGCCGACGAGAAACACCGCCGGTTCGCCGACCCGGCATCGGACTTCCTCGCCTTCCTCAACCTCTGGCGGTACCTGCGGGAACAGCAGCAGGAGCTGTCGGGCAGCCAGTTCCGGCGCCTGTGCAAGGCCGAGTTCCTGCACTACCTGCGGGTGCGCGAATGGCAGGACCTCTACACGCAGCTGCGGCAGGTGGCCAAGCGCCTCGGCGTCACGGTCAACACCACCACGACCGATCCGGACAAGATCCACATCTCGCTGCTGGCCGGGCTGCTGTCGCACATCGGGCTGATGGACCCGGAGAAGCGCGAATACGAAGGCGCTCGCGGCGCCCGATTCGCGATCTTCCCGGGCTCGGCGCTGTTCAAGAAGCCGCCGCGCTGGGTGATGTCGGCCGAGCTGGTGGAGACCTCTCGGCTGTGGGCCCGGGTGAACGCGCGCATCCAGCCGGAGTGGGTGGAACCGCTCGCCGGGCACCTGGTCAAGCGCAGCTACAGCGAGCCGCACTGGGAGAAGGACCAGGCGGCGGTCATGGCGCTGGAGAAGGTCACGCTGTACGGGGTGCCGATCGTGGCGGCGCGGAAGGTCAACTACGGCCGGATCGACCCCGAGGTGTCGCGGGAGCTGTTCATCCGGCACGCCCTGGTCGGGGGCGACTGGGACACCCACCATCGGTTCTTTCACGACAACAGGAAGCTGCTCGGCGAGGTCGAGGAGCTGGAGCACCGGGCGCGGCGCCGCGACATCCTCGTCGACGACGAGACGCTGTACGACTTCTACGCCGAGCGCATCCCGAAGGACGTCGTATCGGGCCGGCACTTCGACGGCTGGTGGAAGAAGACCCGGGGGCGGCAGCCGGACCTGCTGACCTTCGACCCGTCGATGCTCGTCAACGAGGCGGCCGGCCAGGTCAGGGAGGCCGACTATCCGGACGTCTGGCGCCAGGACGAGCTGCGGCTGCGGCTGACCTATCAGTTCGAGCCGGGCAGCGACGCCGACGGCGTGACCCTGCACATCCCGCTGCCGGTCCTCAATCAGGTACGGCCGGAGGGGTTCGACTGGCAGATCCCGGGGCTGCGGGAGGAGCTGGTCACCGAGTTGATCCGGTCGCTGCCCAAGGCGATCAGGCGCAGTTTCGTCCCCGCGCCCAACTTCGCGAAGGCCGTGCTGCAGCGGGTGCAGCCGGGGCGGGAGCCGATCCTGGACGCGGTCGCTCGCGAGCTGCACGCCATGGGCGGCCCGCCGATCGCGCGCGAGTCGTGGGACCTGAGTCACGTACCCGATCACCTCAAGATGACCTTCCGGGTGATCGACGGCAAGCGGACGCTCGCCGAGGGCGAGGACCTCGCCGCGCTGAAGGGGCGCCTGCAGCCCAAGGTGCGCGCGACGCTCTCCCGGGCCGCGAGCGACCTCGAACGGCAGGGCCTGCGCGAGTGGCCCGGTGGCGTGCTGCCGCGGACGTACGAGGAGCGCGGCCTGAAGGGCTACCCCGCCCTCGTCGACAAGGGCGACAGCGTCGCCGTCGAAATTCTGGAGACCGAGGCCGAGCAGCGCCGGGCGATGTGGCGCGGCACCCGGCGGCTGCTGCTGCTCAACGCGCCTTCGCCGATGCGACTCATCCAGCGGCGGCTGACCAACCAGGCCAAGCTGGCGCTCAGCCACAACCCGCACGGCAGTGTGGCCAAGCTGTTCGACGACTGCTTCGCCTGCGCCGCCGACAAGCTGATCGCCGAGGCCGGCGGCCCAGCCTGGGACGAGGAAGGCTTCACCAAGCTCAACGACCACGTCCGGGCGGGCCTGCACGACACGGCGGACGCCGTGGTCACCCAGGCCGAGCGCCTTCTGGCGTCGGCGCACGCGGTCGACCTGGGGGTCAAGAGCACCGGCAGCCCGGCCCTGGTGCCCGCGTTGACCGACATCCGAGCCCAGCTGTCCGGCCTGGTCTATCCGGGGTTCGTCACGGCCACCGGCTGGGACCGTCTGCCGCACCTGGTCCGCTACCTCCGCGCGATCGAGTACCGCCTGGAGAAGCTGCCGGACAACCCGCACCGCGACCGCGAGCTCATGCTCCAGGTGCAGGCCTTGCAGCAGGACTACGACCGGCTCCGCGACCGGGTCCCGGCGAGCGCCGAGCTGCGGCAGATCCGCTGGATGATCGAGGAGCTGCGGGTCAGCTTCTTCGCCCAGCAGCTCGGCACCGCGTACCCCGTTTCGGCCAAGCGCATCCGCAAGGCGATGGACGCCCTCACCGGGTGACCGGCCCTTACATTCCGGTCTTATTGCCGGGACATTCCCGGCTTATTGCATGGCAGGTCCAGCTCCGGCCACGCAAATCACGGCAACCCGCATGACGCAGGAGCGGCACGATAAGTAGAGTGACCGCTTGCGGGCCGTTTGGGAAGTTCGGTCTGTCGCGTGACGTGTCAGCCCCATGTCACTGTGAGGTGTGCACATGCCGGGGCTTGTCGGCCAGCCGCCCGACGCGGTGCCTCCACTGGTCGGGCGGCAGCAAGTGCTGCGCGCCTTCGATGAATCTCTCGACGCGGCGGCCGACGGGGAATTCCAGTTCGTCGGTCTGGTCGGCGAGCCGGGCACGGGCAAGACCCGGCTGTTGAGCGAGTTGAATACGGCGGCGGAGGACCGGAAGTTCCCGGTGCTGTGGGGGCGGGCGGCGGAGTTCGAACGCCTGATGCCCTTCGGGGTGGTGGTGGACGCGCTCGACGACCACCTGGAGGCGTGCGCCGACGAGCTGCCAGAGGCGCTGGGCACCCCGGTGACGCGATTGCTGGCGACGGTGTTCCCCGCGCTGTCGCCGGCCCTGGCCGAGGACGCGGACTCGGACGCCGACGCCAGCGGCCTCGCGAGATATCGGTTGTACCGCTCGATCCGGCAGCTGCTCGACGAGCTGGCCCGGCCGTCCGGCCTGGTGCTGATGCTGGACGACGTGCACTGGGCGGACGACTCGACCGCCGAGCTGCTCGACCATCTGGTGCGCCACCCGCCACGCGGCCGGGTGCTGATCGCGGTCACGTACCGGCCCGCGCAGGTCTCCCCGCGGCTGGCCACCCTTGTCGAAACGGCGCCCGGCGGCCGCCGGATCTCGGTGCGCCCGCTCAGCCGGACCGAGGTCGAAGAGTTCCTGGGCCCGAAGGTGAGCCAGGTGAACGCCGGGCGGTTGTACGAGGCCAGCGGCGGCAACCCCTTCTACCTCGAGGCACTGGCCCGCATGGACGAGCACCCCGTACCGATCCAGGCCGGTACGGAGGAGGGCGAGCTCCCGCACGCCGTCCAGGCCGCGCTGCGGGTCGAGCTCGACGGGCTCTCCCCGGGCGCGCAGCAGGTGGCCCGCGCGGCCGCGGTGGCCGCGGACGAATTCGAGCCAGGCCTCGCCGCCCTGGCCGCCGAGGTGCCGGAGACGGTCGCGCTGGAGGCACTCGACGAGCTGGTGGCACGCGACGTCGTCCGGCGCGCGAGCGCGGCCGGACGGTTCAGCTTCCGGCATCCGCTCGTCCGCCGCGCCATCTACGACTCCGCCGCGGCGGGCTGGCGGGTGGGCGCGCACGCCCGGCTCGCGGCCCATCTGGCCGAGCTCGGCGCGCCCGCGACCGCGCGTGCGCACCATGTGGAACGCTCCGGTCGGCTGGGCGACGAGACCGCCATCGACACCCTGATCCAGGCGGCGCGCACGGTCGCCTCGCAGGCGCCGGCGACGGCGGCGCACTGGCTGCAGGCGGCGCTACAGCTCACCCCGACCGACCACAAGTCCCGGCCCGAGCTGCTCATGGAGCTGGCCGCCACCCAGGCCGTCAGCGGACAGGTCACCGCCGGCCGGGCCACCGGACGCGAGGCGCTGCGGCAGCTGCCGGCGGACGACTTCGTCCGGCGCGCCCGCGTCGCCCGCTTCTGCGCCATGACGGAGCGGATGCTGGGCCGGCCGCATCAGAGCCGTACCCTGCTCCTCGACGAGCTGCATCGTGTCTCCGACCCGCGGTCGGCCGCGGCGGTGACCCTGCGGCTGCGGCTGGTGACCGACAGCCTGATCCGCAGCGACTTCCGGGCCGCCCAGGCCGTGCTGGACCTGATGCCCGAGGGCGCCCCGGACTGGGAGCCCAGCCTCGCCATGGCGGCCGTCGGGCTGCGGCCGCTGCCGGCCCTGGCGGCCGGGCGTATCGCCGAGGCGATCCGGCACACCGACACCGCCGCGCAGCTCGTGGACGCGGCCTCGGACGAACATCTGGCCGAATGGCTGGACGTGATCGCCTGGCTGTGCTGGACCGAAACCATGATGGGCCGGCACAAGGGCGCCCGCGATCGCTTCGATCGCGCCCTGACGATCGCCCGCTCCACCGGGCAGAGCTACATCGTGCCGCACCTGCTGGCCGGGCAGGCCAGGACCCTGATCTTGCTGGGGCACCTCGCCGAGGCGGCGATCGCCGCCGAAGAGGCCGCCGAGGTCGCCCGGCTGCTGGGCACCGACCAGGAGCTCGCCATGGCGCTGACGCAGCAGTGCCTCGTGGCCAGCTGGGCCGGCGAGGACACCGATGCCCTGCGGCTCGGCGACGAGGCCGTCCAGCGGTCGGCGGAGCGGGTGGAATGGTGGGGCGCCATGGCCAAGTTCGCCCACGCGATCGCGCTGATCAACGCGGGCCGCGCGGGCGAGGGCGCCGACGAGATGATGGTCGCCTGCAACGACTTCAAACAGCCCAGGCTCGACCCGGCCACGCTCATGTCGTGCTGTGAGGTCATGGCCAGGACGGAGTCCGACCGCGGCCGGCTGGAGGAGGCCGCCCGGTGGGCCCGGCGGGCCGGGCGGCTCGCCCATGCCGGCGTGCCGGCCAGCACCGCGCTCGCCCAGCTCACCCTCGCGCATGCCGAACAGCGCACCAATCCGGCCGACGCCGCCGACCACGCCAGGCAGGCCGCCGAGAAGCTCGGCGAGACCGACCTGCGCATCGACTGCGGCCGCGCCCATCTGACGGCAGGCCTCGCCTACGCGGAGATCGGCGACCGCTCCCTCGCCCGCGACGAGTTGCGCGCCGCCGCCGAGATCTTCGTCGCCTCCGGCGCGCGTTCGCTGCACGCCCAGGCCGTACGGGAGCAGCGCCGGCTCGGCGTCCGCGTGCCGGCCGCGACCAGCCGGGCCACGGGCCCGCACGGCCTGTCCGGCCGGGAGTTCGAGGTCGCCGCGCTGGTGGCCGAGGGCTTCACCAACCACCAGATCGCCGAGAAGCTCTTCATCAGCGACCGGACCGTCGAGACCCATCTGTCCAGGATCTTCGCCAAGCTCGGCGTCTCCTCCAGAGTCGGCGTGGTGAACGCGCTGACCCAGTCCGGCGGCGGTTGAGCCGCCCTCCCGGCGACCCCCGTACGAGCCCTCCCGGAGCCGTCCCGAGGGTGGCGCGCGTCCAAAGGCAGGGTTTTCCACGACACGCCGATTCGGTACGGATCGGCATCATTGGAACGTCGTACCCCAGGGAGGTCAGGCTAAATGAGCACACGCTTCGCGCGGTGGACGCTCGAGGGCGTGGAAGACGCCGAGATCTCGATGCATCCCTTCTCCACCGACGACGGCCTTGGCCTGCACCTGACCCGGTTCCGCCGGGCCGAGTGCGACGACGTCGTGCTGTTGGTGCACGGGCTGACCGCGTCCACCGACATGTTCGTCATGCCGGAGCACAGCAACCTGGTGAACTTCCTGCACGACAGCGGCTTCACCGACGTCTGGACGCTCGACTTGCGGATCAGCAGCCGATTCCCGTACGACACCGAGACCCACCGGTTCACCTTCGACGACATCGCCCAGTTCGACTTCCCGCCGGCGCTCGCGGAGATGCGCCGCCACATCGGCGACCGGCGACTGCACGTCGTCGCCCACTGCGTCGGCTCGATCACGTTCTCGATGAGCCTGTTCGGCGGGGCGGTCGACGGGATCGCGAGCTTCGTCTCCAACAGCGTGTCGCTGACGCCGCGGGTGTCCACGTGGTCCCGCGTAAAGCTCACGGCCGGCCCCGGGCTCACCGAGTACGTGCTCGGCCTGCCGTTCGTCGACCCGCGCTACGGAGAGGCCCCCGCCTGGACCCGCGCCTGGATGCTGTCTCGATCGGTGTCGCTGTTCCACCGCGAGTGCCGCGTGCGGGCCTGCCACATGATCAGCTTCATGTGGGGCAGCGGCCACCCGGGGCTGTACGAGCACGAAAACCTCGATCCGATCACCCACGATCGGATCGCCGACCTGCTGAGCGCCTCCGGGGTGCACTACTACCGGCATGTACGGAAGATGCTGAAGGCCGGGCACGCGGTCCAGTTCGACCCGTCCGACCCGCGCCACGCCGACCTTCCCGACGACTACCTGACCAACGCCGCCGGGGTCACCACGCCGATCCTGTTCATCGCCGGCGACCACAACCACGTCTTCCCGAACGCGAACGCGACGACCTTCGAGGTGCTCGAGAAGATCACGCCCGGCATGCACGAGTTCCAGCCGCTGCCCGGCTACGGCCACATCGACCCGTTCATCGGCAAGAACGCGCACGTCGACGTGTTCCCCAAGATCGTGGACTTCCTCAAGCGGAAGGCGGTGTGAGCATGCCCGCCAACGAGAACGTCGACGCCGTCGTCGTCGGCTCCGGGTTCGGGGGCTCCGTCGCCGCGTACCGGCTGGCCGAGGCCAAGCTTTCGGTCGTCGTCATGGAGCGCGGCCGCGAGTATCCGCCGGGCACCTTCGCCCGTACGCCGGCGCAGATGGGCCGGGCCTTCTGGGACCCGAGCGAGGGCCTGTACGGCCTGTTCGACGTGTGGACGTTCGGCGGCTTCGACTCCGTCGTGGCGAGCGGCCTGGGCGGCGGCTCGCTCATCTACGCCAACGTGCTGCTGCGCAAGGACGAGCGCTGGTTCGTCCACGAGGAGCCGCTCCCGGACGGCGGTTACGAGTCGTGGCCGGTGACCCGCGGTGAGCTCGACCCGTACTACGACGAGGTCGAACGCATGATGGGCGCCACGCCGTACCCGCTGGACCGGCCCGCGTACACCGGCACGGCGAAGACGCACGCCCTGCAGGACGCCGCGGCCGAGCTGGGGCTCGACTGGCGGCTGCCGCCGCTGGCGGTCAGCTTCGCGCCGCAGCCGGGCGCCGAGCCCGGGCTGGGGCTGCCGATCGTCGACGCGGGCTATGGCAACCTGCACGGCGCCGGCACCCGCAGAACGTGCGCCCTGTGCGGCGAGTGCGACATCGGCTGTAACGACGGGGCGAAGAACACCCTCGACCACACCTACCTGTCCGCGGCCAAGCACCACGGCGCCGACATTCGTACCCGGCACGAGGTGCGGGCGATCCGGCCCCGGCCGGGCGGCGGCTACGAGGTCGACTACGTCGAGCACGACCCGCAGCGCGAGGGGCACCCCTTCAACACCCGCAAGCTGCCGGTGCGCACCATCGGCTGCGACCGGCTGATCCTCGGCGCCGGCACGTACGGCACGTCCTACCTGCTGCTGCGCAGCCGGGCCAACTTCCCGGGGCTCAGCCCGGCACTCGGCACCCGGTTCTCCGGCAACGGCGACCTGCTGGCCTTCCTGCTGCGCGCGCAGGACCGCGACCGCATCCGCCCGCTCGACGCCAGCCACGGCCCGGTCATCACGAGCGCGATCCGGCTGCCGGACACGCTGGACGGCGCTGCAGACACTCACGGCGGCAGCGGCCGCGGCGCCTACATCCAGGACGGCGGCTACCCGGGCTTCGTCGACTGGATGGTCGAGGGCGCCGACATCACCCACGAGGTCGGCCGCGTCGTCAAGCTGCTGCTCAAGAAGTTCCGCGACTTCGTCATGCACGCGCCGGACACCAACCTGTCCAAGGAGCTGTCCGACCTGATCGGCGACGGGGCGCTGTCGGTCAGCTCGCTGCCATTGCTCGGCATGGGCCGCGACGTCCCGGACGGGCGGCTGCGGCTGCGCGACGGGCAGCTCGACGCCGAGTGGACGACCAAGACCAGCGAGGCGCACTTCGAGCGGCTGCGCAAGACGATGCAGCGCATCGGTGACGTGCTGGGGGCCGAGTACGCCGACAACCCGATGTGGTTCCGCAAGCGGATCATCACCGTGCATCCGCTGGGCGGGGCGCCGATGGGTTCGCATCCCGGCGACGGCGTGTGTGACGGCTTCGGCGAGGTGTACGGCTTCCCGGGCCTGTACATCGCGGACGGGGCGGCGCTGCCCGGTTCGGTGGGCGCCAACCCGTCGCTGACGATCGCGGCACTCGCGGACCGCATGTCCACGCACCTGCTGGACACCAAGGCCGGGGGGTCACCGGGCGGGGGGCCGCAGAGCGGGGGGACACCAGTGGGAAAGCCGGGGGACGGATCGGTTTCGGCCGGTCCGATTCGGGGGCCGGGGGACGACACGGCGTGCGAGCCGGAGTTGGGGGACACCGATCGCACGTCGCTGTCGTTCACCGAGGAGATGAAGGGGTTCTACGTCACCGGGGAGAGCAACCCCGGCGGCGCGGAGCTCGCCGACCACAGGGAGCGGTTCACGTTCCGGCTGACGATCACGGCCGACGACGTCGATCGCTTCCTCGACGAGACCGAGCACACGGCACGGGCCGAAGGGTGGATCGACGCCGCTGCTTGCGGGGGCCGGCGTACGGTCGAACGGGGCTGGTTCAACTTGTTCGCGCCCGCGGGCGCGGCGGACCGCCGGCTGATGAAGTACCGGCTGTACTTCACCGACGGCGCAGATCAGCCCCGCACCCTGTCCGGATGGAAGAACGTCCACCACGGTCCGCCGACGCACATCTGGCCGGACACCTCGACCCTGTTCTTCCGGGTGCTGGAGGGGCATGTGCCCGAGGGCGCGGACGATCAGGCCCGCATCATCGGCGCCGGAACCCTGCACATCGAGTTGACCGACTTCGCCAAGCAGCTCACCACGTTCCGGGCGTCCGGGCCGCACGGCATCGCCGCGCTGGCCCGGTTCGGCACCTTCTTCGCCGGCGAGCTGTGGGACGTGTACGGCCCGGGATCCGACTGACCGAAGGCGGAGACTTCACCCCCAGGGGCGTGCGGGCTCCTGGGGGTGAACCAGGTCGTCGTACGGCCGGGTCAGGCGGCTACCGGCGCTCCGGGACGACGACCGGGATGAAGTCCCCAGAAAGACCAAAAGTCAAGCCGAGTCAAGAGCGAAAGACAACGAAGTTACGGCAAAAGTCAGCCATTTTCTCGCCTGTGGGCGCGGCGTATAAGTGTGGGAGGTGCCATTCGCCGCTTTATGGAGAGCCGATGCGCATTTCTAAACTTTTCACGCTCGGCGTTTGTTTGGCAACTCTCGTGGGCGGCGCCGTCGTGGCCGCCGGACCGTCGGCCATCGCGGCCGACGTTCGCTACGTCGCATTGGGCGACTCCTACTCCTCGGGCCTTGGCACCGGCAACTACGATCCGGCCAGCGGGAACTGCAAGCGCAGCCCCAACGCCTATCCGGCGTTGTGGGCGGGCAGCCACGCGACCGCGTCGTTCAACTTCGTCGCCTGCTCGGGCGCGACCACGACGGACGTGCTCAACAGCCAGCTGAGCCCGCTCAACTCCAGCACCACGCTGGTGAGTATCACCATCGGCGGCAATGACGCCGGCTTCAGCACCGTGATGCAGACCTGCGTTCTCGGTTCTGACTCGGCCTGTTTGGCCGCCGTTGCCGGCGCCCAGGACTTTGCCGCGAACCAATTGCCGGCCCGGCTCAACACGCTGTTCAGCGCGATTCACTCACGGGCGCCCGGCGCCCATGTGGTGGTGCTCGATTATCCGCACCTTTACAAGATCACCAGCATATGCGTGGGCCTCAGCAACACCAAGCGAACCGCGCTCAACAACGCGGCCGACACCCTGGACACAACCATCAACAAGGGCGCGGCCAACGCGGGCTTCGCCTTCGCCGACGTACGGAGCAGGTTCTCCGGCCATGAGCTGTGCTCCGGCGACGGGTGGCTGCACTCGGTGACCATTCCGATCGGCGAGTCCTACCACCCGACGTCGCTCGGGCACTCCTCGGGCTATCTGCCGGTCCTCAACTCCGCCTCGTCGGTCTGATCCGTACTCCCCCGCCGCGGCCATGGCGCGCATGGCCGCGGCGGGGTGAGTGCTGTCGGCCGACCGATCCGGCGCGGACGCCGGCCAGGCCGGCGACCGTCGGCGCGGTCAGCCGACGTCGCGGCGGCGGAACCCGACCAGACCGGCGGCGGTCAGCGCCAGCGCGATGGCGAGCAGCCAGGCGATTGGGGTGACGGTCAGGTCGGCGGCGGGCAGCTTGGGCACGTGAGCGTACGGCGAAATGTCCATCGTCGACTGGTTCAGCTCGAAGACCGGGCCGAGCTCGCCGAGCAGCAAGAAGGCGACCAGAGCCGCCCAACCGGCCATGATCAGCCGGGGGGCGAGGCCGAACGCGGCGACCACGATGCCGGTGAGCAACCAGGCCGCGGGCAACTGCACCAGCCCGGCGCCGAGCAACCGGCCGACCTGGCCCATGTCGTCCACTGTCGCGCCGTAGGAGAGGCCCGCGCTGAGCCCGCCCGCGACGACGATGACCGTGGTGCCGACCAGCGCGATCGTGATGTGGCTGAGTGCCCATCGGACCCGGCTGACCTGCGTTGCCAGCAGCGGTTCGGCGCGCAGACCGGTCTCCTCGGCGTGCAACCGCATCGCCGCTTGAATCCCGTACGCCGAGGCGAAGATCCCGACGAACCCGAACTCGGCGGCGAGGAAGGCATCGCTGAGCGCCTGCGTCCCGCCGAGCTTGGTGATCAAGTCCCTGGCGTCCTGGCTGTTGGCCATGTCGCCGATGTTGGAGGCGATGCCGCCGAGCGCGGCGCCGAGTGCGACGAACCCGGCGGCCCAGCCGAGCATCAGGCCGCGCTGCAGCCGCCAAGCCAGCGCCAGCGGGCTGCGCAGGCTGGTGCTCCCCGCCGGCCCGGGCCGGTCGGGCAGCAGCCCCGCGTTCAGGTCGCGCCGCGCCACCAGCGCGTACGCGGCGATGGTGACCGCCACCGCGAACCCGATCGTGATGAGCACAACCCACCAACGGTCGCCCGCGTACGGCCGGAACTGCTGGCTCCAGCCGATCGGGGACAGCCACGACAGCCACCGCGGGCCGCCCGCCTCGGACGTGTCGCCGAACGCCCGGATCAAGTAGACGGCGCCGAGCACGGCCGAGGAGATGGCTCTTGCCGTACGCGCGCTTTCAGTCAGTTGGGCCACGAGGGCGCTGATGCCGGCAAACGCGATCCCGACGCTCGCCCAGGCCAGCCCGGCGACGATGGATCCGGCGACCGGCAGCCCCACGGCGATGAATACGA
Organism: Streptosporangiaceae bacterium; assembly: GCA_036555725.1. GTDB lineage: Bacteria > Actinomycetota > Actinomycetes > Streptosporangiales > Streptosporangiaceae > CALAED01. The sequence goes on along the minus strand of DATBKU010000086.1, from coordinate 49,210 downwards.
CCGCGGCCAGCAGCCCGATCGTGATGCTGATGCCGAACGCGACGAGCAGCCCGGCCGTCAGCGCCGCATAACGGCCGACGACGGTCGCGCCCAACAGCTCCAGGCGGCCGGTCTCCTCCTCGGCGCGGGTGTGCCGCACCACGATGAAAATCGAGAGAAGGGCGATCAGCAACGATCCGAGCACGAGGATCTTCAGCATGCCCTGCGTGTTGCCGAGCGCGGTCGGGTCGTATACCCGGCCGTAGATCGCGACGATCGCGGTTGTGTCGTTGTTGCTGGCCGCGGCCTGCACGCGGGACTCGACCGTAGGGTAGAGATCCTTCAGCGTGGCCGCGCTGAACGCGAACGCGACGAGGATGTATATCCACACCGGCAGCATGATGCGGTCGCGGCGGAACGCGAGGCGCACCAGGGCGCCGGTTCCGGCGAGCGCGTTCATTTCGACACCACCGTGTGCCTGTCGTTGCCCTGGCCGTCGCCGGCCGGCACGTCGCCCTCGTAATGCCGCAGGAACAGTTCCTCCAGGGTGGGCGGCTGGCTGGTCAACGTGCGCACCCCGGCCTGGGAGAGTCGCTTGAGCAGCTCGTCCAGCATGTCGGTCTCGACCTCGCAGCGGACGCGCGTGCCCTCCACGTCGAGGTTGTGGACTCCGGGCAGGTCGGCAAGCCCGTTCGGCGGGCTCGCCAGCTCGGCCGCGATGGACGTACGGGTGAGGTGGCGCAGGTCGGCCAGCGTGCCGGTCTCCACCGCCACGCCCTTGCGGATGATGGTGACCCGATCGCACAGCGCCTCGACCTCGGACAGGATGTGGCTGGACAGCAGCACCGTCCGGCCGTGCTCGCGATCCTCCTCGATCACCTCGCGGAACTCCGACTCCATCAGCGGGTCGAGGCCGGAGGTGGGCTCATCCAGGATCAGCAGCTCCACGTCCGAGGCGAGCGCCGCCACCAGCCCGACCTTCTGCCGGTTGCCCTTCGAATAGGTGCGGCCCTTCTTCTTCGGGTCGAGCTCGAAGCGCTCCAGCAGGTCCGCCTTGCGCTTCGGGTCCAATCCCCCGCGCAACCGCCCGAGGAGGTCGATCACCTCGCCGCCCGTCAGGTTCGGCCAGAGCGTCACATCGCCCGGCACGTACGCCAGCCGACGGTGCAGCGTGGCTATGTCCCGCCAGGGGTCGCCGTCCAGCAACCGGGCCGTGCCCGCGTCGGCGCGCAGCAGGCCCAGCAGCACGCGGATCGTCGTCGTCTTCCCCGCACCGTTCGGCCCGAGGAAGCCGTGCACCTCACCCGTTTGGACGGTCAGGTCCAGCCCATCGAGGGCGCGGGTCCGGCCGTACGTTTTGACCAGGCCGGACACCGATATAGCCGTAGTCATGCTTCATAAGCTACACTCATTTCACAAACTTGTGAAGTTAATGAAGCGTCAATATGATCCATAGCACAGGCGAGAGGAGTTGATGCAGCATGAGCGCGGAGCCATCGCCGCAGCGCGACCCTGAGGCCGTGTCGAAGTTCATCGAGCGCTTCGCCTCGACACTGGTCAATTCCGGCGTCCCCCGCATGCCCGCCCGCGTCTTCGCCGCGGTGCTCGCCGCCGACTCCGGCCGTCTCACCGCCGCGGAGCTGGCCGACATCCTGCAGGTCAGCCCGGCTGCCGTCTCCGGAGCGGTCCGCTACCTGGCGCAGGTCAGTATGGTCGACCGCGAACGCGAACCCGGCTCGCGGCGTGACCATGTCGTGGTGCGCGACGACGCCTGGTACGAGATGTTGATGAGGCGAGACCAGGCGTTGAAGCAGTGGGAGGACAGCCTGCGCGACGGGGTCGATGCCCTGGGCGAGCACACCCCCGGCGGCGCCCGGGTCGCCGAGACGCTCGCGTTCCTCGAGTTCGTTCATACTGAGCTGCCGAGCATGCTGACCAAGTGGCGCGAACACCGCGAGAAGCTCCGCGCCGCACGGGGCTTCATCACCCAGCCCCCGTAACGCCGGCGCGTCATCCGGTGGCGCGGTCGCGGCGGTGGCGCTCACGGCGCCAGGTGCCGACGACGACCTTGGAGTAGCGGTAGCCGTACTTGAGGTTGCCGCCTTTCTTCGTGGTGCCGGCGGCGCGCAGCCGCATGGTCGCCGGCACCTCGGCGACGCGGAAGCCGTTCATGATCACGCTGATCAGCAGCTCGGAGGCCTGATACTGCGGCTGGCGCAGCTCGACAGCCGCCGTCACCTCCGCACGCATGGCCCGCAGCCCGAAGGACGTGTCGGTGACCCGGTGCCCGGTGAGCAGGCTCACCAGCCGCGCGAACACGTGCACCCCGAGCCGCCGGACCCGATCGTAGGTCTCCTGGCGGCCGAGGATTCGCGATCCGGTGACGAAGTCGGCCTCGCCACGCAGCATCGGGCCGAGCACCCGCTCGATGTCGGCCGGGTCGTACTGGCCGTCGCCATCGGTGGTCACGATGAACCGGGCGCCGCCCTCGCGGGCGATGCGGTAGCCCAGGCGCAGCGCCGCGCCCTGGCCGCGATTCACGGGTATGTCGCAGACGAGCGCGCCCTGCTTGCGGGCCACCGCGGCGGTATCGTCGTTCGAGCCGTCCACGACCACGATGGTCGCGGCCTCCAGCCCGGCGACGACGTGCGGGATCGCGTCGACCACGTCGCCGATGCCGTGCTCTTCGTTGTACGCGGCGATGACGACCGCGACCGGCGGCAGCTCGGTGCCGTACTCGTTGGTGAACTCCGCGATGGCCGTGGTGTCGTCAAGGGTGTCGCGGTCGGGCCGCGCGTCGCAGTACGTCATGCGACGTCCGCCGCGGACGGGGCGAACTCCGGCCACACGGTGGCCAGTCCGGAGGCGAGGTCATGGCGCGGCTCGTAGCCGAGCGCGCGTGCCGCGGAGATGTCGAGCACGACGGCCGGCATCTCGCCCGGCTTGGGCGGCGTGTGCTCGACCGGGATCGGCGCGCCCGTGACGGCGCGGGCGGCCCCGATGAGGTCGTTGACGCTGGTCGACCGGCCAGATCCGACGACGAGCGGGCCGCGGTGGTCCGTACGCCAGGCGAGCAGCAGGGCCTGCACGACGTCGTCGACGTGGACGTAGTCGCGCAGCTGGGTGCCGTCGCCGTACACGCGAACCCCTGTGCCGGATGCGGCGGCGCGCATCAGGCGAGGCACGAAGCTGTCCTTGTGGCGCATTCCAGGACCGTACACGTTGGCGAACCGAAGTGCGCAGGCCCGCATGCCGTACACGCCGCCGTACGCACTGAGCAGCATCTCCGCGGCCGCCTTGGTCGCGCCGTACGGGGTGAGCGGGCGCGGTGGGGTCAGCTCGCTGATCGGCGTGGCCCCGACGTCGCCGGTCACCGCGTTGGTCGAGGCGAGCAGGAACCGCGATACACCGTGCGCCCGGGCGCGTTCCAGCAGGTCGGCGGTTACCTCGACGTTCATCCGGTACACCCCGGCCGGGTCCTCGACAGAACGCAGCACCGACGTCACCGCGGCGAGGTGCACCACGGCGTCGAGCCCTGGTGCGACGGCGGCCGCCCGTGCGGCCGGGTCGCGAAGGTCGCCCACGATGGACTCGGCGTCAGGATGCGGATCCGCGTCGGCGACCGTGATCTCGGCTCCGGCGGCGCGCAGCGCGGTCACCATGCGGCGTCCGATGAATCCCGACCCGCCGGTGATGAGCACACGCGCACCGTCAAGCTCCGACATACAGGGCTCCTTCCCGATCTTTCCGCTGCTGCACCCCGGCGTCGCTGACACTAGCCCACCTGGGCATGGAAGACTTCGACCTCGTCGGAACAGCGCAAAGAGGGGTGGCGTGCCCGTGGTCCACGTTCTGGTGTTCGGACTGCCCTTGGCGATCGGTCTTGGGCTGGCGCTGCTCGCCGCGCGACGCGGCTGGGCGCCGGGCCTGGCCGTGACGCTGTGCGTCGGCGTCGGGCTGCGGGTGCTGTTCCTCGTGCTCGCGGCCCGAGACCACGTGTGGCAGCCCCAGGACATGGGCGTGGACTTCCTCGACGCCGCGAACTCCGTCCTTTCCGGCCAGGATCCGGTGAACCACCTGCATCGGGAGGGCGGCTGGCACTTCCTGCCCCTCATGGCCTACTTCGTGGCGGCGGAGCGGAAGGTCGAGATGCTGCTGGGGGTGTGGGGCTGGGGTGTCTGGGCCCGGCTGGGGCCGATACTGGCGGACATCGCCCTCATCCCGCTGGTCGGCCGGCTGGCCCCGGAGCGGCGGCGGCTGGTCAGTTTCCAGTACGCCTGCATGCCGATCGCCGTGATGGTGTGCGCGATCCACGGCCAGTTCGCGCCGGTCACACTGCTGCTCGGGGTGGCCGCGCTGCTCGCCGCACGGGGCGGCCGGGCCAATCTGGCCGGAGTGCTCGCCGGGCTGTCGGTGACGTCGACCACATGGTCGGTGCTGCTGGTGCCGGGGATCGCGCTGACGCTGCCGGGGGTCCGGCGCCGGCTCACCGTGCTGGGCTGGACGGTGATCACCCCGGCCCTGTTCCTGCTCAGCAGCTGGGCGGTGCTGGACACGCCGTTCACCCGGCTGTCCGCGACCGCGAAGGCGGTGGTGTCCACCCGGCCGGTGGTGGGCGACTGGGGCTGGACGGCGATCGCGACCGGCGGAAGGCTGGCGGTGTCGCCCACGATGGGCCACGTCGGCACCTTCGTGCTGCTCGCGGCCGTGCTCGCGGCCGGCTGGTGGTGGCGCCGGGCGGACCCCATCACGCTGACGATCGCGCTGCTGCTGGTGTTCCTGGTCTGCACGTACCGGTTCGGCGCCCAGTACCTGCTGTGGCCGGTGCCGTATCTGATCGCCCGGCCGACCCGGGGCACGTGGGCCGCCATCGCCGCCGGCGCGGTGTGGGCGGCGATCGGCTACCTGTACACGACCCGCCTCAGCGAGGTGGACTGGTGGCATGCGCACACGTGGTGGTCATTGTCGTCGCTGGTCGTCATCCCGTTGCTGATCCGGGCACTGCCGTGGCGGCGGACGGAGGCCGCCGACCAGGTCCTCAAGGACCGGCCACCGGAGCCGGTCGGTGCGGCCGAGGGCCCGGCGACGTGACCGACGAAGACCCGGCGAGGTGACCGTACGGCGACTCGCGGTCGCGGGGTGTTGAGATCGCGGGGTGCGGAGTCGATACGGTGACTCTCACATGCCTAGAGCTGGTTAAGGATTCCCCTCATGGCCGCCAAAGTCGTTTCCATCGATCCCCGTACCGGTGACGAGGCCGGGCAGGTCGCCGCCGAGACCCCGGTCGAGGAGGTCGCCGAGTTCTGCGCCGCCGCGGCGGTCGCCGCGCCCGCGCTCGAGGCACTGGGCCGCGCCGGCCGCGCTGCCCTGCTCGATGCGATCGCCGCCGAGCTCGAGGCCGACGGCGACCGCATCGTCGCACTGGCCGACCGCGAGAGCGCACTGGGCACGCAGCGCCTCACCGGTGAGCTGGCCAGGACCACGTTCCAGCTGCGGTTCATGGCCGAGGTGATCAAGGACGGCGCCTACCTCGACGCGACGATCGACCACGCCGACCCGCAGGCCGCTCCGGCGCCCCGTCCCGACCTGCGGCGCCTGCACGTCCCGATCGGGCCGGTCGGGGTCTTTGGCGCGAGCAACTTCCCGCTCGCGTTCAGCGTGCCGGGGGGCGACACGGCCTCCGCGCTGGCGGCCGGCTGCCCGGTCGTGGCCAAGGCGCATCCGGCCCACCCGGCGACCTCCCAGGCCTGCGCGGAGGCCATCCAGCGCGGGCTGGGCGGGGCACCCGCCCACACGTTCGCGCTCATCTACGGCGAGGAGGCCGGCCGGGCGCTGGTGACCGACCCGCACATCCAGGCCGTGGGCTTCACCGGCTCGCAGCGCGGCGGCCGTGTGCTGTTCGACCTCGCCGCCACCCGGCCCGACCCGATCCCGTTCTACGGCGAGCTCGGCAGCCTCAACCCGCTGATCGTCACGCCCGGCGCCGCGGCGGCCCGGGCCGACGAGATCGGCCGCGGCGCGGCGCAGAGCTTCACGCTCGGCAACGGGCAGTTCTGCACCAAGCCGGGCCTGCTCTTCGTGCCGCGGGGCGAGCCGGGCGAACGGCTGATCGACGCCCTCGTCGACTATGCCGCCACCGCGCCGATCGCACCGATGCTGACCGCGGGCATCCGTAGTGCCTTCGCGGCGGGGGTCGAGCGGGCCGCCACGCTGCCGGACGTGACCGTGATCGCCAAACCCGACACGGCCGAGGCGGGCGCGACGGTGGTTCGGATTCCGGCGGACCGGCTCACCGAGCCGCTGCTCGACGAGGTCTTCGGCCCGTTCATTGTCGTGGCCGACTACGCCGACGACGAGGACTTGTCGGCCGCACTGGCCTGGCTGCGGCCGGCGCTGACCGCGACCCTGCACGCCGAGGACGACGAGGAGGATTTCACCCGTCCGCTCGTCGACCTGATGCTGCGGCGCAGCGGCCGGCTGGTGTGGAACGGCTACCCGACCGGCGTCGCGGTGGCCTGGGCGATGACCCACGGCGGCCCGTACCCGGCGTCCACCAGCGCCACGCACACCTCGGTGGGCGCCGCGGCGATCCAGCGCTGGCTGCGCCCGGTGACCTACCAGTCGGTGCCGCAGCCGCTGCTGCCGCCGGAGCTGCGCGACGACAACCCGCTCGGCATTCCGCGCCGAGTGGACGGCCGCCGGGAGAGTTAGCGGTCCCGAATGCCGTCCAGGTGGTGCCGCAGTACCTGCCTGAGCTGGCGAGGCGACCATAGCTCGGGCCGCAGCGCGGCGTGCACGGCGAGCCCGTCGAGCAGCGCGTTCAGCTCCCGAACGAGGAGATCGACGTCGGCCCTAGGGAGTGAGCCGGCGCCGGGAACCAGATCGACGACCAGGCCGTGGCAGACCGCGCGGATCGCGTCGTACGTGCTGTCGCGCACCGCCCGGATCGACGGGTCGACGAGGGCACGGGCGTTGAACGCGATCCAGACGGCGTTCTCCGTGCGGCGTTCGTCGTCGAGGGGAAGCAGCTCGCTCAGCACACGTTCGGCACGCCGCACCGGGTCGGCTACGGCGGGCAGCGCCTCGATCCGGGCGCGGGCGCGGTCGGCGACCAAGCTCATCGTGAAGGTCAGCAGCTCGTCCTGGGTGACAAAGTAGTGGCGCAGCGCGCTTGGCGACCACCCGGCCTCGGCCGCCACCGCCCGCACCGTGGCGCCCTCAACGCCGTCGCGCCGGACGACCCGCCACACCGCCTCGGCGATCTGGCTGCGGCGTTCGGCATGGTCGACGACCTTCGGCATGCCGGCCTTTTTAGCACATCTGTGCTGCCTCGCTGATTTATTTAGTACGAACGTACGATAAAATGACTCCATGCTATTGGCTGTCATCGTCGCGTGTGAGATCGGGTTCTGGGTGTTCCTGCTGGCCGGGCTGGCCGCGCGCTACCTGCTGAGGTGGCCGCGGGCCAGCGTCGCGCTGCTTTCCTGCGCGCCACTGGTCGACCTGGTGCTGCTGGTCGTCGCGACGCTCGACCTGCGCGACGGCGGACGGGCCACGGTCGCGCACTCGCTGGCGGCCGTCTACATCGGAGTCTCCGTGGGGTTCGGCCACCGCATGATCACGTGGGCCGATCAGCGGTTCGCCCACCGCTTCGCCGCGGGGCCGACGCCGGCGCCCAGGCCGCGTTACGGTGCCGCGCACGCCGCCCGCGAGCGATCCACGTGGTATCGGCACCTGATGGCCTGGGCGGTCGGCTGCGCGCTGCTCGCGTCGGCCGTCGTGATCATCGGCGATTCGTCCCGTACGGTGGCGCTGTGGCAGGTCGCCGTGCTCTGGACGGTTGTGTTGGCAATCGACTTCGCGATCTCGTTCAGCTTCACGCTGTTCCCGCGTCGTCCGAGGGCGCAGACCTAAGGCCTGTTGCTAGGCGGTAACGGCGCACAGCACGCGGCTGTCGCCGCGTTGCCACAGCGTGCCGATCTCGGCGAACCCGGCGGCGCGGAGCGCCGTGACGTGCGTCTCCAGCCCGTCGGACTCGGTGCCGTGATGCTCCTCGACCTGCGACCACGTACGCCGGCGCTCCTCGGCCAGGCCGGCCAGCGCCGGATCGGCGGCCACCGCCAGCCACCAGGCCTCCCAATCCTCACGGTGCCCGCCGGGGAAGCGGCGCGCGTCCTCCAGCGTCCGTACGGCTCGATCGAGCCGGGCCACGGTGGGGTCGTCGACCGTGAAGTGGTCGCCGTTGAGCAACAGCCCGCCGGGCCGCAACAGCCCGGCCACCGTGGCGTACACCGCTCGCAGATCCCGTTGCAGCAGCCAGTGCAGCGCGGTCGTGCTGACGGCGGCGTCGAGCGGCCGGTCCAGCCCGAGCCGGTCGGCCCAGCCGGGCGCCCGCAGGTCGTGGACGGCGAAGCGCAGCCCGGCGCGGTCGCCGTAGGCCGCGTGGCCCAGCGCCATCAGCAGCGGATCGGAGTCGACGGCGATCACGGTGGCCCGCGGCAGCCGGTCGAGCAGGCGGACGGCGAGCGAGCCCGGCCCGCAGCCGAGGTCGAGCACCAGCGGGTCCCGCCGGCCCGCGCTCGCCTCGACCGCGTCGATCAACGCGGTGAACCGCTCCTCCCGGTCGGGCAGGAAGGTCTCCTGCTGGCGGTCCCAGCGATCGATCCACGAACGGGCGAGGTCCTGGGTGATTTCGGGCGCGAGAGCCGACATGGGCCACCGTCCTTGTAACTGGCGACTAGGATTTGGCTAGTCACAATCTAGAGATCAAAGGCGTTACTGGTCAAGTGAACTTCAACAGTTACACGGATGCGGTCGTGACGGTCGCGGTCGAGCTGGTGAACGCCCTGACGCCCGGCACGCGGCGAGGCCGGCCGCACGCCCTGCCCGAGGGGGCGGCGGAGCTCGCCGCCGTGACCGCGGCGCTGCGGGCGGGCGGGTCCCGGGTCGAGGGCGTCACGGCGGCGGATGCACAGGGGTTCGCCGACGTGGCCGCCCGGCTCCGCGTGGTGTTCGACGCCGTCGCGACCGCCGACGTGGACACCGCCGCCGTCGAGCTGAACCGACTGCTCCAGGAGACCGGCGCCCACCCGCAGCTGGACCGGCACGACGGCGAGCCCTGGCACCTGCACTTCCACGGCCCCGACGACACCCTCGTCAACGGCTGGGCGGCCGGCTGCGCCACCGGGCTCGCGGTGGTGCTCGGCAGCGATCTTTCCGACCGCCTCGGCGTCTGTACGGCCCCCGGCTGCGACCGGGTCTACGTCGACGTCTCGCGCAACGGCACCCGCCGGTTCTGCTCCACGGCCTGCCAGAATCGGGTCAAGACCGCGGCGTTCCGGGCCCGCCACGCCGCGGGTCACTAGGGGACTGTTCCCTGACCCCGGCCGACGCGCATAGGACAGTGGCTCATGAACGGGCCTTAGGGTGTTCGGATGACGGCGATCGCGGTGTTCGGCAGCACCAACATGGACCTCGTCGCCTACGTCGCCGAGCCGCCGGGCCGGGGCGAGACAGTCACCGGTCGCGAGTTCCGTACCATCCCCGGCGGCAAGGGCGCCAACCAGGCGGTGGCGGCCGCGCGCGCCGGCGCCGGCGTGGTGTTCATCGGCGCGGTCGGTGACGACGACTTCGGGCCGCGGCTGCGCGCCGCCCTCGCCGAGGCGGGCGCGGACGTGTCCCGGCTGCGCACCGTCTCTGGCGCCTCGGGCATCGCGCACATCGTCGTGGACGACACGGGCGGCAACTCGATCATCGTGGTGCCCGGCGCCAACGCCGCCGCGACTCCACCCGCCCCGTCCGACATCGCCGGGTGCGCGGCGCTGCTGCTCCAACTCGAACTACCGCTGCCCGCTGTGACGGCCGCCGCCCGCGCCGCGCGGGAGGCCGGGGTACCGGTCGTGCTCACCCCGGCGCCCGTTCAGGACCTCCCTGACGACCTGCTGGCCAACGTGGCGCTGCTGGTCCCCAATGAGCACGAGGCCGCCAAGATCACCGGCGTGACCGAGCCCGCACGGTCGCTGGCCGCGCTGCTGGAACGGGTGCCCGAGGTGGTCATCACGCTGGGCGAGCGCGGCGCGCTGTACGGGGCACGCGGCGAGGATCCGGTACGCGTGGACGCGCCCAAGGTCACCGCGGTCGACACCACGGCGGCCGGGGACACGTTCGCCGGGGCCCTCGCCGTCGCGCGCGCCGAGGGACAACCCCCGGCGAGGGCCCTCCGCTTCGCGGCCGCCGCCGCGGCGCTGTCGGTGCAACACGAGGGGGCCAGCACCTCCATGCCCACTCGTCCCGAGATCGACGCTCTCCTCGACTAGGCGTGCTGCATGAATCGCTGTACCAGGCCTGACCGCCGCCTAGTCCGGGACGCGGAGGACGGCGAGGACGGATTGGCCGAAGCGGATCGGGACGAGGCGGTCGAGTACCCGGGTGGCGGGGACGAGGACCCGGTCGTACAGGCCGACGGCCCCCGACTTCGGCGACATCGCGCGCCCCATCCGCACCGCCGCCCACCAGGCCAGCCCGCCGAGCAGGTTGACCGGGCGAACCATCTCGACGCCGAGACCGGCCCGGTCCGCCGCGGCGCGCAGGGTCGCCGGCGCGTAGCGGCGGAAGTGCCCGACCCGGCGGTCGAACTCGCCGTACAGGCTCTGGTAGCCGGGCACCCACAACACAAGGGTGCCGCCCGGCCGCGCCGAGCGCGCGAGCAGGGCCAGTACGGCGGCGTCGTCCTCGAAATGCTCCAGCACGTTGATCGCCACGACCGTCTCCACCGGGCGGTCGAGGTGATCGCCCGCGGCCAGGTCGAACACCCGCGCCTCGGCCTCGGGACGCTCGGCGAAGCGGGCCTTCAGCACCTCGACGGCGTCCGGATCGACGTCGGTGACGACCTGCCGGTCGAGGCCGGTGAACTGCGCGGCGAACTCGCCCAGCCCCGCCCCGACCTCCAGCAGGCTTCGCCCGCAGTGCGGGGCGATCAGGTCGTACTGGTATCGGCGGTACCGGGGCTTGTCCGCGCCGCCCTCGTCGGCGCCGGCCGAAGCGGCCGTACGTCCCGTGGCGCGGGCGAACGCCCCTTCCTCACCGCTCATCGCGGCTCGCGGTCTCCCTGGTGGGGCTGGCCAGGTGCCGCCAGTTCACCGTCGGGCGAAGCAGCTCCGGCCGGACGCGATGGGCGTACCGTTTGGCCACCTCGAACAGCGAGCTGATCAGCGTGTCCGACAGCAGGTGCGGGGACAGCCCGAGGTCGAGCAGCCGGGTGTGGGTGACGTTGTAGTAGTGCTCCTCGTGCTCGACGCGCGGGTTGTCGAGGTGGTCGATCCGGACGTCGCCGGGGAAGCACTCGGCCACCGTCTCGGCGATCTGCTTCACCGACTTGGCCTCGGTCATCTGGTTGAACACCCGGAACTCTCCTTGCTCGGCCGGGTTCTCGCATGCCAGCTGGATACATCGGACCGTGTCGCGGATGTCGATGATGCCGCGGGTCTGGCCGCCGTCGCCGTACACCGTGAGCGGGTGCCCGAGGACCGCCTGGATGACGAACCGGTTCAGCACCGTGCCGAAGACCGCGTCGTAGTCGAACCGCGTGGCGAGCCGGTCGTCCAGCGTGGTCTCCGGCGTCTGCTGCCCGTAAACGACGCCCTGGTTGAGGTCGGTGGCCCGCAGGCCCCAGATCCGGCAGGTGAACTCGATGTTGTGGCTGTCGTGCACCTTCGACAGGTGGTAGAACGAGCCGGGCCGCTTGGGGAACAGCACGCGGTCGCGGCGGCCCTTGTACTCGATGTCGAGCCAGCCCTCCTCGATGTCGATGTTGGGCGTGCCGTACTCCCCCATCGTGCCGAGCTTGACCAGGTGGATGCCGGGGTCGACGTCGGCGATCGCGTACAGCAGGTTCAGCGTTCCGACCACGTTGTTGACCTGTGTGTACACCGCGTGCTTCCGGTCGATCATCGAGTACGGCGCGGCCCGTTGCTCGGCGAAGTGCACCACGGCGTCCGGCCGGAAGTCGCTGATCATCTCCCCCGTGAACTGCGCGTCCGTCAGGTCCCCCACGTACGTGCCGAGCGCCTTGCCGGTCACCTCCAGCCACGCCGCCACGCGAGTCTGCAGCGACTCGATCGGCACCAAGCTCTCTGCCCCGAGTTCGAAGTCGTACTGGCGTCGCGCGAAGTTGTCCGCAACCGCGACGTCATGGCCGCACTGCGACAGGTGCAGGGCTGTCGGCCAGCCGAGGTACCCGTCACCGCCCAGGACAAGAATCCGCATACATGGCTCCTGACTGCGTTGTCCGCGTGAATTTCGTCCACATCTGAGGTGAAGTGATCTGCTTGTCGTCGCAACAAGACTGGCCGGATCCTGACGGCCGCGATAGGGCTGACAGGGATTTTCTTAGCATGACCCCCGCGATGAGGGCGGCCATTGTCCGCTATGTGGGCGTCGCGGGTCGTCGCTCAGACCGCCGCTCCGGCTGCGTCGTCGCAAAGACCGCGGGTCCGGCTCGGTCCGCACGGCGAGCCAGGCGCCGATGCGTCTGATCAGGTTGGGGGTGGCGGCCATCTCGGCGTGGCCGAAGCCGCGCTCGATCCAGAGCTCGCGGGGGTCGCGGGCCGCCGCGTACAGCTGTTCGGCGTGCTCCAACGGGAAGAAGTGATCCGCGTCACCGTGCACGATCAGCAGCGGCGTCGGCGCGATCCGGCCCGCCACCTCGTGCGGGGCCAGCGGCACCGGGTCCCAGCCGCCGGGCGCGATGCGGGTGCGCTTCACCAGCCGGGCCGCGAGCCGGCCCGACCGTTGCTCGATGGCCCAGTGCACCTGCCGCATCGGGGCGGTGTCGCGGTAGTACCAGCGGGCCGGCGAGCTGACCGACACCACCGCGTCGACCCCGCCGTACAGCCCGGCGTGCCGGATGGCGACCGATGCGCCCATCGAGAAGCCGACGACGGCGACGCGCCGGTAGCCGAGATCGCGGGCGTGCACCACGGCCGCCTCGAGGTCCAGCACTTCGAGATCGCCTACGGTCGACTGGCCGTGCGAGCGACCGTGGCCGCGGAAGTCGATGGCGAGCACGCCGCCGTACCGGTTCAGCATCCCCGCGATCCGCCGGGGCGCCGGCTTCCGCCACGACCCCGTGAAGCCATGGGCCAGCACCGTGCACAGGCCGCGGTCGCCGAGGTACAGGCCCGCGTCGATGCGCACGCCGTCGGCGGCGAACAGCACCTGGGATCGTACGGTCACCTACCATCTCCCACGTAGTGGTACGTTCCATGATTCCCGAGGTGGGCCCATGATGGTAACGCTCGCGGTCATCGGCGCCGGGAACCGCGGCGGCGGCTACGTCCGCCACGCACGCCAGGAGGTCCTCCCTCATTTCAAGATCATTCACCCGTTTGTCGCGGACTCCTGCCCTGTCACCAACGTCCGTGGTCAGTACGCCTAGGTCACGCGGCCTCAGTGGTGGCCGGTGTACTCGGCGCGGCGCCGGAGCATGGCGGCCAGCATCAGCGGGAACATCGCGGTGTGCTCCAGCATCATCAGTGACTCGCCCCCGATGGCGCCCGCCCAGACCAGCGGCACGAACGCGACGAGCGGCAGGAACATGACGCCGGACATCTCGAGGATGCCCGGCCAGCCATGACCTCGGATGCGCATCCATAGGGCCATGCCCACCGCCATGTTGACCGTCATGATCGACGTGGCGAGGACGGGCTGGTCCGCCGGCGAGTAGCTCTGCCCGGCAAGGGCCAGTACGCCGGCCTCCAGCGCGCCGAAGACCCCCATTCCGACGAACATCGCGATGACCATCTCGCCGTAGTGCAGGGCGAACCGCGCCCACGGACGCCGGAGCTGAGCGGTGACGGAACTCATGACAACCTCCTGAGCTGCTGCTTGCTGCTGGTGAGCTCAGGTTCCCCCTAGGGGTATGAGCGAAGCAACGAAGCCGGGGCACGATGTCCGAAAACTTGGTATCCCTGTCATTCCGACATAGGGTTCGCTCATGGACGAACGGCGGACGATCGTCGTCGTCGGCTACGACGACGCGCAGTTGCTGGACATCGCCTGTGTCACCTCGACGCTGGACTCGGCGAACTGGGGCGCTCGCCGCGCCTACCGGGTGCGCCTGGCCACGCCGGGCGGCCGCCCGATCACCTGTACCGGGGGGCTGCGGCTGCAGGGTCAGGAGTCCCTCGAACGGTTCACCGGGCCGCTGGACACATTGATCGTGTCGGGCGGGCTGGGGTTCCAGAAGGCGGCGGACGACCCGCGGTTCGTCGGGCATGTGCGCCGGCTGGCCGCGGAGAGCCGGCGGGTGGCGTCGGTGTGCACGGGAGCCGCCATCCTGGCCGCGGCCGGCCTGCTCGACGGCAAACGCGCCGCCACCCACTGGATGTGGGCCGACGAGATCGCCGCCCGTTATCCCAAGGTCACCATCGACCCCGACCCGATCTACATCCGCGACGGCAAGGTCGCCACGTCCGCCGGGGTCACCAGCGCGCTCGACCTCGCGCTCTCGTTCATCGAGGAGGACCACGGCCCGGAGCTGGCCCGCGGCGTGGCGCAGATGATGGTGACCTACCTGCAGCGGCCGGGCAACCAGGCGCAGATGAGCATGTTCGTCGCCGCCGACCCGCCCGAGAATGGCCTGGTCCGGCGCGTCACCGACCATGTCACCGCGCATCTCGACGCCGACTTGTGCACCTCCGCCCTGGCCTCCCGGGCCGGCGTGAGCGACCGCCATCTCACCCGGCTGTTCCTCGAACACCTCGGCCAGACCCCGGGCCGGTACGTCCGGCAGGCCCGCACGGAGGCCGCGGCGCACCTGCTGGCCACCACGTCGCTCCCGGTGGCGAGCGTGGCGCGGCGGTGCGGGTTCGGTACGGCCGAGACGCTGCGGCAGGCCTTCGTCGACCGGTACGGCATCCCGCCGTCGCGCTACCGCGCCGGCCACACCATGCGCCTGGCCGGGTAGCCCTTACGCCGGGTACGAGTGGGTCTCGGAGGCCTTGACGGCGGCCCACAGACGCTGGTCGGCCGCCAGCCCGAGATCGGCGACGGCGCCCTGCGTCACGTCGGCGGCGACCGAGATCGGGCCGTCGAGGTGCACGCGGACCTGGTCGCCGAGCCGCTCGATGCCGTCGACTCTGGCCTCCCAGAGGTTGCGGGGGCTGCCGTCGGGACGGGTGCGGAACAGCGCGACCGCGCCCGGCGGGAAGGCGACGAAGACCTCGCCGCGCCCGGACTCCGTGACCTCGACGGTCAGCCCGTTGCGCAGCGTCACGGTGTGGCCGTCGGCGACGCCCCGGTAGAGGTTGAGGCCGACGAGCCTGGCCACGTAGTCCGTGCGGGGGTGGCGGGCCACCTCGGCGGGGCCGCCCTCCTGTACGACATGGCCGTCCTCGATCACGATGAGCCGGTCGGCGAGGACCATCGCGTCCAGCGGGTCGTGCGTCACGAGCACGGTGACGCCGTCGAAGTCGGCGAGGTGGCGACGCAGTTCGGCCCGGATGTCCAGCTTGGTGTGCGCGTCCAGCGCGGCGAGCGGCTCGTCGAGGAGCAGCAGCCGCGGCCGGATGGCCAGCGCACGGGCGAGCGCGACCCGCTGCGCCTGCCCACCGGACAAGGCGCGGGGCTTCTTCGCGGCGTGCTCGGCGAGGCCGACCCGATCGAGCCATTCCGCCGCCGTACGGCGGGCCTCTCCCTTGGCGAGGCCGTGACAGCGCGGCCCGAAGGCGACATTGTCGAGCGCCGACAGGTGCGGGAAGAGCAGGTAGTCCTGGAAGACCATGCCGACGGGCCGGCGCTCGGCCGGCAACAGCTGGAGCCGCTCGCCGTTGAGCTCGATGGCGCCGTCGGAGAGCCCGACCAGCCCGGCGAGCGCCCGCAGCGCCGTCGTCTTGCCCGCGCCGTTGGGGCCGAGCAGGGCCACGACCTCGCCCGGGGCGACGGCGAACTCGATATCGAGCGTGAAGGCATCACGCCGTATCACCAGGTGCGCGGCGAGCCCCCGGGCCGCGGACGTGGCCGCCAGCTCGATCATGGCGTGGTCACCCATCGGTCGCGCAGGCTGGCCAGCACGACGACGGAGACCGCGAGCAGCACGAGGCTCAGCACGATGGCCGCCTCCGGATCGGTCTCCAGCGCCAGGTAGACGCCCAGCGGCATGGTTTGGGTGCGCCCTGGGAAGTTGCCGGCGAAGGTGATCGTCGCGCCGAACTCCCCCAATGCCCGCGCCCAGCTCAGGGTGGCACCCGCCGCGACCCCCGGCACGACCAGCGGCAGCGTGACGCGGCGGAAGACCGTCCAGCGGGTGGCACCCAGGGTGGCCGCCGCCTCCTCGAAGCGCAGATCGGCCGCGCGCAGCGCCCCCTCGACACTGATCACCAGGAACGGCATGGCCACGAACGTCTCGGCGACGACGACCCCGGCCGTGGTGAACGGCAGCGAGAAGCCGAACGCCTGGTCGAGCCATTGACCGACGATGCCCCGCCGGCCGAGGACGAGCAGCAGCGCGACGCCGCCGACCACCGGCGGCAGCACGAGCGGGACCGTCACCAGCGCCCGCACGACGCGGCGCCCGGGGAACTCCACCCTGGCCAGCAGCCAGGCGAGCGGCACGCCGAGGACCAGGCAGAGCGCGGTCGCCAGCGTCGCGGTGATCAGCGAAAGCCGCAGCGCGTCGAGCACCTGGGGCTGGCCGAGCCGGGTGCCCAGGGTGGACCACGGCGCGCGGATGAGCAGCCCGGCGACCGGCAGCACGAGGAACGCCAGCCCGATGACCGCGGGCAACAGCAGCGGCCAGGGGACCCGTCCCTTGATCGTCGCGTGCTCCGGGACGCCGGTGCCTCTCACTGAGCCGCGCCCTCCCATCCCGGCACGTGTTCGCGCGGGGCCTGTCACCGGACCATCGCCATACATCGACCTTATCGTGGGCAGAAGCAACCCGAAACCGGGAGAATTGTTGGCATACGCGAGGTCCACTACCCGTCTCGCTTGGCATCTGCGATGAAAGATGGACGGCCTGCCGAGAATTGCAGTGAGCCAGACATTTGCGGCAACAGCGGCACGGAACACTGCTATCCGATGAGCAGAAGACGCGCTAGTCAGCGTGCGCCGAGGCCGCCATCTTGACTGCAAAGCCGCAGGAGAGAGCCGATATAGGGGCAAGTCTCTTCAACAACGGCCGCCCGCCACGAGTTGCCATAATCTATCAGATTATTTGGCACATTTTCACTCTTGTTGTGGATGCGAACTTCTCTCAGGATTTGCGTGTCTCCAAAGGGCGTCATCCGGACGCCCCCGTCCCCCGCAGGAGGCTACGTGAGAACGCGATCCGTTCGACGCGCAGCTGCCATTGGCCTGACCATCGGCCTGGCGGCGAGCACCCTGGTCGCCACATCCGCGGCCGAGGCGGCCGCACCCGCCCGCCCGGACCCGGCTGCGCTCGCGACGACGCTGACCCAGCGGCTCGGTACGCACACGGCCGGTGCGTACCTCGACCGCGGCGGTCTCGTGGTCACCGTCACCGACAGCGCTGCCGCCAACAGCGTCCGCGCGGCCGGTGCCACGCCCAAGTACGTCACCCGCAGCGGCGCCGACCTCTCCAAGGCGACCGCCACCATTACGCGCACCCTCAACGTCGCCGGCACCGCCTGGGCGGTCGACCCGGCTACCAACCAGGTCGTCATCTCCGCCGACCAGTCCGTGACCGGTGCCAAGCTCGCCAAGGTCAGGTCCGTCGCCGGCAGCCTCGGCGGCGCGGCCCGCGTCGAGCGCGTGGCCGGCACCTTCCGCAAGCTGATCAGCGGCGGCGACGCCATTTACGGCGGCCAGTTCCGCTGCTCACTCGGGTTCAACGTGCAGAACAACGCCGGCACGTTCTTCTTCCTCACGGCCGGCCACTGCGGTGAGGCCGCGTCGAGCTGGTACTCCAACTCCGGCCACACCACCCTGCTCGGCAGCAGCACGCGCTTCAGCTTCCCGGGCAACGACTACGCCATCGTCCAGTACTCCTCGTCGTTCACCAACCACCCGGGCAACGTGGGCTCGGTGAACATCACCGGTTCCGGCAATCCGGCCGTCGGCCAGACCGTGACGCGCCGCGGCAGCACCACCGGGATCCACAGTGGCCGGGTCACCGCGCTGAACCAGACCGTCAACTACGGCGGCGGCGACATCGTCGGCGGTCTGATCCGGACGACCGTCTGCGCCGAGCCCGGCGACAGCGGCGGCCCGCTTTACTCCGGCGGCACGGCCCTCGGGCTGACCTCGGGCGGCAGTGGCAACTGCACCTCCGGCGGAACGACGTTCTTCCAGCCGGTCACCGAGGCGCTCAACGCCTACGGAGTGCACGTGTACTAAACATTCGACAGTGACTCGGAGTCTGTCGGTGATTTCCCACAAGTCCTCGGTCGGCCGCCACTTCGGTGTCCGACCGGGGGCTTTGCCGTCGCAATGCGGCTGTGATCAGGAGGGAGGAGTGCCAAAGGTTCTTGACCCATTTAGTAAGAATCTTCTACTAAAGTAACCTCTATGAGTATTCCTCATGATTTCGGGTAACTAGGCTCACCGGCCGCTGACGCGAACTCTCTCGCGTCCCCGATTTCCCCCCGCACGGAGGCTCACGTGACGATTCGCCCCGCTCGACGCGCCGCACTCATCGGCGCGGCCGCCGCCCTCCTCGGCAGCACACTGCTCGCGGCATCACCTGCCCAAGCTGTGTCGCCCAGGCCCGACCCCGCCCACGTCGCCACCACCATGGCCAAGAAACTGGGCACCCGGACCGCCGGTTCGTACCTCGACCGCAGCACCGGACGCCTCGTCGTCACCGTCACCGACGCGGCCGACGCCCGTACGGTGCGCGCGGCCGGCGCCGAACCCAAGCAGGTCAGCCGCAGCGGCGCCGACCTGCAGCAGATCAGCAGCAAGCTCGATCGCACCGCCAAGGTGGCCGGCAGCGCATGGGGCGTCGACCCGGCGTCCAACCAGGTCGTCGTGTCGATCGACCAGACCGTACGAGGCGCGAAGCTGGCGAAGGTGCAGGCCGCCGCGCAGCAGCTGGGCAGCGCGGTACGGATCGAACGGGTCCCGGGCACGTTCCGCAAGCTGATCAGCGGCGGCGACCCGATCCTCGGCACCCAGTTCCGCTGCTCGCTCGGCTTCAACGTACGCAGCGGAGACGGCACGACCTACTTCCTGACCGCGGGACACTGCGGAAACGTCGAGCCCAACTGGTTCACCAGCGGGGGCGAGCTCATCGGGTCGACCGTCGACAGCAGGTTCCCCGGTGACGACTTCGCCATCGTCCAGTACACCGGCAGCGTCCCCGCCGACGGCACGGTCGGCGGCCAGGACATCACGTCCGCGGCCGACGCCTTCGTCGGCGAAGCGGTGCAGCGCCGCGGCAGCACCAGCGGCACGCACGGCGGCACCGTGACGGCCCTGCACCAGCAGGTCAACTACCAAGAGGGCAGCGTCTTCGACATGATCCAGACCACCGTCTGCGCCGAGCCCGGCGACAGCGGCGGTTCGCTGTACGACGGGAGCACTGCCCTCGGCCTGACCTCCGGCGGCAGCGGCGACTGCACCAGTGGTGGCGTCACGTTCTTCCAGCCGGTCACCGAGCCGCTCAGCGTCTATGGCGTGAGCGTGTTCTGAATCGGGCTTGCCAGACCCCGCCCCGTCGGCCCCTTGCCTCGGCAAGGGGCCGGTGGCGTTTCCGGGCCTTGCGAACAGGTCAGGTGCCGGAGACCTGGGGCAGCCGGTCGGGGTCGAGGCGGACCAGCTCCCCGCGCGTGGCCAGCCAGAGCCCTTCGGACTCGCCGCTGAGCAGTCTCGACCATTGCGGCACGGGCGGGTTGACGACGACCCCGGCCTGCAGCGGCCGCAGCGTACGCTCGTCGATCCGCAGCAGGCGGCCGTCGTTGGTGACGGCGAAGATCCCGTCGGGACCGGCGCCGATCGTCTCGACGCCCTCGCCGCTGCCCTCCGGGCCGGTCACCCGCACCCCCGTCGCCCCGTCGATGCGCAGCAGCCGGGCGTCCCCGGACACGGTCCACAGCTCTCCCCCGTCAAGCACCGCCGGCCCGCCCGAACGGCCGCCCGGCACCTGCTGGACGACCGCGAGCGTGTGAGGGTCGCGGCGGGCCAGCTTCGGGAACGGGCTGTCGGTCCACACCCCGTCGTCGCCGGCGAGCAGCACCGAGCCCCGGTCGCCGCCGAACATGTGCGCCTGGACGGCCCGGTTGGTGCGCGGGTCGATGCGGGTGAGGATCGCGGTCGAGTCGTCGGCCCCGCAGCAGGCCATGACCCAGAGCCGGCCGGCGCCGAAGGCCAGCAACGTCTCGAAAGTGCCTCCGTACCGTACGCGCGCGGTCGTGCGCAGCGTCCGCGGGTCGATCCGCAGCACGGTGCCGCCCGGGTCCGTGGCGATCCATACTGAGCCCGCACCGTACGCGATGGACGTCGCCCCGCCATAGACCCGGCCGAGATCGCGCCTGGCGACGATCTTGTTGGTCGCCGTGGACACCTTGAGGAGCCGGCGGGCACCCCAGTCGGCCACCCAGATGGCGCCGCCCCCGAGCGCGACGCCCGGCGGGTCGAATCCCGCCACGCTGAGCGGGACCCTCGCGACGATCGTGTCGGCGGCCGGCGGGGCGGTCGCGGCCGGGCGCGCGGTCGGCGCCGGCGGGGACGGCGACGAGGTCGCGGACGCCCCCCGGTTGCCCGGGTGCTGCGCCCGTACGAGCGTGACGACCACCGCGATAACCAGGCCGAACACGATGACAGGCCGCCACATCGACCGCCGGCGGCCGCGGTCCGGCCCCTTCGTGATGACGTCCCGCTCGGGCAAGGTCATGCCCACACGATCTCCCCGACCGGGTGCATTTGGCCAGGTCTACGGGCAGTCAGACTTCCTGATGGCGGTGGTCGCGCAGCACGGCCAGGGCGCGGTCCGCGTGCACGTTCATCCTGAACTCGCTCTTGACCACTGCCAGGACCCGTCGGTCGGTGTCGATCACGAAGGTCTGGCGCTTGGTCGGCGCGAGCGCGAGGTTTCGGTGCACACCGAAGCGGCCGGCGACCTCGCCGTCGGCGTCGGACAACAGCGGGAAGCCGAAGTCGTGCTTGTCGGCGAACCGGCGCTGCTTGTCCACGGGGTCGGCGCTGATGCCCACGACACGCGCCCCGAGCTCGCCGAACTCACCGGTCAGGTCGCGGAAGTGGCAGCTCTCGGCCGTACAGCCGGGGGTCATCGCGGCGGGATAGAAGAACAGCACGAGCGGCCCGTCTCGCAGGAGGCCGGTCAGCGTGCGCGGTGCGCCGCGCTCGTCGGGCAGTTCGAAGTCAGGGACAAGATCTCCGACGTCCATATGTTGAAATGTACCGTTATGCATCGCGTACTCTCCCACCCGCCCGAGCGACCCGCGCGACGGCGGGTAACTAGGAGCGGTGCACCAGGCCGCGGCCCGTGATGAGCGGCAGGTCGAGGGCGGTCAGCAGCCCCGCCGGCGCGTCCACCACCGCGGGGATGGCGTTGACCAGCCGCATCGCGGTGGCCTTGAGGCCGGCGGTGTTGTGGTCGCCGTCGGTCGCCAATAGTTGCAGGTCGAGCGTGTAGTTCGGCTCGCCGCGCACCTCCACGCGGTAACAGCCCTGCCCGGCGGGCTGCGGCCAGTCGGGCGCGATGTCGTCGCGGAGCCGGGTCACGTGCTCCAGGACGATCACGGGCCGGCCGCCGGCCATGCCGCGGACCTCGAACCGCAGCGCTGCCGCAGTGCCCTTCTCGATCGGCCCCGAGTCGATCCGGAACGTCTCCGGAGCGGGCAGCCGGGTGTACGACTCCGTCACCTCGTCGAGCTCCACGTCGAGCCCGGCGGCGAGCTGCCGGACGACGCTGCCCCACGCCATGGACAGCACCCCGGGCCGCAACAGCATCGGCACCTCGTCGAGCGACCCGCCAAAGCCCATGATGTCGAACAGCACCGTGGGCTGGTCGTATGTGCTGTAGTTCAGGATCTCCAGACAGCGCACCTCGTCGATGCGCTCGCTGACCCCGGTGAGCAGCAGCGGGAGCGCGTCGTTGGCGAAACCGGGGTCGATGCCACCCGCGAAGATCGACACGTTGCCCTCCGCCGCCGCGTCCCTGATCGACCCCGCCATCTCCGCCGGCACCACGCCGTCCGGGAACTGCAGGAAGACCGGACTCGACGAGACCACGTTGACGCCGGACCGCAGGATGCGGGCCAGGTCGTCGAGCGCCTCGAAGATCCGGATGTCGGCCAGCGCCGTATAGACCACGCAGTCGGGCCGCAGCGCCAGCAGCTCGGCCTCGTCGTTCGTGGCCGTCACGCCGAGCGGGCGGCCGAGCCCGGCCAGCTCACCGGCATCCTTACCGACCTTGGCCGGGTTGGACACCCACACGCCGACCAGCTCGAGGTCGGGCCGGGCGGCGATGCCGGCGAGCGCGTGCCGGCCGACGTTTCCCGTGCTCCACTGCACGACGCGGTACGTCATCACAGATCCGGGAGGCCGAGGTCGAGGTTGGGTGCGTCGATGCCGCCGTCGACCTCGAGCACCCGGCCAGTGATGTACGCCCCGGACGGTGCGGCGAGGAAGAGCACGGCGGCGGCGACGTCGTCCGGGTCTCCGATGCGGCCGAGCGGTGTGTTGCCCTCCATCTGGGTGCGCAGCTCGTCGTTCGTCATGACGATGTCGAGCGCCGAGGTCGCCACCGACCCGACGGCGACGGCGTTGACCCGTACCCGCGGAGCGAGGTCGAGCGCGGCCAGCCGCGTGTACTGCGCCAGCGCCGCCTTGGCGGTCCCGTACGCCAGGTAGCCGCGCCCCGCCACCCGCCCCATGACCGACGAGATGTTGACCACCGATCCCCTGGCCTCGAGTAGCCGGGGAACGGCGGCCCGGGTGAGCGCGTGCGCGACGCTCACGTTGAAGTGGAACGCGTTCTCGAGATGTCGCGGCTTGGTGTCGAGAAAGGAGCGCGGCATGGCTCCGCCGACGTTGTTGACGACGATGTCGAGCCGGCCGAACGCGTCGGCCGCGGCCGTCGCCAGGCCCGCCGCCGCGTCGAGGTCGCTGAGGTCGGCCGGCACCACCAGCGCCCGCCGCCCGGCCGCCTCGATCTCCTTTGCGACCTTGTGCAGCTGGTCTTCCGTACGGGCCGAGATGACCACGTCGGCGCCCGCCTGCGCCAGCGCGACGGCGGTGGCGGCGCCGATGCCCCGGCCGGCGCCGGTGACGATCGCGACCTGATCGGCGACCCGGAAACGATCCAGAATCACGGGGGTGCCCGCCTCCCGCCTGTCGACTGCCGTCAGCCTAGACAGTATCTAGAACACGTTTCAATGGGTTCCGCCGGAGCCTCACTCGTCGAAGTCGGTGCCGCGGGTGACGGACTCCCAGGCCTGGAATTCCGCGTGGTCGGCGTCGTACTGGCCGGAGATCGCGTCGGCGGCGTCGTTGCCCAGCGGCAGCCGCAGCGGAGGCTGGTCCGCGTCGAGGGCGCTGACGATCGCCGCGGCCGCCTTGGCCGGGTCGCCCGGCTGCTTCCCGTCACTGGCCGGGAAGTCCGAGCGGAAGGGCCCGACGGTCTCGTCGTACGCCGAGATCGCGGCCGACTGGGTCTGCGAGGCGCTGGCGAGACCGGTACGGAACGAACCCGGCTCGACGACCAGCACCTTGATGCCGAGCGGGGCCAACTCCTGGGCGAGCGCCTGGGACAGGCCCTCCAACGCGAACTTGGTCGCCGAGTAGGCGCCCACAGCCGGGAAGGACATCCGCCCCCCCATGCTGCTCATCTGCACGATGGCCCCGGACCCCTGGCGGCGCATGTGCGGCAGGACGGCCCGGGTCAGCGTCGCCGGGCCGAAGAAGTGCAGCTCCATGAGGTCGCGCAGCTCACGATCGGTGGTCTCCTCGACGGCGCCGACGTGGCCGCGCCCCGCGTTGTTGACCAGCACGTCGATCCGGCCGTACCAGAGCAGTACCTCCGCGACGACATCGCTGATCCGGGCCGGGTCGGTGACGTCCAGTGCCACCGCGACCGCCTGTTCCGGGTACGCCTTGACCAGGTCGTCAAGGACTTCCGGGCGCCGCGCGGTGGCCACCACGGTGTCGCCCGCGGCGAGCGCCGTCTCGGCGATCGCCCGGCCGAAGCCAGAGGACGTACCGGTGATCAACCAGACCCGGCCGGTGGCCGTACGGGTGGGAGTGCTCATCTCATGTCTCCTTTATTGAGGTTGCCGCCTCCTGTTATGCCAGGGGGTAATACGGGCCGTCCAAGACAGAAGATCACACGCTTGATAAAGCGCGTTTATCATTCCTGTATGGAGTTGCGGCAGCTGCGCTACCTGGTCACGATCGCCGAGGTGGGCAACATGCGGCGGGCCGCCGAGGTGCTGTACGTCAGCCAGCCCGCCCTGTCGTACGCGCTCAAGAGCCTGGAGTCCGAGCTCGGCGTGCGGCTGTTCGACCGGCACGCGGGGGGAGTCACGGCGACCGCGGCCGGCCGCGACGTCGTGACCGAGGCGCGCCGCGCGCTGCGCCAGGCCGACCGGGTCACCGCCGCGGCCGACCGGCACCGGCGCGGCGCCACCGGCCTGCTCCGCGTGGGCTTCGAGGCCAGCGGCGCCGGCGAGCTCACCACCCGCGCCCGCGCCGAATTCGCCCGCCGCCACCCCGGCGTACGGGTCGAGCCGAAGCGGTTCGACTGGGGCGGCGAGGCCGCGGCGCTGCGCGAGGGCCGGGTCGACGTCGCCTTCGTCTGGCTGCCCGCCGACCTCACCGGGCTGCACGCCGAGGTCGTGCATACCGAGCCCCGAGTCGTCGGCCTCCCCGTCACGCACCCGCTCGCCGGGCGCGACGGGGTCTCCGTGCTCGACGTCAATGACGAGCCGCTGATGTGGACCGAGCGGGCGCCGCGCGCGTGGGTGGACTGGTGGGCGGTCAACCCGCGGCCCGACGGCTCCGCGCCGCGGTGGGGCCCGACCAACGACAACGTCGAGGAGATGCTCGAGCAGGTCGCCGAGGGCGCCGCCATCTGCTTCGCCCCGTCCAGCATGGCCCTGTACTACGCGCGGCCCGACCTCGCCTGGGTCAAGCTCACCGACGTGGAGCCGCTGCGCGTCGCGCTCGCCTGGGCTGATAGCTCGGTCTCGCCGCTCGTACGAGGGTTCGCCGACGTCGTACGAGAACTCCGGTCGGGCTGAGCCCCGGTGCGGTTGACCGATGCGCGATGCTGGTGATCGAAGAACTGTCGGCACGACGAATGGGAAGGTGGCACCGCATGGCTTTCGACACGCCCGAAGGGACGCGGGGAGCTCGGACGCCCAGGTCGGCGGGGGTCGTGACGAGGTTGGCGCAGCGGATGATGTTCCGGCAGCATCGCCGGAAGGGCACGTTCATGGGGATGGACATCCTGTTCCTCAACACGGTCGGTAAGCGCACCGGGCAGCGTCGCGAGACCGCGGTCTCGTGGTTCCCGGACGGCGACGACGCGTGGCTGATCGTGGCATCCGCCGGTGGGGCGGCGCACAACCCGGCCTGGTACCACAACCTCGCCGCCCATCCCGATCAGGTGTCGATCGAGCTGCCCGGCCGGCGCACCGTGAAGGTGACGCCCGAACAGCTCGACGGCGAACGCCGGGAGGCGGCCTGGAAGCGGATCACCGAGGTGCAGCCTCGCTACGCGAAGTACCAGGAGAAGACCGACCGCAAGCTCCCGGTGATCCGGCTCACCGCGGACAAGGCCGCGACCGCCCCCGACGACGAGGTCGCGGACGACGCCTAGGGCGTGTCTCAAAGTCGGCGTCGCGCAGCAGGACAGCTGGCTTTGAGACACGCCCTAGGGCCTGCTCAGATGCGCTGGCGGCGGTCGGCCCAATAGGGGTCGCGGAGCAGGCGCTTGTACAGCTTGCCGGTCGGGGTGCGGGGCAGCTCGGCGATGTAGTCGATCGACTTGGGCGCCTTGTACCCGGCAAGGGTCGTCCGGCAGTGCGCGATCAGCTCGTCCGTGAGGCCGTCGGACGGCTTCCGGCCTTCGACGAGCTGTACGGCCGCCTTGACCTGCTCGCCGAACTCCTCGTCCGGAATGCCGAACACCGCGACGTCCCGTACGGCCGGGTGGGCGACGAGGACGCCCTCGATCTCGGCGGGGTAGATGTTCACCCCGCCCGAGATGATCATGTCGATCGCACGGTCGGCGAGGAACAGGTAGCCGTCCTCGTCGAAATATCCGATGTCACCCGTGGTGAACAGGCCGTCCGGGCGGTGGATGGAGGCGGTCTTGTCCGGGTCGCCGTGGTATTCGACGTCGTCGCCGGTCGTGTAGCGGAACCACAGCGTGCCGTGCTCGCCCGGCTCGGCCTCGGTGCCGTCCATGCGCAGCACGTGCACCTCGCTGGTCGGCAGCGGCCGGCCGACCGTTCCCGGGTGCTCGAGCCACTCGCCGGAGGTGACGATGGTGTTGATCGCCGACTCGGTGGAGCCGTAGTACTCGTTGATCACTGGGCCCCACCAGTCGATCATCCGGCGCTTGATCTCGGGTGAGCACGGGGCCGCGCCGTGCCATACGGCCCGCAGGCTGGACCCGTCGAAGGCGGCCGTGGTCTCCTCCGGCAGCCGGAGCAGCCGTACGAACTGGGTCGGCACCAGGTGGACGTTGGTGATGGCGTGCTCGTCGATGAGCCGTAGGGTCTCGGCCGGGTCGAAGGCCTGCCGCATGACCACGGGCCGCCCCGCGCACAGGAAGACGAACGACCACGCGTACTGCGCGGAGTGGTACACCGGCCCGACCAGCAGCGTGCGGCCGCCCTCGGGAATCAGCAGGGTCTCGGTGAGGGTGGCGCTGATGAACGCCATCGTCGCGACCGGTGCGCCGGGCGCGTAGAGCTTGCGCCGCACCCCCTTCGGACGGCCCGTCGTGCCGGAGGTGTAGATCATCGCCGACCCCATGGACTGATCCGCGGGTTCCGCCGCGTCCTCGCTGAGGAACTCCTCATACGGCGTGAATCCGGGGATCTCGCCGCCGAGGGAAACCTTTGCGACGAGGTCCGCGCCGGCCGCCGCGGTGGCCGCCGTTGCGGCGAACGCGTCCTCGGAGAACAGCACGCGAGCCCCCGAGTCGTCGAGGACGTACCGCAGCTCGTCGGCGGTCCAGTGCCAATTGACCAGGACGTACCGGAGCCCGGTGTGGCCGGCCGCCGACATCAGCTCGAAGCACTCCCGGCGGTTGCCCGAGTGGATCGCGATCGCGTCGCCGACCGCTAGCCCGAGCCCGCGTAGCGCCCCGATCAGGCGGTTCACCCGCTCGTTGAACTCCCGCCACGTGGTCACGCCCTGTTCGTCGGTCAGCGCGGCGGCGTCGGGGGTCGCGTCCGCGTACGGGAGCAGCAGTTCCGCCATGGGGAACGTCCTCCGTTCAGAGCCGATGTGGGTTGGCGATGGCGGTGACCACGGAGAACCCGATGGCTCCGGCGGAGTCGTACAGCGTGCATCTGCCGACCGCGACGCCGTCGTCGGACAGGTGCCCCACGGACTCGAAGCCGATCGCCTGGCTCAGCGGGAGCCGTCCGAGGGTGAGCGTGTAGTCGGCGTTGATGTACCGCAGCCCGGCGGTGCCGAACAGCGCCATCGGGCTGGTCAGGTCGGCCGCCAGCGCGACGCGTACGAAGGGGGACGCCGACTCGCCGGCGACCAGTTCGTGCGCCTCGCTGACCCAGGCGCGGCGCGACTCCGCCGACGACCACGACCGGCTCGGCTTACCGTCGCGGCCGATCCGCCACAGCCGGAACGGTGTGTCCCGCATGGGTTCGCCGAGCTCCTCTGGGCCGGGTGCGTCCCAGCCCGGTGTCGTCCACACCTCGCCGGGCGGGCGTTCGCCGCGCCGCAGCAGTACGGCCGAGGCGCGGGCGACCACGCCGTCCGCGGTGCTGCCTCGGGTGATGACAGTGGCGTCCACGACGCGGATGCGGCCGCCGTCCCGGACCCGCTTCGTGGCGACGCGCAGCGGGACGACTTCGGCCCGTCGGAACAGATCCACGGTGAGGCGGGCGACGTGCAGGCCTTCGTCGACGTGCTCGCGCTCGATGGCCCGGGCCATGAGCCCGCCGAGCAGCCGGCCGTGCATCATGTTCGGCGCCCAGGGGCCGCGGGCGTGCGGCGCCGGGATCAACTCCTCCCCGGCGGCCGTGAAGAACGCATCCTGATCCACCGCTTCCGCCACGGCTCCGCTCCCTGGGGTCGGCTGGCTCGGCCATCCTAGAGTCGGATTCTAGGATCACCTTCGGGGCTGCGACCAGCCGGGGCTTGGGCATGCCGCCGGTGCGGGGCCGCCGGCAGCGTGACGGTGATGTCGAGTCCGCCTTCCGGCCGGGGGTTCGCCAGGCAGCCGCCCCGATGCGCGGCGGTGATCGCCGCGACGATGGACAGCCCGAGGCCGTGCCCGCTGGCAGGCTCGTCGGTACGGACCGTACGGTCGGGCGCCCGGCGGCGGAACGGCTCGAACAGCGCGCCGACCGTATTCGCCGGGATGACCGGCCCGGTGTTGGCGACGCGCAGCGCTGCCGTCGGCGGCCGCACCGGGGGTGCCCGGGCCGCCCGCCGGATTGGACGAGATCGGGCAGGCGCTGTACGGGGAGACGGTCACCAAGGACGACAACGGCGCGATCAAGACGCATGACTGGCAGAACGGGCAGGTCACGTCGGTGTCCGGGGCGTCCGTGACGGTGCGCAGCGCCGACGGGACGTCGTGGACGTGGACCACGAACGGCGACACCGAAGTGCGCAAAGACGGGAAGACCGCGCAGGTGTCGGCGATCAAGGCAGGGGACAAGGTCATCGTCTCGGGGTTGCGCAACGATGGGACGAGGACCGCCGCGAGGGTCGCCGATCCGGCGCCGGACTTCGCCAAGCTGCGCGAGCGCCTGCGCGATCTCGGCAGGGACCTGCCCAAGCTCCGCCACGACCTGCAGCAGGACCTGCCCAGGCCGCGCGCGTAACCCGCACGATGAAAACCCACCTGCTGCACCACACCGGCGACGTGGTGCAGCGGGTGGTCAGCCATCGGCGGGGCTGAGGCTACTTGTCTGATGTGTTGACCAGGCACGGCGTCCCGGCAAAAAGCCAGGTACAGCCACGTCGTCGCGTGCAAGCCGAATGAAAGATTGACCTCCGGCGGCCACCCATCAGATGAGCTATTGATCCCGTCGCCGCGGTCATGCACGCTGGAGCGGGCCCCTCCCATGCAGCGATGGAGACCGCGTGCGTATCACCAATCTCACCACTCACGTCGCCGGAACCCCCTGGCGCAACCTGACGTACGTCCAGGTCCACACGGACGAGGGCCTCACAGGCGTCGGCGAGGCGCGCATGCTCAACCACACGGACGCGCTGCTCGGCTACCTTGCGGAGGCCGAGCGCAACCACGTCGTCGGCTCCGATCCATTCGACATCGAAGACCTCGTCCGGCGGATGAAATACCGCGACTACGGGCGGGCCGGCGAGGTCGTGATGTCGGGCATCGCCTGCGTCGAGATGGCCTGCTGGGACATCATCGGCAAGGCGCTCGGCCAGCCCGTGTGGCGGCTGCTCGGCGGCAAGGTCCGCGACCGGATCAAGGCCTACGCCAACGGCTGGTACACCGTCGAGCGCACCCCGGACGCGTTCCACAAAGCGGCCAGCGTCGTCGTCCAGAGCGGCTACCTGGCGCTCAAGATCGACCCGTTCGGCGCCGGGCAGTACGAGCTCGACCACGCCGAGACCATGCGCTCGGTGTCGCTGGTCGAGGCGGTGCGCGATGCCGTCGGCCCCGAGGTCGAGCTGTTCGTGGAGATGCACGGCCGGTTCTCCCCCGTCGCCGCGATCCAGCTGGCCAAGCTGCTGGAGCCGTACGACCCGGGCTGGATCGAGGAGCCCGTCCCGCCGGAGAACCACAAGGCGCTGGCCAAGGTCGCCGCGCACATCGACCTGCCGATCGCGACGGGCGAGCGCATCCACGACCGCATCGAGTTCCGTGAGCTCTTCGAGCTGCAGGCGGTCGACATCATCCAGCCCGACACCGGCAACATCGGCGGCATCTCCGAGGCCCGCAAGCTGGCGGCGACGGCCGAGACACACTACGTCCTGGTCGCCATGCACAACGTCGGCGGCCCGGTGCTGACGGCCGCCAACCTGCACGTCGCGGCCTGTACGCCCAACTTCAAGATCCAGGAGCACTTCAACGACTTCGCCGACTCGGCGATCAAGAAGGTGGCTCCCGGCCTGCCCGAGGTGGTCGACGGGTACTTCGCGCTGCCCACCGCGCCCGGGCTCGGTGTCGAGCTCGACCTCGACGCCCTCGCCGAGTTCCCCGGCAATCGGGCGAAGTTCGATTTGTTCGTCGAGGACTGGCACCTGCGCGATAGGGGGACCAGCCCATGACGCGGGCGATCGTGCTGGAGAAACCCGGCACGTGTCGGGTCGCGGCGACCGAGACGCCCGCGCCCGGCCCGGGTGAGGCGCTGATCCGCGTCGCCGCCGCGGGCATCTGCGGCAGCGACCGCGAGCTGTACGCCGACAAGCGGCCGGAGGGTTTCGCCGCCTTCCCGGTGATCCCGGGCCACGAATGGTCGGGCACGGTGGCCGCCGTCGGCCCCGGCGCCGACCCGGCACTGGTCGCCGCCCGGGTCGTGGGCGAGGGCTACCGGTCCTGCATGACCTGCGACAACTGCCGCAACGGCGCCACGAACCTGTGCGCCGCCGGGTACGACGAGACCGGCTTCACCAGCCCGGGCGCGTTCGCCGACCACCTGCTGCTGCCCGCCCGGTTGCTGCACGTCCTCGACCCGGACGCCGACCTGCGCGCCGCGGCGCTGCTGGAGCCAGCGGCGATCGCGGCCGCGGGCGTACGAAAGGTGGACCCGCGGCCCGGTGAGTCGCTGGCGGTGATCGGCGCGGGCACGCTGGGCGTGCTGACCCTGCAGCTGCTCGCGGCGTTCTCCCCGGCCGAGCTCACCGTCATCGACCCGCGTCGCGAGCGTGCCGAGCCCGCGCTCCGCGCCGGGGCGACCGTGTTCCGCACGCCGGAGGAGAACGGACGGCTGTACGGACGGTTCGACGGGGTGGTCGAGACGGCGGGCGCTCCCGGCACGGCGTACGCGGCCGTATTCCTCGTACGGCGGGGCGGTCGTGTGACGATCACCGGCATCCCGGGCGATTCGGCCGACTCGGTGCCGACGACGTTGATCGTGACCCGCAATCTGTCGCTGTACAGCGTCTTCGGCTCCACCCCGGCCGACTGGGCCTACGCCGTACGGGCGTTCAACTCGGGCGTCCTCGCGCCGGCGCCGTTCATCACCGACGAGCTGCCGCTGGAGGAGTACGAGCGAGCCCTCGACCTCAGCAGCGCGCCCGCCGCCGGCAAGATCCTGCTGCGCCCCTAGGCCGATCCACTAGAGTCCGTGGGATGGGCCACGAATTCGAGCTCACCGAAGAGATCGAGCTTGCCGGCACCCCTGAGCAGGTATGGGACGCGATCGCCACCGGCCCGGGCATCGACTCCTGGTTCATGGGCCGCAACGAGATCGAGCCCCGCGAGGGCGGCAAAACGCGGATGAGCCTGGGCGGCTTCGCCGACGACGGCACCGTGACCGCGTGGGAGCCCGGCCGGCGGTTCGCCTTCCGGGGCATCGACAACCCGGACGGCACGTTCATGGCCTTCGAATACCTCATCGAGGGCCGCGGCGGCGGCAGCACCGTGCTGCGGGTCGTGCACAGCGGCATCCTCGGCGACGACTGGGAGGACCAGTACGACGCGCTGTCCGTGGGCAACCGCATGTACCTGCGGAAGCTGGCCGCGTACATCGCGCACTTCCCTGGGCGCCCGGCCTCGCACACGTTGTTCCTGCCCGGCGGGCCGGTGGCCGACAAGGAGCGCGCGTGGTCGGCCTTCACCGCCGCGTTCGGGCTGCCCGCCACCGTGGCCGAAGGCGACCGCGCCCGGCTCGCGGTCGACGGGCTCCCCGCGGTCGACGGAATCGTCGAGTTCGCCCGGCGGCCGACCTATCTGGGCGTACGGACGGACGACGGGCTGTACGCGGTCATCCACGGGTTCCGCGACGGCGTGGTCGTGGAGTATCACGGCTTCGCCGCGGACGCGGACGAGAAGGAGCTCGAACGCGCCTGGCACGCCTGGCTCGCCCGGGCCTTCGACTAGGCTCGCGCCGTCAGCGGCCGCGTGGGAGCATCACCGCGTGTTTCGGTCGATAAGTGCTGACACCGCCGCGGCGCAGGCCATTCCCTGGGCAATCGCCTCGTCCTGATTGATGTAGACATAGTTTGCCAGGCGACCGCAGAAGAAAACCGGAATCGGGGAGGCTTGCCTGATCTCGTCTTGCAGCAACAGATTGTGCTGCTCATTACGAGAATCTGCGGTGGGCACCGGATAGTGTCTCGCCGGGCTGCCTGGATATTCCTCGGAGACTATGGTGCCTGGTGCCGGTTGCCGGGTGGCGTGCTTGGTCTCCACCGTTCTCGTATAAGGGCGCCGCCGAGACGGGCGGTTGACCACGTATGCGGGGGTAACCGTCGCCTTTTGATCTTCGAGCGGGATGTAGCGGGAGACGGTGTGCACGCCGCGCCACTCCAGCTCGCCGGGGCGGCCGGCAAAGTCGTCGAGAGCGGCGGTGATCACTACGGCCTGATAGTCGTCTTCCAGTTCCTGCAGGTCGGCAATTGTGAGGTTGGCGCCCATGGTGACTGGGATGGGCCGGACGATGTTCTCGATGATCTCCTGCGCACCCGCGGGTGGGAAGAACTCCCATGGATCGGTGAAATATCGTCGTTTCCCGTCGGTGCGGAGCCCCAGCCGCTTAGGGCCGAAGGCATAGGACAGATCCGTTGGATCACGGCCCCACTGCTTGCGCGAATAGTCTTGGATGAAGAGCCGGTAAAGTGTCGGACCCATGATCGACAGGCAGTACGCCTCGAGGTTGTCACGTGCCGGCTCCGCCGGTCGCTCCCCCAGCTCCCGCTCGACCTGCGACCAAATGCGCAGCTCCCGCAATTCGTCCAGTTGCGGCGGCCAGGACAGGATGACCGGAGTCTCATCGTCGTCATCGAGAAAAATCTCGGTGAGCACGTAATGCTCGTTGGTGCTGCGCATTCCGTGCGCCTGGACAAACTGGACGACCTCCTTATTGGAGGTGTGGAATATGTGCGGTCCATTGGGCTCGTACATCACGCCATTGATCATTTCTGATCTGGAATGCCCGCCGAGCACCCGGTCGCGTTCGAAGAGAGCCGCCTTGTACCCCGCGTCGTGGAGCAATCGAGCGGCAGTGGCGCCGGCCCACCCCGCGCCGACCACCGCGATTGCCGATCCGGTCACGTAACCTCCCCTGCCACGCCGCCGAACCCCTCGGCGAGCGGATCCCGCTCGCCGGATGCTCCCAGCGCACCGGACAAACGCGGCGGCACGGCGGGAGCGCACCTGCCGGACGCGGCGGTGTCCTGCTCAGCCACCTGCCTCCACCCCCAGCGGGTTCACGGGTCTACCGTCCTGTCCGGTAGCCCAGGGACCTTGAGATCGGCCGGCGATCGCGGCGATGACCCGGAATGCCGCGAGCGCCGCGATCGGCCGCGGTCGCGGGCATGGGCGTGGTCTATCTCTTGACGATCTCCAGCTCACGCACACTGCCGAGCAAGGACGAACGCTCTTCCTCAAGTTGGAGCCGGACGGCGCCGAGCTCGGTCTCGTCCAGACCATTGAGGACGGCCCGGCTGAGTTCGTCCGCCAGATCGAGATCAAGCCTTTTCAACGCGAAGTACAGGTCCCCAAGCGTTTTGTCGTCCTCGGACTGCTGTTCGTCCTGCCAGGCCATTCGCGCGATCCGGTTCTTGAGCGCGTACACGGTAGGGTGGTCGATACCCCGCTCCCACTCCACGACCTGATTCACGATCTCCCCGATCGCGCTGTTCTCGTAACGCACCTCGTACTCAACGATGTTGGCGGTTCGTGGACCCAGCAATTTCTGGTCACTCAGGACCTTCACCGAAGGACTACCCTCCAGCGGACGCATTCGGCTCAGTGGGTAGGTGACGAAACTATCGTTCGGAGATGCCGGCAGCAGGTCGTTCCGCCGGACGAAGGCGACGTTCTCCTGGATCTCGGCAGGGGTGACCATCGGGTCGAACATGATCCATCCGCATGCCGCCTGGATGCCCAGCTCGTTGAGCGTATTCAGGGCCAATTCGTTGTCCTCAGGCCGAACCCCCTTGTAATAGCGCCGGAGCTGGCCTGCCGCCCCCGACTCGATGCCGAGATAGATCTGTTTGAGCCCGATCTCGTGCAGATGGCGCAAGGCCTCGACCCGCATGTGGTTGTCCTTGTGGTCGATATGTGCTCCGGTAGCCAGCAGGTCAGCGTTATTGCCGCGCCTGTTCCTGCGGATCACGTCGTCCACTCGCATGGCCAGGTCGAACGTTGGCATGGGAATTCCGTCGTCGAGCAGTTCCCGGCGCAGGTCATACAGTGCGTTCGAGAAGGTCAGCGCTCGCTCCGGCTGGTCGGCCATCCATTCTTCGTCGGCGAAGCGGACATGGGAGATACCGTAACGCGCCAGGACTGACAGCTCTGTCAGTACGGACCCCTCGCTACGCGGTCGCCAGTCCCGTGAACCGGCGTCGGGCATGATGGCGCAGTAGGTGCATCCCCAGCCGCCCTTCTTGTGCGGGCAACCACGGCTGGCCTCGACCCAGACCTCCTCGTAGAGCTCGGGTGTGTAACGCGCGAACAGGCCGTCCCAGTCGGCCGGGGGCAGCAGGTCCAGTTCGAATCTGCTCGCATCGGAAAGTCTGACCTCTCCGGCCGCCGACCAGGCACATCCCGGCAGCCGGCCAGGATCTACCCCGCCTTTGGCGAGCTGGGCGACCAGGTGCAGCAGCAGCACCTCGCCCCGGCCGATGCAGCACAGCAGATCGGGATACTTTTCCAGCAGCCAGGAGTAGGCGTAGGTCGGAAGGACATTGCCCGCCACGACGCAGGAACGACCGAACCAGTCCTCCTGCTGGAGTCGATCCAGCGTGAGCTCGGCCTGCTTCAGGGTGCCGTATTGGGCGGATATCCCGATGATATCCGGCTGCTCAGCCCTGAGGCTGGGGAGCAGATCGGCTTCCAGATCACTGTGCTGCAGATCGGTATAGGTCACAGAGATGTCCCTATAACGGGACTGCAGAAATGCACCCAGCGTGATAATCGCAAGTGGCGTTGTTTTTAGCGGATAGGATTCCGCCTGAAGACTCACGAAGTGAATGCGCACCGCCGAGACCCCAATCAGTTGATTCCGAAAGTGATGTCAATCCCATCCCACCGAGCCTTGTCAGCCCAGATGGGTGCGGCTGCCGCGCAAATACTGCAGACGACAGGCTTCATGGCGACCTTCGCGCACACTTGGCGAGCACAAAGGTATTGGCCGCGGAGAGGATCTTGTCGGTTCGGACGATCTCGACTTCTTCGATCAGAAAGCGTCCGAATTCGATATCGCGGTAGTGGGACACGAGCGCGCTCACAACCGAGATATCGTGATGCCGAAACCGCAACGCGTTGCAGAACCCGATCACGTCGACAGGGCTCTTAAGAATGCCTCGGGAGGCGGGCGCCAATGATCGGTGTATGGCGGCGCGGAGGCGGAACAAGGTCGAGACCGGACTCACGTACACCGGTGCGAACACCGTGCCCCGCGAGATGGCCAGTCCGCGAAGACCAAGTGTGATCGGGCCGACCCGGGACAGGCAGTCCGTCAGGGCCTCTTCGATCTGTTCGACCGGAACATCGCGGTAGCCATCCAGATTGGCGAGGGTCACGTGGAGATCACCAACCGGGTAGACATAGTGCCGCCCGTCCCCGTCACCTGCCGGCAGCACCGCTTCCCGCAACCGCGCCCCAAGATGTTCTGGAACGCGGACGACGCTGGTGGTGATCACGGAACCGCTCGCCGCGGGAATCCAGATCTTTGGCCCGCCGTGGGACAGCTGCCATGCCTCACGCCTGCGCAGCATAAAGAAGATCGAGCTTTGTGCACGAGTCGCCAGCAATCCCCGCTCCCGCATTGCCATGACCTCCGCATCGACAAACAAAACCGGGAGGTCCAAATTCTCGTTGTCTAGATCTCCAAGTTCTCTTCGGTGGGCTTCTCGGCGGGCGGACGGTTATCCGCTGGGGTTGTGATCATCCGGAGTAGCTGGAGGTAACGATCTCGCAGCGGATTGTCGGGATAGTCGGGCAGCCACGGCTTCTGCGGCCCGGCGAAGTGCAGAACAGCGGCGGTCTCCTCCTCGGCCAGCAGCTGACTGAGAGGAAGCAGGGGCTCGCCGCGGTGGACATAGCCGCCCAATTGCACGAGTGAGGAAAAGGCAAACGTGTTCCATTTGCGTTCGAGTCGCAACCAGTCCTCTGTGGCTGCCAGGTTCATTGCATCTTGATCCCAGTACCTGAGATTTTCCTGATGATCTACCAAGAGCCGCGCGGCCTTTGCGAACAGCCCTCGTCGCCGACATTCCGCGATGTCTATCAGCATCACTCCATTGTTGAAGTATTCCCGGTCTCCCTTAAGCCCCAGCGCCTCCCAGCCCGGCAATGCCCGGCCAAGCCGGAGGACAGGCTTCGTCGGGTCCGGGACAGCGGCGAACGGCGCCCCGTTGAGCGGCATTCTCAGGAGCGGGCGGATATCCTGCAAAAGGATGATGTCGACATCCATGTACAGTACGACTCGATAGTCGGGTATCACGTCGGGGATTGCCAGCCGGGTATACGTCGCGTCACTTCCGGTGCGGAACTCCGGATACCTGGAATCCGGGGCCGGTACGCGGCGGAACTCCACGGACAGTCCCAGGCGGTCGGCATTCGCGTGAATCGTACGGCGACTCGTATCCTGCAGACCTTGGTGAATTACTATGAACTTGATGTCGGCCGTCGCGTCGGGCTGGGCAGTGGCGATTGACTGCATCAGAACGCAGAGAGGCTGGATGAAACCATCGTCCACACAGCAGACGATGGGAGCGAATACAACTGCGTCCGAGGTCATCGGGTCCTCCTAGTTACCTGGGTCGGCATGCTTCGTCATCGCCAATTAGCTACGGCCAACGCGGGCTGCCGGCGCCACCCGTCAGCACCGAGGGCGGGCGGTGGGAATTGATCAACGAGGACAAACCGGTCCGGCAGAGCGACGGTCTCATCCTGTGCCAGCGCAGCGAAGCACTCTCGTGGAACACGGTCGAACTCGTGCTGCGACAGTTGTCCGGCTACGTAGGCGATCAGTTCATCGCCTACTGTGAGGTGCACGGCTTCACGACCAACCCCGGCGTGCTCCGCTATCATCGCCGCGGTCGCTTCCATGTCCGTCCACGACTCGCCCAGCTTGCGCCATTCTGGCCCTCGGTAAAACGGAACCAATCCCGATTCGCGGATAGCGGCCGACGGTTCGTCATCGGCGGTGGCGACATGGATTATAAGCCGTTCTATCCCGAGCAGGAGTGCGCGGACATCAGCAGGGGGAAGGCAGGCTGTATCCGCCAGCACGGAGATCCAGGTTTCAAAGGGCAGGTTGGAAATTGCTAGGAGTTTGACTCCTTCCACCTCCCGCTTCTCCATCCAGCTGAACTTGGTTTTTGTGCGCAACCTGGCGAGCAGGGCCGACAGTTCCTGGTTGGACTCTGGGATTGACGGCGGCGTGGCACTCGGCAGCCCAACGGTGTTGATCATGGTGTCGATGGTGATGCGAGTACCTCGCTCCGCATCGATGTCGTCTCTCAACTTCCGCACCTTCGCCGGCGAGCACCGCGCATAACGTGCCGATCGAATTACCTCGTTCTGGACTGCCCTCGCAGTCATCTCGAACGAACTCCGATCGACCTCGAAGGCAACTGGAACTTCCTGAAGGAAAGTGCCGACGGATCCGGTCCGGCCGCGCCCCAACCGGTTGCCGACCTGAACGACCAAGGCGCACCGGTCAATCCTTGCCAGATAATCGATGTACAAAGAAAATGCGGTGAGGATAACGGAGTTAGCAGTGATCCGGTACCGGCTCATCAGCGCCAATACCCCCAACGCGAGTGCCGGCGAGGACAACAACCCTCGCCAATACCGGGGAGCTGCGGCCGCCCTCGGGTTTGTCGCGAACATGGTACGCGGAAATAGCCGCAGACGGGACTGCCAATACGCCAGTGACTCGTTCTCGATATGGCGCCCCGGTGCGGAAGTCTCGAATGCCGCCTGATCGATAGGACGATGCTCTGGCGGCTTATCGAGATCCCGACCGCTCAGCAGCTTTTCCAGATCACGGCGGAGAATTTGTGTTCCCCGCGCATCGGCTACGATATGTGAGAACGCCAATACGACGACCCGCGGTTTATCGTCTTCGACGCATATCCCGGCGCGCATGGGAAGTTCCGTCGCCAGATCAAACGAACGGCCTGCCAGGAGCGTGGCCAGCTCGGCCGAACTTTGCCTCGGACCAGTACGGATCGGGCTGATGTGCAGCTCCAGTTCACCGTTGCTCAGCTCGATCTGGCAGGGCTCGAGATCATTATCGACAAGATATTGTGTGCGCAACGAGGCATGTCGTACCAGCAACGTCGCAAGCGCACCTGCGACATCGTGCATAGACAGCCCGGCGGGAACCGGAACGATAAGCGTTAGATTCATATGTTCGTCATGCGGCGCCAATGACTTAGCGATATCCCAAATGAATCGCTGTCCCCAGGTGAGCGGCCCGGTGGCCGGCTTTCGCTCCTCCGCCGCGAAGCGGACCACGACCTTTTCATCATCGGATGTCACGTGCGCCCCCGACGCCCGCCTGCACCCGTGGCCGCCCGCGTCGGGGCGTTGGGCCTGCTCGGTTGGTGCATCATCGCCGGCTCCTCAGGACCTCTTGTCCTCTGGTAGCCAGACGCGCATGGTCGCCGGGCCGCGATTGCCCCACAGGTGGTACGGGACAAGCGTCGTCGAAGACGCAGGCGCGGCGCTCGCCGGCACGGAATCGCCGTACGGCCAGGGGCGATCGGAGGTCACCGCTCGCGCGGCGACAGAGAGCGGGACTCCGCCGAGACCCGACGTGTCGGTCACCTCAAGGGGGGCTTCTGCAGTATCGAACCGAAGGCCGGACAGCGGCGGGTCGTCGCCGAGGGACTCGGCGCAGTAGACAATCGGGCCACGTTCGACCGCCACGCACCCGCGGACCGCGTCGATGCGCGGATCGGGGCGGGTCCAGCGCGGCTCCATCGGCAGGTCAAGCCGTACCTCGTCGCCCGGATGCCAGTCGCGGTCCTCGATCAGATACCGCTCGGCTCGGCCCGCCCAGGATGGGATCCGCACCGACAGCCGCCACGGGCCTCCGTCCGTCTCCTCCACCCGCACGGTCACTTCGCCCGACCAGGGAAGGCCGGTGTCGACCCGGAGCTTGACGCGACGCCCGGCCGGCAACGTCGTCTCGATCGTGCACGCGGCGAGCTGCTGCAGCTGGAGGCCCTGGTCATCACACGTGGCGATGTAACCGCTGAGGCTGGCGAAC
Organism: Streptosporangiaceae bacterium; assembly: GCA_036555725.1. Taxonomy (GTDB): domain Bacteria; phylum Actinomycetota; class Actinomycetes; order Streptosporangiales; family Streptosporangiaceae; genus CALAED01. Next base: position 9,677 of record DATBKU010000086.1, on the reverse strand, counting down.
GTGCGGGCCAGGTTGTTCGGGCAGCACGACACGCTGAACCACGGCGCCCGCAGTGGCGACTCGACGCGTGGGTTCACCACGTCCGGGTCGGGCCGTCTGCCCGGAACCCGCACCTGCAGCGGGTTGGCGTAGAAGAACCCGTGGCCATCGGGCGCCGGGGATGTGGCGATCACGTTGTACAGGGTGCGCTCGGCCAGGTCGGCGTAGCGCGGGTCGCCGGTGGCCAGCAGCAGCCGCCAGCTCAGCATGACGGAGGCGACGGCCGCGCAGGTCTCGGAGTACGCGCGGTCCGGCGGCAGCTCCCAGTCCTCGCCGAACGCCTCGCCGCTGTGCCGCGACCCCATCCCACCGGTCAGATACGTACGGGCCGCGACCGTACGGTCCCACTGCTCGACAACGGCGGCCAGCAGGTCGTCGTCGCCGGTCTCGACGGCGACGTCCACCACGCCGGAGGCCAGGTACAGGGCGCGCACGGCATGGCCGCGGAACACCTTGGCCTCCCTTACCGGCATGTCGTCCTGGAAGTAGGCACGGCCCAGGTGGATGTCGGCGAGCGCGGGCCGGCCGCGCCGCTCGACGAACAGCCTGGCCTGCTCGAGATAGCGCTCCTCCCCCGTCGACCGGAACAGCTCGACCAGCGCCATCTCGATCTCGGGATGTCCACACACCCCCTCGCGCGCCCCGTCCGCGAACTCCCGGCATACGTGGTCGGCGGCGTTGCGGGCCACCTGGGCGAGCGGACCATCGCTTTCGGTTCGCAGCGCCGCGACCCCGGCCTGGATGAGGTGGCCGTAGCAGTACAGCTCGTGGCCCCACTCCAGGTCGGCATACCGGTTCCCGTGCCAGCGGGTGTTCAAGTAGCCGTCGGGCTCCTGCGCCCCCGCGACGGTCTCGGCGAGGTCGTGGATCCGCGAACCCAGGCCGGAGTTGCCGCCGCGCCCGGCCTCCCAGGTCATTCCCTCGAGCAGCTTGTAGATCTCCGAGTCGCTGAACTCCCGGCCCCGGTGCGGCGCGTCCGGTCTGCGGAAGTTGTCGATCCAGCCGAGGCGCTCCTCCCATGACTGGCAGTGGTCGAGGATCGCCTCGGCGTTCAGTTGCTGCCGGTCCCCCCAGAAGCCCGGCGCGAGCCGTACTTCATCGATGCCGAGCGGGCGCAGCCGTCCGCTGGATGGGATCACGGGCTTCGCCCCGCTCGATGGCCGCGCAGACCCCGTCTTAACCACGAATCACTCCCGAGATGAAACCACGCACGTAGTAACGCTGGAGTAGGAGAAAAGGACCAGGAGACGTACTGGATGTTGGCCGGGCGCAGCGGCAACCGCGCCCGCCGGGCGGGGCACTACGAAGGCGGCACCCCCGGCGAAAGACTTCCTCGCCGGGCAGGTGTGGTGCTGCTTGGCAGTCGCCGCCAGAACGGCTTGCCGTTCTGGCGGCGAAGCCTCACTTGCCCTGTTGCTGCGGTACGGTCTTCACGGTCTGCTGTGCCTCCGACAGCGCCTGTTGGGGTGACTTGGTACCGGTGAGGGACGCCTGGATCGCCGTCCAGACCGCCTGCGACACCTTCGGGTAGCTCGCGCCGTACTCGATGGTGCGCGGCCGCGCGGTCAGCGACTCCGTGGCGAACACTTCGTACTCCTTGCCGCCTTTCAGGAACTCCGCAGTGGCAGCCGGCTTGGTGGGAATGATGTACATCTCTTTGGTCATCTGCACCATGACCGAGTTGTCCTGCGTGCCTTGGACAAACTCCCAGGCCAGCTTCTTCTGCGTGTCGTTGCCGGAGTTCCCCAGCGTCCAGGTCTCACCGCCGAGCGGGGCGACGACCTTCTGGCCGGGCTGCTGCGTCGGGACCGTCACGATGCCGTAGTCCTCGTTGTACTTCCAGCCGGCATCGTTCAACAACGGGAAGATCCACGGTCCGTTGATCATCATGGCGGCCTTCTTCTTCAGGAACTGCGCGGGCAGCTCGGGGGACTGGTCCCACTGCAACACCGACTTGGACATGTAGCCCTTCTTGGCCCATTGGGTCCACAGATCGAGGGCCTGGACCCACTGCGGCGAGCTCACGTCGGTCATGGCACCCCCGCTGCTCCAGGCGAACGGCTCCAGCTGCCAGGTGGACTGCTCGTCGGCCGGCGCGGAGATCGCCATGCCGTAGGTCGGCGGCTTGGTCAGCTTCTGGGCCGCGGCCGTCAGCTCGGCCCACGTCGTCGGCGGCTTGACGCCGGCGGCGTCGAGCATCTTCTTGTTGTAGAACAGGCCGACCGAGTTGTGGCCGACCGGATAGCAGTAATGCTTGCCCTGGAACTCGCACTCCTTGACGGCGCCCGGGTAGTAGCCCTGCGTGGTGTAGCCGGGCTGGTCGTCGAAGGTGCGCAGCTGCCCGGTGGCCGCCACCTGCTGCACGTTCGGGTTGTCGATGATGACGATGTTGGGCATGTCGCTGGCGCTGGCCGCCTGCAGCACCTTGGGCATGAGGTTCTCGAACGGAACGCTCTGCCGCTTGACAGTGACGTTCGGGTGCGCCGCTTCGAACTTCTTGATGTACGAGTCCACCGCCGTCTTTCCGCCGCCGGTGGTGTAGTAGTCCAGCATGCTGAGCGTGGTCTTGCCGCCGCCCGAGCTAGAGCCGCCGCCCGAGTCAGAGCCGCCGCACGCGGTGACCGCCAGGACCAGCGCCACCGCAGACACCCCCGCCCCGAACCACCGGCGCCGGGCTGTTGTTCTGTCCATGGAATCCTCCGCTTTCGTGTGGGAGTTATGAAAGTCATCCCTTGACCGAGCCGAGCGTCAGGCCGGCCGCGATGTACCGCTGCGCGGCGATAAGCAGCATTGCGGCGGGCAGCAGGCCCATGACCGCCAGCGCCATCGCCGCGCCGAGATTCTGTTCGAACTGGCCGAAGTAGTTGTAGATGCTGAGGGTGATGGGCGCCCTCGCGCTGCTGCCGGGCAGCAGCGTCAGCGCGAAAATGAAGTCGCCCCAGCCGTTGAGGAACGCGAAAACCGCCACCGTGATGATCGCCGACCGGCTCATCGGCAGCACGATGCTGGTGAACGTCCGCCACTCCCCCGCGCCGTCCACCCTGGCCGCCTGCAACACATCCGTCGGCAGCCCCAGCATGAACGCGCGCACTACCAGGATGGCGAACGGCACCGCGTAGCTGGCGTCGGCCAGGATCAACCCGGGGTAGGTGTTCAACAGGTCCAGCCGGTGGTACAGCAGAAACAGCGAGTTGGCGATGACGATCGACGGCAGGATCTGCGCCACCAGCAGCCCGCCGACGATGATCGCGGTGACCCGGAAGCGGTAGCGGGCCAGCAGGTGCGCCGCCGGCAGCGAGATGGCGAGGGTCAGCAGCGCGGTGCAGCTGGCGATCAACAGCGTGCTGCCGATGTGGCCGCCCTGCGTGTCGACCACGTTGCGGTAGTTGGCGAGGGTCGGGGCCGGCGGCCAGAAGTTGAACCGCGCGCCGATGAGCTGATCATTGGTCTGGAACGAGGCGATGATCACCGCGTACAGCGGGAACAGCACGACCACCAGGGCAAGCAGTGCGCCGATGCTCGCCAGCACGGTGGTGACGGGCCGCTGTCGCCGGTTCATGACTGGCCTCCTCGCAGCCACTGCCGATTGAGCCAGATATAAATCGGCGCGGCCAGCAGCGCGATGACCAGCAGTACGGTGTTGAGGGCCGCACCCGCGCCGTAGTCGTACTGCTGGAACGTCAGGTTGTAGGCCCACGTCGCCAGGATCTGCGTGGTGTTCGCCGGGCCGCCCTGGGTCAGTCCGATCACCAGGTCGAACACCTTGACGGTGAAGACGAACCCGAGCACGAACGCCACCTCGATGACCGGCCGGATGATCGGGATCGTGACCCGGGTCAGCCGCTGCCAGGCGTTCGCGCCGTCTATCATCGCGGCCTCCCGGAGCTCGATCGGTACGTCCTGTAGTGCGCTGAAGAGCAGCACGGTGAAGAACGGGATGCCGATCCAGATGTTGGCCACCAGGATGCTGACGAATGCCCATTTCGGGGTGAGCAGGAACCCGATCGGCTCGTCGATGATGCCCAGGGCCTGCAGGATCTGGTTGACCGCGCCGGCCTCCAGCTGGAGCAGGTACTGGAACGTGAGCCCGGTGATCAACAGCGGCAGCAGCCACGGGATGATCACAAGGGAGCGGGCCAGCCGACGCAGCGGGAACCGCAGGCTGAACAGCAGCGCCAGGCCCAACCCGATGAGGAACTGGAAGAACAGCGACCCCGCGGTGAACAGGAACGTCCGCACGATGACGCTCTGCGTGGTCGAGTTGGACAGCACGTTCTTGTAGTTGTCCAGTCCGGCCCACGGTGCGAACAAAGTGGAGATCGTGGCCGGCGAGGTCTGCTGGAAGCTGAGGAGCAGGTTGTAGGCCACCGGCAGCGCGAACGCGAACAGCACGTAGAGACCCGCCGGCACCAGGAAAACCAGCCGCGACCACCGGCGGAGCCTTGCCACCCGGGCGGGCGTCGCTTTGCTCGACGCGCGTACCTTCTGAGTCGCCCGGGCATTCTCCGCAGGGGGGGCCGCACTCCTGGTCACCGCGACTCACCTCCGTGGTCCGTCCCCGTGAGCTTTGCACCGCGCCTGAGCTTTCGACCCTGAGGCTCAGCACGCCTTAACTCCCACGCGGTAGCGTCCCAGTTATCAGATATGTGAACAAGACCTAACTGAGGACTACGGATCACAGATCGATCACTATGGCATTCTGTAACAGGGCAAAGTGATCACAATCGAGCAGACGGGGAGGGACGAGACGCCCGAAATGTGAAGGGAGCGGTCGCGTACTCATCTGATGTCTCATTGCCACCGTGCACTAATGTGGTCCATCCTTGAGCCGTGCAAAACTCCTCCCCGACTCCCGCCGGCCAGCCGGTCGACGACCGACGGGCGCCCCGGCCCTCCCAGAACGTCACGGCCAGCGTCGTCGAGCAGCTCGAAGACCTGGTCTTCGGTGAGTTCGAACCGGGCGCCGAGCTGCCCTCGGAGTCCGACCTCGCGGCGCAGCTGGGGGTCAGCCGGCTGACGGTCCGCGAGGCCACCAAGGCGCTACAGGCCCGCGGGCTGGTCGACATCCGGCAGGGCCGGCGGCCGGTCGTCGCCCATCCCAACGCCGGGCCGATCGGCGACTACTTCACCGCGGCCGTACGGCGTGATCCGCGCGGACTGATGGACCTGCTGGACGTACGACGGGCGCTGGAGATGCACATCGCGTCGCTGGCGGCCACGCATGCGAACCGGGCCGCCATCTCCGCGATGGAGATGGCGCTCGGCGCGATGCGTGCGGCGAGCGACGACACCCACGTCTTCCACGAGGCCGACATCCACTTCCACGAGAGCCTCGCCGTGGGCGCCGGCAACCAGATGCTGAGCTTCCTCATCGAGGCACTCGAGGAGCCGCTGCGGGCCAGCCGCCTGCGCAGTCTGAACGGTCACCTCGCTCGGGGCGGCACTGTCGACGACGTCATCGAGCAGCACGCCCGGATTTTGGAACGCATCAAGGGCCGCGACGCCAAGGGTGCGGCCGCGGCGATGAGCGCCCACCTCGAACAGACCGCGCGCGACCTCAAGGCCGCCTTTACGCTCACCGATACGCCCCCGGAGCTGGGTCTTCCGGACTGATCGGGTGGGCTATGCCGGGTCGTACAGATTTTCCAGGATAGCGGTGATCTTGTGAATGTCGCCGGGAGGCAGCATTCCGGACAGGTGCCGTCGCACCGCCGCCGCGTGGACGGGGCGAGCCGCGGCCGTTACGCCTTGTCCCCGTTGGCTGATCGTGACGTTCACTCCGCCGCCGGCTGGGCTACGAGTGAGGAGGCCGCGCTGCTCCATGCGGGTGAGCTGGTGAGAAAGTCGACTGCGATGCCAGCCCATCGATGCGGCCAGTTCGTTCTGCCGGAGCGTGCCACCGCCGAGGTCGATCAGGCGCGTGAGAATACCGAAGTCCGGGTCGGACAGGCCGGTGGCGGCATTGATGTCTTCGGCGATGCGAGCGCGAACCGTCTCAGACGCCCTCTTCCACGCATGCCACAGGCGGGTTTCCTCGGCGGTCAACAGGTCCATGGCCGTCACTCTATCGAGACGTGTTGACATGACAACATGAGGCGAAGCATTCTGTTGTCATGACAACAGAGATCACCTCGAAAGGCAAGATCGCGCTCGTCACCGGCGGCAACAGGGGAATCGGCCTCGCGATCGTGCGCGGCCTGGCCAGGGAAGGCTTCACGGTGCTGATGGGCATCCGCAGCCTGACGCGCGGCCGCCAGGCCGCCGCCGGCCTGGACGGCGATGTGCGCCCGGTCATGTTGGACGTCACCTCGCAAGAACAGGTAGACGAACTCGCCGCCCGGATCGAGGCCGAGTTCGGCCGCCTGGACGTGCTGGTCAACAACGCCGGGGTTAATGTCCTGGACTTCCACGAATTCGACCATCTGCCGAAGCCGACCGAGGAGACCGTCGACGACATCAAGAACGTCTACGAGGTCAACGTCTTCGCGATCGTCCGCATGATGAACGCCTTCCTGCCGCTACTGGACAAGGCGGACGCGCCCCGCGTAGTCAACGTGACCAGCAAGCGCGGCTCCCTCGGCGAAGAGGGCGCCTGGGCCGGTCAGCCGTCCCTGTCGTACTCCAGTTCGAAGACGGCGCTCAACGCCCTCACCGTGCATTACGCCCGCGAGTTCGCTGACACGAAACTGAAGGTCAACGGAGCCGCCCCCGGCCACGTCGCCACCGAGTTCAACAACTTCCGCGGAACCCGCACCCCCGACGAGGGCGCAGCCGTCGCGATCCGCCTGGCCACGCTCGACGCCGACGGTCCCACCGGCGCGGTGTACGAAGACGACACCAGACTGTCCTGGTGAGCGCCGGCGACAGGCGACCCTGCCACCCCACGACCTTTACCTGTACGCACCTCTGGGCGGCGGCGGGGCCGAGCCGATGGGATCGGGACGCGCGTCAGCTCGTCGTCCAGTGACGGAGTTTGTCGGGGTTGCGGATGACCCAGATGTGCTTGATCCGATCGTCCGCTACATCGAACGCGAACACCGTCACGATGACGCCGTCCTGCTGCGCCACCAGACCGGGCTGGCCGTTCACCGTACGCTCCATGACGGTCATGTTGCGCTGCCTCCGCCCGGCGAGTTCGACCCAGGCACGCGCGATCTGCTCGCCGCCTTCGATGGGGTCCAGGAAGGTCAGGGCTTGGCCGCCGCCGTCGGCGATCGCCGTGGCGTCGGGGTCGAGCAGGCCGAGCAGAGCGTCGATGTCCTTGGCCTCCCATGCCCGCATGAAGGCCCGGACGACGCCGGCCTGCCGGGCTGTCTGCTGGGCTGTAGGACTCGCGGGTGCCTGCGACACGCGGATGCGGCGGCGCGCGGATGAGGCCAGCTGACGGCAGGCCGCCGGGGTACGGCCGACGATCTCGGCCACCTCGGCGAAGGCGTAGCCGAAGACATCGTGCAGGATGAACGCGACACGCTCGGCCGGGGTCATCGACTCGAGCACGACCAGGAAGGCCATGTTGACCGACTCGTCGAGAGTGACCCGGTCGGCCGGGTCGACGGTGGTGCCGCCCGGCCGCGCGGTGATCCACTCCGTACGTTCGGGCAGCGGCTCGGGGATCCATTCGCCGACATAGGTTTCACGCCGGACCCGTGCCGAGCCGAGCAGGTTGAGGCAGATGCGGCTGGCGACCGTCGTCAGCCAGGCGCCGGGAGATTCGATGGCATCCTGCTGCTGCCGGGACATGGCGTACCAGCGGGCGTATGTCTCTTGGACGGCATCCTCGGCCTCGGCCAGGGAGCCGAGGAGCCGGTAGGTGAGATTGATCAGCTGACGCCGCTCGCTCATGATCGCGTCCAGGCCCGGATCGGACTGGCCGTCTCCCGGCCCGGATCGGGTGGTCATGGTGCCGGCGCCTCCCTTAGTCGCAGCTGCCCTCACCAGTACGACAAACCAGCGCACCGGAATGTGAGGCCGGCGCATCACCGCACCCTCCACCTCACATTCTGACGGGCTGCGTTGTCGAACTGCTGAGACGCCGCCGACACCCTACGGCGCCACACCAACAACCAGCTCAGGAGGCACCATGACTAGTTCGATACCGGCAACGCCGTTCGCCGACCCGGCGTCCGCGGAGCGCCTGGAGCGGGCGGCCGCCGCGCTGACGGCACACAATTTCGCCGTCGAAATTCTCGATGATGCCGCCGCCGCGCGTACCCGCGTCAAACGTCTGATACCCGAGGGCGCCAGCGTGTTCACCGGGGCCAGCGAGACCCTCCGCCTGTCCGGCATCGATGAGGACATCAACAACAGCGGGCGGTACGACGCGATCAGGTCGCGCGGCACGACCATGGACCGCGCCACCCAACTGGCCGAGATCTGGCGGCTGCTGGCCACCCCCGACGTCATCGTGGGCAGCGTCCACGCGATCACCGAAACCGGCTCCCTCGTGGTCGCCTCGGCCAGCGGAAGCCAGCTACCCGGCTACCTCAACGGCGCCACCCACGCGATCTGGGTCGTCGGGGCGCAGAAGGTGGTCCCCGACCTGAGCACCGCGCTGCGCCGCGTCGAGGACCACTGCCTCCCGCTGGAGAACGACCGCGCCATGAAGGTCTACGGGAAACCCAGCGCCAGCAATCGCGTGCTCATCCTCAACGCGGAACCCGACCCCGGGCGCGCCACCGTCCTGTTGCTCCGCGAAGCCATCGGATTCTGAACCACCAGAAACCACGAGGCACTAATTCGAGGCAGTGGGTAGCTCGCCGAGGTCGCCGACAATGGTCTCGCCGCTAAAGATTTCGATGTGCTCGTCGAGGTCGGCGGCCTGCGGCTGCCCCCGATAGCGCGGCGCCGCCAGCTCGGCGCGTACCCGCTCGAAGCGGCGGAGCAGCGAGTCCCCCCGCCGGTTCGGGGGCAACGAAAGCACTGGACCGAGCCTCTCGGCGGCGGCTTCAAGCTGGCCTTCGCGAAGCAGGGCGGTGGCGAGATCGACGCGGCTGCCCGCCACATAGCCGTGATAGTGGTACTCGCCCGGCTCGGGCCCGATGTCGTACAGGCTCATGGCTCGTTCCAGCTCGTTGATCGCATCGCGATTGGCGTCTGGGATCTCGATAAGAAGGCCACCGGCGTAGAAGTGCTGCGTAGCCCTAGACAAGCTGAATTCGCCGCCGATTTCGATCAGCTCGTCATGGTGGTCGCGCGTACGAGCTTCGTTCGCTGCCGTGATCGCCTGGCGGGCGGTGTCGGCATCACCGATACGGGCGGCAGCTTGGCCGTACCGAAGGTGAAGCTGAGCTGCGTTGGGGCCGTCTGGGAGGTACCGCAGGCCGCTCAACGCGAGGTCCCGGCTCTGGCGGGGCCGCTGCCAATAAATGATGCTGGCCAGTTCTAGACGTAGGTACGCCATCAGGGGATGGTGGTCGATCGCGGTGGCGTACGCCCATCCGGCGCGCACAAGCTCCTCGGCAGCCTGCCGGTTGCCCAGGTTGCTGGAGGCGGATACGGCCATGAGGCCGTTGAGTACGCCGAGCAGGAAGTAGAGCTGGGTTTCGTCGCGTGGCCACAGTCGGCGGTCGAGGGCGGCGTACATGCGCCGCCGTACGCGCCGCATCTCCTGGAAGGTGGGGAAGGGCTCGCCGGTCATG
>DATBKU010000085.1:0-8080 GCA_036555725.1 Streptosporangiaceae bacterium | reverse complement strand
CCGGGGGCCGCGTTCGCGGCCACCGGACCTGGGGCACAGTCCCACACCGCACCCGCCTGCACCACTCCGCCCTGGAGTTCTTCCGTGAGCATCTGAAGCCCGCTGGCCCCCACCTGGGTGTGCCCAGGTGAGCTCCCGGTCAACGCACACACGAGCGGTGGTGCCGTCGCCCGGCTCTACTCGAAGCGGGAGGGGTCTCCGGCGCCTTTGCGGAGGATCTGGGGCCCATCTTGGGAGAAGTCGATGACCGTGCTCGGTTCGGCGCCGCACTCGCCGGCGTCGATCACTGCGTCGATCACGTGGTCGAGCCTTTCCTTGATCTCCCATCCCTGCGTCATCGGTTCGGTCTCGCCGGGCAGCAACAACGTGCTCGACAGCAGCGGCTCGCCCAGCTCCGTCAGCAACGCCTGCACGAAGACGTGATCGGGAATCCGGACGCCGACGGTCCTCTTCTTGGGGTGCAGCAGCCGGCGCGGCACCTCTTTGGTCGCCGGCAGGATGAAGGTGTAGCTGCCCGGGGTTGCTGTTCGGATCGAGCGGAACACAGCGTTGCCGAGATGGACGAACTGGCCGAGCTGGGCGAAGTCCTTGCACACCAGGCTGAAATGGTGGCGGATGTCCAGACGGCGGATCTCCCTGATCCGTTCGATGCCCTCCTGGTTGCCCAGCTGGCATCCCAGCGCATAGCACGAGTCGGTGGGGTAGGCGATCAGGCCGTCCGCCCGGATCAGCTCCACCACCTTGCTCAGCACCCGAGGTTGCGGGTCGTCCGGATGCACGTCGAAATACTTCGCCATGCAGGGCAGCTTAGGAGTGCGGCGCGCAGTCGTCCGGCCGCTGCACGACGAACGCGGTTGGCGCTGGACGACCGGGCCCGTGTGACGGAAGCGTTAACGTACGCCCGCCGCCTGAGTGGCCGCATCGGGTGGACGGCCGCGGCCGATCTGGGCATTGAGCTCGGCGCCGAGCAGGACCGCGAGAGCGGTGACGTACAGGAACATCAGTGACGCGGCGGGCGCCGCCAGGGCACCGTAAACGGGGCTGTGGGCGATGGCGGTGGACAGAGAGAACCGCAACAGGAAGCTGCCGGCGAGCCAGAGGAGCATGGCCACTATGGCGCCGGGCAGCTCATGGCGCCAGTGGGCGCGGATGGGCACCGCCAGGTGGTACAGCGTGACCAGCAGCGCGGTGCAGATGATGATGAGAACCGGCCAGTAGCCGTACCGCGCCAAGGGGGTGACGGTGCCGCGAAGGTCTCGCGGGGTGATCGCGATGATCCAGCCCGGCACGACGACCAGCAGCGGCAGTGTGACCGCGCCGGTCACCAGCGCGCCCAGGTAGAGCGCGAACGCCAGCGCCCGGGCGTGTACGGCGGAGCGTACGTGGCGCATCCCATAGGCGATGGAGATGGCGTTGACGTAGGTACTCATCGCGGCGGACCCGGTCCACAGCGCCAGTAGGAAGCCAATGGAGATGATCCCGCTGCGGCCGTGCCGCAGCACCTCGCCGAGCACTGGCTCGACGACTCCGTTGACGGCGGACGGCGCGAGGACGTGTTCGGCGGTGGCGAGGATCCGGGCCTCCACGGCGGCGGCGACGTTCGTACCGAACAGGGGGGCCAGGTACCCGATGGCGGCGACGAGGACCAACAGCAGCGGGGTGAGCGACAGCAACGCCCAGAACGCCGCCTCGGCCGACAGCCCCAGTATCCGGTCGGACCACGATTGGGCGACGGTCCGCCGGATGAGCAACCAAACGTGGTGTGGGGTGCTTCGTACGCCGGTCCCAACGCGTGGGTGGTGCCCCACCACCCTGCGAACGGCGCCCGCCAGCGCGCGTCCGCGTCCGTTCCGGTCGGAGCCGGGCCGGGAAGTCTTGCGACGGGCCGGGAACCGCGTGGCCGTGGCCCGGGTGGGTGCGAATTGTGCCAGTGAGCCGACGAGGTTGGCCGCCAGCCGCCGTGTCCGGGCTACCGGCGCTTTGCGCCGTGCGCGCGCACCCGGCCTCATGACACTCTGGTGCCCGAGTTTGACGGATTTAGTCCGGCGTCGAGGGGGTCCGACCGCTCACCCGCCCCCAGCTGGACGGCATGTCGTACGGATCGTGGGCCGGCGAGCGGCTGGTCCTATGCATCTGGTTGGGTCGCCCGCGGCGGTTGGAATCACACGATCTCGATATCGCCGTCGAGCCACGAGCGGCTGTGGCCGGTCGCGGGTGAGGCCGTCACGCCCGCTCTGGCCGGAGCCGGAGCCGGAGCGGGCGGCCGAAGGTTCTGGGTCGCCGGACTGAGGCGGTCGGCTCCTGGACCTGGGGGGCATCTGGCAAGGCGGATCGCCGGTTGTCCATCCGCGAGCCGAGGGCGATTACGAGTGACTGGAACGGCTCATTGGTGATCATTTCGGCACCTCCACGGGTGGTGTGCCTTCAGACTCGTGCTGAGGTGGGGATCGGTGCGTCCGGAGATTTCCGCATTCCGGAGGTCTCGCTCCCTTACGACCGGGGCACCCGGGTCCCTACACCTGCGTCTTGAAAGCCTTATCCCGGCCGGGAAACATGAGGCGGGTGACCGGAACACCCCTGTTCATCGGCCGGGAGGCCGAACTCGGGCGGTTGCGGGAGGCGCTCGACCGGGCCGCCGCCGGAGAGCCGGGGGTCATCCTGGTCGACGGCGAGGCGGGCGTCGGCAAGACCCGGCTCGTGGAGACCTTCGCGGCGACGGCCGAGAGCTCTGGCGTACGCGTGCTCGTCGGGGCCTGTGTCGAGCTGGGCTCGGAGGGGTTGCCGCTGGCGCCGGTGATCTCGGCGCTGCGTGTGCCGGCCCAGGAGAACAGCCGGGACTCGGTGCCTGCTGACGCCCCGGATGTCTACACCCGGCCGGCCGGCTCACCCGAGGTCGCCCTCGCCTGGCTGATGCCGGCCGGTGAGCCCGCTGCCGGTGACACGCCCGGCCAGGCACGACTGTTTCAGCACATTCAGGCTCTGCTGGAAGAAATGAGCGCCGACCGGCCCTTGCTGTTCGTCATCGAGGACCTGCATTGGGCCGATCGGTCCACTCGCGACCTGCTCGACATGCTCGCGCGAGGGTTGCAGCGCTCTCGTGTGCTCATCGTGGTCACCTATCGCGCAGAAGCCCTGCGCCGCGGTCATCCGCTCCGGCCGTACCTCGCCGAGCTCGAGCGGGTACGGAACGTACACAGGATCGACCTCAACCGCTTCACGCGCCCAGAGACGGCCGAGCTGATTTCGGCGGCGCGCGGGGAGCCGGCAGCTGCCGCGGCCATCGATCGGATCTTCGGCCTATCCGATGGAAACGCGTTCTTCGTCGAGGAACTGCTGCGCGCTGAGGCGGCGGGGAGCCCCTCCGGGCTTGACGCGACGCTGCGCGATCTGTTGCTCGGCCGTATCGAGCGGCTCCCGGAGACAACGCAGCAGGTGGTGCGGATGGCCGCGATCGGGGGTAGCCATGTTCCGCATCGGCTGCTGGCCGCCGCGGCCGAAACAGCGGACGCCCCCTTGCTCAACGGCTTGCTCGACGGGCTGCGTGGTGCTGTCGATGGCTACGTGCTCGTGGCCGATGGCGACGAATACGTCTTCCGGCACGCCCTCGTACGGGAGGCCGTCCTGGATGACCTGCTGCCCGGCGAACGCATGCGTCTGCACCGCGCCTATGCGGAAGCGCTCGAGGCGATCCCCGGCCTGATTCCGCCGGACCGGTTCGCGGTCGCGGTCGCCCATCACTGGGGTGCCGCGGCGGAGCCGGCGAAGGCCTTGCCCGCGTTGCTGCGCGCCGCCGAGGTCACCGCAGCCATGTCTGCCCACGCCGAGCAGTACGACGTGCTCAAGCGGGCATTGCGGCTGTGGCCGATGGTGTCCGGCCAGAGGATCGATCATCTCGACCTCCTGGACCTGGCGATCGTCGCGGCCACCCGGACGGGAGAACAGGAGGAGGCGCTCGACCTGGTCGACCAGGCCTTGTCGGAGGCGCCGGACAAGGATCCGGAGCGCGTCGCTGTGCTGCTGGCCCGCCGTGCCCGGTTCCTGCTCAGCCTCGGCCGGGATGGCGCCGCCGAGGCTGTCGAGCGGGCCGAGCGGTTGGTGCCGGCGGGTCGGGCGCGGGCCACGGTCCTCGACGTCTTCGGCGCCGTCCTCATCCGCCGCGGCCGCACGGAGCAGGCGCGTCAGGTCAGTACCGAGGCGGCGGACATCGCCCGGGCGGCGGGGGACGCCGGGCTCGAGATCTCGGCCCGGACCACCGGGGGTCTGGCGCTGGAGCATCTCGGAGACCACGAGCGGGCACTGGCCGAGATGGCGGAGGTCGCGCTGCTCGCGGAGCGCCACCAAGATCTGCACGGGCTGGCCAGGGTCAGGCTCAACGCCTGCTCGGTGCTGTGGGGGATCGGCCGGTACGACGAGGCTGTCGAGATCGCGCGCTCCGGGCGAGCGGCGGCCGAGGCCGCGGGGCTGGCGCGCACGGTCGGCTGCCATATCGCCGCATTCCAAGCCGGCTCGCTGTTCGCGCTCGGGCGTTGGGACGAGGCCGAGGCGAGCATCGCGGCGGCACTTGACCTGAGCCCACCAGGTCTGTTTGCCGTCTTCCCCCACACCGTGAGCGGGGAGTTCGCCATCGCACGCGGCGACATCACCGCCGCCTCGCGGCAACTCGCCGCCGCCCGCGCCGCGCTCCAAGACGCCGCCCAGGGCGGGCTGCCCGTCGCATGCTTGTCCGCGGAGATCGGGCTTTGGGAGCAGCGCATCAGCGACGCTCGCGCCGACATCGCCGGGGTGCTCGACGTCACCGAGGCACGCGGGGATACGACCTATGCCTGGCGGCTGCTCGTCACGGCCGCGCGCGTGGAAGGCCTGGCCAAACTGCGGGCCAGGGCGTTCGCCGAGGCTCCGGCCGGGGAATCGCTGATCGAGTCGTTGCGCGAGGTGGCCGCGAACCTGCCTGCCGATACACCGCCATGGCGCGCCTATGCGGCGCAGTTCGCCGCTGAGCTGGACTCCCTGGACGGCCCAAGCTCGAAGTGGGCCGCTGTCGCCGCCGCCTGGGAGGAGGCGGGCCAGCCGTTCGCGCTGGCGTACGCCCGGTTTCGCGCGGCGGAGGCGGCGCTCACCGGCGGCGACCGCGCTGGCGCCCGCGATCTGCTGGCGCGAGCGCAGGCAACGGCCGACCGGCTGGAGGCCGGCCTGCTGCGGCACGAGATCGAGCTGTTCGTTCGCCGCTCCCGGCTGACCCCGGACCGCACGTCCGAGTCGGCGCCCACGCCCGGCGGAGCGGACCGGCTCGGGCTTACGCCGCGCGAGACCGAGGTCTTGCGGCTGATCGCGGACGGGCGCTCGAACCGGCAGATCGCCACGGCGCTGTTCATCACCGAGAAGACCGCGAGCGTCCATGTCTCCCGGATTCTCACCAAGCTCGGTGTGGGGAGCCGAGGTGAAGCCGCCGCCGCCGTGCACCGCCTGCGGCTCTTCGAGCCAAACTGAGGTGGCCCGCGATCGCGTCATGGAATGGTCAGTGTGCATGCCATTGGCTCGGCCATTATCGTGACGAGATCGATAAGTCCTGGCGGATCGTCCGCTCGCGCCAGCTGGTCCAGTTCGTCCAGGCGGTTGTCCCACACCGGCCGCAACCGGCGCTCCAGCAATGCCGTGACGAGCGCCTGCTTCGAACCGAAGTGGTAGCGCTGACGAACTCGGCGGCGCCGGTGGCGCTGCTGCTCACCGCGACCTCAGTGCCCACGTTCGTGCTGTCGCTGCCGGCCGGGGCCCTCGCGGACGTCATCGACCGGCGGCGGCTGATCATCGTGACCCAGGCCCTGCAGGTGGTCGCGGCCGGGGCGCTGGCGGTGCTCGCGCTGTCCGGTCGCGACGCCCGGCTTGTTGCTCCTGCTCACCCTGCTGCTGTCGGTGGGCGGCACGCTCGGCACGCCGGTGCTCCAGGCGGTGATCCCCGAGCTGGTCGACCGGGAGCAACTGCCGGCGGCGGTCGCTCTCAACTCGACCTCGTTCACGCTGTCGCAGGCGGCCGGGCCGGCGCTGGGGGGCGTGCTCGTCGGGCTCGCCGGACCGGGCGTGGCGTTCGCCTACAACGCGGTGTCGTTCCTGGCGGTCATTGTGATCGCGGCCGCCTGGCGGCGCACCCGCCCGCTGGCGTCCCTTCCCGCCGAGCACGTGCTCGGCGCGATGCGCTCCGGCGCCCGTTACGTCATCCACTCGCCGGCGCTGACCACGGTGCTCGTCAGGATCGGCTGCTATGTCCTGTGCTTCAGTGTCGTGCCGGCCCTGCTGGCGTTGATCAGCCGGGTACGGCTGGGCGGCCCGCGGCGCAGTACGGACTGCTGCTCGGCTGCCTCGGCGTCGGCGGGTTGACCGGGTCGCTGCTGCCCAGGCTGCGCGCCCGGGTCGACGACGAACACCTGGTGATGGTGGCGCTCGGCCTCTACATCGGCGCCCTGGTGACGCTCGCTCACCTGCATGCGCTCGCGTTGGCGTTTCCCGTCCTGACCGTTGCCGGTTTCGCCGGAATGACGATCATGTCGACCTTCAACATCGCCGTACAGCCGGTGCTGCCGGCCTGGGTGCGCGGTCGCGGCCTCGCGGTCTATCAGCTCGTGTTCGCGGTGACCATGGCGGCTGGCGCCGCCGGGTGGGGATTGCTCGCCGAGCGGGCCGGCCTGTCGACGGCGCTGAACGCGGCGGCCGGCGGGATGATCCTCAACATCCTGGTGGCCACCCGGGTGCGCCTGTCGATCGCTGAGGACATCGACACGCGGCCACTGCACGCCGAGATCCCTCAGCTCGGCGTGCGCACCGACCCGGCGGACGGCCCGTTCTCATCGGGCCGCCCAGGGTGACTGCCCGGCGCAGGCGTTCCGGCAGGTCCCGGCGCAGGTGGTCGCGGTACGACCGGCCGAGCGGGTCGGTGGATGTGTCTTCGCCGCGCAGCACGAACCGGGCGTACGGGTCCGCGTCGAGGATCAGCCCGGCGGCCGCGAGGAACGTGTCGATCCCGGCGGCTGGGCGGTACGCGCCGAGCCGCCACACCTCGCGCGGCGAGGTCCAGCCCCGCGGCGATGAGCCGACCGGTGTTTCGACAGGTACTTCGACCGCGTGCGCGACATCGGCGTGTTCGGTGCAGTAGCGCTCGGCGAACGCGGTGAACCGGTCCGCCACCGTCAGCGGGCGGTTCGCCGCAGGGTCGTCGTCGATGGTCGCCCACGGGCAGCGGGCGACCGCGATCGTCGTCGCGGGGAACTCGCCGAGCAGGCGTCTGGCCCGGATCGTGCTCAGTCCTTCCGCGCCCGCGTTGAGGAACTCGACGATGTCCAGCGGCACCAGCGTACGAAGGGTGTCGAGGACGCGGTCGGCGTAACGGTGGGCCTCGGCGAAGTAGTGGTGGTCCGGCCGCGCGGGCGAGACCGGCACCCAGCGCGGCGAGCCTGGGGAGCGCAGCAGCCGGCGTCTCGGCGGCGAAAGCTCCTCGCTGAGCAGAAAGAGCTCGTGCCCGGCGCGGGCCAGCGCCTGAGCGCGCGTGAAGACCCGCGCGCCGTCCCCAGTGAGCCGATCGACGGCGAGCTCACGACAGGAAAGCGCTATCCGCATCGCGGACGGGTCCCAGCCGGTACGAACATCTGGCCCCACCCAGTGTCGCAATCTGCTCGATCGTGAGTGGTGAGCTTCACACTGAGCCGGGCAAGCTGTCAATATCTGTAGTGTTTTGAGGGATTGTGCGCGATAAGTGCGGCTTCTTGTACTGCTTCAGAACCCGTCGTGGTGTTCTGACCTGCGGTTCGGGTTGGGTGGTCCGAGTCGGGCAAGACCTGGATCCTGCGCACTGAATTTCCCCACCTGAGCGACTCGGTCCCAAGGTCGGTTCGTCGCTTCTCTCATGGTTCGAGCGATCTTGGTCACTTGGTCCGTGCACGGAGGCACGCCCTGAGAACGCCCAGTTCAGTGGGGTACTTAGACCGGTCTAAGACGGCTTAGGCCGGTCTAAGGCGTACGAGGGCGCGGAGATAAGGCGTCGTCCCGATGTGAGGTGCACCACCTTAGGACGAACCTTGAGGATGTCGGGCAG
>DATBKU010000084.1:0-99359 GCA_036555725.1 Streptosporangiaceae bacterium | reverse complement strand
GCCGCCGACAGGCCCGCGGCGCGATGCAACGCCTCGGTGAGCCGGGCGTCGGTGTAGAAGTCGCCTGCCGGGCTCCGCGCCTCGGTCACGCCGTCGGTGTAGAGCAGCATCGTGTCGCCCTCGGCGAGACTCAGCTCGGCGGGCGGCGGATCTACGGTGGGGAAGGCGCCGAGCGGGAGGCCGCCGCCGGGGGCGTACTCGACCGAGCCGTCGGCGCGCAGCACCGCGGCGGGGGGATGACCGGAGTTCGCCAGCCTTACCCGCACGGAGGCGCCCGCCCAGCCCAGCTGCCCGGCGATGACGGTGACGAATCGTTCCCCGCCGACCGCCCCGATCATGGCCTCGTTGATCTGCCGAAGCACGTCTTCGGGCCGATCGCAGGTGTGGCTCAGAACCCGGGTGCCATGCCGTACCAGGGCGGTGAGCGCGGCCGCCTCCTCGCCGCGGCCGCACACGTCGCCCAGCACGAAGCCCCAGCCCGAGCGGCTCTGGAAGACGTCGAAGAAGTCGCCGCCGACGTCCATGCCGTCGAGCGCGGCGGCGTACGTCGCGGCCACCTCGATGCCTGGGATGGCCGGCAGCACCGGCGGGAGCAGGCTGCGCTGCAGGGTGCGGGAGACGGCCAGTGTACGGGCGCGGCGGCGGGCGGACCGGAGCGCGATCGCCAGCTGTGCGCCGATCTCCTCGGCCGTGGAACGGTCCAGCGCGTCGAACCACGAACGGCCCGCCTGGCGGATCAGCGTGAGCACACCCTCGGTGTCGATTGGCACGATCAGCACCGATCCGGCGTGCAGCCTGATCGCCATGGGCGCGCCGTCCGCGGCCTCGCCGAGACTCGTCTCGTCTTCCAGCTGCGGCTGCAGGACGGCGGTACCGGTCCGCTGGACCTGGCGGGACAATCGCATGCGGTGCGCGTGCTGGCCCGCCAGCCACGCCACGCCGGCCCGCCCCGCGTCGTCATCGGTGCCGTGGACGGCGACGCGGCACAGGCCGTCCGGGCGGGCGAGATCGACGACCGCCCAGGCGCCAAGGCCGGCCGCCAGCAGCCGGGCGACCTGCGCCGACAGGCCGGGAGCGGAGACGAACTCATCGCCGATCAGCAGCCGGGCGATCTCCGCCATCAGGTCGGCGCGGGGCAGCGGCTCGGCGCTGACCGACCGGAGGACCGGCGGCGGGCCGGACTCCACGGTGTCCAGCTGAACGACGAAACGCGACCCGGACCCCGCCACCTCGGCCAGGCCGGTCAGGCTGAGGCGGGTGGCCACGACGGAACCGGCACGCATGAGGCGGGCCTCGAACGACGCCGTCGTCGGCGCCCGTCGTACGGCTGCGAACTGGGTTCGGAAGACGGCCCGGGAGGAGACCTCGATGAACGTCACGAACAGCCGCCCGGAGAGGCCGCCGGGCGCAACGGGCAGGGCCGCGACGGCCGCGCGGTTGGCGAATCGGATCTTGCCGCGCTGGTCCAGCACGAGAACGGGTGTGGCCAGCTCGCGCAGTATGCGGCGGAGATCCTCGCGTTCGAGGTCGACCTGCCGGGCGAGCTCGGCCGCGGCGAGCTCCTCTTGGCAGACCCGCAGCTCTTCGCGGGCATGTTCGAGCTCCAGCAGGGTCGCTGCGAGAACGTCGTGGTGGTCTGCGTGCGAGTCGTTCAGCGCCGCGCGCAGACCATCGACCCGCTCGTGAAAGCGGGGATACTCGCGTACGACGGACTCGACCTCTAGGTTGTTGGCCACGTTACATCCCAGGGCCAAGCCGGTCAGCATACGCCTGCCGGCCGGCTGACTTGCCTCCCGCAGACCACGGTACCCGCACGTCGCGACAGTCCGTTATGCCGTGCCTACAATCGGCTACTAATTGCCAATTAGTGGCGTTTGTTCCCGGCCTTACGGGTGTTACGTGAGGTCCGGGAGAACCTGCTCGACCTTGGTGCTCTCTTCCAGGGTCCGGCCCACCGTGCAGTAGCGATCGTGGACGCGGCCGGCCACGGCGGCGAACACCTCGGCGGCCTTCTCGTCGCCCGCCGGCAGTTCCACGTCGTAGCTGATCTTTATGGTGCCCAGCTTGTTGCCCGCGACCTTCTCGGCCGCCACCGTGGCCGCCAACGTGACGAGCCGGTGGCCGCGCTTCGCGGTCAGCGGCTCGACGGTGACGATCTCGCAGCCGCCGAGCGCCGCGAGCAGTAGCTCGACCGGCGTGAAGCTCCCCTGGTCGCCGGGGCTGCCGATGGCGACCTCGGCCCCCCGGTCGTTGGTGGCCCGGAACTCCCCGTCAGCGGTCCGCTCGACTCGTACCGAAGCCATGGCGTGATCTCCCTTGATCGTCTCGTTGCCGCCCTGAACGCCTCGAGCCCGCCAGTTCTTCCCGCCCACCGACCGTGCGAGCTCCGCCGCCGCCCTCCGGAGGCAACAGCCCCGTACGCGAGGCACACAGCCGTATGCGGGCACACAGCCGTACGCGCGAGCGCGCCCCGGGACCCTCACCGGGGTGCCGGGGCGCGTCGCTCGTACGAGCCGTCCTACACGTCGAAATACAGCTCGAACTCGTGCGGGTGCGGGCGGAGCCGGATCGGGTCCAGCTCGATCTCGCGCTTGTAGATGACCCAGGTCTCGATCAGGTCCTCGGTGAAGACGCCGCCTTCGAGCAGGTACTCGTGATCGGCCTCGAGTGCCGCGAGGACGGCGTCGAGCGAGCCGGGCACCTGCGGGATGGCGCGCGCCTCCTCGGGCGGCAGCTCGTACAGGTCCTTGTCGACGGGCTCGTGCGGCTCGATCTTGTTCTTGATGCCGTCGAGACCCGCCATGAGCATGGCGGCGAAGGCGAGGTAGGGGTTGCAGGACGGGTCCGGCACCCGGAACTCGATCCGCTTGGCCTTCGGGTTGGACCCGGTGATCGGGACGCGGATGCAGGCCGACCGGTTCCGCTGCGAGTACACCAGGTTGACCGGCGCCTCGAAGCCGGGCACCAGTCGGTGGTAGGAGTTCGCCGTCGGGTTGGTGAAGGCCAGCAGCGAGGGGGCGTGCCTGAGCAGGCCGCCGACGTAGTAGCGGGCCGTGTCGGACAACCCGGCATAGCCGACCTCGTCGTAGAACAGCGGCGCGCCGTCCTTCCACAGGCTCTGGTGGCAGTGCATGCCCGAGCCGTTGTCACCGAAGATCGGCTTCGGCATGAAGGTGACGGTCTTGCCGGCCTCTCGGGCGACGCTCTTCGTGACGTACTTGTACACCATGAGCTTGTCGGCCATCTTCAGCAGTGAGTCGAACTTGATGTCGATCTCGGCCTGGCCAGCGGTGCCCACCTCGTGGTGCTGCATCTCGGTCGGCACGCCCATCGCGATGAGCTGCCTGACCATCTCCGAGCGCAAGTCGGTGAAGTGGTCCATCGGCGGGACGGGGAAGTAGCCGCCCTTGTACCGCGGCTTGTAGCCGAGGTTGCCGCCTTCTTCCTTCCGCCCGGTGTTCCACGCGCCCTCGATGGAGTCGATGACGTAGAACGACTCCTGCTCCTTGGTCTCGAAGCGCACGTCGTCGAAGATGTAGAACTCCGCCTCAGGACCGAAGAAGGCCGTGTCGGCGACGCCCGTGCCGCGCAGGTAGTCCTGCGCCTTGCGCGCGATGTTACGGGGGTCGCGGCTGTACGGCTCGCCCGTCAGCGGGTCGTGCACGAAGAACGTGAGGTTGAGCGTCTTGTGCCGGCGGAAGGGGTCGATGACAGCCGTCGTCGGATCCGGGAGCAGGAGCATGTCCGACTCATGGATCTCCTGGAATCCACGGATGGAGGACCCGTCGAACATCAGGCCCTCAGTGAAGACGCCCTCACCGAAGTTCTCCACGGGAAAGGTGAAGTGCTGCATGGTGCCCGGCAGGTCGACGAACCGGACGTCGACGAACTCCACCCCTTCGCTTTCTATATAGCTCAGGACCTCTTCGGCGCTGTTGAACATCCAACCTCCTTGGGGCGTGCGGCTCATTCACAGCGAGCTTCCGGACCACGATCAAGGTGCCGGGCGTGTGTATGAGCTTGCCGGGTAGCTTCCTGCAAACTAGGAGACCGCGGTTTCCCCGCCATGTCCCGTTTGTTTCGCGTGTGTTACGTGGCCTTTGTGCTGGGTTTACGCCGCTTGTGAGCGCCGGAACGGACGGCGGTAACGTAGGCGCATGGACGATGCGACGGCCACCGGTGGCTCCGATGAACGGTCCCAAAAGGACCGTACCGGTTGGGGAGCCGGGTGGCTCGGCGGCGTGCGAGCCGCCGGGGTGGATCTGGGTTATCCGGGCGAGCGGCTCGGTCTGCCGCAGACCGGCAGCGGGTCGGTGGCCGGATACGGCCGCCGCCTCGGCGCGCTGTTCGTCGACTGGGTAGTGGCGCTGCTCACCGTGTCGTTCCTCGCCGCCGTCCTCGGCTGGCATCTGTCACCCGGCAACCTCTGGCCGCTGCTCGCCTTCGGAGTCGAGACCTGGCTGCTCACCGGCCTGCTCGGTCTCACGATCGGCAAGCGCCTGTTCGGCATGCGGGTGGTACGGCTCGACGGCAGGCCGGTCGGGCCGCTGTGGGCACTGGTCCGGACGGCCTTGCTGCTCGTCGTCGTGCCGGCCCTGCTGTGGGACCGCGATTATCGCGGCCTGCACGACCGAGCCGCCCACACCGCCGTCGTACGAGCCTGAGCCCTACGGGCCCTGACGCGGCGGGGGCAGTCAGCGGGTGCGCGGCTTGGGGCCCTTCGGCATCCGGGCGCCCTTGGGGAGCGGGCCCTTCGGCATCTTGACCGACGCGGGAAGCGCCCGCAGCCGGTCGTTGACCTCGTTGACCTCGCCCTTGTTGAGGTTGCGCGGAAGCTTGGTGATGTGCCGCTGCAGCTTGGAGATCGGGATCTGGCCCTCCTCCTCGCCGACTTGGATGTCGTAGATCGGCACCTCTTGCGCCGCGCGGGAGATCTTGCGCTTCTCGGCGCCCAGCAGTGGGCCCACCCGAGAAGATGGGCCCTCGGAGACGAGGATTACGCCGGGCCGGCCGACCACGCGGTGGACGAGGTCCATCGTGCGGTTGGCGTTGACAGCAGGGGTAACCGTCCAGTTGCCGCGCATGGTCTCGAGCACGCCGGCCGCCGCGCCGGGACGGCCCGCGATCAGCTTGTACTGCGTGCGCTGCGCGATCTGACCGAACACGATCATGCCCACGGCCGCGCCGGCCAGGATGCCCATCGGAATCGTGAGGAGTAGGCCGCCCGTCACCAACCCGAAGATCAGGAAGAGGAGCAGCGTGCCGATGCCCGCGGCGAAGACGATGGGCAACGCCTTCGGGTTCGCCTCCTGCACCATGCCGGCGACCATGCGGATCTGCTTGATACGGCCCGGGCGCTCCTCAGCACCCGCCGTGGGCTTTTTTGCCATGGTCTGCAGGATACGGTGATTTCCCGGCCAACCGGAAACCTGCCCCGCGATCTACGGGCCGGAAAGGCTTACGTCGTGGTGCGGGCCTCGACGGCCTGGCGGTAGAGACGACCGGCCCGGTACGACGACCGCACCAGCGGCCCGGACATTACGCCGGCGAAGCCGATGCCCTCGGCCTCGGCGCCCAGCTCGACGAACTCCTCGGGCTTGACCCAGCGCTCGACGGGGTGGTGGCGCGGGCTCGGCCGGAGGTACTGCGTGATGGTGACGAGCTCACAGCCCGCCGCGTACAGGTCCTGCAGTGCCTCGGCGATCTCGGCTCGGGTCTCGCCGAGGCCGAGGATCAGGTTGGACTTGGTCACCAGGCCGGCCTCGCGGGCCGCCGTGAGCACCGCCAGCGACCGCTCGTACCGGAATCCGGGCCGGATCCGCTTGAAGATCCGCGGCACCGTCTCGACGTTGTGCGCCAGCACCTCGGGCGAGGCGCCGAACACCTCGGCGAGCAGGCCGGGCTCGGCGTTGAAGTCGGGGATCAGCAGCTCGACCCCGCACCCCGGCACCGCGGCGTGGATCTGCCGCACCGTCTCGGCGTACAGCCAGGCCCCGCCGTCGGGCAGGTCGTCGCGGGCGACGCCGGTGACGGTCGCGTAGCGCAGCCCCATCGACGCCACCGACTCGGCCACCCGGCGCGGCTCGTCGCGGTCGTACTCGGCCGGTTTGCCCGTGTCGATCTGGCAGAAGTCGCAGCGCCGCGTGCACTGGTCGCCGCCGATGAGGAAGGTGGCCTCGCGGTCCTCCCAGCACTCGAAGATGTTGGGACAGCCGGCCTCCTGACAGACGGTGTGCAGACCCTCGGCGCGCACCAGCTCGCTCAGCTCGCGGTACTGCGGGCCCATCTTCAGCCGGGTCTTGATCCACGGCGGCTTCCGCTCGATGGGCGTCTCGCTGTTCCGGACCTCGAGCCGCAGCAGCTTCCGTCCTTCAGGAGTTACGGCAGTCACCCTTCTAGGTTACGTACTCCCGCGGGTCCGAGCGCCAAAGGCTACGCCCGCATAACAATTGAGGCCAGTTATCACACTGGTGCAGGCCGATTCCCGTGTTTCGACCTTTCGTCGCTGTGGACCTCTCTAAGGTGACTGGCTGTTGTGCAGCAATGTCGTACGCAGGAGGAAACCCCGTGGGCCTGGCAATGACGTATCTCAGGCTGCCGCCGACCTTGGAGGGGGAGACGGATCCGGGGCGCATCTCCCGTCTGGTATTCGGTGCGGCCGACTGGCGCAAACGGCATCCGTCCGCCCAGCTCCTCGACATCGGCGAGATCTGGCAGGGCCTCAACTACCTGATCACCGGTGACCCGTGGGACGGTAAGCCGCCGGCGTCCGACATCGTGTGCGGGGGACGGCTGCTCACCGAGGACGGCGCCGAAGAGCTCGGCATGGACGTGCTCTACCTCGCGCCCGACCGGGTCAAGCCGGCCGCCGACCACCTGCTCGGCACGTCCTTCGACGCCATCGCCGGCCGGTACAACGTGAAGCAGATGACCTCGCTCGAGGTGCAGGGCGCCGGCACCTGGCCCAAGGACGCCCGTGAGCGCATGTTCCGGCGCGCGTACGAGTCGCTCACCGACTTCTACGCCGCCGCGACCACCGAGGGCCAGGCGATCTTCAAGACGATGGCCTAGTTCACTGCGCGCGGGTCCGCCTCAGGCGGTCAGACCTGGGCGGTCAGACCTGGGCGGTCAGACCTGGGCGAGGGTGCGATGGAACGTGGCCGTCGCCTCCAGCACGTCGGCAAGGTGCCGCTCCAGCAGCGGCGTCACCTCGGCCACCGTCACCGGACGCCCCAGCTCCTTGGTCAGCGACGTCACCCCGGCGTCGCTGATCCCGCACGGCACGATCTTGTCGAACCACGTCAGGTCGCAGTCGCAGTTCAGCTCCAGGCCGTGCATGGTGACGCCGCGCGACACCCGCAGGCCGATCGCCCCGACCTTCCGGTCCGGGACACCCGGCACCCAGACACCTGGACGGCCGTCGACCCGCGTGGTCTCCAGGCCGAGCTCGGCGCACACCCGGATGAGCGCCTCCTCGATCAGCCGTACGAACTGCACGACGTCGACGGGGTCCCGCAGCCGTACGATCGGATAGCCCACCAGCTGGCCGGGGCCGTGCCAGGTGATCCGGCCCCCGCGGTCGACGTCGATCACCGGCGCGCCGGGGTCGCCGATCGGGCGGTCCATCGGCTGGGTGCGCTTGCCCGCCGTGTAGACCGGCGGATGCTCCAGCAGCAGCACTGTGTCGGGGATCTGTCCGGCGACGCGCCGCTCGTGGGTGCGGCGCTGCAGGGCCCACGCCTCTTCGTATGGAACGGCCCGCTCGCCGAAGCCCGCGTGGACGAAGACCAGCTCGTGCGTGCCCACCGGAGCGGGCCGCTCGCGGACCTGGGGACTTT
Organism: Streptosporangiaceae bacterium; assembly: GCA_036555725.1. Classification (GTDB taxonomy): domain Bacteria; phylum Actinomycetota; class Actinomycetes; order Streptosporangiales; family Streptosporangiaceae; genus CALAED01. The sequence goes on along the minus strand of DATBKU010000084.1, from coordinate 91,521 downwards.
CGGTCGCCTGCAGAAGATCGCTCACGGCTTCAACACTACTTGAGCAGGCGTGGCTGGATCGGCGTCTCCTTGGCACCACCAGCGCCGTCCGGCTCGACCCGGTAAGCCCGGCCCTCGGGCACGTACGACACGGCCTGCACGAACTCGGTGCCGACGTAGTGCAGCGCGACTCCCTCGTCGGCCGCGTACCCGGGCGGCAGCGTGCCGTCGCCGACCAGCTGCTGCAGTAGCGGCCGCCGCTGCTCGTCGCTGTCGTAGTGGACGCCGCACGAGTACGGCAGGAAGCCCAGTCCGTCGGTCAACGGCCGCAGCTGCGGGCCGTACGAGTCCGTGTTGCCCCCGACGTGCCAGCACAGCGCGCCCGCGCTCTGCCCGGCCAGCACCACGCCGCGCTGCCACGCCGTCCGCAGGATCTCCGCCAGCCCGTGCAGCCGCCACAGCGCGAGCAGGTTGGCCACGCTGCCCCCGAAGACGTACAGCATGTCCTGGCCGAGCAGGTGCTCCCGGACGTCCTCGACGTTCGGCATCGGGAACAGCGCGAGATGGCTCAGCTCGACGTCGAGCTGCGCGAACGCCGCGTACGCCAGGGCGAGCCGGTCCGGCGTGTCGCCGAGCGCGGTGGCGAGGAAGCACACCCGCGGGCGGTCCTGGCCCGTCAGATCGAGCGCATAGCGTACGAGCGGGCTCGGTGTGAGCCCGTACCGGTCGTTGGGAATGAACGTGCCGCCGCCGATCGCGACGATGTGGGGCTGTCCGTCAGTACTCACGCGAGTACCGTACGGCTCCCGGCCGCTCCGAAGCACCGAGTTGCGCGACCCGCCTAGAACGCGGTCGTCGTCAGCCACTCCGTCAGCAGGTCGCGGTCGCCGAACACAGTGAAGCGCTCGTCGTCCGGCCGGCACCGCCCATAGGTGAGCTGGAGCAGATCGCCGGTGGCGCCGCGCACCGCGGCCGTGCCCTTGCCGTGCCCGCGTTCCCACCGCGGACCTTCCGCATGCAGGGTGACCATCCACTCGCCGGCGGAGTCGGTCGCGTGGAGATGGACGGTGGCGCCGTCGCGCCGCAGCTCCCGGCCACGCCTGCCCAGCCAGAACGGCAGGATCGCCAAGAACTCGTCGATCCCGTCGGCCGCCGTCGCGACATCGATGTGCGGAGTCTGCCCGCAGGCCAACTCGGCGTCGGCCCGGTGGATCACGGTCTCGTGCAGCATGCGCCGGGACCAGAACCGGGCGTTCTGATCCGCGCCCCAAGACCAGATCGGCGCGTCCGGATCGATGCCGCGCAGGCTCGCCAGCAGCGCCTCGGCCCCGGCCGCGAGCCACGCCGGGTAGGCGGCCTCGTCCGTGGGCAGATCGAGCTCCATGTCACGCGGCGAGAGGGGCTCGCGAACCCGGTTCTGTACAAGGTGGTCGATCCATCGCTGTGTGGTGCCGTGATGCTTCACGAGCGCGGCGATCGTCCAGCCGGGGCAGGTCGGCACCGGCGTCCGTGGGTCGACATCGGTGATCACCTCGACGAAACGGGTCGACTCCGCCTCGATCGCCGCACAGTGCCGCTCGTACTCCCACGGTCCCTGGTTCATAGCGCGAGCGTATCCACAGCGACGATCTTGATGCGGCGGGTTGTGCGGCTCGCCGCCGATATCGTTTGCGCTGCCTGCCGGCGGCGAGGGTCAGGCGAGCACGTGGCGGAGGGCGGCGTCGAGGTCTGGGTGGCGGAAGGTGAAGCCCGCCTCGGTGAGCCGCGCCGGCGCGAGGCGCAGGTCGAGCAGTGCGCCCTCCTCCGCCAGGCCGTCGAGGGCGAGGCGCAGCGCGAACGCCGGGGCGATGAACGGCGCCGGCCGGTGCAGGGCATGGCCGAGCGCCTTGGTGAACTGGGCGTTGGTGACCGGGTTCGGCGAGGTGAGGTTGACCGGCCCGGCGATGTCGTCACGGTCGATCAGGAACCGCAGCGCCGCGATGTGGTCGTCACGCGCGATCCAGCTCATCCATTGCCGCCCGCTGCCCAGCCGGCCGCCCAGACCGAGCCGGAACAGCGGCAGTATGCGGCCGAGCAGCCCGCCGTCGCGGGCCAGCACATGGCCGCTGCGCACATAGACGACCCGGATCCCGGCCGCCGCGGCGGGCGCGGTGGCCGCCTCCCAGTCGCGGACGACGTCGGCGAGAAAGCCCTCGCCCTTCGGGTCGGTCTCGACGGCCGCCCGGTCGCCGGTGTCGCCGTAGAAGTTCATCCCCGAACCTGAGACCAGCACCTTCGGCTTGGCGGTGAGCCCGGCAAGCGCCTCGGTCAGCGTCCGGGTGCCGGCGGTCCGGCTGTCGCGGATCTGCCGCTTGTACGATTCCGTCCAGCGATGATCGCCGATGCCGGCCCCGGCCAGATGAACGACGGCGTCCGCGCCTTCGAGTGCCTTGTCGTCGACGCTCGCGTACGGGTCCCAGCGCGCCTCGTCCGGACCGGCCGGCTCTCGGCGGACCAGCCGTACGACCTGATGGTCATCGCCGCGCAGGTTCCGTACGAGAGCGCGGCCGACGAGCCCGGACGCCCCGGTGATGGCCACCTTCATGACCGCAGCCTACGGGGCGACCGCGGAGACGGTTGGGACAGCCTCTCAACGGCGATCGACGAAGCCCGCGACCAGCCGGGTCCGCGCCGGGTCCGCCGAAGTCGCGGATCGCGACGGGGACGCCAGAAGCGTTGATCACGTGGTCGGTAGGGGACACGGTGGTTCCTCGATCAGGTTCGGGGGGAGTGCGGCCGTCCGGCCGGGTCATGACGGGGCTCCGGACGCGGGGAACCGCTGGTTCAGGCGCGCGCGTACGGATTCCGGCTTCACGCCGCCGTCCGGGTGGCGGGCCAGCTTGCCTCGCGTGACGAGGTCGTGGACGCCCTGCCGGGTGATGCCGAGCATCGCGCCGGCCACGGAGTACGACACGGTGCGCGCGGACGGGTGCCCGACCCGCCTGACCGTGACCTGACCCAGTGGGGTACGCCACCAGCCGGGGGGCGGGTCGAAGGGGGTGTCGCCCGGGTAGAGGGTCGAGACCAACCGGATGATCGTCTGCGTCGCGACCCGGTCGTCGCCATCGAGCATGCGGTCGGCCCAGTCGGCGGCGCGCGCCCGCACCTGCCGGCGGACCGGCCCGAGCGCGTCGTCGCCGACGAGCAGGATCTCCAGCGGATCGACCAGGCGGACGTCGATGAGCCGGACCAGCTGGTCGATGAGCTCGGTACGAATGGTCCACCTCCGCGATTACTTGACGTCTAGCGTCAAGTACTTGGCAGACTCTGTCAAGTAGGAGTGGTGTGCGACGCCGTTCCGCGGAGGGTGGAGGTTGATCAGAAGCCGCGGGTGTGGGTGACGCGGACGCGCACGGGAACGGAGTACTCGGCGGCGAACGCCTCGGCGCTGCCGCTGACCCGCTCGATCCCCTCGTCGTACTTCTCCCGGTACTCGGAGTTGGCGACCACCGAGGGCTGGTCGAGGATCTCCGCCGTGCCGGTCAGGATGATCACATCGCCGCCGCGGGCGTTGCTGTTGAAGTGCAGACAGACCTGCGGGTTGCGCTGGATGTGGCTGAGCCGTTTCGCGGTGGACAGCGTGTAGATCAGGATGCCGTCGTCGCCGTCCCAGAGGAACCACACCGGGTTGGGCTGCGGCGTGCCGTCACGCCCGACCGTCGTCAGCCAGACCACCTGCTCCTCGGTGAGTCGCCGGCGAACCCGCTCGCCGAAAGCGCTGGACTGATCGGGAATCACATCAGAGGTCACGAGCCGATGGTACGACCTCATGATCCTGCGAGCAGGACGCCGTTGCTCGGGTGCCGGCGCATGAAGAACCCCTCCGTTCCGAGAAGCGGGCTCCGGGGCGGAGGGGTTCTTCGGGTCGTCCGGACGGTCAGGCGAGGCCGAGTTCGCTTTCGAAGTTGCCCTCTTCGAGGCGGTGCTTGATCGTGGCGAGGAAGCGGGCCGCATCGGCGCCGTCGACCAGGCGGTGGTCGTAGGTGAGCGCCAGGTAGAGCATCGACCGTACGGCGATGACCTCGCCGAGGGTCGGGTCCTCGACCACGGCCGGGCGCTTGACCACGCCACCGGTGCCGAGCATGCCGACCTGCGGCTGGTTGAGGATCGGCGTGTCGAACAGGGCGCCGCGGCTGCCGGTGTTGGTCAGCGTGAAGGTGCCGCCGGCGAGCTCGTCCGGACTGACCTTGTTGGTACGGGTCCGGTCGGCGAGGTCGGCGATCCTCTGGGCGAGGCCGGCGAGGTTGAGCTGACCGGCGTTGTGGATCACCGGGACCATGAGGCCGCGCTCGGGCACGTCGACCGCGATGCCGAGGTTTTCGGCGTCGTGGTAGGTCACCTCGTTGGTCTCGCTGTTGATGACGGCGTTGAGCTTCGGATGGACCTTCAGCGCCTCGACCGCCGCCAACGCGAAGAACGGCAGGAAGGACAGCTTCACGCCCTCGCGGGCCTGGAAGTCGGCCTTGGTCTGCTCGCGCAGCCGGGCGATCTTGGTGACGTCGACCTCGACCACGGTGGTGAGCTGCGCCGAGACCTGCAGCGACTCGACCATGCGGCGGGCGATGGTCTGCCGGATCCGCGACATCTTCTCGGTCGTCCCGCGAACGCGGGCGGCCTCGGCCGACGGGGCGGCCACCGCGGCCGGGGCCGCAGCCGGTGCCTGAGCCGGGGGCGCCGGTGCCTGAGCCGGGGCGGCCGGAGGCGCCTGAGCGGGGGCGGGAGCCGCCGCGGTCTGCTCGGCCTGGCGGGCCCGGGCGGCCTCCAGGACGTCCTGCTTGCGGATGCGGCCGCCCACGCCGGTGCCCTTCACCTGCGACAGCTCGACGCTGTGCTCGGCGGCGAGCTTGCGGACGAGCGGCGTCACATACGGGCTTTCGCTCGCCGGAGCCGACGGCGCGGCGGTCGCGACCGGCGCCGGGGCGGGCGCCTGGGCCGGGGCGGGAGACTGTGCCGGGGACGAGGGTGCCGGCGGAGCCTGGGGCGCGGCGGCCGGTGCCGGTGCGGGGGCAGGGGGCTCGGGTGACGCCGGGGGCCACGGCGCGGGCTCAGGAGCCGGCTGCGGGGCCTCGGCCTGTGGAGCCTCGGCCTGCGGGGCCTGGGCCTGCGGGGCCTGGGCCTGTGGAGCCTCGGCGTGCGGGGCCTCGGCCTGCGGGGCCTCCTGCGGCTCCGGTGCGGGCTCCGGCGCCTGGGCCGGGGGAGCCTCCGGGGCCGACTCGGCCGGGGCGGACGCCTGAGGCGCCTCCGCCGGTGCTTCGGCGGGCGCCTCGGTCGGCGACTCGGCGGGCGCGCCGCCGTCCCCCGCCGCGGCCTCGTCCTCCTCGGAGATGACCGCGAGTTCGGCCCCGACCTCGACCGTCTCGTCTTCCGCGACGGTGATGCTGGTCAGAACCCCGGACGCGGGCGAAGGAATCTCGGTGTCGACCTTGTCGGTCGATACCTCGAGGAGCGGCTCGTCGGTCTCGACGTGCTCACCCTCTTTCTTCAACCAGCGGGTGACAGTGCCCTCGGTGACGCTCTCGCCGAGCTGGGGCATGGTGACGGAGACCGGCATGGCTCTCAGCGACTCCTTTTGAGTACTCGTACGGGCGGTTCAGCCGTGGACGTGGAGAGGCTTGCCGGCCAGCGCGAGGTGCGCCTCGCCGACCGCCTCGGACTGTGTCGGGTGCGGGTGGATGAGCTGCGCGACCTCGGCCGGGAGCGCCTCCCAGTTGTAGATCAGCTGGCCCTCGGCGATGAGCTCGCCGACGCGGTTGCCCACCATGTGGATGCCCAGGACGGGGCCGTCCTTGGCTGAGATCACCTTGACCTCGCCCTGGGTCTGCAGGATCTTGCTCCTCGGGTTGCCCGCGAGGTCGTAGGTGAACTCCGTGATCTCGTGCCCGCGGTCCTTGGCCACGGCGGTGGTGATCCCCACCGAGGCGACCTCGGGCTCGGAGTAGGTAATGCGCGGCACGCCGTCGTAGTCGATAGGTGCGGGGGACAGGCCGCCCAGCCGCTCGGCGACCAGAATGCCCTCGGCGAAGCCGACGTGCGCCAGCTGCAGGGTCGGGATGAGGTCGCCGACCGCGGAGATGGTCGGGACGTTCGTACGGCAGTACTCGTCGACCTTGACGAAGCCGCGCTCGGTCTCGACGCCGGCCTCATCGAACCCGAGCCCGGCCGAGACCGGCCCGCGGCCGACTGCCACGAGCAGCAGCTCGGCCTCGAGGCTCTTGCCGCCCTCCAGCGTCACTGACACGCCCGCGTCAGTGTACTTGGCGCTCTCGAACCGGACGCCCAGCTCGTACTTGATGCCGCGGCGGCGGAAGGCCCGCTCCAGCCGCTTGGAGCTGGACTCCTCCTCCAGTGGCAGCAGGTGCGGCAGCATCTCGACGATCGTGACCTCGGCGCCGAACGACCGCCACACGCTGGCGAACTCGACGCCGATCACGCCCCCGCCCAGCACCACGACCGACTCCGGCACGCGGTCGAGCTCCAGGGCATGGTCGCTCGAAATGATCCGGTCACCGTCGATCTCGAGGCCGGGCAGCGACCGCGGCTCCGAGCCGGTCGCCAGCACGATGTGGCCGCCCTCGATCGTCGTGGTCTGGCCGCCGGCGTCGGTCACCGTCACCTGGGTCGGGCCGGTCAGCCGGCCCTCGCCATCGATGATCTCGATGCCCCTGCTCTTGATCAGACCGGTCAGGCCCTTCACCGTGGTGGTGACGACCTTGTCCTTGTAGGCGTTGACCGCCGGCACGTCGATGCCGTCGAACTGGGCCTTGATGCCTACGCTCGCCGCCTCGCGGGTCTGGTCGGCCACCTCGGCGGCGTGCAGCAATGCCTTAGTGGGGATGCACCCGCGGTTCAGGCAGGTGCCGCCCATTTTGTCCCGCTCGATCAGCGCGACGCTCTTGCCGAGCTCCGCCGCCCGCAGGGCACAGGCGTAACCGCCGCTGCCGCCACCCAGGACGACGATGTCGAAGGGGCCGCTCTCAGCCACAGGACGCTCCTCAATGCTATTTCTCTGCCGTGAGGCATCTTTTCATCTATCCGAACCCGGCTCATCCCAGCCGTGTTCCGTACGAGTGCCTCACAGCGCTCCGGTCGCCACGTCCTCGGCGATCTGGAACAGTGTGCGGGCCCCCGCACCGGTGCCTCCCTTGGGCGTATACCCGTACGGCTCGCCCTTATGGAAGGCCGGGCCGGCGATGTCGATATGGGCCCATCGGACACCGTCGGGGACGAACTCCTTGAGGAAGAGCCCCGCGGCGAGCATGCCGCCGGAACGCTCCCCGGTGACGTTGGCGATGTCGGCCACCGCGGAGTCGAGACCCTTGCGCAGCTCCTCGGGCAACGGCATTCCCCAGGCGGGCTCGCCGGCGCGCTCGGCCGCAGCCACCACCTTCTCACGTACGTCGTCGTCGTTGGCCATGACTCCGGCGGTTCGGGTGCCCAGGGCGACGACCTGGGCGCCGGTGAGGGTGGCGACGTCGACCAGGAGGTCCGGTTCGTCCTCGCCGGCCCGTACGAGGGCGTCGGCCATGACCAGGCGGCCCTCGGCGTCGGTGTTGAGGACCTCGACGGTCTTGCCGCCGTACACGGAGATCACGTCCGAGGGGCGCTGCGCGGTGCCGCTCGGCATGTTCTCGGCCAGCGCCAGGTAGCCCACCGCGTTGACCTCGAGCCCGAGCCCCGCCACGGCCCGCAGCGCGCCCAGCACGGCGCCCGCGCCGCCCATGTCGCACTTCATCTCTTCCATGGAGACGGACGGCTTGAGCGACAGGCCGCCCGAGTCGAAAGTGATGCCCTTGCCGACGAACACGACCTTCTTGGTCGCCTCGGGGTGGGTGTAGGCGAGCCGGACCAGCCGCGGTGGGTTGACCGAGCCCTGCCCGACCCCGATGAGCCCGCCGTACCCGCCGGCGGCCAGCGCCTTCTCGTCGAGCACCTCGACCGTCAGCCCGGTCTCCGTGGCGACGCGGTCGGCCGCCTCGGCCAGGTCTTCGGGGTTCAGGTCGGACGGCGGGGTGTTGACCAGGTCTCGGACGAGCGTGACCGCCTCGGCGAGCGCCTCGGCGCGCCTTACGGCGGCGGCGCCGTCCGCGTCGTCCAATGCCGTCACGACGGTCAGCTCGCCGACCGGGGCCCGCTGATCGGACCCGGTGCGGTAATTGAGGAAGGAGTAGTTGCCCAGCAACGCCCCGGTCGCGACGGCGGTGATCTCATCGCCGGAGCCGGCGGGAAGCGCCAGCGCGACCTTGCCCGACCCGGCCAGCGCCCGGACGGCGGCGCCGGCGGCGCGGCGCAGCCCCTCGGTGTCATAGTCGTCGCCGAGTCCGGTGGCGACCACGAGGGGAGCGGTCAGCGCGCCGAGAGTCGGCAGCTTGGTGACCTCGCCGGATTTGCCCTTCGCGCCCAGCGCGCGCAACGCCTCCGCGAGCCGGCCGCCGTACGCCTGGTCGACATCGTCGGCGCCGGGGGCGAGCCGCAGGCCGGATTCGGAGGGGGCAACGCCGATCACGATCGCGTCGGCGGCCTGTGAGGAGGGGGATGCGCTGGCAAGGCTGAGATTCGTCACGTAGCCCGATGCTAGTCGGAGCCGTGACCGCTTTTGCCCATTTGATCAAGCCTTACCTGGCTGCCTTACTCAGCAATACATCCAGCTTTCGCTCCAGCTCGGCCATGCGTTCGACGACCGTGGCGATGTCGCCCCGGGTGGCGTTCTCCTCCTCCGGGATCAGCTGGACGACGAGTGTGCCCCCGGGCTCGAGGGTCATCTCCTGTACCTCACGTACGGTGGAGGCGCCCTGCTTGCGCAAGGCCGCCGCGACGTCGGCCTTGCGCAGGCCCTCGTGGCGCAGCGCCGCGCTGTCGTAGCGGCCGTTGCGGACGAGGACGGTCGGCGTGCCCTCGAGCACCCGGACGAACGGGCCAGACAGTACGGCCAGCCGCACCATCAAGGCGTTGACCGCCACCAGGATCGCGGCCGCGATCACGCCGCCCCACAGCGAGTTGTCGGGGCCGATGATCGCGTTCTGGACGACGTTGGCCAGCAGCAGCATCACCACGAGGTCGAAGGTGTTGAACGCCGCGAGGTCGCGCTTGCCCGCGATGCGCAACAGCAACGCCAGCACCACGTAGACGACGATGGTGCGGATCACCTTCTCGAGGAGCGGGATGCCCATCGTCACGAGGTTGTGCCACATGTCGTGCCTCCTGTCCGTCCCCCGTCGATCGGCGCGAGCGGCGGTTTCGTTGCTACGGCGGTTTCGTTGCGGTGGTGGTCCGGGAATTCTTTAGCCTGCCTAATGACCGATAAGTTTGAAGGATGCCCGGCCCGTCCGCGCGAGGGTCCGCTGAATGAAGGCCTTCGGCTTCCGGTTCATGAGCCCGCTGCTCATCGGCACGCTGCTCAATCCGATCAACTCGGCGATGATCGCGACAGCGCTGGTGCCCATCGGACGCGACCTGCATGTGGGGCCGAGCTCGACGGCATGGCTCGTCGCCTCCCTCTACCTGGCCGCCGGGATCGGTCAGCCCACCATGGGCCGGATCGCCGAGCTGTACGGCCCGCGCCGAGTCAGCATCGCCGGCCTGATTCTCGTCCTGATCGCCGGGTTCGTCGGGGCCATCGCGCCGGACCTCGGCTGGCTGGTCGTCTCGCGGGTGCTGCTCGGCCTCGGGACCTCGGCGGCCTACCCAGCCGCGATCACCATGATCCGTACCCGCGCGGACCGGGCCGGCATCGCCCTGCCCGGCTCGGTGCTCGGGCTGATCTCCATCACCAGCCAGGTCAGCGCGGTCATCGGCCCGGCCCTGGGCGGACTGCTGGTCGGCCTGATCGGCTGGCGGTCGATCTTCCTCGTCAACGTGCCGCTCGCCGTCGCCGGCCTCGTCCTCGGCCAGCTGTGGCTGCCCCGGGACCGGGACCGGCCCCGGCTGTACGAGTCGAAGGGCCCCGGCATCGACATCGTCGGGGTTCTGTTGTTCGGGGCCGCGATGACGGCGCTCCTGCTGTTCCTGATGCGGCTGCGCCCGCACCCGCCGTACGTCCTGCTGGGCGTGGCCGTGGTGCTCTCTGCCGCCCTGGTCGGCTGGGAGCTGCGCCGGGACGAGCCGTTCCTCGACGTCGCCATGCTGGTCCGCGACCGCGGGCTGACCAGGACGTACGTCAGGTTCGGGCTGCACTGGGTGGTCGTCTACAGCGTGCTGTACGGCCTCAGCCAGTGGCTGGAGGAGGGCCGGGGGCTGAGCCCGGAGGTCACCGGCCTGGTCACGCTGCCGATGGCGGTGGTCGCGGCCACGTCGGCGGCCGTCGTGTCCGCGCGGTCGCTGGTCCGGGGGCCGATGCTGGTCGGCACCGTCGCGATGATCGTCGGGACCTTGGCCATGATCATGTTCCACTCCGCGACATCCATGGCCGTACTCGTGGGAGTCATGCTCATCCTGGGGCTGCCGCAAGGCCTCGGCTCGGTGACCAACCAGGCCGCGCTCTACCAGCAGTCGCCGGCCGAGCGGATGGGTTCGGCGTCCGGGCTGCTGCGGACATCGCAGTACCTCGGCGCGATCGTGCAGTCGAGCCTCGTCGGGTTCGTCTTCGGCGAGCGGGCCGACGACGCGGCCCTGCACCAACTCGCGCTCATCCTCGGCGGCCTTGGCGTCGTGCTCTTCGTGATCACGGTGACCGACCGGGCCATCCGCACCCCGGAGCAGACCCGGGCCCGCCACTGACCGCCCGCAGTCCGCCGCATCGCGCTCGCGCAACCCCTGACGTACGGCCGGCATGAACGCGGTGTACGGCGCGATCCCGGCGGGCCGCGGGTCAGCCGATGGCGGCGATGAGGAGGGCGGTGGTGACGGCGAGCTCGACCAGGGCGCCGAGGACGTCACCGGTGACCCCGCCGAGCCGGCGCACGACGTACCGGAGCGCGCCTGTGGCCACGGCCAGTCCGGCGGCGACGGCGAGCGGCAGGAGTACGGCGAGCCGCCAGTCGGCGTCGTCGAGCCACCAGACGGCGAGGCCCGCCAGGGTGCTCGCGGCGACCACGGCCGCGGTGGCGAATACCGCGTCCCGCGTCCGTACGGTGCCGGCGACCAAGGCCCCGAGCCCTTCCGTACGGGCCGCCCGGACGCCTTCGCGGCAGGCCCAGGTCACCGCGAGCCGCCCAGTGACCGCGGCGACGATCGCCGCGACGAAGTGCACCTCGGCCAGGGCGGCGACCTGGATCAGCAACGTCAACGCCAGCGCGATGACGCCGAACGGCCCGATGTCGGACCGTTTCATGATCGCCAACGCCTCGGCGGGCCGCCGTCCGCCGCCGAGACCGTCCGCGACGTCCGCGAGCCCGTCGAGGTGCAGGCCCCGCGTTATCGCGGCCATGGCGGCCACCGCCAGCGCTGCCGAGACTAGCGAGCCGAAGCGCAGCCGGCCGCCGGCGACCAGGACGACGGCCGCGGCGGCGCCCGGGATCAGCCCGGCCACCGGGGCCAGCGTCATGGCCCACCGGGCCGTCTCGCGGTCCGCCCGGCCCGTCCGGAGCGGCACCACCGTCAGCAGGGTCACCGACAGCCGCAGGCCGGCGCGGGCAGGCCCCTCGTTGATCGTCCGTTCGCTCGTCATCCGGAACGCTCCTTCGGGAAACCCGCTGTCGAAAGCCTTATCCAGGAAGATCCAGGAGCCTTATCCAGGAAGATCCAGGGGCCGCCCCGCGACGACCAGGGTCGTCTCCTCCGATGCCGCTGCGAGCCGGTGGTTGACCAGGCCCAAGAGGTCACGGAAGGCCCGTCCGGACGGCGTCGCCGGGACGACGGACAGACCGACCTCGTCGCTGACGGCGACGACGTGGGCCGCGGTCGTCCGCCAGGCCGTGATCAACTCGTCGATGCGCGGCCGAACCGCCTCCGGCTCCGCCCAGGCGCCGGCCTCGTCCAGCAGGGCCGTCAGCCAGGTGCCGATTCCGTCGATCAGGACGGCGCCGGTGGCCGAGCCCAGCACCTTGGGCAGGTCGGTCGTCTCCAGCGTGCTCCACCAGGGCGGCCGGCGCTCGCGATGGGCCGCGATCCGCGCCGCCCACTCGGCGTCGTCGCCGGGCCCGGCCCCGGTCGCCACGTAGGTCACCTCGGGGTGCGCGGCCAGCCGCAGCTCCGCCTCGGCCGACTTGCCGGACCGGGCCCCGCCCAGCACCAGTACGCGCCGGGGACCCTCCGGGACCGTGGTCCACCAGGCCAGCCGCCGTACCAGCGCGGCCGGCGAGGAGATCCGGTGGTCGTTGTGCACCGCTCTGATATGGGTGTCCGCGGCGACCGTGCCGTTGCGGCGCAGCCAGGCGAGGTGGTCCGGCGCGCCGATGAGGTCGAGGAGGACCGCGTCGTACGGCCCGGACTCGGCCGGTTCCGGCCGTGTATCCGGGCCCGCGGCCACCAGCAGCCGCCCGCCGCCCGGCGGCCGTACGTCGCGGCCCCCGGGTACGTCACGGCCGGGGCACTGCTCCAGCGGAACGCCGTCGACCTCGACGCGGGTGGGCGGCCAGTGCCGGTCGGCGGCCCGCATCCCGGCACAGGAGGCGCAGCGGCAGCCGGGCTCCGGCCAGCCACGCGGGCCTCCGGTCCCCAGCAGTTCGACCTGCATGCTCTCTCCTCAGCGGGCCACATACCCGCACATGCTGCCCTATGCGCGTTTCCGTACCGGTCCCGCTACGCGACATCCGCCGTCGCCGGGGCGCACCTGGACGGCCATGCGACTACTGTTCGTCCGAACAGGAGGGGATGAACCGATGCCGTGGAATTGGCGGTACGAGACGGCCGCCGGCGGACCGGCCACGAACGGCCTGCCCGAGGAGACCTTCCCGACCCAGTCCGACGCCGAGTCCTGGCTGGGCGAGAACTGGCGGATCCTGCTGGACCACGGGGTGGATCAGGTCACCCTGTACGAGGACGACCAGGCCGTCTACGGCCCGATGAGCCTGCACCCCCCGGCCTGACCAGGCCCTCGCCCCCGCGTACGGCGGGTGACGCTGATCGGGCCGGGGGACAGGATCAGGGGCGTCGCGGCGGGCTTGCCGTCTTGGCCGGGTCACGGACGACGATGTCGCCGAGTGCCTCGTCGATGCGCGCGAGGATCTCCTTGTCGAGCTTGACCCCGGAGGCCTTGATGTTGTCGCGCACCTGCTCGGGCCGGGTGGCGCCGACGATCGCCGCCGACACGTTCGGGTTCTGCAGCACCCACGCGACCGCCAGCTGGGCCATGGTCAGCCCCAGCTCGTCGGCGATCGGCCGCAGGTTCTGCACCCGGGCCAGCCGCTCGTCGGTCAGCAGGTGGCCGATGAAGCCGGCCCCGCTCTTCTCGTCGGTGGCCCGCGACCCCGCCGGGGGAGCGGCGCCGGGCCGGTACTTGCCGGTGAGCACGCCCTGGGCGATCGGCGAGAAGACGATCTGGCTGATTCCCTCGCGCTCCGACAGCGGTACGACCTCCGCCTCGATCACCCGCCACAGCATGGAGTACTGCGGCTGGTTGGACACGATGCGGTCGAACCCCATCTCGTCGGCGATCTTGAGTGCCCGGGCGATCTCGTCGGCTCGCCACTCCGAGACCCCGACGTACAGCACCTTGCCCTGCCGTACCAGGTCGTCGAAGGCGCGGAGGGTCTCCTCCAGTGGCGTCTCATAGTCGTACCGGTGCGCCTGGTAGAGGTCGACGTAGTCGGTCTGCAGGCGGCGCAGCGAGCCGTTGACCGACTCGACGATGTGCTTGCGCGACAGCCCGCGGTCGTTGGGACCGTCGGCGGTCGGCCAGTAGACCTTGGTGAAGATCTCGAGGGACTCGCGCCGCTGCCCCTTCAGCGCGCGGCCGAGCACCTCCTCCGCGCGCGTGCGGGCGTACGCGTCCGCCGTGTCGAACGTCGTGATCCCCTCGTCGAGGGCGGCGCGCACGCAGGCGACGGCCGCGTCCTCCTCGACCTGGGAGCCGTGGGTGATCCAGTTGCCGTAGGCGATCTCGCTGACCATGAGGCCGCTGCGGCCGAGGTGTCGAAACTCCATATTTCCGACCCTATCGGCCGACTTGCGGCAGGTTGCGACGCGCTCAGGCTTGGATGTCGTCGCCGAGCTTGACCCGCGGCTGCGGCATGCGCCAGCGGCGGATCTGCATGGCGCGCATCGCGGCGTAGAAGCCGACGCCGCGCCGCTCCTCGTCGGGGAACCGCTCGGCCGCCAGCCGGGTCACCCGGCGGCTGATCAGGATGCCCTCGACGATCACGATCGCTATGAGCAGGGGCGGGATGAGGAACGACACCAAGCGCAAGATCACGATGGGGACGACGTTGAGCATGAGGGACGCCAGCAGCACCCACATGAGATAGGAGCCCATCGTGCGGCGCGAATCGACGTAATCCCTGGCCAGCCGGCGCACCGGACCCTGGTCACGCTTGGGCAAATATTTGTCGTCGCCGCGAGCCATGCCCGCCCTGGACTTTGAGCGGTCCTGGGCCTGCCGCTCGCGGACCCGGCGGTAGGCCTCCTTGCGCGTCTTCGGCGCGGTGATCGGCTGGCGGTTGCGCTTCTCCGCGTCCTTGCGCCTGGGCGTGGGGCGCCCCTTGCCCTGGGTCTTGGGCGCTTCGGTCTGCTCGAGATCCTGCGGCTCGGGCGGGGTGCGACGTCGGAACACGGGATCAGCGTACCGGGCGCGAACCACATGGCTGCCTCGCGCGTTAACGCGTAGGGTGATAACACCCCAGCAGTGGTAACGCCACAGTTTGACCAGAGCACATCACGAAGGGACCGGCCACGCGCGATGAGCGTGATGAAGCGAATGTCGATGATCTTCAAGTCCAAGGCGAACAAGGCCCTGGACCGAATGGAAGATCCGCGCGAGACACTCGACTATTCCTATCAAAGGCAGCTCGAGATGCTGCAGAAGGTGCGTCGCGGCGTCGCCGATGTAGCCACCTCGCGCAAGCGCCTGGAACTGCAGATCAGCCAGCTGGAGCGGGAGCAGCAAAAGCGCACCGATCAGGCGAAGCAATTCCTGCAGGCCGGGCGGGAGGATATGGCGCGCGAGGCGCTCGGCCGACGGGGCGCGCTGGAGGGCCAGCTCGGCGACCTGCGCCTGCAGTACTCCAACCTGCAAGGTGAGGAGGAGAAGCTGACCCTGGCCTCGCAGCGGCTGCAGGCCAAGGTGGACTCCTTCCGCACCCGTAAGGAGACGATCAAGGCCACTTACACCGCCGCCGAGGCGCAGACCAAGATCAACGAGGCCTTCTCCGGCATCTCGGAGGAGATGGGCGACGTCGGCCTCGCGATCCAGCGCGCCGAGGAGAAGACGGAGACCATGAAGGCGCGCGCGGGCGCGATCGACGAGCTGCTCGCCTCCGGCGCTCTCGAGGACTATTCGGGGCCGAGCGACGACCTCCAGGCCGAGCTCGACCGCATGGGCTCCTCCGGCGCGGGCGTCGACCACGAGCTGGAGGCCCTGAAGGCCGAGCTGGGCCAGGGCGAGGCGCCCAAGCAGCTCGACGCCGGCGCGGCCGAAGGGGCCCAGCCGCAGGAGGCGGCGCAGCCGCGGCAGGCACAGAACCCGCCGCAGCCCGGGGGTGCCCAGTGATCGTCCGGATCATGGGGGAAGGGCAGATGGAGGTCGGTGACGACGACCTAGCCACCCTCAACGCGCTCGACAGAGATCTCGAGGCGGCGATCGAGACCGGCGACGAGACGAAGTTCCGGACGGCCCTGCACGCGTTGCTCGACAACGTGCGGAGCGTCGGCAAGCCGTTGCCGCCCGACAGCCTCGAGTCGTCGTCGCTGATCCTCCCGCCGGCCGACTCGGACATGGAAGAGGTACGGGCGATGCTGGGTGACGAAGGCCTCATTCCGGACTAGCCCTTGCACGGCACGAACAGGCACGAAACAGGATCTCCGTACGTTCTTATCGGCGATACGTACTAAGGACAGGCCGGGACCAACGGGGGCAGCCCGAAGGTCACGGCAGGAGGAGAAGATGGCGCGGACTAGATACGCTCCCGACCGGGGACTCACCTCGCGCATGCTGGTGACGATGTTCCTGTTGGGGCTGGTGTACGTCGTCTTCGTGACGATCTTCTTCGCGATCTCGCCGAGCCTCGGCACGATCGCGTTGATCGGCGCGTTGATATTCCTGATCGTGCAGTACTACTTCTCGGACAAGCTCACGCTGTTCGCGATGCACGGTCGCGAGGTCACCCCAGAGCAGGCTCCCGAGCTGCATGGCGTGATCGACCGGATCTGTGCGCTCTCCGACACGCCCAAGCCGCGCGTGGCGGTCGCGGACACCGATGTGCCGAACGCCTTCGCCACCGGGCGCAACCAGAAGAAAGCCGTCGTCTGCGTTACCACGGGGTTGCTGCGACGGCTCGACCCGGTCGAGCTGGAGGGCGTGCTCGCCCACGAGATGTCGCACATCGCGCACCGCGACGTCGCCGTGATGACGATCGCGTCGTTCCTCGGCATCGTCGCCGGGCTCATCACCCGGTTCGGTCTCGAATGGGGCCTGTGGGGCGGGTTCAACCGCCGCGACGGCGACCAGAACACCGGTCTCGTTCTGCTCGCCATCGTCGCGGTGAGCGCCCTCGCGTACGCGATCAGCTTCCTGCTCACCCGAGCTCTGTCCCGCTACCGCGAGCTGTCGGCCGACCGCGCGGCCGCGCTGCTCACGGGGCGGCCCTCCGCGCTCGCCAGCGCGCTGACCAAGGTGACCGGAGAAATCGCCCGGATCCCCACGCAGGACCTCCGGGCCGCACAGGCGTTCAACGCCTTCTTCTTCACCCCCGCGTTCGGCAAGGGCGCCAGCATCGCCACCCTGTTCGCCACCCACCCGCCGCTGGAGAAGCGTCTCCAGCAGCTATCTTCGATATCCGCCCAGCTCAGCAGCGGGGCGTGACGCAGGAATCTGACTGAGCAACACAGCCCGGGAGTCGCCATGACTCGATCTGTCCGTATCAGTGACCGTGTGCTCGCCGCACGCATGATCATTATCATGGCGCTCCTGGCGCTGCTCTATGTCGGCGCCATCATGCTCGCCGTGGCCTTCGTGGTCGGCGGCGAGCACTGGGGTATCGCGGTGATGGCGGCGGTCCTGATGGTGGTCGGAATCGCCACGATCGCCGGGCAGCGCCATGGAGCCCGCCGCCGGCTGCTCGGCGAACTCCGCGCCAAGGAGGTCGCGCCGGAAGACGAGCCGGCCCTGCACGGCACGCTGGACCGGCTGTGCGGCCTGGCCGGCGTCGCCAAGCCGCGCGTGCTGATCGCCGAGATCGACCTGCCGAATGCCTTCGCCATCGGCGACGAGCTCTGCGTGACACGCGGGCTGCTGGCTCGGCTGGACCCCCGCGAGCTCGAGGCCGTCCTCGCGCACGAGCTCGGTCACCTCGCGCACCACGACGGCACCGTCCTGGAGTACGCCGCCGCGCCCGGGTTGGTCTGCGGCACGTACCTCAGGTTCGGGATCTACGCGCTCTTCGGCCAGGTCGTCTACTGGCTGAGCACACTGCTGGTGATCATGCTCTCGCGGGCCCGCGAGTTCTCCGCCGACCGGGCGGGCGCCGTGCTGACCGGGCGGCCGTCCGACCTCGCCGCCGCGCTGGTCAAGCTGTCGGAAGGGGCCGCGCAGATTCCGCAGAAGGACCTGCGCGCGATCGAGCCCTACCACGCGTTGATGTGCGTCGAACTGCCCGGTGGGAAGCACGGCCGCATCTCGGCGCACCCGCCGCTGACCAAGCGACTCGGCCGGCTGTCCGCGATCTCCGCCCAGCTAAGCAAGGGCGGCTGACCAGGCCCACGTCGTGTGCGAAACCTCCGTACGATCGAGCCGTACGCCTCGTTCGAGAAGGGAAACTGACGCGTGGGCTTTCTGGACGTGATTCTCGGCAGGTCCAAGCCGGTCAAGCCGGACCTCGACCGGCTGTTCGCGCTGTCGACGGCAGCCGTGACGCTGGAGGCGGCGGCCGGTTTCAAGCCGACCGGCCGCGGCTCGGTGTGCTTCCGTGCCGCGGAGGGCGGTGCGTTCGCGCAGCTGGAGAAGGACATCAGGGAGCTGCTCGACGCCGACGAAGGCCCGAACGTCGAGGCGAGCACCGACTCCTACGGCTACACGTGGCTACTCGCCCAGCACGACCCGAACGAGCTCGAAGGCCTGGTCACCGACCTGCACGCGATCAACGCGACGCTGGAGGCCAACGGGTTCGGCCCGTCGCTGCTCTGCTCGCTCGTGGGGTTCCGCGGCCCGGACGACCAGCGGCTCGCCCTGGTCTACCTCTACAAGCGGGGCACGTTCTACCCCTTCGCGCCGCAGCCTGGGGAGAAACGCGACAACGCCCTCGAGCTGCAGATCCGCGGCGCCGTCGGCGCCGACCTGCCGGTCGAGGAGGACCTCAGCCGGTGGTTCCCGGTCTGGGGCGCACCGGGTCTCTAGGAACAACACCATGACCTGGGACCATGCCGGCTGCTGCGACGCGGTCGAGGCCGAGATCGGTCGGTTCGCCGACGTCGCGCGCGGCGCCGACCTCACCGTTCAGGTCACCACCTGTCCCGAGTGGTCTCTCGCCGACCTGATCGAGCACACGGGCGGCATCCACCGCTGGGCGGGTGCCATGGTGCGCGATCTCGCCCAGCGGCGCTACCGCAGGACCGAATGGGACCTCGGGCTGCCCGGCCGGCACGACGACTACCCGGTCTGGCTCGCCGACGGAGTACGTCACGTCGTCGCGCCGCTCCGGGCCGCCGATCCGGACGCGCCCATGTGGGCCTGGGGAGCCGACCAGCACGCCCGGTTCTGGTCACGGCGCATGCTGCACGAGACCACCGTGCACCGCGCCGACGCCGAGCTCGCACTCGGGCGTGATCCGCAGATCGCCCCCGATGTCGCCGCCGACGGCATCGTCGAGTTCTTCGACAACCTGCCGGGCGCCGCCGCGTCCTTCGCGCCCAACCTCGGCAAGCTGCGCGGCGACGGCGAGATCATCGCGCTCACCGCCCCCGACGACTCCTGGCTGGTCACCCTCGGCCCCGACGGTCCCACGGTCGACCTGGGCGACGGCCCGGCCACCCTGACTGTACGGGCCGGGGTGGCCGACCTAATGCTCTTCGTCTGGGGCCGCCGCAAGCCCGGCGACCCCCGCCTCGACATCTCCGGCGACCCGGCTCTCCTCACCCACTGGCTCACCCACTCCGCCGTCTAGCCCGGCTGGTGGAGCGGGGGTTCAGGGGAGGGCGAGCATTTGGTCGAGGGCGACGCGGGAGTAGTGGGCGGTCTCCTCGTCGACCTTGATCTGGTTGACGACCTCGCCGCGGGCCAGGGATTCGAGCGACCAGACCAGGTGCGGCAGGTCGATGCGGTTCATCGTCGAGCAGAAGCACACGGTCTTGTCGAGGAACATGATGTTCTTGTCCGGGTGCGTGTTCGCCAGCCGGCGGACCAGGTTGAGCTCGGTGCCGACGGCCCAGGAGGTGCCGGCCGGGGCGGCGTCGAGGGTCTTGATGATGTATTCGGTGGAGCCGATGTCGTCGGCGGCGAGGACGACCTCGTGCTTGCACTCCGGGTGGACCAGGACGTTGACGCCCGGGACGCGGGCCCGTACGTCGTCGACCGAGGCCTTGTTGAACCGGCCGTGCACCGAGCAGTGCCCGCGCCAGAGGATCATGGTGGCGTCGCGGAGCTGCTGGGTGGTGAGGCCGCCGTCAGGGCGGTGCGGGTTGTAGACGACGCAGTCGTCCAGCGACAGGCCCATCTCCAGGACGGCGGTGTTGCGGCCGAGGTGCTGGTCGGGCAGGAACAAGACCTTGGAGCCCTTGCCGAAGGCCCATTCGAGGGCGCGGCGGGCGTTGGACGAGGTGCAGACCGTGCCGCCGTGACGGCCGACGAAGGCCTTGATGTCGGCCGATGAGTTCATGTAGGTGACGGGAATCACGTCGGCGGCGACGCCGGCGTCCTCCAGCACCTCCCAGGCCTCCTCGACCTGATCGAAGGTGGCCATGTCGGCCATCGAGCAGCCGGCGGCGAGGTCGGGGAGCACTACCTGCTGGTGGTCGGCGGTGAGGATGTCGGCCGACTCGGCCATGAAGTGGACGCCGCAGAACACGATGTACGGAGCGTCGGGACGAGCCGCGGCCTCCCGGGCGAGCTTGAAGGAGTCACCGGTGACGTCGGCGAACTGGATGACCTCGTCGCGCTGGTAGTGGTGCCCGAGCACGAACAGCCGGTCGCCGAGCGCCGCCTTGGCGACGCGGGCCCGCTCCACCAGCTGCGGGTCGGAGGCGGGCGGCAGGTCGCCGGGGCAGGACACGCCGCGCTCGCTGGCCGGGTCGGCCTCGCTGCCCAGGAAGAGCAGCGGGAGGTTCCTGTGTCCGATCTCTGGAGCAGTGGTCACTGGTGGCTCCCTCCTGCGACGATCCCCTGATAGGCGGGCCTCGGCCCCCTGCTTATCGTCGCATTGACGATACCCATCATGGCATACCGGGAGAGCGACGACGACTGCAGGGCCCGTTTTGCGACGATGGTCACTCTCGCGGGCTGCGGAGCCCTTTAAATGACCTGCCCGATGCGGGAATGTGGGCCGACTGGAGGTACGTTGGTTCTCGGAAGAGGCGATTTTTCGTCTTCGAGGGCACCCAGTGCCCTCCACGAGAACACGTGACGGGCGCCCACGCGGCGGCCAAGCCAACCGGGAGCTAGCACATGACGGTTTCAGGCGAGACCTCGCAGCAGACCACCACCGAGCATGGGGTCACCCTCACCGACGTCGCCGCGACGAAGGTGAAGACTCTGCTCGAGCAGGAAGGTCGCGACGACCTGGCGCTGCGCGTTGCCGTCCAGCCGGGCGGCTGCTCCGGCCTGATCTATCAGCTGTTCTTTGACGAGCGCCAGCTTGACGGCGACCACGTTCAGGACTTCGGCGGCGTGAGCGTCCGGGTCGACCGGATGAGCGTGCCGTACCTCTCCGGAGCCACCATCGACTTCGTCGACTCCATCGAGAAGCAGGGCTTCACGATCGACAACCCGAACGCCACGGGCTCGTGTGCGTGCGGCGACTCCTTCCACTGAGTCGCCAGGGTTCATTCGGTTAGTTACCGGCGGGCGCGTGCCCGCCGGTCCGCCCTCGGGCCGTGCGCGTCGTGCGGCGTCCCGGGGGCGTCGTCATGTCGTGGGCATTGGGGCTGTACACAATTGCGGACCGCGATTCGGGGTTGCACGTCATAAGCCCTTCGCGACGCGGTGGAGGTAGTCTTTCTGGGTCCCTAGCTCCCTTGGGCTATGGTGCCGGGGGTTCGCCGGGGGGTCGCGGGCCCCCGCGAGTGTTGAGATAGCCGGAAAAGAGCCGGACGACACAGACGAGGAGAAAGACCCCGTGCGCATTGCCGTGACAGGCTCCATCGCGACCGATCACCTGATGACGTTCCCCGGCCGATTCGCCGACCAACTGATCCCCGACCAGCTGCACAGCGTCTCGTTGTCCTTCCTGGTCGACGAGTTGGAGATCCGTCGCGGCGGAATCGCCGCCAACATCTGCTTCGGCATGGGCTGCCTCGGGCATCGGCCCGTGCTGGTCGGGGCCGTAGGCAACGACTTCGACGACTATCGGGCCTGGCTGGAGCGGCATGGTGTCGACACGAAGTCGGTGCACATCTCGGAGTACCACCACACGGCCCGGTTCCTGTGCACCACCGACGAAGACCACAACCAGATCGCCTCGTTCTACGCCGGCGCGATGCAGGACGCCCGCGTGATCGAGCTGCGGCCGATCGTCGAACGTGTCGGTGGCCTCGACCTCGTGCTGATCAGCCCCGACGACCCCGAGGCCATGCTGCGATACACCGACGTGTGCCGGACGGACGGCGTTCCGTTCGCCGCCGACCCCTCACAGCAGCTCGCCCGGATGGACGGCGCCGACATCCGCAAGCTCATCGACGGCGCGGCGTACCTGTTCACCAACGAGTACGAGAAGGCGCTGGCCGAAGAGAAGACCGGCTGGCTCGACGAGGAGATCCTCGACCGCGTACAGATCCGGGTGACCACGCTCGGCCCCAAGGGCGTCCGGATCGACCGCAAGGGCGAGCCCTCGCTGACCGTGCCCGCGGCGACGGTGCACCAGAAGGTCGACCCGACCGGCGTGGGAGACGCGTTCCGAGCCGGTTTCCTCTCGGCGATCGCGTGGGACCTGCCGCTCGAGCGCGCCGCCCAGGTGGGCAACCTCCTCGCGGTGCACGTGCTCGAGACGGCCGGCGGCCAGGAGTACGTCCTGGAGAAGAACCGCTTCGCCGAGCGGTTCGCGGCCACCTACGGCGATGCCGCGGCCGCCGAGGTCGCCCAGCAGCTCTGACCGGCTGATCATGCGATGGTCCCCGCGCTCGGTCGCGGGGACCACCGCATGATCACATCCAGTGCACGAGAGCGCGGCGCGCCGGATCGCGCGGGAGTACGGCTGTGATCGACTCGCCGCGGGATGGCACGCGGCAGCGCGGCGGCGGACGTACGAAAGGCCGAGAAGACGGGCGTACGGAAGGCCCGGGAACGGGCTCAGTACATGCGACGGATGTGGAAGGCCCAGCCGCGTGGGAGGGTTTCCTCGCGGACGAACTCCTGAGACTTCATCCGGCACCATGCGGGCACGTCGGTACGGGCGGCGACGTCGTCGGCCAGGACGGCGACGATGCCGCCGATCGGGATCTCGCGGATGCGTTCCGCCACCATGATGATCGGAATCGGGCACTTGCGGCCGAGCGCGTCGACAACCAGGTACGGCGGAGGAGCGGCCGGAGCCTGCGTGGGCGTCGCGGGCGGTTCGCTGTTCCGCGCCCGGCGTCGGAAGTTCATCTCCTCCTCCTCACCGGCTGCGCGGTAGCCAGTTCACATGTCGTCATGCCGTCACTCCGGTGGCGGCACGCAGGCGGGCCACTGCGTCGGGGAGCACAGCGAGGAAGCGATCGACATCGGCCGCATTCGTCCCGCGGGGAAGCGATACCCGTACGTTTCCGTGGGTAAGCACTCCCATGGCTTCGAGTACATGGCTTGGTCGCAGCGTATCCGCTGTGCATGAACTTCCGGAAGAAACCGCGAAACCCAGCCGGTCGAGTTCGGTCAGCAGCGCCTCGCCCTCGACGTACAAACACGAGAAGGTGACCAGGTGCGGGAGCCGGTGCTCTGGGTCGCCGACGATCTCGACATCGGCGACGATTCGCGGCACCCGCTCGCGTATTTGCTGCACCAACGCGGATAGGCGCGGCCCGTCGGCGGCCATCTCGGCGCGGTACGCCTCCAGCGCCGCCGCTGCCGCCATGACGGCCGGCACGTTCTCGAACCCCGGTACCCGGCGCCCCTCGCGCTCATCTTCCGGCAGGGGCGAACGCCAGCGGGTGTTTTTCCGGACGACCAGAACACCGACGCCGGGCGGGCCGCCCCACTTGTGGGCGCTCGCCGCCAGCAGCGACCAGCCGCCCGGGACGTCGACCCGGCCGATGGACTGAGCCGCGTCTACGAACAGCGGCACGCGGGCGGCCCGGCACAGCTCGGCCACCTCGGCCACCGGCTGGACCGTGCCGACCTCGTGGTTGGCCGACTGCAGGCAGGCCAGCGCCGTGTCGGGGCGCAACGCGGCCGCGAACTCCGCGGGGTCGACCCGCCCCTGCCGGTCCACCCCGACCGTCGTCACCTTGCCGCCGTCGCGCTCGTGCATGCCGGCGGCGTGCAGCACGCTGGAGTGCTCGACGGCGCTCACCACGACGTGCCGGCCCACCCGCCGCCTGGCCCGCGCCGCGCCCAGCACCGCCAGGTGCACCGCCTGCGTGCCGGACGAGGTGAACGACACCTCGTCGGGCCGTACGCCGAGGACGCCGGCGACCTGGGCGCGCGCCCGGTCGAGCCGTAGGCGAGCGGTGCGCCCGGCGCCGTAGACCCGGGCCGGGTCGGCCCAGCCGGTCTCGAAGCCGGCCAGCAGGGCCGAGCGGGCCGCCGGATGAAGCCGTTCGGTCGACGCCGCGTCGAAGTAGGCCCCGCCTTCCACCATCACGCCATCAACACTAACCGGCGGGTAGGACAGGGGCTCGGCGGGACGCGCGAGCGGGGGCCGGCATGGCGCGCTGCGGCGTCAGCATGGCGGCGTCAGCATGGCGGCGTCAGCATGGCGGCGTCGAGCGCGGCCTGCGACAGCTTTGGCCTGCGACAGCTTTGGCCTGCTTTGGCCTGCGTCAGCTTGCGGCCATGCGTCAGCGTGCGAGCGCCTCCGCCTCCGCGGCGAGACGTCGGCGGTCCACCTTGCCGTTGCCCGTACGCGGCAGGCCGTCAAGGGGCCGGACCTCGTCCAGGATCATGTGCCGGGGGAGCCGCTCCGCGCTGTGCCGCTTGAGGTCCAGCAGTGTCGGACCCCGGGAGTCGTCGGGGACGACGTAGGCGACCAGGCTGCTGTCGGTGCCCGATCCGACGGCCAC
Organism: Streptosporangiaceae bacterium; assembly: GCA_036555725.1. GTDB lineage: Bacteria > Actinomycetota > Actinomycetes > Streptosporangiales > Streptosporangiaceae > CALAED01. The sequence continues at coordinate 67,074 of DATBKU010000084.1, read as the reverse complement.
GACCGCCGCGTCGGCGACGGCGGGATGGGCGAGCAGCGCGGCCTCGATCTCGCCGAGCTCCACCCGGTAGCCGCGTACCTTGACCATGTTGTCGCGCCGGCCGAGGTAGTCGTACGCCCCGTCCGGACCCTGCACGACGACGTCGCCGGTCGGGTACGGGCCGTCCTGAGGCGGCCGTCCCCAGTAACCCAGCATGACGGTGGGGCCGGCGACGACGAGCTCGCCCTCCTCACCAGGTTGGGCGACCGCGCCGTCCGAACGCCGCGCCCACACGCGGTCGCCGCAGCTGGCCGTGCCGATCGGCACCGGCCTGGTCTGTTCGGCCGGGATGGCTCCCACCTCGTGGTACGTGCACACGTTGGTCTCGGTCGGCCCGTACAGATTGAGGAACCTGACGTCCGGCCAGCGTTCCCGCAGCGTACGCAGGTGCTTGACGGGGAACGGCTCGCCGGCGAACAGCACGGCCCGCAGCGGCCCGGGGTCGATGTCGAGCAGCCCGCCGTCGCGCATCATGAGGATCAGCGCGGACGGCACGGAGTACCACACCGTGATGCGCTCGCGCCGCAGGAAGTCGACGAGCAGCTTCGGCGCGAACGACACCTCGTGCGGGATGAGGTGCACCGAGCCGCCGCTCCGGAACGCCGCGTACAGGTCCAGCACGGACAGGTCGAAGTGGAAGGGCGCGTGGTTGGCGAACCGGTCGGCCGGCGTCGCGGCCAGCTCGCCGGCGGCCCAGTCGACGAACGCCAGGGCGGCGCGGTGGCTGATGCAGACGCCCTTCGGATCGCCGGTCGAGCCGGATGTGTAGAGGATGTACGCGAGGTCGTCCGCACCGACGTCCGGCTCCGGCGCAGGCGGGGAAACCGCCCGGGCCATGACGCCCCGCCACTCCTCATCGTCCACGTACAGACAGGCCCCCACGTCCTTCACGTCGGCGGCGCGCTCGGCCGTGGTCACCACCGCCCGGGCGGCGCAGTCGGTAAGGATCTTCAGGGCGCGGGACGGCGGGCTGAGCGGGTCGACGGGCACGTACGCGGCGCCGAGCCGCAGCACGCCCTGCATCGCCGCCACCGTGCGGGCCGACTTGTCCGACCAGATCCCGACCCGGTCGCCCGGCCGGACGCCCAACTCGGCTAACGCCCCGGCGACGCGGTCGGCGCTCCGGTCCAGCTCCCCGTACGTCATCTCGCCGCCAGGCCCGCTGACGGCGAGGGCGTCCGGCGACCGCCTCGCCGCCGTACGCACGAGTTCGTGCAGTCTCACAGTCCCAGCTCCTTCGCGATCAGTTCCCGATGGATCTCCGACGTGCCGGAGAAGATCGTGCTCGGCAGGGCGTCCCGCAGCGCGGCGGCGATGCCCGTCTCCTCCTGGTAGCCGGCCCCGGCGAAGATCTGCAGGCCGTCGAGCCCGGCCTGGACCGCGGCCTCGCTGATCGCCACCTTGGCCATGCTCACCTCGAGCGTGGCGGGCTCGCCTCGGTCGAGGGCCCAGCAGGCCCGGTACAGCAGCATGCGGGCGGCCTCCAGCCGCAGCTTCATGTCGGCGATCCGGTGTGAGACGGCCTGGTTGGCGCCGATCGGGCGGCCGAACTGCCGCCGGTCGCCGGCGTGGCCGACGCACCGCTCGACCAGCCGGTCCATCATGCCGAGATAGGCCGCGAACAGGCACGTACGCTCCCAGCGCATCGAGCTCTGGAAGACGGCGGCGCCCTGGCCCTCGGCGCCCACCAGGTTGCGCACCGGCACGCGGCAGCCGTCCAGCCGCAGCTCACCGGCCGGACAGGAGTGCAGGCCGAGCTTGTCGAACGGCGGCCCCGGCACGGCGCCGGGCCGGTCGCGCTCCACCGCGAACGCGCTGACCCCGAGGTGGCCCAGCGTCGGGTCGCTCACGGCGTAGACGAGGAACACGTCGGCGGCCGGGCCGTTGCTGACGAACGTCTTGACGCCGTCCAAGACGTACTCGTCCCCCTCGCGCACCGCGCGGGTGCGCAGCGCGGTCACGTCGGAGCCGGCCTCGGCCTCGGTGATCGCGTTGGCGCCGATCCACTCGCCCGCTGTCAGTCTGGGCAGCATCCGGGACCGCATCCCGTCGTCTCCGTGCTCGGCGATCGGCATGACGCAGGCGTACAGGTGGGCCATCGCGGCGAATACCAGCCCCATGTCGGAGTGGCCGAGCCCGAACGCCTCCGCGGCCCGTGCCGTATCGAGGACGCCCAGCCCCTGGCCGCCGTACTCCTCGGGCACCGAGAGCCCGAGCACGCCCAGGTCGCCGCAGCGGCGCCACCGCTCCGTGCCGAACGGCCCCGGGCCGTCAGGTGGCAGGTCCCGGGCGCCGTCGACGATCCGGTCGTACGTCTTGCCCTGCGCGGGGCTCCATGTGAAGTCCACGTCTGCCGAGCCTAGGAACGCGATGCGTCCGATGTCGTCCGCCGACCTGTCCAGTCCGGCTCCGACTTTCGGGGGAATCTCGTGATGCCCAGCAGGTTCAGCACGGGCACGGTCATCACGGTCGTCACCAGCGCCATGATCACCAGCATGGTGAACAGCTCCGGACTGAGGATGCCCAGGTCGAGGCCGATGTTGAGGACGATCAGCTCGGTCAGTCCGCGGCAGTTCATCAGCGCGCCGAGCCCCAACGCCTGTCGCCACGGCAGCCCGGTCATCCGCGCCGCGGGGCTGGTGCCGAGGAATTTGCCCACGACGGCGATGGCCACGATGATCCCGCACGTCGCCCACAGCGCCGCGCCGGCGCCGACCTGCTCCAGATGGGTGCGCAGGCCGACCTGGACGAAGAACAGCGGCAGCAGGAACGCCACGGTGAAGGTCTCCAGTCGCCCGGTGAGCTCCAGCAGCCTGGTCGAGTTCCGGGGAATGACGACGCCGAACAGGAAGGCGCCGAAGATGATGTGGATACCGATCCATTCGGTGGTCAGGGCCGACAGCAGGGTGCCGGCCAGCAGCGCGACCAGCATCAGCCCATCGCCCACGCGGCCGGCCTCGTACCGCCCGACCAGCCATTTCACCGCTGGACGGCAGACCAGGAACAGCACGGCGCAGAAGGCGGCGGCCAGCGTCAGCGTCCGCAGCGCGCCCCCGGCCGAGTCGCTGGTGGCGATCGACACGACGCCGGCCAGCAGGCACCATCCGGTCACGTCGGCGACCGCCGCCGCGCTGAGGGCTAAGACACCGATCCGGGTCCGCTGCAGGCGTCGTTCGTACAGGATCCGCGCCAGCACCGGCAGCGCGGTCATGCTGACCGCGAGGCCGACGAAGAGCGTGTACGGGATCAGTCCGATGCCCGGGCTGGCCAGCCGCGGGTACGAGAGCAGGCCGAGGCCGATGCCGAGCACGAACGGCACGGCGGTGGACGCGTGCCCGACGGCGAGCACGATGTGCCCGTGCCCGCGGACGAGCGAGAGGTTCAGCTCCAACCCGACGATGAACATGAACAGCACGAGCCCGAGGTTGGACAGCATCTCCACGTACGGCTGGACGGGTGCCAGCAGCCGTACGGCGTCCGGCCAGACCAGGCCCAGCACGGAGGGCCCGAAGAGCAGCCCGGCGACGATCTCGCCGACCACGGGCGGCTGGCCGAGCCGCTGGGCGACGCCGCCCGCCGTCCACGCCGCCACCATGATCACGGTGATGGCCAGCAGGAAGAGCACGGTCGTACGGCTGCCGGGCAGGCCGCCGTGCACCGATCCGGCGGGCCCGTCGCGGCCGCCGCCCCACAGGATGAGCAGCGCGCAGCCCAGTGGCACGATCACCATGAGGGCATAGCTGGGCACGAATGACCACCAGCGAGACCGGCGGGTGGCGGAGCGCTCGGCCGGGCGATCGAGCAAGGTCTGCTGTCCCACGTCGCCACCCCGTCCGCGTCGGTCACTCGTCGGTTCCGGTGCGCCAAGCGCCTCGAGGGCAGGCGGCACCCAGGCCAGGCTTGGACGTTAGCGCCCGCTGCGGCCGCCCTTCATCCGCCGAATTGACCAACATCTCGGGTCGCGCGGGGGAGGCGCGCAGCGGAAGGTCGCCGTTCTCCACCGGTCGGCCAATGGCGTAGTACTCACGACGGAACCGCCTCCCCTTCTGGACGCTGCGGAAATGGGCAACGCGACCGAAGACGATGCCGATCGCGGCCAAGTAGCTTTCCCGGCATGACGCATTTCCGGTGTCCGCTTGCCGCGACCCGGGATGTGCCGCAATCACAGTGAACGTCAGCGACCGGATGGGATGACAGGCCGATGATCAGTACCGAAGCCTGGGTGCTTCCCGCGGGCCCGGACGGTATGGACCCGCGCGCGCCGGAGCCCGCGGAACTGCGACGCGAGTCGTTCACGCTGCCCGAGCCCGGCCCCGGCGACGTGCTGGTCGAGCCGATCTACGGCTGCTGGGAGGCCAATCTGGACCACGCGCTCGCACGGGACCCGATCGACATCTGCCGGCAGCGCGGTGAGGATCGCGTCGTCTTAGGCAACGCCGGGGTCGCGCGGGTGCTGCGGCCGGGCCCGGACGTGACCGGACTGGCCGAGGGCGACCTGTGCCTGGTGACGCCGTTCGGCGAGCTCGACCCCCACGGCTATGTGGAGCTGGTCTTCGGGTACGACGCGCCGGGCACCGTCGGCATGCTGGCCAAGCAGGCGGTGATGCCGGCCCACGTGCTGGTGCCGCTGCCCAAGGACTCCGGCTACTCGGCGCGCCGCTGGGCCGCCTTCGGCCGGTACCACACGGCCTGGGACAACTGGAAGGTCGCGTACGCCTGCTGGCGGTCGCAGATGGAGCTGGACGGCGCCGCCGGCGCGGCCCCGCCGCTGGCCTTCGGCTGGGGCGGCGGCGTCGTCTTCGCCGAGCTGGAGCTGGCCAAGGAGGCGGGCTTCCGGGTCGCCATGGCCACCGGCAACCAGAAACGAATCGACCAGCTGGAGGCGCACGGCATCACGCCAGTCGACCGAAGGCTGTTCCCCGACCTGCACTACGACGCCGAACGGGCGGGCGACAAGGAGTACCGCCAGCGCTACAAGCAGTCCGAGGACGCCTTCCTGCAGGCGATCGCCGAGCTGAGCGACGGCCAGGGAGTGGCGATCTTCCTCGACAACATCGGCGGGCCGGTCTACCGGCCGACCACGAAGGCGCTGGCCCGGCAGGGCGTGCTGTCCACGGTCGGCTGGAAGGCCGGGATGAAGCTGTGGAACCTGCGCGCCAGCGAGTGCATCGGCCGCCACCTGCACGTGCACACGCACGTCTGGCGGTTCGGCGACTCGCCGCGGATCCGGGACTACCAGGAACGGACCGGCTGGCTGGCACCGGTCGACGGCGAGCAGGTGTACGGCTTCGACCAGGTGCCCGACCTGGCCGCCGACTTCGCGACCGGGACGCTCGATACCTATTTCCCGCTGTACGAGGTCAATCCGCTCTGATGCGGAACGTCCATCCAGCGGGTACGGGAGAGGATTTCATGCGACAGGAAGATGTTCTTGCCGCCATCAAGAACTTCATCGAACAGGAAGTGCTCGCCTCGGCAGAGGCGAATCTGGAGCCGGACACACCGTTGCTGGAATGGGGGATTCTCAATTCGCTGAACACGGCCCGGATGCTGACATTCGTCCGAGAGGAATTCGGCATCAACGTTCCGGCCGACCGCATCGTCGGCGCGCATCTGAAGAACCTGGACAGCATTTCGAAGCTCATCGTGGAGCTGGCGGACGACCCCCGCGCGCGGGTGCCAGGAGCGGGACAGACCACCGAGCACACGGGAGCGAAACATGGCTAAGGTCGACTTCGACGTCGGGATCATCGGCGGCGGCCCGGCCGGGTCCACCGCCGCGTCCTACCTGGCCCGCGCGGGGCTGTCCTGTGCGGTATTCGAAAACGATCTGTTCCCACGCCCGCACGTGGGCGAGTCGTTAGTTCCAGCGACGACGCCGGTGCTCGCCGAGATCGGCGCGCTGGAGACGATCGACGAGGCGGGGTTCCCGCGCAAGTACGGCGCGGCGTGGACGTCCGCCGCGCCGGGTGACATCCCCACGATGGGATATCAGCTGTCGCACGGGTTCCGGGCGGCCGAGATCCTGTTCAACGAGCGCGATCAGCCGGGGGTCGAGCAGGACTACACGTACCACGTCGACCGCGGCAAGTTCGATCTGCTGCTGTTGCAGCACGCCAACGCGATGGGCGCGAAGATCTTCGAGGGGCTGCGCGTTCAGCGCGTGGACTTCGAGACGCCGACGCCGGAGATCGTGACCAAGCTCGGCGCCAAGGAGATCCGCGTGCCGGTCCGCATGGTCATCGACGCCAGCGGCCGGGGCACGTTCCTCGGGCGGCAGCTCAAGCTGAAGGTCCCCGACCCGGTCTTCAACCAGTACGCGATCCACACGTGGTTCGACGACCTCGACCGGTCCGCGCTCGCGGGCGGCGACGAGCAGGCCGACTACATCTTCATCCACTTCCTGCCGATCACCGACTCGTGGGTGTGGCAGATCCCGATCAGCGGCACCACGACCAGCGTCGGCGTGGTGACCCAGAAGCAGAACTTCCGGGCGGCCGGCGGCGACCGGGAGAAGTTCTTCTGGGACGCCGTCGGCAGCCGGCCCGAGCTGCGCACCGCGCTGGAGCAGGCGCGGCAGGTACGGCAGTTCAGGACCGAGGGCGACTACAGCTACGGCATGGAGGAGATCTGTGGCGATAACTGGGTGCTGATCGGCGACGCGGCGCGGTTCGTCGACCCGATCTTCTCCAGCGGCGTCAGCGTGGCCCTCAACAGCGCCCGCATCGCCTGCGCCGACATCATCGCGGCGGCCGAGGCGGGCGACTTCTCCAAGCCGCGGTTCGGCACGTACGAGTCCAAGCTGCGCCGCGGGGTGCGCAACTGGTACGAGTTCATCTCGATCTACTACCGGCTGAACATCCTGTTCACGGCGTTCGTGCAGGACCCGCGGTACCGGCTCGACGTGCTGAAGATGCTGCAGGGAGACGTCTACGACGACGAGGAACCCAAGGCGCTGGCGGCCATGCGGGAGATCACCCGCGAGGTCGAGCAGAACCCGGATCACCTGTGGCACCAGCACTTGGGCAGCCTGCGCGCGCCCAGTGCGAAGCCGATGTTCTGATCGCCCTCCACGAGGTCCATGAGGTTCGACCAACCATGACTCCCGACAGGCACGCCGATGGGATCGCCATCGTGGGTGCGGGCTGCCGCTTCCCCGGAGGCGGCGCCGGCCCCGACGGGCTGTGGCGGCTGCTCCGCGACGGCGTCGACGCGATCGGCGAGGTGCCGCCGGAGCGCTGGCCGGCCGACCGGCTGTACGACCCCGACCCCGCCGAGCCGGGGAAGCTGTACGCCCGGCACGGCGCCTTCCTCGACGACGTTGACGAGTTCGACGCGGCGTTCTTCGGCATCACGCCGCAGGACGCCGCCCAGATGGACCCGCAGCAGCGACTGCTGCTGGAGGTCGCCTGGGAGGCGCTGGAGGACGCCGGCATCGCCGCGAGCGCGCTCGCCGGCACCCGGACCGGCGTCTACACCGGCTCCATCGGCATGGACTACATGCTGCTGCACGGCCGCGAGGCGGGGCTGGCCGGCATCGACGCGTGGTACGCGAGCGGCAAGGAGTTCAGCTTCGGGCCCGGACGGCTCTCGCACGTGCTGGGCGTGCACGGGCCCTCGATGTCGCTCAACACCGCGTGCTCGTCGTCGCTGGTCGCCGTGCACCTGGCGAGCCAGAGCCTGCGCACCGGCGAGAGCGACCTGGCGCTCGTCGGCGGCTCCAGCCTCATGCTGTCGCCCGAGCTGAGCATGTTCATGTGCCGGGTCGGTGCGATGTCTCCGGACGGCCGGTGCAAGGTCTTCGACGCCCGCGCCGACGGCACCGTACGGGGCGAGGGCGCCGCCGTGGTGGTGCTCAAGCGGCTCGCCGACGCCCAGGCCGACGGCGACGACGTGCTCGCGGTGATCCGCGGCTCGGCGGTCAACCACGACGGGCCGAGCGCCGGGCTGACCGTGCCGAACGGCGGTGCTCAGCAGGAGCTATTGCGCGCCGCGCTGGCGAACGCCGGGGTGGCGCCGGACGGGGTCGGTTACGTCGAGGCCCACGGGACCGGCACGCCGCTCGGCGACCCCATCGAGATGGAGTCGATCGCCGAGGTGCTGGGGACCGGTCGTACGGCCGAGAACCCGATCCACGTCGGGTCGATCAAGACCAACCTCGGGCACACGGACGCCGCCGCCGGGCTGGCCGGGCTGCTCAAGACCGCGCTGGCCCTGCGGCACCGGGAGATCCCGCCGCACCTGCACTTCGCCGAGCCGCATCCGGGGATCCGGTGGGACGTCGTGCCGATCCGCGTGCCCACGGGGCCGACGCCATGGCCGGACACGGACGGCCGACCCCGGCTGGCGGGGGTGAGCGCGTTCGGGCTCAGCGGGACGAACGCGCACGTCGTCCTGGAGGAATCGACCCCGCTCCCGTCCGACGGCGACGAGCGGAGCGGCCCGGTCGTCCTGCCGGTCGCCGCCCGCAGCCGGGGTGCGCTCACCGACCTCGCCGCCGCGCACCGCGACCGGCTGGCCGACCTGGACGAGGCCGCCGTACACGACTACACGCACACGGCGGGCGCCCGGCGCACCCATCACGCGGACCATCGCCTGGCGGTCGTCGGCGAGTCGGCCGCTGAGCTCCGCGACGGGCTGGCGGCCTTCGTCGACGGCGTCCCGGCCAGTGGCGTCTCCGCCGGTGGCGCCGCCGGGGGAGCGGAGCCGGTGACGTTCGTGTTCTCCGGCCAGGGCGGGCAGTGGGCCGGCATGGGCCGGTCCCTGCTCCGCGAGCCGGTGTTCCGCGAAACGCTCGACGCCTGCGACGCGCTGATCCGCGAGCAGGCGGGCTGGTCCGTGCTGGCCGCCATCGACGCCGGCGACCGCCTGGCCGACACCGAGGTCGCCCAGCCGGTGATCTTCGCCGTCCAGGTGGCGCTGGCCGCGCTGTGGCGGTCCTGGGGGATCGAGCCGGACGCCGTGGTAGGGCACAGCATGGGGGAGGTCGCGGCGGCGCACGTCGCCGGGGTCCTCGACCTGCGCGACGCGGTCCGGGTCATCGTCCCGCGTGGCCGGCTCCTGCAGGAGACGACCGGGCAGGGCCGGATGGCCGTGGTCGAGCTGCCGCTCGGCGAGGCCGCCGAGGCCGTCCGTCCGTACGGCGACCGGCTCGGCGTCGCCGCGGTCAACGCCCCCCGCTCGACCGTGCTGTCCGGCGAGCCGGAGGCGCTCGGCGAGGTGCTCGCCGAGCTGTCCGGCCGCGGCGTCGAGTGCCGCGAGATGCCCGGGGAGTACGCCTTCCACAGCCCGGCCATGGCGCCGTACGCGGACCGGCTGGCAGCGGAGCTCGCCGGCCTGACGCCCCGCCAACCGAGCCTGCCGATCGTGCCCACGACCCGTGGCGGGGACCCCGAGGAGGCCTTCACCGTCGCGTACTGGGGTCGCAACGTCGCCGAGCCGGTGCGGTTCGCGCCGGCGCTCGACGAGCTGATCGAGGCCGGCCACCGGACGTTCGTCGAGCTCGGCCCGCACCCGGTGCTGGCCAAACCGGTCGCCGCGACGCTGGCGGCGCGGGAGGCCGACGGGCTCGTCGTCGCCTCGCTGCGCCGCGACGAGGACGACGCGGCCACCATGCTGCGCGCGCTCGGCGAGCTGTACACCGCCGGGCACGACGTGTGCTGGACCGCGGTGCTGCCGGGCCGCCCGGCGAAGCTGCCCACCTACCCCTGGCAGCGGCGGTCGCATTGGTTCGCCCGTACGGACGCCGCCGATGGCCGGTTGAGCTCCCTCGGCACCTCCGCCGAGCCGGAGGACCAAGCGGACGTCCCGGACGTCGGCGACCTGGAGGAGGTCGTCGTCCGCGGCGTCGGGGCCGTCCTCGGGCTGGAGCCCGGCCAGATCGACCGCGACCGCGGCTTCGCCGAGCTCGGCATGGACTCGATCACCGCGGTCGAGCTGCGCAAAAGCCTGCAGCAGGTCATCGGCCGGCGGCTGTCCGGCACGATCGCCTTCGACCACCCGACCGTCGCCCGGCTCGCCGCCCACCTTCGTACGGTCGTCGAGGGCGAGCGGGCCGCGCGGCCGGCATCGGCGCCCGAGACGCAGACGCCCCGGCGTCCTGCGGCCGACGGACAGGACCGGGCGATCGCGGTCGTCGGGGTCGGCTGCCGCTTCCCCGGCGGGGGCGACGGACCGGACGGCTTCTGGCGGCTGCTCCGCGACGGCACCGACGCGATCACCCCGGCGCCCCAGGGCCGGTTCCCCGAGCCGGGGCCCTGGTACGGGGCCTTCCTCGACGACGTCGCCGGCTTCGACGCGCGGTTCTTCCGGGTACCGCCGCGCGAGGCCCGGACGATGGACCCGCAGCAGCGGCTGTTCCTGGAGGTGGCCTGGGAGGCCCTGGAGTCGGCGGGCCAGCCGGCCGACCGGCTCGCGGGCGGCCGGGTCGGGGTCTTCACCGGCCTCAACTCCACCGACTACGCCCAGCTGCTCACCGCGAACCCCGACAACATCGACGGGTCGTACGGGACGGGGAACTCCTTCTGCGCGACGCCGGGGCGATTGTCGTTCTTCCTCGGCGTCCACGGCCCGAGCCTCGCCGTCGACACGGCCTGCTCATCGTCCCTGGTGGCCGTACACCTGGCCCTGCAGAGCCTGCGCAGCGGCGAGAGCGACCTGGCGATCGCAGGGGGCGCCAACCTGATCCTCACCCCGACCATCCACACCTCAAGCGCGGCCTTCGGGGCGCTCGCCGCCGACGGCCGGTGCAAGACGTTCGACGCGAGCGCCGACGGCTACAGCCGGGGCGAGGGCGGCGGGGCCGTCGTCCTCAAGCGGCTGCCGGACGCGCTCGCCGACGGCGACGAGGTGCTCGCCGTGATCCTCGGCTCGGCGGTCAATCAGGACGGCCCGAGCAGCGGCCTCACCGTGCCGAACGGGCCTGCCCAGGAGTCGCTGATCCAGTCCGCGCTGGCGGACGCCGGGACGAGCGGCGACGAGGTGGGTTACGTCGAGGCCCACGGGACCGGCACCCCGCTCGGCGACCCGATCGAGCTGCAGGCCCTGGGCGACGCCCTCGGCCGGCGAGACAAGCGCTGCCTGGTCGGCTCGGTCAAGACCAACATCGGGCACCTGGAGGCGGCGTCCGGCGTGGCCGGCCTGATCAAGACGGTGCTCGCGCTGCGCCACGGGGAGATCCCGCCCCACCTGCACTTCGGCGAGCCCAGCCCGGAGATCGCCTGGGACGAGCTGCCGTTCGACGTGCCCACCGAGCCCGCGCCCTGGCCGGACACCGACCGCCGGGTCGCCGGCGTCAGCGCGTTCGGCTTCAGCGGGACCAACGCCCACGTGGTCGTCGCCGCGCCGCCCGACCGGCCCGAGCTGCCCCGGCATCCCGACGACACGGGCGAGCGCACCGTGCCGTACGTCCTGCCGATCTCCGCCGCGACGACGCACGCGCTGCCCGCCCAGGCCGCGGCCTACCGCGAGCTGCTGGCGGCCCGCCCCGGCCTGCCGGCGCACGACGTGTGTTACACGGCGGCCGTTCGCCGCACCCACCACGGCCATCGCCTCGTGGTGACCGGCCGCGACCGGGCCGAGCTGATCGACCGGCTAACGGCCGCCGAGCACGGCGAGACCGGGCCCGGAGTCGCCGCGGGCGAGGCGGGCGCGGCCCGCCGGCCGGTGTTCGTCTTCTCTGGGCACGGCTCCCAGTCGCCGGGCATGGCCGAGGGCCTGCTCCGCGCCGAGCCGGTCTTCCGTGACATGGTCCGGCGCTGCGACGAGGCCATGCGGCCGCACCTCGGCTGGTCGGTGCTCGACTGCCTGGAAGGCGGCGGGCAGACCGAGTCCGAGGAGGAGCAGCAGGCGCTGCTGTTCGCGATCCAGGTCGGGCTCGCCGAGGTCTGGCGGTCGTACGGCGTCACGCCGGCGGCCGTGGTCGGGCACAGCGTGGGCGAGGTGGCCGCGGCGTACGTGGCCGGCGGCCTGGATCTGGCGGCGGCGGCCCGGCTGAGCTGCCTGCGCAGCGAGCTGATCGGCCGGCTCGTCGGCCACGGCGCCATGGGCGTGGTCGGCCTGCCCGCCGATCGAGCCGGCAAGGAGCTCGCCGGGTACGAGGACCGGCTGTGGGTCGCCGTGGTCAACAGCTCGCAGTCCACCGTCCTGTCCGGGGACGCCGAGGCGCTCCAAGAGGTCATGGACCGGCTGCGGGACCGCAACGTCTTTTGCCGCAAGGTCCAGGCCGGCGGCGCGGGGCACAGCCCGTTCGCCGAGCCGCTGCGGACCGAACTGATCGACCGGCTCGGCGACCTGACGCCGGCCGACCCGGCCGTGCCGTTCTACTCCGCCGTCACCGGCGAGCCGGCGACACGGCTCGACGCCGGCTACTGGGGCCGCAACATCCGCGAGCCCGTACGCTTCGCCGACGCGGTCCGGCGGCTGGCCGCCGACGGTTACGACGCCTTCGTCGAGATGTCGCCGCATCCGCTGCTGCTGACGCCGATCGAGCAGGAGCTGCGGCTGCTCGGCACGACCGCGCCGACGGTGCCGTCGCTGGTCCGGGACGCCGACGACCAGCTGACCATGCTGACCTCGTTCGGCGCTCTGCACGCGCACGGCCACCCGATCGACTGGAGCCGGCTCTACCCGACCGGCGGCCGGGTGGTCGAGGCGCCCACGTACGCCTGGGAGCACAAGCCGTACTGGCTGGAGCACACCGAACCGCGGGCGTCGGGATCAGCGGAGCAGGCCGCGCACCCGCTGCTGGCCCGGCAGCTGCGACTCGCCGGGGACGGCCCGCTCGTGGCCGAGGGAGACCTCGACGACGCGGCGCTCGACCGGCTCGGCGCGCGGCGGTACGGCGCGGCCCGCCTGGCGCCGGCCGCCACCTGGCTGGAGCTGGCGGGCGCCGCCCATGGTGCGGACGCCGCCGTCGAGTGCACCGACCTACGGCTCCCGGCGCCGTTCGCGGCGACCGACGATCCCGCGGTGGCGCAGGTGGCGCTGCGACCGGACGGCGAGTTCACCGCGCACACGGTGCCGCACCACGGCGCCGCCCGGCTGCGGGCAGCCGGCCGGTTCCGTGCCGCGAGAGGTCCCCTCGACGCCGAGCCGGACGCCGGTCAAGGAGACGAGCTCCCCGCCGAGGCCGTACGGTCCTGGCTCGATCGGCTCGGGGTGCCCGGGCTGCGCTCGGCGCACGCCACCGGAGGGCCCGGCTCGGTCGTCGTCGAGCTCGTCCACGAGGGTGCCGACCCGCGGTGGCGCCTGCATCCGGGACTGCTCGAGGCCTGCCTGCACACGCTGGAGCTGGCCGTGCCACCGGACGGCCCGCTGACGGTCGAGCACATCGACGGCGCGCGTGTGGCGGGCCCGCTCGGCCCGAAGGTACGCGTGCGCGCATCGGTCACCGAGACCGCCGCCGGCACGGTGACCGGCGACATCTCGGTCTTCGACGCGGACGGGGTGCCCGTCGTCGCCGCGCACGGCGTGCGACTGGGGCCGGTACGGCTGCGGCCTATCTCCCCGGAGACCCGTCAGGAGCTGGAGGACCTGCTGTACGACCTGGTGTGGCGGGAGCGGCCGCGCGAGGCCACGCCGCACGAAGACGAGGCCACGCCGCACGAAGGCACTGCTGCCGACGGCACCTGGCTGGTCGCCGCCGACCGCGGCGGAGTGGGCACGGCGCTCGCCGAGCTGTTACGCGCCCGCGGCGACGACGTACGCGTCCTGGATCCGACTGCGGACCTCGATCGGCTTACCCAGGAGGTGCGAGAACTGGTCACCGGCCCCGGCTGCCGCGGCGCGGTGCATCTGTGGGGCCTGGACGTGCCAGGCGACCCGGGGCCGGATGACCTGGACGACGCCTCGGCCGTGTACGCCTCGGTCGGCCGGCTGGCCGCCGCTCTTGACGCGACCGCGAAGGCGTCCGCGCCGCACGTCTGGTACGTGACCCGCGGCGCCCGCCAGGCCGGTCCGGAGGGCGCGTCGCCGGTCGTGGGGCAGGCCCCGATCTGGACGCTCGGCACCGTCGCGGGGCTCGAACACCCCGGCGCCTGGGGCGGCCTCGTCGACCTGGACCCGGCGACCGCCGATCCGGAGCGCGCCGCGGAGGCGATCCTGGCCGAGCTGACCGGACCCGACGGCGAGGACCGGCTGGCGCTCCGGCAGGGCCACCGGTACGCCGGGCGGCTCGCGCGCCGGCCGGTCCCCGAGCGGGTCGCCGAGCCGCCGGAATTGAGCCCGGACGGGACCTACCTCGTCGCCGCCGGCGCCTCCGAGACCCACGGCGTGGCCCGCGCCATGGCCGACTGGCTGACGAGCCGCGGCGCCGCTCACGTGCTGGTGTGCGGCAACGCCGTCGAGCCGGCCGACCCGGACGGGCGGATCCGTACCGAGCGGCTGGACCTGGCCGACCCGGCGACCGTGCGGGATCTCCTGTTGCGGCTCGACGCCGCGGGGACACCGCTGCGCGGGGTCGTCTGGGCGGCGCCGGAGTGGTCACTGGCGCAGGACCAGCAGCCTCCGGCGCCGGAGGCGATCGCGGCCGACCTACGGAACCGGGCGCTCGGCGCCCGGCACCTGGACGCCATGGCCGGCGACCTCGACCTCTTCGTCGTCTTCGCCGGCGCGGCCACCAGCTGGGGCTCGATGGGCGCCGGGCGACAGGCCCCGGCCGACGCGCTGCTCGCCGCCCTGGCCGAGCGGCGTACGGCGGCGGGCCGGCCGGCACTGGCCGTGCACTGGGCCCCGTGGGACGACGAGGCGGCGCTCGAACAGCAGACCCGGGTGCAGATGACCCGCAGCGGCCTCTCGCCGCTGGTCCCAGATTCGGCCGTCGCCGCGCTGGACTACCTGGCCGGCACCGACGCCGCCGAGGTCTGCGTCGCCCGGGTCGACTGGAGCCTCATGCTCCCGCTCTACCGGCAGGCGATCCGCTGGCCGCTGTTCGATGAGCTCGCCGCCCAAGAGGCGGAGGCCGCGAAGGAGGCCGGGCCGAGTGCCGTGGCCGAACGCCTCGCCGGCCTGCCCCCCGAGGACCGCAAGGACCACTTGGTCGACACCGTCCTCGGCGAGGTCGCGGTCGTGCTCGGCATGGACGCCGCCGACGACCTCGAGCCGACCGAGGGCTTCTTCGAGATCGGCATGAACTCGGTGACCGCGCTGGAGCTGAAGGTCCGGCTGGAGCGGCTGCTCCGGCACGAGCTGCCCGCCACGCTCGCATTCGAATGCCCCACGGCGGCCGACCTCGCGGGCTTCCTGCTCACCGAACTCGACGGCGCCGCCGACAGCTCCGGCGAGGGTCCACAGCCGCCACAGCCGGCCGAGCCGCCCGAAACGACAACGGACGAGGAGCCCGGCGACGTCATGGCCCGGTTCGACGCCGAGATGGCCGCCGCCGAGAAGGCAACCCGTTAGGAGCACCCATGAGTCAAGCGACCCACCAGGCCGAGGACTACCGGCGCAAGCTCGACGAGGCGCTCGACATGGTGAGCCGGCTGCGCTCGCGGCTGGAGGAGCACGAGCGCGCGGCCCGCGAGCCGATCGCCATCGTCGGGATGGGCTGCCGGTTCCCGGCCGGGAACACCCCTGAGGAGTTCTGGCAGGGCCTGCAGGCGGGGACCGATGCCATCTCACGGTTCCCGGCCGAGCGGTGGGACGCCGAGGCGTACTACGACCCGGACCCGGAGGCACCCGGCAAGGCATACGTCATCGAGGGCGGCTTCCTCGACGATGTCGAGGGCTTCGATCCGGTGCCGTTCCGCGTCTCCTCCGACGAGGCCGTCGGCATGGACCCACAGCAGCGGCTGCTGCTCGAGGTCGGCTGGGAGGCGTTCGAGCGCGCCGGGCTGCCCCCCGACTCGCTGGACGGCAGCCGTACCGGCGTCTTCGTCGGGGTCAGCACCAGCGACTACGTACGGCTCCGGCAGCAGTTCACCGCGCCCGGCGACGTCGACGCCCACCAGCTGCTCGGCGAGAACAGCTTCGTGGCCGGCCGGATCGCGCACACGTTCGGGCTGCGCGGCCCCGCCGTGGTCCTCGACACGTCATGCTCGTCCTCGCTCATGGCCGCGCATCTGGCCTGCCAGAGCCTGCGCCGCCGCGAGTGCGAGATGGCGCTGGCCGCCGGCGTCAACGTGATGCTGTCGCCGTACGGCTTCGTGCTGGTCAGCAAGGCGCGGGCGGTGTCGCCGGAGGGCCGGTGCAAGACCTTCGACGCGGACGCCGACGGCTATGCGCGCGGGGAGGGCTGCGGAGTCGTCGTGCTCAAGCGGCTCGCGGACGCGGTGGCCGACGGCGACGACGTGATCGCGGTCATCCGGGGCACCGCCGCCAACCATGACGGCCGGGCGAGCGGCATCACGGTCCCGAACGGCCAGGCGCAGCAGGAGGTCATCGGCGCCGCGCTCGCCGACGCGGATGCCGAGCCCGGCCAGATCGGCTACGTCGAGGCGCACGGCACCGGCACGCCGCTGGGCGACCCCATCGAGCTGCGGGCCCTGGAGTCCGCGCTGGGCGCGCATCGAGACGCCGGCCGGCCGCTGTACGTCGGGTCGGTGAAGAGCAACGTCGGGCACCTGGAGTCGGCGGCGGGGGTCGCGGGCCTGGTGAAGACCGCGCTCGCGCTCCGGCACGCCGAGATCCCGCCGAGCGTCCACTTCCGCGACCCCAACCCGAACGTCGACTGGGATCGCCTGCACATCGAGGTCCCGACCGCCCCGGTTCCCTGGCCGGAGCGGGACGGCGGGCGGCTGGCCGGGCTGAGCTCGTTCGGCGCGAGCGGCACCAACGTGCACCTGGTCCTGCAGGAGGCACCGAACCGCGAACCGGCCGAGGAAGCGGCCGGCCCGATCCGGCCCGGCCATCTGCTGACGCTGTCGGCCCGTACCGACGCCGCCCTGCGCGAGCTGGCCGGACGGTACGCGGACCGGCTCGGCGCGGAGCCGGATCTGCCCGCCGACGCCGTGTGCCGTACGGCCGCGGTGGCGCGGGCGCACCATCCGCGGCGGCTCGCCGTGGTGGGCGGGTCCACGGAGGAGCTGGGTGAGCAGCTCGGCCGGTACGTCCGCGACGGCAGCGCCCCGCAGGTGGTCGCCGGCAAGGCGGCGCCGCGCCACCGGACCAAGGTCGCGTTCCTGTTCACCGGGCAGGGCGCGCAGTACCCCGGGATGGGCCGCGAGCTGTACGAGACCGAGCCGGAGTTCCGCGCCGCGCTGGACCACTGCGCCGAGCTGGCCGCCCCGCACCTGGACCGGCCGCTGCTCGACGTTCTGTTCGCCGGGGAGGACTCGGGCGAACTGCACCAGACCGCCTACACCCAGCCGGCGCTCTTCGCGGTGGAGTACGCCATGGCCCGGCTGTGGCGGTCCTGGGGCGTACAGCCGGTCGCGGTGCTCGGACACAGCGTCGGCGAGTACGTCGCCGCCTGCGAGGCCGGCGCGCTGCGGCCGGCGGACGCGCTGCGGCTGGTCATCGCCCGCGCCCGGCTCATGCAGGAGCTGCCGGCGGACGGCGCGATGCTCGCCGTCACGCTGCCCGAGGAGCAGGCCAAGGCGGAGGCGGCGGCCGAGAGCAACGGCGGACGGCAGGTATCGATCTCCGCGGTGAACGGGGACGAGGACACCGTCCTGTCCGGCTCCGCGCCCGCCATCGCCGCGATCGAGGAACGGCTCGCCGACCGCGGCGTCAAGGTACGGCGGCTGCAGGTCTCGCACGCCTTCCACTCGGCCCTGGTCGAGCCGATCCTGCCGCGGCTGCGCGAGGAGGCGGCGGGCATCGAGGTGCGCGAGCCGCGGATCCCGCTGCTGTCCAACCTGACCGGCGGGCCGGTGGACGCCGGCACACTCGCCGATCCGGACTACTGGTGCCGGCACGCCCGCGAGGCCGTCCGGTTCCGCGACGGCATGCGGGCGCTCGATGAGGCGGGACTCACCACGTTCCTCGAGGTCGGGCCGGGGCGTACCCTCCTCGGCCTGGGCGCCCGCTGCCTGCCCGGCGGCCAGCGGACCTGGATCGCCTCGATCCGGAAGGGCCGCGACGAGACCGCGGAGCTGCTGCGGGGGCTCGGCCGGCTCTATGTCCTCGGCGCCCGCGTCGACTGGAGCGCCGTCCACCAGGGCACCGCGCGCCAGGCCGTACCGCTGCCGACCTATCCGTTCCAGCACCGCCGCTTCTTCTTCCAGCCGCGCCCGGCCGCCGACCTGCCCGCGCCGGGCCGTACGGCGGCCGGCGAAGAGGCCGACGACGCGGCGGCCGGCGCGCAGGCGCCCGCAGACGACGGCGTGCTGGCCGAGACGCTGGGCGCCCCGACCCGGGAGGAGCGCCGGCGGATCCTGCTCGGCTACGTCATCCGCCGGCTGGAGCAGACGCTGAGCCTGGATCCCGGCGAGATCACCATGGACAGCGACCTGATCGAGCTCGGTTTCGACTCGCTGATGGCGCTCAACCTGATCGAGCGCTTCGGCGCGGAGCTGCGCCTGCCGTCCATCGAGACGCGCCGGTTCTTCGAGGTGTCGGCCGAGCACTGGGACGAACTGCTGCTCGACGAGATCGAGCGCGCCCACAGGAAGGAAGACCAATGAATACCGCCGATGACACCTACGACGTCGTCATCCTCGGCACCGGACTACCGGGCTCCGCGCTGGCGGCCATCCTGGCCCGGCACGGCGCGCGTGTGGCGCTGATCGGCGCCGGCACCCACCCGCGGCCGGCGTTCGAGGAGACGGCCATTCCGTACACCTCGCTGCTGTTCCGCGTGCTCGGCGAGCGCTACGACGTGCCGGAGCTGGGCCGGCTGGCGGGCTGGCGCAGCATCCGCGAGAACGTGACCCGCAACTGCGGCATCGGCCGCACGCTCGGCTTCGTCTATCACCGCGCGGAGGGCCGGCTGCCGGAACCGGCCGACGCCGGGCAGATCGCGAGCCCGCGGCTGCTGCCCGCCGAGGCGACGCTGTTCCGCCAGGACATCGACGCGTACGTCTTCTACACGGCGATCGGCTACGGGGCAACGGCACGCCAGCAGGCCACCGTCTCCGAGATCAACGCGGGCGCCGACGGCGTGACCGTGGTGACCGGGCGGGGCGAGACCTGGCGGGCCCGGTACCTCGTCGACGCCACCGGCCGCGAGTCGCCGCTGGCGGAGCAGGTGGGCCTGCGCGAGGAGCCGCCCCGGCTGCGGCACCGCTCCCGCACCGTCGCGACGCACATGGTGAACGTCCGGCCGTTCGACGAGGTCGCCGGGCACCGCTACCCGGCCCCGCAGCGCTGGGACCAGGGCACCCTGCACCACCTGTTCGACGGGGGTTACCTGTGGATCACGCCGTTCGGCAACCACCGGGACGCACCCAACCAGGTCACCAGCGTCGGCGCCAGCCTGGACCCTGACCGCCATCCGGCGGGGGACGACCCGGAGGCCCAGCTGCGGGCGCTCGCCGACCGCATCCCGCCGGTCGCCGAGCAGCTGGCCGGCGCGCGGGCCGTGCAGCCCTGGACCTCGACGCCGCCCCGCCAGTACGCGGCCGCCCCGGTCACCGGCGAGCGCTGGTGCCTGCTGGCCGACTCGGTGGGGTACGTCGACCCGTTCCTGTCCCGGTCGCTGGTCACCGGGCTGGAGTCGGTCAACGCGTTCGCCTGGCGGCTACTGGCCGCCGTGGGCGACGGTGACTTCGCCGCCGAACGACTGCAGCCGATCGGCCGGTTCCAGGACCAGCTCACCGACGGCACCGACCAGCTCGCGAGCATGGTGTTCGCCGCGCTGCGCGACCCGCTGCTGTGGAAGAGCGTGCTGCGGATCTGGGAGATCGGCTCCCTGTACGGCACGATGCAGCTCCAGGACGCGTTCGGCCGGCTGCAGGCCACCGGGAGCGACGCCGCGCTGCGCGACCTGGAGAACGCGAAGTACCTCGGCTCGCCGTTCCCCACCCACGACGGGTACAACGAGCTGCTGGCCGGTGCCGCCGCCGAGTGCGCCGCCGTGTCGGCCGGCGAGACCCAGCCCGGAACAGCGGGGAGCCGGATCTTCGCCCGGCTGGCCGGTGCCGACTTCGTGCCGCCCGCCCTCGGGCTGGCCGACCCCACGACCCGGCACTACCACCCGACACCGCTGCGGATGGCCCGCTTCGTGGCCTGGTCGCGGCGTACGGCGCCGGCCGACATCGGATCGCTGGTCGGCAGCGCGCTGCCCGGCCTCGCCCGCCCGCGACGGCGGTCACACAAACTAAGGGAGGAACAATGACGACCGCGACCCCGGCTCCGTCGGCGCCGACCAGGCCTGACGGATACGACCATGACGTCATCATCCTGGGCGCCGGGATCGCCGGCTCGATGCTCGGCGCCATCCTGGCCCGGCACGACACCGACGTGCTGCTCGTCGACGCGGGCGCGCACCCCAAGTTCGCCGTGGGCGAGTCGATGATCCCGTACACGCTGCTCACGCTGCGGACCATCGCGGAGCGCTATGGCGTGCCGGAGATCCAGACGCTGTCGACCTTCGACGCCTGTGTCAAGCGCGTCAACCACTCATTCGGCTGGAAGAAGCATTTCGGCTTCCTGCACCACCGGCCGGGGGAAGAGCCGGACTGGTGGGAGGCCAACCAGTTCAACACCCCCGGCATCCTGCACAAGTCCAGCCACCTGTTCCGGCAGGACACCGATCAGTACATGTTCAACACGGCCGTCCGGTACGGCGCCCGGGCCCGGCTCGGGTACCGGGTCGACGACGTGGACATCGACGACGACGGCGTGACAGTACACGGTGCGGACGGGCGGTCGCTGCGCGCCCGGTACCTCGTCGACGCGAGCGGGTTCCGGTCGCCGCTGGCCGACAAGCTCGGCCTCCGCGAGCAGCCGAGCCGGTTCAAGCACCACTCGCGATCGATCTTCACGCAGATGATCGGCGTCAAGCACACCGACGACGTGCTGCCGCACGCGCCAAAGGAGCGGCCCGAGGTGCCGTGGCACCACGGCACCATGCACCACATCTTCGACCGCGGCTGGTTCTGGGTGATCCCGTTCAACAACAACCCGCGATCCCGCAACCCGCTGTGCAGCGTGGGCGTGACCGTGGACCCGCGGCGCTACCCCAAGCCGGACGACATGACGCCAGAGCAGGAGTTCCACGCCTTCGCCGAGCGGTTCCCGACCGTAAGCCGGCAGTTCGCCGACGCCCGCCCGGTGCGCGAGTGGGTCGCCACGCCGCGCCTGCAGTACTCCTCGACCCAGTCGGTGGGAGCGCGCTGGTGCCTGATGTCGCACGCCGCCGGTTTCCTCGACCCGCTGTTCTCCCGCGGCCTGTCCAACACCGCCGAGATCATCAACGCGTTCTCCTGGCGGCTGCTCGCGGCGCTCCGCGAGGACGACTTCTCGCGGGAGCGCTTCGAGTACGTCGAACGGCTGGAGCAGGGCCTGCTGAACTACAACGACGCCCTGGTCAACAGCGCGTTCATCTCCTTCGACAACTACGACTTGTGGAACGCGGTGTTCCGGGTCTGGTCGTACGGCTCGGTGGTCGGCGGTTTCCGCGTGCAGCGGGCGCTGAGCCGGTTCAAGCAGGACGGCGACGACCGGCATTTGCGGGAGCTGGAGGAGGCGCCGAACGTCGGCCTGTGGTGGCCGGACCACCAGGGCTACAAGGAGCTCTTCGACGCCATGGTCACCCAGACCGAGGCCTTCGAGCAGGGGACCGTCAAGGCGAGCGAGGCCGCCGGCGAACTGTTCCGGCGGCTCCAGACGGCCGACTTCATTCCGCACCGGCAGGGCTTCAGCGATCCGGAGACGCGGTTCCTGCGGCCCACGCCGGCCAAGCTCGCCGGCTTCGTGTGGTGGATCGCCAGGGAGGCGCCGCCGGAGATGCGAGAGCTGCTGGTGAGCAACGTCCGCGACGTGATGAAGGCGGGCATCAAGGGGCGGCGACTCTACTAGGGCGGGATACGCCCACCGCCCCGCAACGCGGCCGCCGACGGGCGCGAACACCCGCCGGCGGCCCCGACCGCTACGGACCGCTACGAGAGAGGTGACGACCAGATGACGGTACGAACGGGACCGCATACCCGCGACGACAGCGCCGACCGGGCGCGCGCGGCGGACGCGGCCCTGGCCGAGGTGCTGCTCACCCCCGAAGGGCGGGCCGAGCCGTACTCGCGCTACAAGCGGCTGCGTGAGCTCGACCCGGTGCATCACAGCGGCTTCGGGATGTGGATCATTTCCCGGTACGACGACGTCGACGCCCTGCTGCGCGACAGCTCGGTCGGCAAGGACGTACGCCTGTTCATGCAGGGCCGGTTCGGCGGCGACTGGGAGGAGCACGCCTCCCTGCGCCGCATGGGCACGAGCATGCTGTGGGCCAACCCGCCCGAGCACACGCGGCTGCGGCGCATCGTCAACAACACGTTCACGGTGCGGCGCGTGGCCGCGCTGGAGGGCTTCATCGAAAAGCTCGCCGACGAGCTGCTCGACCCGATCGCCCGCGCCGGCGGCGGCGACATCCTCAACGAGTTCTGCTACCCGCTGCCGTTGCAGGTGATCGCCGAGCTGCTCGGCGTGCCGCAGCGGGACGCGCCCAGCCTGCGCGAGCCGATGCGCGACTTCCAGCGCACGTTCGAGCTCGGGCTGACCGCCGACGAGCTGCTGCAGGCAGACGCCGGGGCGGAGTTCAGCGACGAGTACTTCCGCGGCCTGGTCGCCGCCAAGCGGGCCGAGCCCGCCGACGACCTGCTGTCCGCGCTCATCGCGCACGAGGACGACGACGGCGGCAAGCTGAGCGAGATCGAGCTGATCGGCTACTGCAACATGATCATGGGGGCGGGTTTCGAGACCACGACTCACCTGCTCGCCAACGGTCTCAACGCCCTGCTGAGCCACCCGGACCAGCTCGCGCGGCTGCGCGCCGATCCTGAGCTCGTGGAGCCCGCCGTGGAGGAGATCTTGCGGTACGACCCGCCCGTGCACCTCGTGCTGCGCATGAACGCCGGCCCGGTCACGGTCGGCGGCGTCGAGATCCCCGGCGGGCAGGTCATCGCGACCATCCTGGCGGGCGCCAACCGTGACCCGGACCGGTTCACCGATCCGGAGCGGTTCGACATCGGCCGCCGCGAGGGCCTGCCGATCTCCTTCAGCGCCGGCATCCACCACTGCCTCGGCTGGGCGCTGGCGAAGCTGCAGGCCGAGGTCGTGCTCCGCGTACTGCTGCGCCGGTTCGACCACATGGAGCTGGTCGCCGAGCCGGTGCGCCGCCCGCGCCTCACCCTGCGCGGGTTCGAAACCCTGGACGTCAAGACGGTGGAGGGAGACCGCTCGTGAAGGTCAAGTACCTGTCCGACGACTACTTCAATGAGCTCGAGCAGCGGGCCGGCAAGGAGGAGGAACGGCCCGGTGCCAACATCGGCGCGCAGTACGTCATCACCGACCCGCCCGAGGCCGGCGACATCCGGTACTACCTCAAGATCGAGGACGGCCGGATCGTGCAGGCCCGTCGCGGCGCGCTGGACGAGCCCTCGTTCACGGTCACGATGTCGTACGACAGCAGCGTCCGGCTCCAGGAGGGCGAGCTGCACCCGGCGACCGGGTTCGCGACCGGGGAGCTGCAGGTCTCGGGTGACAAGGCGAGCCTGCTCACGATGATCCCGGTCTTCCAGTCCTCGGCCTACCAGGCGCTCATCGGCGACCTGCGCACCATGAGCGAGTACTGAACCCGGCACCCGAAAGGGACCGGAGCCGACCCGGCTCCGGTCCCTTCGCCGTGGGCGCCTCAACCGGGCTGGGCTCCCTGGCGCCGCTCCCGGGCGTACACCCAGCCGAGCGGCAGCAGCGCGACGACCGCGGCCGCGATCGTCACGAGCAGCTGCGTCACCCCGAGGTCACCGAAACCCTGCAGGAACGGATTGAACCAGGTGAAGATCCGCGAGAACGGCCAGCCGACGCTGAACACCCGCGCCGCCGGCGGCAGGTACGCCACCATGCTGAACCCGCCGCACACGAAGAACGTGACGATCGAGCCCAGCGTGACCACCGGCTGCGAGGCGCGGAAGTACTTGAGCAGGTGACCGGCCAGCAACCCGATCCCGGCGCAGGCCACCATCGTGGGCAGCATGCCCAGGTACGCCAGCAGCAGCCGGCCCAGGCCCACATCGAAGTGCGCGATCCAGTACGCCAGTCCGAGCGGCGGCAGCGAGAACAGCAGGCTGACCACGACCGTCGCCATGATGTTGCCGATCCCCGAGGCCACCGGGCTCAGCGGGGTGAGCAGGATCTCCTTGCGCGTGCGCCCTTCCCGTTCGAGGACGAACAGGTTGGAGGCGACCAGCAGCGCGCCGAACCACAGCGCGAGCAGCACGCTGCTGCCACCGAGGAACGCCGAACGCCACACGGTATGGGGCTCGGCGCGGTTGACCTTGTCCGTGATCGTCAGCCCGCCGGTCCCGCCCGGCATCTGGTTGACGGCCATCTCCAGCCGGCCCCGGTAGTTCTTGGCGGCGTCGGCGTTGACGTTGAACGACTCGAGCTGGAGCCGCCGGGTCTGCGCGAAGTCGTGCGGGATCACGACCAGCACGTTGATGCGGCCCCACCGCAGATCGTCGCGGGCCTTGGCCGGATCGGTTTCGATGATGGTGAAGTACGGCGTGATGTCGGACCGTACGTTCCGGATCGCCTGCTCGGCGGCCCGCCCCTGCGGGCTGTTCGACTCGTTCGCCAGGGCGATGGGGTAGGAGTCGCCCACGCCGCCGTACACCATGGTGGCCAGGATCAGCATCGCCAGCGGAACGATCACCGCCTGGATGACGAGCGCGCGCTGCCGCCGCAGCAGCAACAGGTCGCGCCGGAACGTCGCGAGTATCGCGTGCAGGATCATCGAAAGCCTCCCCTCACTGCCCCTGCGTGAAGCGCAGCCGCGTGCGCAGCACCCGTACGGCGGCGGCGGTCAGCACGACCACCAGCACGGCCATCCAGAGCATGTATTGCGGGATCGTCTGCACCGGCCGCAGCCCTTCCACTGCGAACCGGATCTGGTCGGTCACCGCGGCGACCGGCCACCAGCGGGTGCTCTGCCACAGCACCTCCACGAGCCCGCCGTGCGCGTAGCCCCGCATGTACGACTCGAAGCCGACGAGCAGGAAATGCAGCAGCGTCAGCACGGCCGCCACCGGGACGAGCACGAGCGAGCGGCGCAGCGCGGTGCCTAGCAGCACGCCGAACGCCGCGCCGTACAGCACAAGCATCGCGATCGGTCCCCAGGTGGCCGGGCCCAGCCGCGAGATCGGATAGTGCAGGGCGAACTTCAGCGCGATCACCACCAGCGCCACGCTCACCACCGTCTGCACGAACATCGTCAGCCACTTGCCCAGGATCAGCGGCATCAGGCCGCGGGGGGACAGCACGACGTTCTTGGCCGTGCGCTCCTCCCACTCCCGGGCGACCAGGTTCCCGGTGTTCACCATGGCCGCGTAGATGATCGCGAACATCAGCAGGCCGGCACCCATATAGCGGCTGAAGCTCATGTCCCTGGCCCACCGCGGATGCTCCTGGATCTGTACCGAGTGCGCCGGGTCGGCCTGGGTGTGCATCGCGTTGATCGCGTGCTCGACGCGGAGCTGGTAGTTCTTGCTGATGTCGGAGTTGATGTTGAGCACCGACAGCTGCACCTGCGCACGCCCGGCGGCCGCGTCGCGGTCGAACGACGCCGGGATGCGCAGCATGCCCACCACATCGCCGGATCGGTACGCCGCCGCGGCCTTGTCGGGGCTCATCCGGTGCAGCTCCCACGCCTTGCCGTCCTCGCTGCGCATCGTCTGCAGGGTCTGCACGAACCGGTCGCTGTACGGGCCGTGGGACTCCTGCGCGACCGCGAGCGGAATCGTGGTCGCCGCCTGGACGATCAGCGCGTACAGGAACACGAACGCCACGGGGACGAGCACACTGATCACCAGAAAGAGCGGGTGGCGGCGGGTGGCCAGCAGGTCCTTGCGGACCATGGCCAACGTCGCGGACAGCATCGTGATTCGCCTCCCTCCTCGAATCGGGGTCAGTCGCGCAGCTCGCGGCCGGTGAACCGGAGGAACACGTCCTGGAGGTTCGACTCCTTGAACTCGAACCGCTGCGGGCCCTCGCTCAGCCCGCTCAGCCGGTCGTTGATCACCCCGACCAGCCGCAGTGCCTCCCGCGGGTCGTCCAGCTCCACCTCCAGCGTGCTGTCGCGCACGTTGACCTGCTGCTGCGCGGCCAGCGTCGCCTGCGCCCGCTGCGCCGCCTCGGAGCCGGGGAAGTGCAGGATGAGGCGCTGCCGGGCGACCATGGCCCGCAGCTCGTCCAGCGATCCCCTGGCCACCCTCGCGCCGCGGTCGATGATCATGATGTCGTCGGCGAGCTCCTCGGCCTCCTCCATGTAGTTCGTGGTGAGCAGCACCGAGGTGCCGGCGTCGGCCAGCTCCCGAACGCGGTCCCAGATGGCCCGGCGCGACTGCACATCGACGCCGAGCGTCGGCTCGTCGAGCAGCAGCAGGTCGGGCGCGGTGAGCAGGGCCCGGCCGAGCGCCAGCCGGCGCTGCATGCCGCCCGAGTACGTGCCGACCCGATCATGCTGGCGGTCGGTGAGCTGGACGACGTCGAGCGCGCGGGCGATGCGGTCGGCCACCTCGCCCTTGGGCACGCCGTAGTAGTGGGCGTGGAAGCCGAGGTTCTCGCGCCCGGTGAGGCTGTCGTACAGCGCGGTCTCCTGCGGCACGACCGACAGCCGGCGCAGCACCTCCCGGCGCTCGCGGGACGGGCTGTGCCCGTACACGCGGATGTCGCCCCGCTTGGGTGCGAGCAGCCCGCAGATCATGTTGACCGTGGTGGTCTTGCCCGATCCGTTGGGGCCGAGCAGACAGAAGATCAGCCCACGGGAGATCTCGAAGGACAGGTCCCGGACCGCCACCACCGGCTCGTGGCCGCGTCTGGAGAAGGACGCCGTGACTCCGTCGAGCATTACGGGGGGCAAGGGCGATTCGGATCTGACGGACTCCGAGCCCGCCGTCGTGGTAGCCATCTGTCCTCCTTGGGTCAGTCGGGGGAGGCTGCGCGCTGGGGATCTCGGGGCGCCCCTTCCCCGGGCTCCCGGAGCACACAGGCCAGGAAGAATCGGACGTGCCGCTCGGCGAATTCGCGCCCGTCCCGCCGTTCCTCCGGCGTCGCCTGGGCGTGCAGGTAGACGAACCGGATGTTGGCCAGCGGGGCGAGCAGCTCCCACACGAGCTGCTCCGGCGGGAAGTCGTCGCGCAACAGCCCGGCCTTCGCCCAGTGGCGGAACGGCTCGTGCAGTTGGGCCTGCACGTCGGCGATGGACTGGGCCAGGCTGCGGCTGCCGGCGGCCCGGCCGTACAGGCCCTCGCGCATCATGACGCTCGCGAACTTACGTGCCCGCGGCTGGTCGAAGGCGTCGATCACCCGGCCGGCCAGGGCCGGCAACGCCCGCGCCGGGCCCAGCTCGGCCAGCGTCGCGGCGTCGGTGCCCACGGCCCCCAGCTCGAGCAGCCCGACCGAGCCGAGCAGGGTGTCGAAGATCTCCTGCTTGCCGCTGAAGTGGCCGTAGATCGCGCTGTCGCGGACGCCGACGGCCTCGGCGATCTGCCGGACCGACGTCGCCGCGAAGCCCTTCTCGGCGAACAGGTCCAGGGCGGCGTCGAGCAGCCGCTCCCTGGTGGGCGGGGCGGTGCTCCTCGGTGGTCGGCCGGGACGGCGGCCCGCGCGGTGTTCCGCCATGTCTCCAAATTTAATGAGCGCTCACTTGATTAGCAAACCGTCGTGTGGCGGATCCGGGGCGGACCCAAGGGACGAGACGCGCTCGCCGAAAGGGCCGCCGAAGGTCATCAGCGTGGGGGAAGCCCCTCGGGGCGGCGCGGACCTAGATTCGGTGGTGTACGCGGGCCTGCCGGCTCGTACCGACTGTGTGGATTGGTGAATGGATTGGTGATGCCCAGGAGCGTGATCCAGCCGGCCGGACGACCGTCCCCCGTCGACGCACATAACGGTCTCCACGACGACGGCCTCTCCCGGGAGGCCTTACGGGGGGTGCTCGGCCGTTTCGTCACCGGCGTCACCGTGGCGACAGCATGCGCCGACGACACCTTCGTCGGGGTGACCGCGAACTCCTTCACGTCCGTGTCGCTCGACCCGCCGCTGGTGCTGTTCTGCGTGCACAACGACGCCCACGTGTGCGGTCCGCTGCAACAGGCCGGGGCGTTCGCGATCAACATCCTCGGGGCGGACCAGGCGCATGTGTCCCGGCAGTTCGCCGGCGCCCGCGTCGACCGGTTCGCCGGAGTGCCGGTGCGCGAGGGGGTGACGGCCTCGCCGATCCTGCGCGACGCGCTCGCCTACCTGGAGTGCCACATCGCCGGGGTGATGAGCGGCGGAGACCACCTGATCATCCTCGGCGCCGTGTGCGACCTGGGGGTACAGCGCGACGACCGGCCGTTGACCTTCTACCGGGGCGACTACGGAAGGCTGGCGTGATCGATGAGGTACAGCCTGCTCAACTTGGGCGGTCCGCTGCACGTCGCGGAGTTCGGCGGCACAGGCCCCCCGATGGTGCTGTTACACGGCTTGGGCGGCTCGCACGCGAACTGGCTGATCGTGGGTGAGCGGCTGACCCGGTACGGCCGGGTCGTGTGTCCGGACCTGCCCGGGTTCGGCCGCAGCCTGCTGGCGGGGCGGTCGGCGTCGATGGAGGCCAACGTGCGGCTGATGACCCGCTTCCTCGCCGAGGCGGAGCCGGGCGACGCACCGGCCACCCTGGTCGGCAACTCGATGGGCGCCACGCTCGCCCTGCATCTCGCCGCCGCGCTGCCGGAGCGGGTGGCCCGGCTGGTGCTGCTGGCGCCGTGGCTGCCGTGCCCCCCCATGGGCCGGGGTGATCCGCGTGGGGCGATCATGCGGGCCGTCCTCGGCAACCGTGACGTCGACCGCGTGTTGGTGCCGCGTCGCCGGGACTGCTCGCCGGAGGAACTGGTCCGGCGGATGTTACGGCTGGGCTGTGCCGAGCCGGACCGCGTCCCGCAGCAGATCGTCTCGGCCGCCACCCGCGTCGCATCCTCGCGCGCTCGGCTCCCGGACCGGGAGGACGGCTTCGCCGAGGCAGCGCACTCGCTGGTCGACTACGTACGCCAGCCCTCGCGCGCGCTGAACACGGTCGAGTCGGTCTCGGCCCCGGCCCTGGTCGTGCACGGCAGCAGCGACCGCGTGGTGCCGCCCACGGCCCTCGACCGGCTGCGGTCGAGCCGTCCGGACTGGCGCTTCGAGACCCTCGACGGGGTCGGCCACACGCCGCACGTCGAGGCGCCGCTACGGCTGATCAAGGTCATGTGCGACTGGCTCGGCACGGAACCGGCGCCGCGGCCGCGGGCCACCGGTTCATCCGCGCGGTGACGGGTACCAGCTCCCCACGTCGCGCGAAGGGTGCCAGATGAGGCCGCGAGAGAGAACACGGGCCCGGAACGGAGCCGAGCCGCGGGGCCCGCTGATACCGCCGCACACGTGGCTCTACGGCCCGCAGCTGGCCGGCTGGACGCCCGATCCGGCCCCGGAGCCGCGCCGCCGTGTGCGCATGCGCGCGGATGTCCCCATCCCGATGCCGGACGGCGTCACACTACGCGCCGACCTCTACCACCCGGTCACCACGGAGCCGCAGCCGGCGCTCGTCGCCTGGAGCCCGTACAAGCGCGACCTCATGACCACGGGTGCGCCCGCACCCTGCAACGAGGTCGGCTCGGTCCGGTACCTCGCCGCCTGCGGCTACCCCGTCCTGGTCGTCAACGCGCGGGGCACGGGCGGGTCGGAGGGCGAGTTCCGGCCGATCGGCACCGAGGGCGAGGACATCTGCGCGGCGATCGAGTGGGCCGCGGTCCAGCCCTGGTGCGACGGCAACATCGCCATGACGGGGATGTCGTACTTCGGGATGAGCCAGCTGCTGGTCGCCGGGCTGCGGCCGCCGCACCTGAAGGCGATCTTCCCCTTCGGCTCGCTCACCGACCTCTACCGGCATCTCGCCTACCACGGCGGGGCGCTCACCGCGGACTTCCTCGCCGACTACTTCGCCATCAACGGCAGCCTCCAGGAGCTGCGGATCCCCCCGTTCCTGCGGCACCTGATGAGCTACGTGCTGGCCAACCCGCTGCTGCCGCGCGCGTACAGCCGGCTGATGCCCAAGCTGGGCCCGGTACTGCCCCGCCGCCTGCACCCGCCGCGGTCCTGGCTGAAGCAGTACGCGCGGCTGGCCGTCGACGAGCCGTTCGACGGGCCCGACTACCACCGGTCCTCGGCCTGGCCCACGCTGGACAAGATCGAGGTGCCGGTGCTGCTCGGCTGCGACTGGGGCATGGTGGGCACCCACCTGTTCGGCGCGTTCGAGGCATGGCACCGGATCACGGCGCCGAAGCGGCTGCTCGTGGCCCCGGCCTACCTCGGCTGGCCGTACACCCGATTCCAGACCGAGGCGGTCGCCTACTTCGATCACGTCGTGCGCGGCGTCGACAACGGCTACGACGCGCTGCCGCCCGTACGGTACTGGCTGCACGGGGCGGAACGGTGGGAGCACGCGACCGACTGGCCGCCGCCCGACGCGAGCGCGCTGCGGTTCCGGCTGCGCCCCGAGCGTCCCGAAGGGGCGGGCGACGACGTGCACGGATCGCTGTCGCCGGTTCCGCTCGGCTCGCCGTCGCCGTCGCCGGCTCCGGCGGAGCGCGACGAGGCTCGCTCCTGGCTGGCCTTTCCGCGCGGCATGCTCTATCCGAAGGAGATCGAGCGGTACGAGGCGTGTGTGCTCGGCTACCTGAGCGACCCCGTCCCGGACGACCACCATCTCGTCGGCCCGGTGGACCTCACGCTCCGGATGATCGCCACCGCGCCGGACACGTACGTCCAGGTGCGGCTGTCGGCGGTGTCCCCCTCGCCTGGGGGGCGGAGCCGGGTGCTCAGCGTGGGCGGCCTGCTGGCCTCCCACCGCCGCGTGGACCCCGACCGGTCGAACCCGACCGAGATCGTCCATGATCACACCCGGGCCGAACCGCTGCCGCCGGGAGAACCGGTGACGTTGCGCTTCAGCCTCGCGCCGTTCGCCTATCTCCTGCCCGCCGGCCATCGGCTGCTGCTGGAGATCGGCAGCGATTCGGAACGGCTGGCCCCGCCGATCAAGGAGGGATTCCTCGGCTCACCCGTGGCAGCACCGCCGTATCCTTCGCGGAATACGGTAATTCACGGCGATTCCGAATTGAGTGAGCTTCGGCTCACCGTGCGCGGTCGATAAGCCCGGGTTTCGCCCCCTGTGGGGGCTGCGCTGGGCGGAGATTAGGGCGCGCGGGATCGGGTATCCGAAGCACCGCAGATGCATTACGCCCGCCTTGACAGCGATTCGGAATTATGGAAGATCTCAGAACTCCAACCACGCCGGACGATGGCGAGATGATCCGGGTCCTGCTCGTTGACGACCGCGTGCTGACCAGAACAGGTACGCGCGCAATCTTAGAGCGATATCCCGGCCTCCATGTGATCGGGGAGGCGGGCGACTGCGGCGACGCGGTCAAGCAGACCCTGGACCGCGGTCCGCACGTCGTCGTCATCGATGCGCTGGCCCACGGCTTAGAGGCCGTCGACGTCACGCGCCGGATCCTGAGCGAATGCGTCAAGCGCCCCTCCCGCGTGCTCGTGCTCATCAACGAGCCGGACGAGGCCTCGGCCGAGGCGCTCCGAGCGGGGGCGCAGGCGCTGTTACTCAAGGGCGCGAGCCCCGATGAGTTCGCCTCGGCGGTCCGGCTGGTGGCGCGCGGCTACGCCGTGCTGGCGCCGCCCACCGGACGCTACGAGGGCGTGTCGCTCCGGCCCGCCGCACGGCGCTCGTCCGACGAGCTGGACAAGCTCACGGAACGCGAGCGGGACGTGCTGCAGCAACTCGCCAAGGGCGCGTCCAACGCGGAGATCGCGGACGAGCTGACGCTGAGCGAGAGCACGGTGAAGTCGCACGTGCAGCACCTGCTCGACAAGCTGGGGCTGCGCAACCGCATCCAGGTCGTGATCTACGCGTTCGAGCTGGGCCTGATCGAAAACGACTACGGCAACCACCGGCTGTCCGACTGACCGGACCGCACGTCGCCGGCCGTCCGTTTGCGGACCGGACGTCGCCGGCCGTCCCACTGGCGGACCGGAACGTCAGTTGCCGCCTCCGTTGGCGGACCGAACCGAACGCAAGTCGTCGGCGATCGCGTTGAGCAGCGCGTCCTCCCGCGCGGCGAGGAAGAAGTGATCCCCGTCGAAGCGCCGCAGCCGGAAGTCGCCGTCCGACTCGGCGCGCCAGGCGTCCAATCCGGCGTCGGTCACGAGCGGGTCGGACCCGCCGCTGTAGACCCGTACCGGGCAGCCCAGCGGCGGCTCCGCGGTGGGCCGGTAGGTCTCGGCCACCGTGAGGTCGGCGCGGATCACCGGGAGGAACAGCTCCATGAGATCGGGGGTCTGCAGCACGCTCGCCGGCGTGCCGCCGAACCGCTCCAGCGCCTCGGTCAGCTCCGCGTCCGGAAGGTCGTGCAGATGCGGCGGCGGCGCCGGCAGCTCCGGGGCGTCCCGTCCGGACACCAGCAGCGCCGTGGGGCCGGTGCCGTGCCGTCGCCGCAGCTCACGCCCCAGCTCGTAGGCGACCAGCGCGCCCATGCTGTGCCCGTACAGGACGTACTCCCGGTCTGGGGACAGCTCGCCGGCCAGCGGCGCGACGAGCGCCCGCATGTCGGCGATCGGCGGCTCGGCGATGCGCGTGCCGTGGCCCGGCGGCTCGGCGGCCAGCACCTCGACGTCCTGCGGCAGCCTCGCCGGCCAGCCGCGGAAGATCCGGGCGGCGCCCCCGGCGTAGGGCAGGCACACCAGCCGGTGCCGGGGTGCGGATGGTCCGCTGAGCCGCTTGAGCCATGCGCCGGGCATGGACTCCCCTCTCGCCGAGTACGTACCGGTTCCAACCTTTGTGGTAACCCGCCCTCCCGGCGGATAACACGCCATCGGTCACGCCTTTGGTACTAACGCCGCCCCCGGACGGGACTCCGGTGACACGCGCGCTAATGTGTGCTCCACACGTGAGCACAACTGTGTAAGTACAACAGGGCCGCCCGGAGGGCTTACGCGCCGGCAGCCCTGCCGGTCTCCCGGCGGAGACCGCAGGGCCGCGAGTGGGCGTCGGC
Source organism: Streptosporangiaceae bacterium (assembly GCA_036555725.1). Classification (GTDB taxonomy): domain Bacteria; phylum Actinomycetota; class Actinomycetes; order Streptosporangiales; family Streptosporangiaceae; genus CALAED01. The sequence goes on along the minus strand of DATBKU010000084.1, from coordinate 33,871 downwards.
ATCCGGGCTTCATCCGTGGGAAGGCAATCCGTGAGTCCGACCCGCTCAAGTGGGCTGCGAGGCACGCGACAAGGTCTCGGGGGCCGCCGTCGCGCGCTGGCGAGCGCCGGTCTGCTGTCGTTGCTGGCTCTGGCCGCCACCGCGTGCAGCGGCGAGGCGGCCCGGCTGGGCATGCCCGATCCGATCACCGAGCAGGGCAAGCGCGTTCTGACGCTGTGGCAGGGGTCGTGGGCCGCGGCGTTCGCGGTGGGCGGCGTCGTCTGGGGTCTGATCATCTGGGCGGTGCTGTTCCACCGCAAGCGGTCCGACGACCTGCCCCCGCAGGTCAGGTACAACCTGCCCATCGAGTTCCTCTACACCGTCGTCCCGTTCGTCGTGATCGCGGTGCTGTTCTATTTCACCGCGCGCGACGAGAACTACCTCGAGAAGACCTCCGCGCACCCCGATGTCGTGGTCAACGTGACGGCGTTCCAATGGAGCTGGCAGTTCGACTACCCGAGCCCGCAGGATCCGAAGTGGACCGACCCGACGGCACACCCGCAGATCGTGGCGTCGGTGGTCGGCCAGGCCGGGCAGAAGCCGGTGCTGGTCATCCCGGTCGGCAAGAAGGTGCGGTTCAACCTCGAGACCAAGGACGTCATCCACTCGTTCTGGGTGCCGGCCTTCCTCTACAAGAAAGACGTAATGCCCGGTTATCACAACAACTTCGAGGTCACGGCGACCAAGACAGGAACGTACGAAGGTCGCTGTGCCGAGCTGTGCGGTGTCGACCACAGCCGGATGCTGTTCCAGTTGAAGGTCGTCAGCCAGCAGGAGTACAACCAGTTCCTCACTCAGCACCCGGCCGCCGGGGGAGCTCAGTGACCGCGATCAGCCATCCGGCGACGGCGCCGATCACCAGACCGCGGACGCGCAAGGGACGCCTCATCGTGTCCTGGATGTCGTCCACGGACCACAAGGTGATCGGCTACCTGTACCTGATCACCTCGTTCGTGTTCTTCCTGTTCGCCGGCGTCATGGCCCTGGTCATGCGCGCGGAGTTGTACGAGCCGGGTCGCCAGGTCGTCAGCAACGAGCAGTTCAACCAGCTGTTCACGATGCACGGCACGATCATGTTGCTGATGTTCGCGACGCCGCTGTTCGCCGGTTTCACCAACGTGATCATGCCGCTGCAGATCGGCTCGCCCGACGTGGCGTTCCCGCGGCTGAACATGCTGGCCTACTGGCTCTTCCTGCTCGGCAGCCTCATCGTGGTCGCCGGGTTCCTCACCCCCGGCGGCGCCGCGAGCTTTGGCTGGTTCGCCTACTCGCCATTGTCGGACGCCATGCGCTCGCCGGGCGTCGGCAGCGACATGTGGATCGTCGGTCTGACGATGTCGGGCCTCGGCACGATCCTCGGCGGCGTCAACTTCATCACCACGATCTTCTGCATGAGGGCGCCGGGCATGACGATGTTCCGGATGCCGATCTTCACGTGGAACGTCCTGCTGACCAGCATCCTCGTGCTGATCGCCTTCCCGGTGCTGGCCGCCTCGCTGCTCGCCCTGGAGGCCGACCGGAAGTTCGGCGCGCACGTCTTCGAGGCCGCGAACGGCGGCGCCATGCTCTGGCAGCATCTGTTCTGGTTCTTCGGCCATCCGGAGGTCTACATCATCGCGTTGCCGTTCTTCGGCATCGTGACCGAGGTGCTGCCGGTGTTCAGCCGCAAGCCGATCTTCGGGTACGTCGGCCTGGTCGGCGCCACGATCGGCATCGCCGGGCTGTCCATCACCGTGTGGGCGCACCACATGTTCCCGACGGGCCAGGTGCTGCTGCCGTTCTTCGCGTTCATGACGTTCCTCATCGCGGTGCCCACCGGGGTGAAGTTCTTCAACTGGGTCGGCACGATGTGGCGCGGCAGATTGAGCTTCGAGTCGCCGATGCTGTTCTCGATCGGCTTCCTCGTGACGTTCCTGTTCGGCGGGCTGACCGGCGTCATCCTGGCGGCCCCGCCGATGGACTTCCACCTGTCCGACTCGTATTTCGTGGTGGCGCACTTCCACTACGTGGTCTTCGGGACCGTGGTGTTCGCGATGTTCGCGGGCTTTTACTTCTGGTGGCCGAAGATGACCGGGAAGATGCTCGACGACCGGCTGGGCAAAGTGCACTTCTGGATGCTGTTCATCGGCTTCCACGCCACGTTCCTGGTCCAGCACTGGCTGGGCGCCGAGGGCATGCCGCGCCGGTACGCCGACTACGACCCGCAGTTCACCGCACTGAACCAGTTCTCCACGTGGGGCTCGCTGCTGCTGGGCGCGTCCATGCTGCCGTTCCTCTACAACGTCTACGTGACCGCCAAGAAGGGCAAGAAGGTCACGGCGGACGACCCGTGGGGCTTCGGCGGGTCGCTGGAGTGGGCGACGTCGTGCCCGCCGCCGCGGCACAACTTCACGTCGATTCCGCGCATCCGGTCCGAGCGTCCCGCGTTCGACTTGCACCATCCCCACATTTCCGGCAAAGCCGAACTGCCAGCCGGTACGGAGGCTTGACTCATGCGTGTCCAGGCGTACCTGTTCTATGGCTGCGCGATTTTCTTCTTCGCGGCCGATGTCGTCTACTGGTTCTGGTCCGGCGGATCACCGGACTGGACCGGTACGGTGGCACTCGCCCTGTCCACCGGGCTGGCCGGCCTGATCGGGTTTTACATTCATTTCACGATCCGCCGTCTCGAGCGGGCCAACGACGGCCCCCTGCCCGAGGATCACAAGGAGGCCGAGATCGCGGACGGCGCCGGTGACCTGGGCTTCTTCAGCCCGTACAGCTGGTGGCCGCTGGCCGCCGGGTTGTCCGCCGCGACCGCGTCGCTGGGCATCATCTTCGGCTGGTGGCTGTTCATCATCGGCGTGGCGGCGCTGCTGGTGTCGGCGATCGGCTTCGTCTTCGAGTACTACCGGGGTCACTTCTCGCATTGACTTGGCAAAGGATCCCGCCGGGCCTCCGTTCACGTACAAGGTGAACGGAGGCCTTCGTCATACGTGGGGAATCGCACGCAATTATCGGTGACTAGCCGGTGGCATTCTGGGGGAAGACTCTCGGCACGGCCAGTGGCCGGTAAAAGGCTGATGACTTCGTTTCGGCGGGACCAAGGGGGGCTTTTGGCAGCTGCCCTGGAAGAAATGGGTGAACGGGACCGCGGAAACGGCCGATCACCACGGCCCGCCTCGACGGGAGCGTCGCGACGGCGCAGCTGGTCGCGGCCCCGGCCGGTCCAGCAGCCGCCCACGGGCGAGGCGCCGCGCGCGGCGCACGACTGATCAAACCGCTCTCACGTGGAGCGTCCGGCTGTGAGCAGGCTGTACGCGGCGTCAGGACGGCGTGGTACGGCTGAAAGCGCGGAGCTCGCCCTGTTTACAGGGGCGGGCTCCGAGGCCGTCAGCGGGGCGCTCAGCCCGTACGGGCGGGTGGGCTACTCGGCCGCGGTGAGTTGTTTGGGCTGCGCAGCGCCGTGCTCCTCCGGGCTGGGCGCGAGCTGCGGGTGCTCCTCCGGGCCGGGCGCGAGCTGCGGATGCTCCTCGTGGCCGCTCTCGATCGGCACCGCGTCGGAGTACCAGAACCGGTGCAGCCGGCCGCGGAGCGCGCCAAGCGGGCCGCGGGTGCCCGGTGCGGGGATGCCGTTGGCGTCGGCCGCAGGCAGCTGGGCGGCCGGAGCCTCCTCCTTGCTGAGGATGATCTCCGTCTCCTGCGGCCGGGCGGGGACGTGCACCTCGATGAACGCACCGCTCGGCAGCTGCTTGATGATGCCGCTCTCGACCCCGTGCCCGATGGTGGCGGCGTCGCTGCGCTGCAGGCCCAGGCAGACCCGCTTCGTCACGATGAACGCGGCGAGCGGCACCAGGAAGATCGCGAATCGGAAGAACCAGGTCGTGGCGTACAGCGACACATCGAACTTGTCCGCGATGATGTCGTTGCCGCCCGCCAGCCAGAGCGTGCCGTAGAAGGCGACCGCCGTCATGCCGATCGCCGTCCGCACCGGCGCGTTGCGCGGCCGGTCGTTCAGATGGTGGAGCCGGCGGTCGCCGGTCACCCACTGCTCGATGAACGGGAACAGCGCGGCGCCCGTCATGATCAGGCCGAGCGGCACCAGCGCCGGGATCAGCACGTTCCAGGGGATCGTGTGCCCGAACACGTTGGTCTCCCAGTTGGGCATGATCCGCAGTGCGCCTTCGAGGAAGCCCATGTAGAAGTCCGGCTGGGAGCCCGCGGTGATCGCCGCCGGGTCGTACGGCCCGAACAGCCAGATCGGGTTGATCTGCGCGAACGTGCCGAGCAGCGCGATCACCCCGAACGTGAACAGGAAGTACGCCCCGGTCTTGGCCATGAACACCGGGTACATCGGATAGCCGATCACGTTCGTCCTGGTCGCGCCCTTGCCCGGCATCTGCGTGTGCTTCTGGTGCCACATGATCATCATGTGCGCGGTGACCAGCGCCAGGATGATGCCCGGGATCAGCAGCACGTGGATCGTGTACATCCGCGGGATGATGTCCTCGCCCGGGTACTCGCCGCCGAACAGGAAGAACGAGATGTACGTCCCCACGATCGGGATCGACTGCGCGACGCCGGCCGTGATGCGCAGCCCCGCGCCGGACAGCAGGTCGTCCGGGAGCGAGTAGCCGAACAGGCCCTCGACCATGCCCAGCGTGAACAGGCCGAGGCCGATGAGCCAGTTGAGCTCGCGCGGCTTGCGGTACGCCCCGGTGAAGAACACCCGGAGCATGTGGGCCATGATCGCGGCCATGAAGACGATGGCGGCCCAGTGGTGGATCTGCCGCATGAGCAGGCCGCCGCGCACGTCGAAGGTGATGTGCAGCGTCGAGGCGTACGCCTCGCTCATCTTGACGCCGTCCAGCTTCGTGTACGAGCCGTTGTAGACGACCTCCAGCATGCTCGGCTTGAACCAGAGCGTCAGGAACGTGCCCGTCAGCAGCAGGATGATGAAGGAGTACAGGGCGATCTCGCCCAGCATGAACGACCAGTGGTCAGGAAAGACCTTCTTCATGTTGCGCCTGAGGAAGGTCGTCGAACCCAGCCGGTCGTCCATGAAGTCCAACGGCGCCCCGACCGCCTTGGGCGCCGTTGGCCGTGATGCCCCGTCGGCGGATTCCTCCGTGCTCATCCACGCTCCCAGAAGCTTGGGCCGACCGGCTGGTCGTAGTCGCTGGTGGCGATCAGGTAGCCCTCGTTGTCAACGGTGATCGGCAGCTGGGGCAGCGGCCGCGCCGCCGGCCCGAAGATCACCTTCGCGCCCTCGGGCGCGTCGAAGGTCGACTGGTGGCAGGGGCACAGAATGTGGTGCGACGTCTGCTCGTAGAGCGCCGCCGGACACCCGACGTGCGTGCAGATCTTCGAGTACGCCACGATCCCGTCCACATGCCAGTTCTCGCGGCCCTTGACCGGCTTGAACAGGTCCACCGGAATGTTGATCACGATCGTCGCGGCCTTGGCCAGCTCGTCCATGGCGTTGGACAGCTTGTCGATCCCCTCGGGCACCACGGTGATCATGGAGCCGGTCGAGCTGAAGTCGCTGCGGTGCAGCGGCAGCCCCGTGCCGTCGACCACCAGCCGCGCGCCCTGCTTGCCGTGGGCCTTCGCGTTGGCGACGGCCACCTCCCAGTACGTATGGCGCAGCTTCTTCTCCGGCAGCGGACCCAGGTCGCGCAGCAGCACCAGCGGGGCGAGGCCGAGCGGGGCGGCGGCGAGCAGCAGCGTTCGGCGCAGCAACGGCCGCTTGGTGATGCCGCTGTCCACCGAGCCCTGCATGAAGTTCTCGTTGAACGTCTGCTTGGTCTCGGCGTCCGAGGCCAGCACGCCGCGGTCCTGGACGATCGGCTTGCTTGTCATGAGCCGGCGGACCCAGATGGTCACGCCGGCGGCCAGAGCCAGGAAGCAGATGGTCATCGTGGCGCCGAGGCCGTAGTTGGCCCACATCGTGCGCCGTACGCCGTGCATCCCGCCGTTGCGCCCGGCCAGCACGTACGCCGCGATGAATCCGATACCGGCGAGGAAGGTGATGATGAACAAGAGGGCGACGACCCGTTCGGCCCGCCTCGCGGCCGCCTCGTCCAGTTCCTCGCCCGGAACCGGGCCGGTGCTCCCGTTGCCGCTGTCGCGCGTGGCGAGCAGCCGCCTGGACTCGGCCGGCGGAGGCGTGCCGATGACGCGCTTTGGCGTGCGCGACTCCTCCTCGGCCGAACCGTCGGTCCCGTCGGTGATCTCCGGCTCCTCCGGCGTGCCGCCGGTGCCCTTGTTGTCAGTCATTCTGCTTCTTCAGCCTCGATGGTGGCTTCTTGGACGTGATCCACATCGCCGCGAGAACGAGCAGGCTGAGCCCGATCAGCCACCCGGCGAGACCCTCGGCGACCGGACCGATGCGACCGAGGCCGTTGCCGCCCGGGTTGGGCTCCTCCCGCGTCTGGATGATGTAGTTGATGATGGCCCGCTTCTGGTCGGGCGTGATGGTGGCGTCGTTGAAGACCGGCATCGCCTGCGGGCCGGTGATCATCGCCTCGTAGATCTGGGTCGGCGTCGAGTCGTGCAGCGGCGGCGCGAACTTTCCGCCGGTCAGCGCCCCGCCCGAACCGGCGAAGTTGTGGCACTGCGCGCAGTTGGTCCGGAACAGCTTGCCGCCCAGCGCGAGGTCGCCGCCCTCCGGATTGACCTGCTCGGCGCCGGGGACGCCGGGACCGCCGCCCAGCGACTGGATGTACGCGCTGATGTCCTCGATGTTCTTGCGTGCCTGGGCCGCCGCCTGCTCGTCTTCGACACCCGTGTTGAACTGGTCGATCGGCTCCTTGCGCGGCACCTGCGCGCCGGGGCTCATCGCGGGCATCCGGCCCGTGCTGACCTGGAAGTCGACGGCCGCGGCGCCCACCCCGAGGAGGCTCGGCGCGATCGGCTTGCCGTTGGCGTCCTTGGTGCCTTCCGCGTTCAACCCATGGCAGCTCGCGCAGTTCTGGTTGAACAGCTGCTTGCCGTTGGCGAGGTCCTGGGCCGCCTGGGCGTTGTTACTCGCCTCGGCGCGGTTGGCCGGCGAGAAGCCCGCGTAGACGACGCCGATGGCGGCGAGCGCGGCCAGCACGACGGCGTAGCCCGCCCACGGGCGCCGTCGCCATGCGGTAATCCATTTCACGGAGAATCCCCGTTCCGGGCTACTTGATGATGAAGATGACGCTGAACAGGCCGATCCACACCACGTCGACGAAGTGCCAGTAGTACGACACGGCGATCGCGCTCGTCGCCATCTCATGAGTCCAGCGCTTCGCGACGTACGTGCGTCCCAGCAGGAACAGGAACGCGATCAGGCCGCCCGTCACGTGCAGGCCGTGGAAGCCGGTGGTCAGGTAGAAGACCGAACCGTAGGCCGACGAGGAGAGCGTGAGCCCTTCCTTGCTGATCAGCTCGTGGTACGAGTAGGCCTGCCCGAGGACGAAGTACAGCCCCATCAGGAACGAGATGAAGTACCAGATGCGGAGCTTGCGCACCTCGCCGCGCTCGGCCGCGAAGACGCCCATCTGGCACGTGATGCTCGACGCCACCAGGACGATGGTGTTCTGCGTGTCGAACGGCAGGTCCAGATGGGCGCCCGGCCACTCGCCGCCTTGGGCCAAGGTGACGGAGCGGATCGTGAAGTACATCGCGAACAGCGCCGCGAAGAACATGAGCTCGGACGACAACCAGACGATCGTGCCCACGCTGACGAGGTTGGGCCGGTTCGCCCTGGCGTGGGGTGTCGTGTCTACCGCGGATGCTGTTGCCACGGGCAGCATTATTACGGCTCCCGCAGTCCGGTCGTGCAAGACCCCCCGGTATGGGCGTTAGAAGTCCCGGTACGGCCGCTTTGTGCGACGGCCCTCCCGGCGCCGTTTCCGGGTGCGCGGAACCGGTACGATCCGTTGCATGAGCAGCACCGGGAGCGGCGACGGCACCAGGAAGGTCCTCGTCTACAGCGACGACGTGAACACCCGCGCGCAGATCAAGATGGCCATCGGCCGGCGGCCGGCCGCCGATCTGCCCCGCGTCGAGTACGTCGAATGCGCGACCGGGCCGGGCGTGTTCCAGCACCTCGACCGCGGCGGCATCGACCTCGTGGTGCTCGACGCCGAGGCACAGCCCGAAGGCGGGCTCGGCATCGCGCGGCAGGCCAAGGACGAGATCTACGACTGCCCGCCGCTGCTCGCGATCATCGCCCGCCGCGACGATGGCTGGCTGGCCACCTGGTCGCGGGCCGACGCCGTCGTCAGCCAGCCGCTGGACCCGATGGCGCTGGCGAGCGCGGCCGCCGACCTCATGCGGCGCCCCGCCGGGTCCGGGCTCGCCGTTCAATGACGTAAACACCTCCCGAGGGGTCCCAGATGGACGCTCGTACGACGTGGCCCGCGCTGCTCAACGCGCTGCTGGCCGGCGAGTCGCTGACGGCCGAAGAGACCGCGTGGGCGATGAGCCAGATCATGTCGGGCGAGGCGACCGACGTGCAGATCGCCGGCTTCGCGATCGCCCTGCGGGCCAAGGGCGAAACGGTGGCCGAGGTCTCCGGCATGGCTGTGGGCATGATGGCGCACGCCACGCCGATCGACGTCCCGGGAGACGTCGTCGACCTGGTCGGCACGGGCGGCGACCGCGCCCATACGGTGAACATCTCGACGATGGGCGCGATCGTCGCCGCCGCCGCCGGGGCCCGGATGGTCAAGCACGGCAACCGGGCCGCCTCGTCGTCGTGCGGCGCCGCCGACCTGCTGGAGGCGCTCGGGGTCGCCATCGACCTCCCGCCGGAGCGGACGGCCCAGGTGGCCGACGAGGTCGGCATCACCTTCTGCTTCGCGCCGCTGTACCACCCGGCGCTGCGGTACGCCGCCAAGACCCGGGGCGAGCTCGGCACGCCCACGGTGTTCAACTTCCTCGGCCCGCTGACCAACCCGGCGCGCGCCAAGGCCCAGGCGGTGGGGGTGTTCCACCCGCGGATGGCGGGCGTCATGGCCGGCGTCTTCGCCGAGCGCGGCTGCTCGTCGCTGGTGTTCCGCGGCGACGACGGCCTCGACGAGCTCACCACGACCGGCACCTCGACGGTGTGGGTGGTGCGGAACGGCACCGCGACCGAGACCACGTTCGACCCGGCCGACATCGGCATCCCGCGGACCGAGCCGGCCAGCCTGCGCGGCGCCGACGCCGCCTTCAACGCCTCGGTGGCGCGGAAGGTGTTCGCCGGGGAGCCCGGCCCGGTCCAGGACATGGTGCGGCTCAACGCCGGCGCCGCCCTGGTCGCCGCCGAGGGCGCGCCGGCGGCGAACGCGCTCACCGACGCGCTCCGCGACGCCTACGAGCGGGCCGGGGCCGCCGTCGAGTCGGGCGCCGCCGCCGCCCTCCTCGATCGCTGGATCGCCACCTCCCAAGGCCTCCGCGAAGGCTGACCGCGCCCGCCCACCCCGCGGCCGTACGGCTCGTCCGGCTTACGCGATGCGCGGGCGTCGGTCCCGTCCGGCTGTACGGCCTGTAGGCCGCGCGGTCGCCGCACGGCTCGGCCGGAGTGCGGAAGCGGCGGTACGGCCCGTACGCGGCGGGGGGCGTCGCGTCAGTCGGCGTCGGGGAGGCCTAGGGAGAAGGCCGCCTCGAGGTCGTGCTGGGAGTATGCGCGGAAGGCGATGTGCGTCTCGGTGTCGACGACGCCGTCCACCTTGTTGAGCCGGCCGGGGATGACGTCGGCGATCTCGTCGTAGGTGTGCACCCGGACCATGGCGACGAGGTCGAACTGGCCGGTAACGGAGTAGACCTCGCTCACGCCGTCGAGGGCCGCGATGGTCTCGGCCATCTCGGGGATCCGGGCGACGTCGGCTTTGATCAGCACGATGGCGGTGATCATGGGTGCCTCCCTGAAGATCGCGGCGCGCGCGACGCCCTGGCCCGGGGCCGGTCACCGCAGCCGTACCTGCGGATGGGCCGAGCCTATCGCCGGACGGCACGGTCCGCCGGTCAGGGGAGGCCGTTGGCCAAGAGCACGTCGAGGAGCGCCGTCGGCCGGGGAAACGTCGGGAGCGCTGCGAACGAGGTGTGTCAGGGGGCGCTGAGGACCGGGGTCCGGCGGGCGGCGACGGAGCGGCGGGCGAGCAGGCCGACGATCACGCCGGCCACGAAGCCGTAGATATGCGCGACGTAGGCCGTCTGCGACTCGCCATGACCGTGCAGGCTGGCCCATTGGAGCACGAAGAACTGGCCGAGGACCGCCCAGGCGGGGAGCCGGAACACGAAGACCGGCGGGATGAACATGGTCACCCGGGAGCGGGGATACATGGCGAAGTGCGACCCGAGGACTCCGGCGATGGCGCCCGAGGCGCCGATCAACGGGACCATGGAGTCTGGGTAGGTGAGGGCGAAGCCGTACGCCGCGACGAACCCGCTGGCCAAATAGAACAGCAGGTAGCGGCCGCGGCCGAACCGGCCTTCGGTGGCCGCCCCGAAGATGAACAAGAAGATCATGTTGCCCAGCAGGTGATCCCAGCTCGCGTGCAGGAACATCGCGCTGAGCGCCGACAGCCAAGGCGTCTTCTTGAACGGGTCGGGGTGGCACTCCGAGACGGTCGATTCGGGGAGCGGCTGCTGGCGATTGTCGATCAGTTCCTTCGGGATGGCCCCGTAGTGCCGGCTGAACACCTCCTGCGCGCAGGCCCGGGCGTGGCCGTCGCCGTACCGGTGGTTCAGCGACGCCATCGGGGTGATCAGGAAGATCACGACGTTGATCGCGACCAGTGTGTAGGTGACGACGGGGGCGCGGCGGGTGGGCTGGTTGTCGTAGAGCGGCATGGCCATCGGCGCATCCCCCTCTCGCGTCTCCCTCGGCCGGCGCGCGCCCCGTACGGACGTCGCGTGGCCCGGGACCGGCCCGCTGCCGGGCCGGTGCCGGCCCGGTCAAGAACGCGCGCGGGCGACGAGCGGCCCGTGCGGTTTCCTAATGTAGCGGTCGCGACGAGCGGCGTCCCCGGCCGTCTCGGCGGCCCATGTCGCCCGAGTAGCCATGGTCGATCCACTCGCGCATGCCCTCGGCGCCGTAGATCGGGCAGCTCCACCCCACGTCGGTCTGGACGAGCCGGACGCCGGGGGAGTCGAGCCAGCGCAGCACGCAGTCCATCTCCTCGGCCGTGGCCGAGAACGGCTGCGTTCCCGCGCCGGAGACGACGGTCTCGGCGGTGGCGACGAGCGCGTCGACGTACGGCGTGGGATGCGCGTTGGGCGGGACCATGCCGGCCGCGACCAGCCGGCCGCGCCGGACGACCGCCAGCTCCCAGCCGCCGGCGAACCCGGGCCGGGCCGCGACGAGCCGGCCGCACCGGATCAGCGCGGTGAGCCGCTGGCAGCGCGCGGCGACCCGCACGAACGCGGCCAGCCGGTCGCGCTGGGTCGCGGCCTCCTCGTAGCGCAGTTGCGCGGTGAGCCGGTCGATGCGCGCCTGGGCCGCCTTGACCACGGGCCGGACGTCGCCCTCCATGATCGTGCGCGTCAGCCCGACGTACGGGTCGTACTCCTCGGGCGAGGTGTGCCCTTCGCAGGGCGCGGCGCACCGCCCGATCTCCGACAGCAGGCAGCTGTGTGCCCGGCCGCGCTCGATCAGCCGTACGGTCAGCCGCTGCGTGCACTGCCGCAGCGGCACCGCCTCGTGCAGCGCCGCCTTGGCCGCCTCGGCCAGCCGGGCGGAGGAGAACGGGCCGAGGTAGGCGGCGCCGTCGGCGCGGCACTCGCGGACCAGCGAGAGCCGGGGAAAAGGGTCACTTGTAGTGAGCTTGAGCCACAACGCCCGCTCGGGAAAGCGGGAGCGGCGGTTGTAGCGCGGCTTGTGCTCGGCGATCAGCCGCAGCTCGCGCACCTCGGCCTCGAGGCCGGTGGCGCACACGATCGGCCGCACCCGCTCGGCGATGCCGATCATCTCGCGGATGCGACGGCGGGTCTCGGCGGCGGTGAAGTACGAACGTACGCGGGTGCGCAGGTCGCCGCTCTTGCCGACGTACAGGATCTCGCCGCGGGCGTCTTCGAACAGGTACACGCCGGGCTCGCTCGGCATGTCGTCGGCGAGGTGCCGCTTGCGCTGCTGCTCGGGGGTCGGCGTCTTGGCGAACGTGGCGAGCTCGGGCAGTGTGAACACGCTGAACGAGCCCAGGCGCTCGATGAGGCCGTGCAGCACGTCGACCGTGGCCCGGGCGTCGGCGAGCGCGCGGTGGCAGGGCTCGGTCGCGCTGCGAAAGAACCGGGAGAGCGTGGCCAGCCGGCAGTCGGCCACCTCGTCGCGCGTGAGCACCCGGCGGGCGAGGTCGGCCGTGTCGACGACCGGGAAGTTCGGCCACGGGTAGCCCTGGGTCGCGCACGCCGTCCGCAGGAAGCCCGTGTCGAACGGCGCGTTGTGGGCGACCAGCACGCAGCCGCGGGCGAACTCCAGAAAGGACGGCAGCGCGCTCTCGATGCGCGGCGCGGCCAGCACCATCTGCTGGGTGATGCCGGTCAGCACCGTGATGTACGGCGGGATCGGCGAGCCCGGGTCGACCAGCGTGGCGAACTCGCCCTTCGGCTCACCGGCGCGCACCTTGACCGCCCCGATCTCGGTGATCGCGGACTCGGACGGCGAGCCACCCGTCGTCTCGAGGTCGACGACGACAAACGTCACCTCGGACAGGGCCAGCGATCTGGTGTCGAGCAGCTCGTCGAGCGTGCCCTGCACAACGGCCGGGGCTCCGGCCGGGACGCCGGTGGCACTCGTCATGACGCGCACGTTACGGAGCCCCTCCGACACTTCTCGGCTGCGCCGCCCGCCGTGGCCCCCGGGTCGCTTCGTCGCAAGGACGCCATGGCGTGGGTACGTCTACCCTGGGGCGACGATTTCATCGTGCGCGGACAGTACGGACTGTAACGCGGCGGGTAAGGAGTGGCGACCATCGACACCGGCCATGAGGAACGTCTCGACCGGCCGCTTCCCGAAGCGGTTCGTCAGCATGTCGTCGAGGCGGCCGCCGAGCTGATCGGGTCGCTGCCGCCCGACGAGGTGCCGGCTCCGTTGCGCCGGATCGCGAAGTTCGAGCCGCGCAAGCGCGCCCGGCGGGCGGCGACGCCGATCGCCGCCCAGCTGGAGAGCGACGAGGCGTTCCGGGCCCGCGTCGTCGAGTCGATCCGCGAGGCGCACCCAGACCTCGTCGCGGCCATCGAGGCCGGGCAGCCCCTCGCGGCGGCCGATCCGGTACAGGTCGCGGCCATCGCCTATCTGGTGCGGCCGGCGGGCTGGACGGCGTATGTCGAGGCCGCGCGCGGCGAGCTGGAACGGTCGGCGGCCGCGGCCGACGAGGCGGCGACCGCCCGCGAGTTCGCCCGGCTGCGCGAGCAGGTGGCCGCGGCCCGGTCCGCCCGGGCCGAGGAGATCGACAAGCTCCGTACCGAGCTGCGCGACGCCCGCGCCGAGATCGCCGAGCTGCGCCGCAAGCTGCACGACGCGCGCAATACGGCCAAGCTGGCCAGGGCGCACGCGGACGCGCTGGCGGTGGAGACCGCCGCGGAGCGCAGCGCGGCGGCGGCCGCCGAGGCCGCGGCCAACAAGGAGCTGCGCAAACTGCGTGGGCGGCTCACCCAGGCCGAGGCGACGGCCGAGACCGCGCGCCGTGCGGCGCGGGAGGGCCGCAGCGCGGACGACGCGCGGCTCCGGGTGCTGCTGGACGCGCTGATGGACGCCGCCCAGGGGCTGCGCCGCGAGCTCGCACTGCCCGCCACGATCACCCGCCCGGCCGACACCGTGGGCGCCGTCGAGGCCGCCGACGTGGGCTCGCTGCCCGGCCGCGGGCTCTCCGAGCAGGACCCGGCCCTGCTCGACAAGCTGCTCACCCTGCCGCAGGTGCACCTGATCGTCGACGGCTACAACGTGACGAAAACCGGCTACGGCGAACTGCCGCTCGCCGATCAGCGCAACCGTCTGGTCAGCGGGCTGGGCGGGCTGGCGTCGCAGACCCGCGCCGAGATCACCTGCGTGTTCGACGGGGCCGAGCTCGACGCGCCGGTGGCCATCACGGCGCCCCGCGGCGTCCGCGTGCTGTTCAGCCCGCCCGGACAGACCGCCGACGAGCTCATCGGGCGGCTGGTCCGCGCCGAGCCGGAGGGGCGGGCCGTCGTCGTGGTCTCCTCCGACCGCGAGGTGGCCGACGCCGCCCGCCGGGCGGGCGCCCGGCCCGCGTCGTCCGCGCTGCTGCTGCGCCGGCTGGGACGTTCGTGATCCCTGTTCTGTCAGACCCACCTCCTAGCGTCGCTCGCGACAAGGCAGCCCGTACGGCGTCAGGAGGCGTCATGCTCATCGACTGCGACAACTGTGAGGTTCGCGACATCGCCTGCAGCGGCTGTGTAGTGTCGACCCTTCTCGGTGTGTCCGGACACGGCGTGGAGATCGACGAACGGGAGCTCGAGGCCCTCGACGTGCTCGCCGACCTTGGGCTCGTCCCGCCGCTGCGCCATACCGCCGAAACCGGCCGGACGGCCGAAAACAAACGCGTCTCGTGATCACTTGTGTGCACCATGTGGCGAAATGGGCTTGAATTAGAGCAACTCCTTATGAAGCGGTTGTGACTCGGGTGGTACACCACTAGTGTCACCGGCGAGCATGGCCGCTCCCCAACCGCCCGACCGGCGGTGGTGGCCGGCTTCCGCCGAATCCCTGCCCGTACGGGCCAGGGGAGCCGGGGAACCAAGATCCAAGGGGTGAATCGGCACGCCGTGTCGTAGGGCGCGTTCTTCCACGCCCGAATCCGTCAGCTAACCCGGTAGGTGGCCGAGTGGAAGAAAGGGGCGTACCGCAATCGTGACTAGCGGTCGCTTTGCTAGTGGCGGGGGGCGGGCCCCTGTCGGATGGCTCAGATCGACAGGTCGCCGGGTCGGTATCGCGCTCTCCCTGGCGGTGGCCGTGGCCACCGTCGTTCCTACCGGCACCGCCGGTGCGGCGGAGCCGAAACCGTCAGTGGCCGAGGCGAAAAAGAAGCTGGAGAAGCTCAACGAGCAGGTCGACCAGCTCGTCGAGAAGTTCAACAAGCTCCGCGACGACAAGGCGCTGGCCAAGCGCAAGCTCGACGCGAAGAACCGCCAGGTGAAGGCGGAGCAGGCGACGTTCGACCAGCTGCGCCAGCAGGTCGCGCAGATGGCCGCGACCGCCTACAAGACCGGCGACATGAACTCTGTGTCCACGCTGATCTCGGCCGACAACCCGCAGACGGTGCTCGACCAGGTGTCGGCGTTCACCCAGCTGTCGACCAACCGGGCCAACCAGCTCACCGCGTTCCTCCAGTCGGCTCAGCGGCTGCAGCGCGAGCAGGGCCAGGCGAAGTCGGCCTTCGACGACCTCGCGCAGCAGAGCAAGCAGCTGGCCGACCAGAAGGCCAAGATCGACAAGGCGATCGCCAAGCAGAAGGCGCTGATCGCCAAGGCCGGTGGGATCGTCTCCGGCGGGGCGGTCGGCGGCTCGTACACCGGGCCCGCTACGGGCTCGGCCCGTAAGGCCCTCGACTACGCCTACGCCCAGCTGGGCAAGCCGTACTGCTACGGCGGCGCCGGCCCGAGTTGCTTCGACTGCTCTGGCCTGACGATGAAGGCATGGGCCGCCGGCGGGGCGGGGCTGCCGCACAACGCGGCCGCGCAGTACAACGCCACGCGGCGGGTCGCGTTCGCCGACCTCCAGCCCGGCGACCTCGTCTTCATGCAGGGCCTCGGGCACGTCGGCATGTTCGTCGGCGGCGGCAAGATGATGCACGCTCCGCACACGGGCACCAACGTGCAGATCGTCAGCATCACCTCCGGCTACTACCGGCAGAACTTCCTCAGCGGCGGTCGCCCTTAGCGCCGGCGCGGCCTAGAGCCGCCGGATTCGGCAATCGATACGCCGTCCGCCGCCCCTCACCCGGGGCGGCGGACGGCGTTTCCGTGCGGGCGCCGGTCGGACTTGACGGGTACCGGGGAGTACCTGGCATCCGGCCGACCCGGCGACGGAGCCGGGGACCCATGTTCCTGGGGTGAATCGGTGCGAACGGCACCGTAGGGCAGCCCCGACTGCAAGAAGTAGGGCCCCGTCCCGCGGGACGGCGGATCCACGGGACCCGCCCTACGTCCCAGTAGGATCGCCCGCATGACAGGCTCGGCCGACGACGGACCGGCGCCCGCGGATGAGCACGAGAAGGTACCGGCGCCGCCCCCGCGGTCGCTCGTCGCGGCCATCGCGGTGGCGTGCGCCGGCACGCTCGTCGCGGGCATCGGCTATGCCGCCGCGAGTGACTCCCGGCCCGCGGCCGGTCGGTCGCCGAGCGGTCCGGCGGCCGCGCAGGAGCCACCGCAGCCGCAGGGGGCCCTGGACCTGGCCGCCGTCCGCGCGCTGCTCGACCGGCGCGACCGCGCCGTCCGCACGCGCGACCGCGCCGCCTTCCTGTCCTCCGTGGCTGCCGCCTTCCGGCCCCAGCAGCAGGCGCTGTTCGACGACCTCGCCAAACTGCCGCTGGCCAACTGGCGGCAGCGGGCCGATTCGGGCGAGCCGGTCGCGACGGCCCCCGGCGGCTGGATCGTCCGGCTCACGTTGCGCTACCGGCTGCGCGGCTACGATCACACCGACGTCGTCAGAACGCAGTACCTCACGTTCGCCCGGCGCCCCGGCGGCGTGGTCATCGCCGGCGACGGCGCCGCGGAGGGCTTCAGCGACGACACCGAGATCTGGGACGGCGGACCCCTGACCGTCGTCCGGGGGCACCACAGCCTGGTCATCGGCAACAGCGCCCCGACGGCGCGGCTCCGCCAGATCGCGGACCGCCTCGACCAGGCCGTACCGACCGTGACCGGGGTGGCCGGCCGCGGCTGGGCCCGGAGCGCCGTCGCCCTCGTGCCGGCCACCGAGGCACAGACCTCGGCGCTCGTCGGCGGCGCCCAGAGCCTGCGCGAGATCGCCGCGCTCGCCACCGTGCTGCCGGGCCCGCACGGCACGGAGGGGGACGACCGCATCGTGGTGTCCCCGGTGGGCTTTCCCAAGCTCAACGCCATCGGACGGCACGTCGTGCTGACCCATGAGCTGACCCACGTCGCCACGCACGGGGCCGGCGACAGCCGTACCCCCAGCTGGCTGATCGAGGGGTTCGCCGACTACGTGGGCTACAAGGGCGTGGCGATCTCCGTACGATCGGCGGCGCGGGAGCTGCGCCGCGACGTGGCCGACGGCAAGGTCCCGCGTGCCCTGCCCGGCCCGCAGGACTTCGCCGGCGCGTCCGGACGGCTGTCGCAGGCGTACGAGGAGGCGTGGCTGGCCTGCCGGATGGTGGCCGAGCGCTACGGGGAGCCCCGCCTGGTCCGGCTCTACCGTGCGGCGGGCCGGCGTCCGGACGCGATCCGCGAGGTGCTCGGCGTGGACGACGCCGAGTTCACCGCGATGTGGCGCTCCTACCTGCGCCGGGAGCTCGGATGAGCGGAGCGGAGGTCGGCAAGGCCGAGGCCGGCGCGCCCGCGGGTACGGCAGCGAGCACGGCCGCGGCGCGATCGGCCAAGATCGGGGCGATGGTCGCGTGCTGCGCGCTCGGGGTCGCCCTGGTCGTCACGGTGGCGCTGACCACCCCGTGGCATCCCCTTCCAGGGCCCGGCGTGCCGGTCGATCCCGCGCGTGACTTCACCGCCGCCGAGCTGGCCAGGGAGCACGCGTTCAGCGCGGATGTACGGCCAGCCGGCTACCTCGGCCTCGCCGCGAGCCTGCTGGCCGTCCTGATCCTGGGGCTGAGCCCACTCGGCGCCCGCCTGCTGGGGTACGTCGTGCGCCCGGCCCGCTGGTGGCCGCTCGGCGTCGTCGCGGCGGCCGTCGCGATCACCGCGGTGCCGCGTGTCGCCGCCCTGCCGTTCGCCGCGTGGTCCGAGGTCGTGCTGCACCGGTATGGGCTCTCGACGCGGGCCTGGCCGGGCTGGGCGCTCGACCAGCTCACGTCGTTCGCCGTCAACGCGGTGATCTGGGCGGTGGCGCTGTTCCTGCTGCACCTGCTGGTGCGGAGGTTCCCACGCTACTGGTGGGCGCCGGCGGCAGCGGGCGGGTTCCTGCTGGTGGTCGTGGTGTCGTTCGTCTATCCGCTGCTGGTCGAGCCGCTGTTCAACTCCTTCACGCCGCTGCGCGACGGGCCGCTGCGCACCGAGCTGCTGCAGCTGGCCAAGACCGATCACGTGGCGGTACGGGACGTGCTCGTCGCCGACGCCTCCCGCCGCACGAGCGCGCTCAACGCGTACGTCTCCGGATTCGGCTCCACCCGGCGGATCGTGGTGTACGACACGCTGCTGCGCAGCACGCCGCCCGGCGAGATCAAGCTGATCGTCGCGCACGAGCTCGGCCACGCCAAGCGCGGCGACGTGCTGTACGGCACGCTGATCGGCGGGCTCGCCGTCGCGACCGGCGCCTGCGGTCTCTACCTGCTGGTGACCTCGCCGCGGCTGCTGCGCCGGGCCGGCGTCGCGTCGGTCGCCGACCCGCGGTCGGTGGCGCTGCTGCTCGCCCTGGTGACGCTCGGCACCCAGCTCGCCGGCCCGGCGCAGAACCTGGTCAGCCGCCGCATCGAGGCCCGCGCCGACGTGCACTCGCTCGACCTCACGCACGACCCGCGGACGTTCATCCGCATGCAGCGGGCGCTGTCCGTGCGGAACATCTCCGACCTGCGGCCCAATCCGATCGAGTACGCCCTGTGGGCGACCCACCCGACCGGCCCGGAGCGGATCGCGCTGGCCCGGACCTGGGGCCGGTTGCATGGCATGCCATCCTGATCGGGCCATGAAGACCCTCATCGTGACCAACGACTTTCCCCCGCGCCCGGGCGGGATCCAGTCGTTCGTGCACAATCTCGCGCTGCATCGCCCGCCGGGCGCGGTGGTCGTGTACGCCCCCGCCTGGAAGGGCGCCGCCGAGTTCGACGCCGCGCAGCCGTTCCCGGTCGTACGGCATCCGACCTCGCTCATGCTGCCCGAGCCGCGGGTGCTGCGGCGCGCCAAGGACATCGCGGCCGCGGAGGACTGCGACTCGGTGCTGTACGGCGCGGCCGCCCCACTGGGCCTGTTGACCCCGGTGCTGCGCTCGCACGGCATCGAGCGGTTCGTGGCGCTCACGCACGGGCACGAGGCGGGCTGGGCCCAGCTGCCGGTCGCCGCCCGGCTGCTACGCCGTGTCGGCGACGAGGTCGATGTGCTGACCTACCTGGGGGAGTACACGCGGTCTCGAATGGCGAGCGCGCTGTCCGACGCCGCGATCTCCCGGATGGCGCGGCTCGCGCCGGGGGTCGACGAAGCCGTCTTCCGGCCGGGGGCCGGCGGCGCCGCGGTCCGGGCGCGCCATGACCTGGCGGACCGGCCCGTGGTCGTCTGCGTCTCCAGGCTGGTCCCACGCAAGGGCCAGGACACGCTCATCCGCGCCTGGCGCTGGGTCCGGCGCGCGGTGCCCGACGCGGCGCTGCTGCTGGTCGGCGGCGGGCCGTACCGCGGCACGCTGGAGAAGCTGGCCGCCGAGACGGGCGTGGGAGAGGCCGTACGGTTCACCGGATCGGTGCCGTGGGAGCAGTTGCCGGCGCATTACGACGCCGGGGACGTGTTCGCCATGCCGTGCCGGACCCGGCGCCGGGGCCTCGACGTCGAAGGACTCGGCATCGTCTATCTGGAGGCGTCGTCGACGGGGCTGCCGGTGATCGCCGGTGACTCGGGCGGCGCACCGGACGCCGTCCTGGCCGGGGAGACGGGCCTGGTCGTGAACGGCCGCTCCGCAGGAGCCGTGGCCGACGCGGTGATCTCGCTGCTGAACGATCCGCGGCGGGCCCGGACGATGGGGGAGAAGGGCCGGTCGTGGGTCGAGCGCGACTGGCGCTGGGAGGTGCAGGCCGAGCGGCTCGCCGCCCTCCTCACCGGCTGAGATTGAGCCGGGAGCTCAACGCCGGTGGACCAGCCGATCGGCGGATCGCCGGGGGACGACCTCGTCGGTCTCGCCGATGGCGTCCCGGAGCGCGCGCAACGCGTAGTGCACGCGGGACTTCACGGTTCCCGGCGGCACGCCGAGGGCCTGCGCGGCCTCGCTGATCGTGCGATCGCACAGGTACGTCTGCGTGAGCGCCTCGCGGTGCTCGGCGGTGAGCCCGTTCAAAGCCTGGGTGAGCACCATCGTGGTGAGCGTCCGCTCAGAGGCGTCGGGCACCGGAGCGCCGTCGCGCTCGACTGGCCGCACCTCGTTCGGGCGCGTGCCGCGGCGCCGTCTGGTATCGATCACCACTCGCCGGGCCACGGTGAGCAGCCATGCCCACAGCCGCGCCGGGTCGCGGTCGAGATTTCCGGCGTTGCGCCAGGCCCGGATCAGGGTCTCCTGGACGACATCTTCCGCCCATTGCCGATCATTGCCGGTCAACGGCAGCGTCCGGGCGAGCAGCGGCCCACGAAATTCCTGGTAGAGCGTCCGCACCAGCTGTTCTTCCGGATCACGGACGCTCCACCGCTGTGGTTTTCCGCCGCGATGGCGTCTCATGGCCCCACATACTGCCGCGCGAAAGCGTCGCCGGTGATGAAATCGTGATAACTCGTCTGACACTTGAGGATGTCTGGCGTACTGTGAACCGATGTTGCACAGGGTGCGTATGGTCCAGTGATCTGGAACTCTGCGATCGAGAAGGCGGCAGTCGGCGTTAAAGGCGACATCTATTCCCAGAGGGGTAGGAATCTTTGCAGCTTCGGCGCGGGCATCGAACAGCTGAAGTCATTGTCCTGGTGATTTCACTGATTGCCACGACCGGTGCGCTTTATGTCATCACCAGGCGTCCGGCGGCGAGTCCCTTGAGTAATGCCACGCTGTCCCAGTCGAAATGGGGACCGGTCGAGGAGTTCGATCGCACCCTGCTGGTGAAGGTCCATCAGGCGTCGCTCTGGGAGAGGCCGACGGGCCTGCAGGCGCAGACCCGCGCCAGCAGCCAGCGAGTCAAGGATGTCGGCAAGATCCTGGCGGCCGACCACCTCGAACTCGACCGACAGGACGTTCAGATCGCCGCCCAACTGCACGTCCCACTGCCGAGCAAGCCGAACGCCGACCAGCAGAGCTGGCTGTCCGAACTGGCGGGCGAGACGGGGCCCACCTATGACCGGACCTTTGTGCTTCGGTTGCGCTTTGCACATGGCGGAGTGCTCGCCGCGATCGCTCAGGTGCGGGCGGCCACGGCCAACAGCCTCATCCGGCAGTACGCGGACCATTGCCACGACGTCGTCCTGAAACATATGACCCTGCTGGAGAGCACCGGCCTCGTGAATTACCAGGAGACTCGGTAATTCGCCGATCACGCAGCGCCATATTGTGCTTACGCGCCAATGATCGAATTTCGAAACCGGCAGTAAGGACCGTCGATCCCCTTCCTGCGCGATCGTCGGCATGGCACGATCGCAGGCGTCAGCCGCCGAAAGGTACGGGGAATGCGATCACGGCGCTGGGCGGTCCTGCTGACCGTGTTGATCAGCATGGTGCTGACCGCCGATGGCTGCGCGCTGCTGATACTCGACGCCGAGGGCAGGAACGTTGCCGATACCGGGCGCGATGGGACCGGGTCCGGCGGGACCAGCCCCGAACAGGCGGCCGCCGACTACTTCGCGGCCTGGGAGCGCAGCGACATGGCATCGATGCGGCGGCTGGTGGCCGACCCGCCGGCCGACTTCGCCGAGCAGCACGAGGCGCTGGCCCAGGAGCTGCGGGTCGCGTCCGTGCGGATCGAGCCGGGAGCCGTGGTGCGGCAGGGCGACCAAGCTCGCTGCGACTTCACAGTGACGCGCGAGCTCACCGCGATCGGTACCTGGACGTACCGGTCCACCCTGCGACTTGGGTTGGTACGACGGCGCTGGCTGGTCGAGTGGTCGCCGGCCACCCTGCACCCCGGGCTCACGCCGGGGGCGCGGCTGACGCTGACCGAGACCGGCAAGCCAGGCCCCCGGCTCACCGATCGCGCCGGCCGGGCGCTGCGCCAGGGCACGACGGCGCAGCCATACCTCGATGAGCTCAGCACGCGGTTCGTCAAGGGCGGGAAGGGCACGCCGAGCTGGGCCATCGACCTGAAGAGCGGATCGGCCACCCGGCGGCTCAAGACGTTCCCCGGGCGTCGTGTCGGGCAGACCCGTACGACCCTGGACCGAGGCTTGCAGCAGGCCGCCGACAAGGCCGTACGCTCGGCGTCCGAGCCGGCCGCGATTGTGGCGGTGCGGCCGTCGACCGGTGAGATCCTCGCCGTCGCCGACAAGCTGGGCAGCGAGCGCGGCGCCTTTCTCGGCCGCTACCCGCCGGGCTCGTCGTTCAAGGTGGTCACCGCGGCCGCCCTGCTCGCCGACGGAATGGGCGCCGGGTCGTCGGTCGGCTGCCCCGGCACCGCGTACGTCGGGCAGCGCACGATCAGCAACAACGAGGGCGCGGCGCTCGGCCCCACGTCGCTGCGGAACGCGTTCGCGGAGTCGTGCAACACAACCTTCGCGCAGCTCACCGCCGACCGCCTGAGCGGAAGCCGGCTCGCGGCGATGGCCAGGTCGTTCGGGTTCGAAGGGCCGCTGACCCCGGGCGTTCCCGCCGCGCGCGGCGGCTTTCCGGTGCCGCAGGGCGACGCGGAGCTGGCGGAGGCCGCGTTCGGGCAGGGCCGAGTGCTGGCCAGCCCGCTCACCATGGCGCTGGTCGCGGCCGCGGCCGCGAGCGGCACGTGGCGGCCGCCGCGCATGGTCGCGGAGAAGCTGATCAGGAGGCGTGGGGAGCACCCTCAGCCGCCGCACGCGATTCCCGGTGCCGCCGCGCTGCGGTCGATGATGCGCGCCGTGGTCACGAGCGGCACCGCCGCCGGGTCCGGCCTGCCGCCGGGCGTGGCGGGCAAGACAGGCACGGCCGAGTACGGTGCCGGTGACCGGGCGCACGCCTGGTTCATCGGCTTCCGCGGCGACCTGGCCTTCGCCGCCTTCGTCGAGGGCGGCGGCTGGGGCGGCAAGGCCGCCGCCCCACTGGCCGCCCGCTTCCTCCGCGCCGCCTGACCGGACGCCGCGCCGTACGGCCTCGGCCGCTCCAGCCGTAAGGGCCGATCCGGGCGTACGAAAGGGGCTACTTGCTGTAGAGCGGGGCTACTTCGTATAGAGGGCCTCGACCTCGGCGGCGAAGTCCTTCATCACGATGTTGCGCTTGATCTTGAGCGAGGGCGTCAGGTGGCCGGACTCCACGGTGAGGTCACCGTCGAGGATTCGGTACTTCCTGATCGACTCGGCGCGGGAGACGCTCGCGTTGGCGTTCTCGATGGCGGCGTCGATCGCGGCGATGACGTCGGCGTCCTCGCGGGCCTGGCCGACCGTCATGTCTTCGGGCTTGCCGTTGGCCTTGGCCCACGGCCCGATGGCCTCGGGGTCGAGGGTGACGAGGGCGCCGATGAACGGCTTGCCGTCGCCGACCACGATGCATTGGCTGACCAGCGCGCTGGCCCGGATCCGGTCCTCGAGCGGCGCCGGTGCGACGTTCTTGCCCGCCGCGGTGACAAGGATCTCCTTCTTGCGGCCGGTGATCTTGAGGAAGCCGTCGGCGTCGAGCGAGCCGAGGTCGCCGGTGTGGAACCAGCCGTCCTCGAGCGCCTCCTTGGTGGCGCCCTCGTTGCGCCAGTAGCCGCGCAGCACATTGATGCCCTTGACCATGACCTCGCCGTCGTCGGCGATCCGTACCTGGACGCCGGGCAGCGGCAGGCCGACCGTGCCGATCTTGAGCCTGCTCGGCAGGTTGACCGCCGCGGGCGCGGTCGTCTCGGTCAGCCCGTACCCCTCGAGGATGGTGATGCCCACCCCGCGGAAGAAATGGCCGAGCCGCTCGCCGAGCGCGGAGCCGCCGGCCACGGCGTGGGTGACCTGGCCGCCGACGGCCGCCCGCAGCTTGCCGTAGACCAGCTTGTCGAACAGCCCGTGCTTGAGCTTGAGGACCAGCCCGGGGCCGCCGGCGTCGAGGGCGCGGCTGTAGTCGATCGCGGTGTCGGCGGCGACGTGGAAGATCTTGCCCTTGCCCTCGGCGGTCGCCTTCTGTTCGGCGCCGTTGTAGACCTTCTCGAACACCCGCGGCACGGCGAGCAGGAACGTCGGCCGGAACGTCGCGAGGTCGGGGACGACGTCGGAGATGTCGGGCGTGTGGCCCATCGTGACGTGCGCCTCGACGCACAGCACCTGGATGAACCGGGCGAAGACGTGCGCCAGCGGGAGGAACAGCAGGGTCGAGCCCTCGCCGATGCCGACGACCTCCGCCAAGGCCCCGGCGTGCGCGTTCCGCGCCGTACCCAGGAGGTTGGCGTGGGTGATCTCGCACCCCTTCGGGCGCCCAGTGGTGCCGGACGTGTAGATGACGGTGGCCAGGTCGGCCGGCCCGAGCGCGTGGCGGCGTTCGTCGATGACGCTGTCGGCGGTCTCCGCGCCACGCGCGATCACCTCGTCGACGCCGCCGCCGTCGATGCGCCAGATCTCGCCGAAGCCGGGCAGGCTCGACCGCACGGACTCGAGCAGGCTCTCGTGCTTCGCCGTCTCCACGAACGCGGCCTTGGCGCCGGAGTCGCGGATGATCCACTCGATCTGCTCGGCCGAGGAGGTCTCGTAGATGGGAACGGTCACCGCGCCGGCGGCCCAGATCGCGTAGTCGATGAGGGTCCACTCGTACCGAGTCCGCGACATCAGCGCCACCCGGTCGCCCGGGCCGACACCGGCGGCGACGAGCCCTTTGGCGAGGCCCACGAGCTCGTCCCGGAAGGCGACGGTCGTCACGGGCCGCCACGAGTCGCCGTCCTTGCGTCTGAAGGCGACCTGCTCGGGATGCTCGGTGGCGCGATCGAAGGGCGCGTCGGTGAGGTTTGCGGTGTCGGAAAGTTCCACCATCAGAGGAACGCTGGACTCGCGCACGACTTCTCCTCTTTGAACGCGGTGACTAATAACTCGGGGACGCTACCGCGTTCAGCTACCGATCGGTAGTCATCAGTCGGTCACGCCGTTGCCAATCCACGTTCTCCAAGTCTACGAACCTTGAGGCTTGACCCGCTCAACGGGGAATCGGGGGAGCACATGCTGGAGGTGCGCGCTCGATTCGGCCGACGCCGAGGCGGCGCGGTTTGGGGATTTAGTCTTGGCGTATGCGGATCCACGTGGTGAGCGATGTCCACGGCCGCGTTGACGCCCTCGCCCATGCCGGAGACGGCGCGGACGCGCTCGTGTGCCTCGGGGATCTGATCCTCTTCATCGACTACGACGACCATGGGCAGGGCATCTTCGCCGAGCTGTTCGGGGCCGAGAACGCCGACACCTTCATCTCGCTCCGCACGCAGCGGCGGTTCGACGAGGCGCGGCAATTCTCCCAGCGGTTGTGGGGCTCCCTCGACGGCGACGCGTGGCCGCACATCGAACGTGCCGTACAGCGCCAGTACGCCGACCTGTTCGCCGCGATGCCGATCCCCGCGTACCTCACGTACGGGAACGTCGACATCCCGGCGCTGTGGGGGGAGCACCTGCGCGCCGGGCACCACGTCCTGGACGGCGAGACCGCGGAGATCGGCGGGCTGACCTTCGGCTTCGTCGGCGGCGGGCTACGCACGCGGTACCGCACGCCGTACGAGATCGACGACGAGACGTACGCCGCGAAGGTCGCGGCCGTCGGCGCGGTCGACGTGCTGTGCTGCCACATCCCGCCCGCCGTGCCCGAGCTGCTGTACGACACGGTCGCGCGCCGGTTCGAGCGGGGCAGCGAGGCCATCCTCGACGCGATCCGCGAGACCCAGCCGCGCTACGTCCTGTTCGGTCACGTCCACCAACCGCTGACCGCCCGCATGCGCATCGGCCGCACCGAGTGCGTCAACGTGGGCCACTTCCGCGCGAGCGGCGTGCCGTACGTCCTGACCCTGGACCACCCGTCGGCCGTCGCATAAACGCTTGAAAAATGGATTACGCTCCGCCAGGGGGTTATGGACGAAGGGACGGCGCCGATGGCGGATCGTACGAGTTCCAGCATCACGATCAACTCCGACAGACCGACGGTGATGGCGGCCATCGCCGATTTCGCCGCCTACCCGACCTGGGCCGAGGGCATCAAGTCGGCCGAGATCCTCTCCACGGCTGAGGGCGACCGGGCCGACCGGGTGCGGTTCACCCTCGAGGCCGGGCCGATCAAGGACACCTACGTCCTGTCGTACGACTGGGACGGCGACGAGGCCGTCCGCTGGGACCTCGCCGAGCGCGGCAAGATGCTCTCCGGCATGTCGGGCTCGTACCGCCTGGCGGCCCGCAACGGCGCGACCGACGTGACCTATGAGCTGACGGTCGACGTGTCGATCCCCATGATCGGCATGTTCAAGCGCAGAGCGGAAAAGATGATCATCGACACGGCCCTCAAGGGGCTCAAGCGACACATTGAACGCTGACCGTACGTTGAGCTGTTTGAAAAGGGTACGGTTTTTCGCCGAACGACAAGGTAGATGATGTTCCCATGACCGATCAGCCAGGGTACGTGCTGGAGGAGGCGGCCCGCCTCATCCAGACGGTACGGCGGCAGCTGCGCAGCGGAGCGCCGCAGCAGGACGATGTGTGGAGCCAGGCGACGCACGAGCCGGTGCCGGGCATCGCGACCGGCGCGCCGGAATGCCGTTACTGCCCGATCTGCCGCACCATCGCGGCGGCGCGCAACTCCGGTACCGACGTGACCGACCACCTCGCCGACGCGGGCCTGGCGCTGATGGCGGCGTTCCGCGAGACGGTGGCGGGCTACCAGCGCACCCGGCCGCCGGGCCAGCGACGTGACGACAATCCGTCCGATATCGGCTGAGCTTCCAGGGAGGGCTCGGGTGGGGGACCGATCGCGGCCAGACCGGCGCGGCGCATGCCCGCGGGCCTGCGGAGACGCGAGGAGGACACGGTCATGGCGCTGACCATCGGTGTGGATGTCGGTGGTACCAAGGTCGCCGCGGGCGTGGTCGACGACGATGGGCAGATCGTCGAGAAGGTGCGTCGTCCCACGCCGTCGACGAGCCCGCAGGAGACCGCCGAGGTCATCGTCGAGGTCGTCGACCTGCTCAACGGCAAGTTCGAGGGCATCGAGGCGGTCGGCCTCGGCGCGGCCGGATTCGTCGACGAGACCAGGTCCGTCGTGCAGTTCGCCCCCAACCTCGCCTGGCGCGACGAGCCTCTCAAGAAGGAGGTCGAGGCGCGGGTCGGGCTGCGGGTCATCGTCGAGAACGACGCCAACGCCTCGGCCTGGGGCGAGGCCCGCTACGGCGCCGGACGCGGCGAGGACTTCCTCATCCTGGTCGCCCTCGGTACCGGGATCGGCGGCGGCATCATCATCAACGGCGACCTGTACCGCGGCCGGTTCGGGATCGGCGGCGAGTTCGGGCACTACCGTGTCGTGGCCGGCGGCCGCCGCTGCGGCTGCGGCAACCGGGGGTGCTGGGAGCAGTACGCCAGCGGCAACGCCCTGGTCCACGAGGCCCGCGAACTGGCCCGGGTGGCCCCCGCCATGGCGGGCAGGCTGCTGGAGCTCGGCGGGGGCGCGCCCGAGGGCATCAGCGGCCCCGAGGTGACCCAGGCCGCCAGGGAAGGCGATCCGGCCGCTCTGGAGTGCTTCCGTACGGTCGCCGGCTGGGTCGGTCAGGGCCTCGCCGATCTCGCGGCCGTACTCGACCCCGGGGCCTTCGTCATCGGCGGCGGCCTCTCGGCGGCGGGCGACCTGCTGCTCGAGCCGGTACGAATGGCCTACGACCAGGCGCTCACCGGTCGCGGCCATCGGCCGGTCGCCGACATCCGCATCGCCGAACTCGGCCCCGACGCCGGCATCGTCGGCGCCGCCGACCTCGCCCGAACCTGATCGGCGGCCGAGCGTGACGAAGATACGGCTGCTGAGCTACAACCTCAGATCGCTGCGCGACGACAAGAAGGCCCTGGTCCGGATCATTCGCGCGCTGCGGCCGGACATCGCCTGCTTCCAGGAGATGCCGCGCTTCTTCCGGTGGCGGGAGAAGCGACGCACCCTGGCCGGCCAGTGCGAGCTGGAGGAGGAGGGCGCCACCCGCCGGGCCGCCGGGCTCGCCGTCTACACCGGGCCGGGCGTACGCGTCCTGCACCGCGAGCACCGGCTGCTGACCCGGGTGCCCCGGTTGCATCGCCGCGGCGTCGCGCTGGCCGTGGTCGAGGTCGGCGGCGTCCGGCTGGTCGCCGCCAGCACCCATCTCGACCTGCACGACACCGCCCGCCGCGCGCACGCCGGTCAGGTGCTGTCCTCGATCGGACGGCTGCGGACGGCGTACGACGCACCGGCCGTCATCGCCGGCGACATCAACGAGCCGCCCGGCGGGGCGGCCTGGACGCTGCTCGCCCGGCCCTTCCCGGACGCGCACGCGATCGCGCCCGCCGGCGACGGCGACACCTACTCCGCCGTGTACCCGCGCCGGCGCATCGACGGCGTGTTCGCCGACCCCACGATCCGCGTCATCGGCTGCGGGGTTCCGATCGAACCCTCGCAGATCGGCGACTACGCCCTGGCTACCGACCATCGACCCGTACTGGCCGAGCTGGAGGTCGTACGAGGCCGGTAGTGGTAGTTGACCGTGCACTGAACTTTCGATGACGAAGAGTTAGGAATAGGCGACGCAGCGGCGGGCACGGTCGCTAGAGTCCATCGTCACGGGTGGTCGCACCCCCCGCTCGCGCGACCACGGGCCGGCAACCGCCGGATTCACCGGATTCATCGGACTACAGAGGTGACCCGCGATGAGCGAGTTCGGGGTCGACTATGCCTGGGGCCGTCCCGGCGCGGCAGCCCTGAAGCGCGCCGGCGTGAAGTTCGTCGGCCGCTATCTGTCCCACGACACCACGGGCAAGAACCTGACCCTCGCCGAGGCCAAGCAGCTGTCCGCCGGGGGCCTGTGGATCTTCGTGGTGTGGGAGAGCACGGCGAAGCGGGCGCTGGCCGGCCACGCCGCCGGCGTCGCCGACGCGAAGGCCGCCGAAAAGCAGGCCCACGGATGCGGCATGCCCGGCGGGCGGCCAATCTACTTCGCCGTCGACTTCGACGCCTCGGCCGCCCAGCAGGGCGCGATCAACTCGTACCTGGACGGCGCCGCCAGCGTGCTCGGCCGCGACCGGGTCGGCCTCTACGCCGGCTACTACGTGATCAAGCGCGCCTTCGACGCGCACAAGATCACGTGGGGTTGGCAGACGTACGCATGGTCCGCGGGCCACTGGGACAAGCGGGCGCATGTCCAGCAGTACTCGAACGGTCACAAGATCAACGGCGTCGGCGTGGACTACGACCGGGCCGTCAAGGACGACTACGGGCAGTGGCGTGTCAACGAGCTGCCCGAGGAGGAGGACGAACCGTTGCAGCTCCTCATCAGCCTCGGTGCGACCGAGGCGGCCACCGTCAAGCCCGGTGACCGGATCTCGCTGACGTACAACAAGGAGTACCACGACCCCGACAAGGTGCACACCGACGGCAACTACCCGAGCTGGTTCCCGAAGGTCGGCGCCTACTACTCGGTGAGCGTCAGCGTCGTGGTCACCGGACAGGCCGCCGGCGACAAGCTGAAGATCATCTTCGCCGAGTACGAGCGAGACACCAACGACCACGTCTTGGACGTCCTCGGCGAAGACAAGGTCGGTAACGGCACCGACATCGAGTACGTGCTGGCCGGTCTGGGGTGGATGAGCGACAAACGCAAGTACCGGGTCGACGTGGAGAACCACGGCACCGCGCCGGCGACCGTCAAGAGCTCCTTCCTCAAGGTCGCCCGCTAACCGGGCGGGCCGGGCTACCGCGGCCTTCTTTGGTGTACGGAATTTCGGGCGTTTGTTGGCCGTCTAATCTTCCGTTTTTTTAGGCCGCGCGGCCATCGGCTTGCAAGGTCGGCCTGAAAGCGATGAAATTCGGCCGCCACGTTCGTCTGGAATTCGTCGCGGCCGGTGCATCGAGCGATGGCGCCGCCCTGCCGGACCGGTGCGATTTCGCCTGGTAGCGGGGGCCTGCGGCGCTGATATCGGCCGGATCGGCGGTGCCCGCGGGGTTTGGCGACCACTAAGGGTTATTGGTGGTCTTAAGGGTTTCCCGCCCTTGCGATCGCATTGCCTCCACCTGTCTGCGATTCCAGAATTCGTCACCAATGGCTCTATCGCGCGAACGAAATCGCGCGATGGGAGGAGGTCGACGATCATGGGACGCAGGCAGGCGGACAGTCCGCGCGACGCCGAGGCGCCACGGCCGTACGCCGAGGTGTCGCAACGACACGCAGAGGTCCGGCAGCGGCACCCCGAGGGGCCGCGGCGGCACGTCAGCCGCCGGGGGTTCCTGACCGGAGTGGGGGTCGGCACCGCCGGTGCCCTCGCCTTGCGGCCCACTGACGCGATCGCCGAGGTGCTCACGCCGCGAGCGGCGGGGCTGGCCACCTCACCGGACAGGTTCGGGCGTATCTTCAATCTGCAGCCGTTCGCCGACTTGAACGCGCCCTCGCTGCGGTCGGCCCTGATGGACATGGGGCGACCGGGCGGAATTCTCGACGCGCAGGATCAGCTATCGGCGGGCCCGGTCCAACTGCTCACCAACCCGGACCTCAGCGTCAACAACCCCGATAACACCACCCACACGGCGGGCACGACCTTCGTGGGGCAGTTCCTCGACCACGACATCACGTTCGACGAGACCTCGAAGCTCGGTGTGCCGCTGGAACCCACCGCCGCCCCCAACTCGCGAACGCCGGGATTCGACCTCGACTCGGTCTACGGGCGCGGCCCGAGCGGCAGCCCGCAGCTGTACAACCCGGCGGACCGGGACAAGTTCCTGGTGGAGAGCGGCGGACGGTTCGAGGACCTGCCCCGGCGGTCGAACAACTCGGCCATCATCGCCGACGAGCGTAACGACGAGAACTTGATGCTCGCCGGGCTGCACGTGGCGATTTTGCTGTTCCACAACCGGGTGGTCGACTTCCTGCGCGGGCAGGGGCGAACCGGCAGCGTCTTCGCCGCGGCGCAGCAGCTCGTCCGGTGGCACTACCAATGGATCGTCCTGCACGAGTTCCTACCGCTGTTCGTCGGGCAGCCGGTGGTGAACGACATCCTGCGAAACGGCCGTAGGTTCTACCGTCCGGCAGTGGGCCAGCAGTTCATCCCGGTCGAGTTCCAGGGTGCCTGCTACCGGTTCGGGCATAGCATGGTGCGCCCCTCGTACCGCGCCAACCTGGCCGGGGATCCCGGCGGCAACCCCGCGACGGGCGCCCCCGCCTTCTTCGGCCTCATCTTCGACCCCGCGGGCCAGGGTCAGGCCGACCCGGTCGACCTCCGCGGCGGGGCCAGGGCACCTAGGCGATTCATCGGGTGGCAGACGTTCTTCGACTTCGGCGGCCCCTTCACCACGGATCTGCGGCGGAACAAGCTCATCGACACAAACATCTCAACGCCGCTGTTCAACCTGCCGCTGAGCACGATCCCGTCGGCGGGCGAGCCCGCCCCGCTCGTACTGCCGCAGCGGAACCTGCTGCGGCACATCACGTGGTCGATCCCGTCCGGGCAGGCGATCGCGCAGGCCCTCGGCGTTCCGCCCCTGTGGGCGGAGCACTTCCCCGAGCTCCAGCAGTTCGGGCACGGCCTGCCGAGCAGCACCCCGCTGTGGTACTACGCCCTCAAGGAGGCCGAGGTCATGGCCGGCGGCCGGACGCTGGCCGGGGTGGGCGCCCGGATCGTCGGCGAGGTCTTCATCGGGCTGTTGCAGCTCGACCCGGCGTCCTACCTCAGCACCAACCCCAGCTGGATCCCCACCCTGCCGCGCCGGTCCGGCGGCACGGGCGACTTCCGCCTGGTCGACCTGCTCACCTTCGCTCAAGTCGACCCCACCAGCCGCGGCCAATAGCTCCACGTCGCCCCGGGGCCCGTCTCGTCCCAGGCCATCGCGGTCCGGAAACGAGACGGCCGCGGGCGCCGGGGGCGCCGCGGAAAACTTTTGCGCCTGCCGTGTCGAAGTCGCGGCGCCGGCTCCGACTCCCTTGTGAGAGCGCCCACCGAGGGCGCACGGACGCGAGGGAAAGCCATGGCAACGGACACCGCAGGCTCGCAGGCAGCGACCGGAACACCCACGCACGCCGGTGGCGGGCGAAGACAGGACGCGAACGTCCGGCTGGGGGAGGCGCGGGGACGGTGGATCTTGCTCGCCACCGTCCTCGGGTCCAGCGTCGCGATGCTGGACGCGACGGTGGTCAACGTCGCGCTGCCCCGGCTGGCCGCGGATCTGAGCGCGTCGATGTCGGGTCTGCAGTGGACGGTCAACGGCTACGCGCTCACGCTGGCCGGGTTCATCCTGCTCGGCGGCTCGCTGGGGGACCGCTTCGGGCGGCGCCGGGTCTTCGTGCTCGGCGTGATCTGGTTCGCGGTGGCGTCCGTGCTGTGCGGGCTGGCGCTGAACGTCCCGATGCTGGTCGCCGCCCGGGCCCTGCAGGGCGTGGGCGGCGCGTTGCTGACGCCCGGATCGCTGGCGATCATCCAGGCGTCGTTCGTGCCGGACGACCGGCCGCGCGCCGTCGGCGCCTGGTCCGGGCTGGGCGGCGTGGCCGCCGCGGTCGGGCCGTTCCTGGGCGGCTGGCTGGTCGAGGCCGCCGGCTGGCGCTGGGTGTTCCTGCTCAACGTGCCGCTGGCCGCGATCGTCGTGCTCGTCGCCGTACGGCACGTACCGGAGAGCTCCGACGGTGAGGCCGGCGGCCGGTTCGATGTGAAGGGCGCCGTCCTGGCCGCGCTCGCCCTGACGGGGATCACGTACGCGCTGACCGAGGCCCCGGCCGGCCGTACCCCGCTCGCGCTCAGCCTCGCCATCGGGATCGGCGGGGTCGGCTGCGCGGCGGCGTTCCTCTGGGTGGAGCGGCGGCGCGGCGCGAGCGCGATGATGCCGCTGGCGGTGTTCGGGTCACGGCAGTTCACCGCGATCAATGTGGTCACCTTCGTCGTGTACGGCGGGCTGAGCGTGCTGGTCTTCCTGCTCCTGGTCCAGCTGCAGGTGGTGGCCGGGTTCTCGCCCATCGCCGCGGGGTTCGCGATGCTGCCGGTGACCATCCTCATGTTGCTGCTGTCGGCACGGGCCGGGGCGCTCGCGCAGCGGATCGGTCCGCGAGCCTTGATGACCGGCGGGCTGCTCGTCGGCGCCGCCGGCCTGCTGCTCACCACCCGCGTCGGGCCGCACGCCTCCTATGTTGGCGACGTGCTGCCCGCCGTCATCGTGTTCGGCCTCGGCCTGTCCGCCGTGGTCGCTCCCCTCACCGCCACCGTGCTGGCGACCGCGGACGTACGGCACGCGGGCGTCGCGAGCGGGGTCAACAACGCGGTGGCACGCGCCGCCGGGCTGCTCGCCGTGGCCGCCGTTCCGCCGCTGGTCGGCCTGACCGGCGACGCCTACCGCGACCCGGTCACCTTCGGCGGCGGCTTCCGGACCGCCATGGTGATCAGCGCGCTGCTGCTGGTCATCGGCGCGATCTTGACCTTCTTCACCGTCCGCCGCGACGCGCTGGCGACCAGCCCCGATCACCAGCCCGCCCCGACCACAGTCGACCGGCCCGCCCGTACCCGCTCCGCTCACAGCACCGGCATCATGCGCCGCATCCGTGACGCCGCCTAAGCCCTCGCCGCTTCTACCAGCGGAGTTACCAGCGAAAGCGTTAGCGAACCTCTGTCTCTTGTTGGTCTGTCATGGTCTGCCGGAGTCGTTCTGGAGCCACTCACCTGCACAAGCAATCGGAGTGGGTCGTGGGGAGCCGGAGGGAGTCTGAACACATGGGCTCCCACTGTGGGCTCCCCGTGGCCCCCTCCGTGCGGGAGGAGTGGT
>DATBKU010000083.1:0-45298 GCA_036555725.1 Streptosporangiaceae bacterium | reverse complement strand
GGGCGCCGCCGAGGTGCCCGACGCCTCGGGCGACGCGCTGTCGTCGGCGCTGCTCGAGCCGGAGTCGTCGTCGTCACCGCATGCGGCGAGTGTGGCCAGTCCGGCGGGGACGGCGATGAGGAGGGAGCGTCGGCGCACGGTGGGGGCCTCGTATCGGTCGATCTTGTGGATGGCGTGCGCGCAACTCTACGGCGTGAGAAGGGCGCCGCACTGGAAACGTACGGCGCCCGTGTTGCGTTCCGGCCTTTCACCGGAACGCGTTGTTCACATAGCTCACATTCCTGCGATCAGCTTCTCCACCCGGTCGTCCACGGAACGGAACGGGTCCTTGCACAACACCGTGCGCTGCGCCTGATCGTTCAGCTTCAGATGCACCCAGTCGACGGTGAAGTCGCGGCGCTTTTCCTGCGCCTTGCGGATGAACTCCCCGCGCAGCCGCGCCCGCGTGGTCTGCGGCGGCACCGACTTGGCCTCGAAGATCTCCAGATCCCGGGCCACCCGCTCCACCGA
This sequence comes from Streptosporangiaceae bacterium, assembly GCA_036555725.1. Lineage (GTDB taxonomy): Bacteria > Actinomycetota > Actinomycetes > Streptosporangiales > Streptosporangiaceae > CALAED01. The sequence goes on along the minus strand of DATBKU010000083.1, from coordinate 44,788 downwards.
GCCGCGCCTCTCCAGCAAGTAATACAGCCCCCGGTCGCGATGCACATCGTGGTAGGCCAGATCCAGCTGAGCCACCCGCGGTGAGCTCAGCGGCAGGTCATACTTGGCCCGGTACCGCTCGATCAGCTGGAACTTCGTCACCCAGTCGATCTCCCGGGCGACCAGATCGAGGTCCTGCGTCTCCACCGCACGCAGGGTGCGCTCCCAGAGCCCGAGCACCCGGCTGACGGTCGGGTCGCCGCCGCGCCGGTCGATGAAGTCGCGCGCCTTGGTGAAGTACTCCTTCTGGATCTCCAGCGAACTGGCCTCCCGGCCGTTGGCGAGCCGCACCTTGCGGCGCCCGGTCATGTCGTGGCTGACTTCGCGGATCGCCCGGATCGGGTTCTCCAGGGTCAGGTCGCGCATCACCACGCCCGCCTCGACCATCCGCAGCACCAGGTCGGTCGCGCCCACCTTCAACAGCGTGGTGGCCTCACTCATGTTCGAATCGCCCACGATCACATGCAGCCGCCGGAACCGCTCGGCGTCGGAGTGCGGCTCATCGCGGGTGTTGATGATCGGGCGCGACCGGGTGGTCGCCGACGACACACCCTCCCAAATGTGCTCGGCCCGCTGCGACACGCAATAGACCGCCCCACGCGGGGTCTGCAACACCTTGCCCGCCCCGCACACGATCTGCCGGGTGACCAGGAACGGAATCAACACGTCCGCCAGCCGGCCGAACTCCCCATGCCGTCCGACCAGGTAGTTCTCATGGCAGCCATAGGAGTTGCCGGCCGAGTCGGTGTTGTTCTTGAACAGATAGATGTCCCCGGCGATGCCCTCCTCCCGCAGCCGCCGCTCGGCGTCGACCAGCAGCCCCTCGAGGATCCGCTCGCCCGCCTTGTCGTGCACCACCAGGTCGACGACGCTGTCGCACTCGGGCGTCGCGTACTCCGGGTGGCTACCCACGTCCAGGTAGAGGCGCGCCCCGTTGCGCAGGAACACGTTGCTGCTACGCCCCCACGACACCACCCTGCGGAACAGGTAACGGGCCACCTCATCGGGTGACAACCGCCGCTGCCCGCGGAAGGTGCAGGTGACGCCGTACTCGTTTTCCAGCCCGAAGATGCGCCTGTCCACACCGCGAGCCTATGCGGCCGGAGCCGTCGTTGGCAGTCTTGACTCCGCAGCGAGATACGGCCCGTGACCTTTACGTTGTAGATTCGTTGTCGGTCGTCGTCTCGGGCGCTGTGGTCGTCGTCTCGGGCGCTGTGGTCGTGGTCGTCGTCGTTCCGTCGGCCTCGGCGAGCAGCCGCTCGATGCGGGCCGGCGGGAGCCGGCGGAACAGCCGATGCTCGCGCTTCCGGTCGAGGACGGCCGCCTCCAGCGCCGTCGCCTCCAGGTGCCGGTCGGAGTCCTGCTGCTCAAGCGCTTGAACGGCCGCCTGCAGGGCCGCCGCCAGCGTCATCCCGTCGGAGTAGCCGTCCTTCAGCGAGGACGCCACCGCGTCGGCCTGGCCGCCCATCGCCACGAACCCGTGCTCGTCTGCGACCGATCCGTCGAAGGTCAGCCGGTACATCTGGTCGGTGGCGGCGTCCTCGCCCACCTCGGCGACGACGAGCTCCACCTCGTACGGCTTGATCTGCTCGGTGAACAGGGTGCCGAGCGTCTGCGCGTATGCGTTGGCCAGACCGCGCGCGGTCACATCGGCCCGGTCGTACTGGTAGCCGGTGACGTCGGCGTACCTGACCCCGGCCAGCCGAAGGTTCTCGAACTCGTTGTACTTCCCGACCGCCGCGAACCCGATACGGTCGTAAATCTCACTGATCTTGTGCAGGGCCCGGGACGGGTTGTCGGCGACGAACAGGATGCCGTCGTCGTACTGCAGCACCACCACGCTGCGCCCGCGCGCGATCCCCTTGCGTGCGTAGTCGGCCTTGTCCTTGGCCTGCTGCTCGGGCGCCACGTAGAACGGCATGGACATCTCGGTCGTTCCTTCCTTCTATCGCAGCGGCTATCGCAGCGGCGCGGACGGGCCGTCCGGCGTCTGGTATCGCTCGTCGACGACGGCTTGGGCCAGCGCGCCGACCTCATCTTCGGGCATCCGCCGGAACCCGTCGGCGGTCACCGTCGCGATCACCGGGTAGATCTTGCGGGTCAGGTCGGGGCCGCCCGTCGCGGAGTCGTCGTCGGCGGCGTCGTACAGCGCATGGATGCAGACCAGCGCGGCGTCGGACGCCGACAGCTCCGATCGCCACAGCTTCTTCAGCGCCCCCCGGGCGAACACCGAGCCCGACCCGATCGAGTGGAAGTCGTGCTCCTCGTACTTGCCGCCGGCGGCGTCGTAGCTGAAGATCCGGCCGGCGTCGTGCTCCTCGTCGTATCCGGCGAACAGCGGCACCACGACGAGGCCCTGCATCGCCATGGGCAGGTTGCCGCGGATCATGGTGGCGAGTTGGTTCGCCTTGCCGTCCAAGGACAGCGTCCGGCCCTCCATCTTCTCGTAGTGCTCCAGCTGAACCTGGAACAGCCGGACCAGCTCGATGCCGATCCCGGCGGTGCCGGCGATCGCGATGGAGGAGAACTCGTCGGCGCGGAAGACCTTCTCGATGTCCCGCTGGGCGATCACATTGCCGGCCGTCGCCCGCCGGTCGCCCGCCATGGTCACGCCCCCGGGGAAGGTCACCGCGACGATAGTGGTGCCGTGCGGAAGCTCGTCGCCGACCGGTGCCGCGGGCGGCGTACGGCGGGAGGGCAGCAGGTCGGGTGAGTGCGATGACAGGAAATCGGTGAACGACGACCCCGGGCTCATGAACGCCCCCGGAAGCCGCCCGTGCTGCGCATCGTTGGACGCCACGCGAGTCCTTCCCCTCCACATACGGCACGCGACCCACCGGCCGTGTCGACAACATCGGGCCTCTTAGACCCTACTGTTCAACCAACGCCCCCCGCATGCGCGGTGATCCTCCACCCAGTCCGCCCACGGCGAACCCCTCAGTTCGCGCCGAGCTCCCTGATCGTCTGTGCGACAAGAGCCTCGAACGGCGATGTCTCCGGCGCCGGTATCTGATCCCCGACCGTCAGCCGGATCGCCCCCGAGGCCTGCTGAAACATGCGCACCAGATTGCCGTCCAGGTACTCGGCGGCTCGCCGCAGTGCCACCGGATCATCCTTGAACTGGCCCATCCCCGTGTTACAGCTAGAACACAAAATGCCCCGGACAGCACCGGTCTCGTGGTCATGATCGACGTCAGTGGGTGCGTCCTCGCGGCAGATCGGGCACACCCCACCCTGCTCTTCGAGCATGCGATAGAGCTCGCCGAGGCCGATGCCATATCTGGAGGTCAGCCGGTAGTGACGCCGAAGCACCGCGCCCATCGACCAGCTTCGGGACGCCGGAGCGGCCTGCGTTGGGGTGCCACTGGGCCGGCCGGCAATGCTCGTGGCGCTGAGCGCCGCCCCGTCCAGGTAGTCAGCGGCGCGGCGGAGCAGTGAGCTGTTGTCGGGGAACCGACCGAGACCATTGTTGCAGTTGAAACAGAGTAGCCCGCGGAAATCGCCAGTGGCATGATCGTGGTCGACATGCAGCATGGCAAGCTTGAAGCAGATGAGACACCGATCGAGCTGGTGCCACTGGAGCTTGGCGACCTCCTCGGCGGTCAGGCCGTATCGCCGCTTGAGGTGATAGCTGCGCGTGCTGCCGTGATTCTTCGTCTTGTTCTCGGCCATCACCTCGTTATGGCAAGGTCTGCAGTAATTGGTGCGCCCCGACGTCTTCGCACGGTTACGCCCGAACTCTGCGATCGGCTTTACCTGACCGCAGTTTGCGCAGTACTGCATACCTTCAGGCACAGCCGAGTGACGCCGGTACGGCCGAGCCTTTTTGCCCTCCACGGCTAGACGGCCGCGATAAGTAGCGGCGTTGCGCAGGCCAAAACGCTCCTTGCAGTACAACGCAAAGCCATCAGGTGACTGCTTACGTTGCCAGAACTCTGATAGCGGCTTAATTAAGTCACAATCGCGCATTGCTTAGTTCCTCGATCAGATGAGTCTGACAACCTAATATCACCTCTCCAAATGAAATTCGTCCATTCTTACTGCGCGGTATTTACTGGCCGCCCTTTTGCACGTAAGAACGGACAAATTCCTCTGCGTTCTCTTCGAGGACTTCGTCGATTTCGTCGAGGATTGCGTCGACGTCGTCAGACAGTTTTTCTTGGCGCTCCTGAACGTCATCGGCCGGCGCGGTCTGAGTCTCTTCGACCTCTTCAGTGCGCCGGGTCGTGTGCTTCTGTCCGCCGGTGTCCTTCGTGGCCATCTCGACCCTCCTGTCCCGTACCGAGACCTCGACTCTACCGTCGTCCACCGACAACGAGCGGTCACGGTGACGTGTTCCGCCCGCGCGCCGGTCGGCTCACAGCCGGTCTCACGACGGGTTATCGCCCGTAACTCGCTTACCGAAACGGTCAAACCGGTCACAGATCTGCAGAGAGATCGCCGAGGACGAAGCCGAACGCCCTCATCGGCCTGACGTACCTGAGCGATCTGTCGCTCGCCGCCGGCACGCGCACACTGGGCATCGGCCTGCTCTGAACACCGGCCGAAGCCCTGAGCGGCCTCCTGGGGCGTCAGCCCTCGCCGGTCAGGGTGGCGACCAGCTCCGCCGCCGTACGGCAGCGGTCGAGCAGCTCACCGACGTGCTGACGGGTTCCGCGCAGCGGCTCCAGGGTCGGCACCCGCTGCAGGGACTCACGGCCCGGAATGTCGAAGATCACCGAATCCCAGGAGGCGGCCGCCACGGCCTCGGCGTACTGCCGCAGGCACCGGCCGCGGAAGTAGGCGCGGGTGTCCTCGGGCGGGTCCTCGATGGCCTGCTCGATCTCGGCGTCGGCCACGATCCGCTCCATGCGGCCACGGGCGAGCAGCCGGTTGTAGAGACCCCGCTCCGGGCGGATGTCGGAGTACTGCAGGTCGACCAGCTGCAGGCGCGGATGCGACCAGTCCAGGCCGTCGCGGGAGCGGTAGCCCTCCAGCAGCTCCAGCTTCGCCACCCAGTCGAGCTCGCGGGACAGCTGCATCGGATCCTCGCCCAGCCGGTGCAGCACCGACTCCCAGCGCTCCAGCACGTCGCGGGTCAGCTCGTCGGCGGAGGAGCCGAAGCGGTCCTCGACGTACTTGCGGCTCTGCTCGTAGTACTCCATCTGCAGCTGTACGGCCGTCATCTTGCGACCGTCGCGCAACGTGAGCAGGTGCTTGCAGGACGGGTCGTGCGAGACCGCCCGCAGGGTCGCGACCGGCATGTCGACGGACAGGTCGACCGTGAGGAAACCGTCTTCGATCATGGCCAGCACGAGCGCCGTGGTGCCGAGCTTGAGGTAGGTCGACACCTCGCTCATGTTCGCGTCGCCGATGATGACGTGCAGCCGGCGGTACTTCTCCGGGTCGGCGTGCGGCTCATCTCTGGTGTTGATGATCGGCCGCTTGAGCGTGGTCTCGAGGCCCACCTCGACTTCGAAGAAGTCGGCGCGCTGGCTGACCTGGAAACCCTCGCCGCGGCCGTCGACGCCGATGCCCACGCGGCCGGCCCCGCACACCACCTGCCGCGAGACGAAGAACGGAGTGAGGTGCCGCACGATCTCGGCGAACGGCGTCTCGCGCTTCATCAGATAGTTCTCGTGGCAGCCGTACGAGGCGCCCTTGTTGTCGGTGTTGTTCTTGTAGAGCTGGATCGGCTGGGTGCCGGGCACCGTGGCGGCCCGGCGGGCGGCGTCGGCCATGACCCGCTCCCCCGCCTTGTCCCAGATGACGGAGTCGCGCGGGTTGGTGCACTCGGGGGTCGAGTACTCGGGGTGTGCGTGGTCGACGTACAGCCGGGCGCCGTTGGTGAGGATCACGTTGGCCAGGCCGAGGTCCTCGTCGGTCAGCTGGCTCGGATCGGCCACCTCGCGGGCGAGATCGAAGCCACGGGCGTCGCGGAGTGGATTCTCCTCTTCGAAGTCCCAGCGGGCCCTTCTGGCCCGCGCCGCCGATGCCGCGAGGTACGCGTTCACAACCTGGGACGAGGTGACCATAGCGTTGGCCCCCGGCTGACCGGGCACGGAGATCCCGTACTCGGTCTCGGTTCCCATCACCCGCCGAACACTCATACGGGGAGCCTAATGCGCTTTGCGCCATGCCCAGAGAGGCACGGCGGGATCGTGACCGGATTAGGCATCGCGTGAACCTCTCGAACCCCACCAGTCTCCGCAGGTCGGCCCGCCATCATGATGCGGCGGCCGCCCCACGGGCGGCCGCCGCATCGGTGAGCTGTATTACAGGTACTGGCCGGTGTTGGCAGTGGGCGCGGTGATGGACCGGCCCGCCCGGCTGCCTGTGCGGTCCTCCTATAGGTACTGGCCAGTGTTGGCAACGGTGTCGATAGACCGGCCCGCCTCGGTGCCCTGCTTGCCGGACACGAGCGTGCGGATGTAGACGATCCGCTCGCCCTTCTTGCCGGAGATCCGGGCCCAGTCGTCGGGGTTGGTCGTGTTGGGGAGATCTTCGTTCTCGCTGAACTCGTCGACGCACGCGGCGAGCAGGTGCGCGATCCGCAGCCCCTTGGCGCCGCTGTCGAGGAAGTCCTTGATCGCCATCTTCTTGGCCCGGTCGACGATGTTCTGGATCATCGCGCCGGAGTTGAAGTCCTTGAAGTACAGGACCTCCTTGTCACCGTTGGCGTAGGTGACCTCCAGGAAGCGGTTCTCTTCGGTCTCGCTGTACATCCGCTCGACGACCCGCTGGATCATCGCCTCGACGGTGGCCTCCGCCGAGCCGCCGTTCTCGCGCACGTCGTCTTCGTGCAACGGCAGGCCTTCGAGGATGTACTTGGAGAAGATGTCGCGGGCCGCCTCGGCGTCGGGCCGCTCGATCTTGATCTTCACGTCGAGCCGTCCGGGCCGGAGGATCGCCGGGTCGATCATGTCCTCGCGGTTCGAGGCGCCGATCACGATGACGTTCTCGAGGCCCTCCACGCCGTCGATCTCCGACAGCAGCTGCGGCACGATCGTGTTCTCGACGTCGGAGGAGACGCCGGACCCGCGGGTGCGGAAGACCGAGTCCATCTCGTCGAAGAACACGATGACCGGGGTGCCCTCGGAGGCCTTCTCGCGCGCCCGCTGGAAGACCAGCCGGATGTGCCGCTCGGTCTCGCCCACGTACTTGTTGAGCAGCTCGGGGCCCTTGATGTTGAGGAAGAAGCTCTTCCCCTCCTGCCCGGTCTTGTCGGCGACCTGCTTGGCCAGGGAGTTGGCGACGGCCTTCGCGATGAGCGTCTTGCCGCAGCCAGGCGGACCGTACAGCAACACGCCCTTGGGCGGCCGCAATTGGTGCTCGCGGAACAGCTCGGCGTGCAGGTAGGGCAGCTCCACCGCATCGCGGATCTGCTCTATCTGTGCGCTGAGACCGCCGATGTCGTGGTAGGAGATGTCCGGAACTTCTTCCAGGACGAGCTCCTCGACCTCGGCCTTGTGGATCTTCTCGTACGCGTACCCGGAACGGGGTTCGAGCATCAGCGAGTCGCCCGCCCGCAGCGACAGGCCGCGGAGCGGCTCGGCGAGCTTGACCACGCGCTCCTCGTCGGCGCGCGCGATCACCAGCGCGCGCTCGCCGTCGTCGAATACCTCCTTGAGCATGACGACTTCGCCCTGCTCTTCGAACTCGAGTGCCTCGACGACGTTGAGCGCCTCGTTGAGCATGACCTCCTGGCCACGCTTGAGCTCGTCGATCTCGACGCTCGGGCTCACCGTGACGCGCAGCTTGCGGCCACCGGTGAAGATGTCGACCGTTCCATCGTCCCGCGCCTCGAGGAAGATGCCGAAGCCGGACGGCGGCTGCGCCAGCCGGTCGACCTCTTCCTTCAGCGCGATGATCTGCTCCCGTGCTTCCTTGAGTGTCGCCACGAGACGTTCGTTCTGGCCGGTCACAGCGGCCAGGTTCGCTTGCGCCTCGTGCAGACGCTCTTCCAGCACACGCACCTGTCGGGGGGACTCCGCGAGCTTGCGGCGCAACACGGCGACCTCCTCCTCCAGGAAGGAGACTTGTGTCTGGAGGTCACGCACCTCCTTGTCGTGCTGCGCCCTGCGCGCACCTGCATCGTCACGAGCGGCCACGCCCCGTCACCTCCCTTGGAAGAGACGACGACCTATTGAGACCCTACCTATCTCTCGGTGTTCCGTAACCTGCCTATTAGGTGCTCGTGTCGTGTCGAGTGGATCAGTGGGACGGCCTACGCGGGCCGCGACGGCGAAGACCATCTGGCCCAGGCGCCGAAAACCACGGAATGCGTCGCACGCTACCAGCGATGACGCGTGATCACGCGGTCTATCTTCCAGGTGCGGATCTCGTGCTGCTGCTCTGCTGTTACCGCAGGTACGAGTGTGACGAGCGGCATAGTGCGGGATTTCTAGGCGCGGTCCGGCGTCGCCTCGGCCTCGTAGGCGCCCTTCGCCGGGCGGCGGCGCCGCAGCGGGGGCCGCACCCCGTCGGCGAGCCGCCGGGCGGTCACCACGAACCCGGTGTGGCCGACCATGCGGTGATCGGGCCGGACGGCGAGCCCTTCGACGTGCCACGACCGTACGAGCGTCTCGAAGGCGTAGGGCTCGGCGAACGTGCCGTGCTCGCGCAGCGCCTCGACGATCTTCGACAGCTGGGTCGTGGTGGCGACGTAGACGCAGGCCAGGCCGCCGGGGACGAGCGCCTTACCGACGGCGTCGAGGCATTCCCAGGGCGCGAGCATGTCCAGGACGACCCGGTCCACGTCGGCGTCGGACAGCGTCTCGGCCAGGTCGCCGACGGTCAGCCGCCATGCCGGGTGCGGGCCGCCGTAGAAGCGCTCGACGTTGGCCCGCGCCACCTCGGCGAAGTCGGGCCGCCGCTCGTAGGAGGAGACCAGCCCGTCCTCGCCAACGGCTCGCAGCAGCCAGCAGGTCAGCGCCCCGGAGCCGGCGCCCGCCTCGACGACGCGGGCTCCCGGGAACACGTCGGCCATCGTGACGATCTGCGCGGCGTCCTTGGGGTAGACGACGGCGGCGCCGCGCGGCATGCGCAACGCGTAGTCGGCGAGCAGCGGCCGGAAGGCGAGGTAATCGGTGCCGCCGGAGGTGCGCAGCACGATGCCCTCGGGACGGCCGATGATCTCGTCGTGCGGGATGGCTCCCTTGTGGCTGTGGAACAGCTTGCCCGGCTGCAGGGTGATCGTGTTGACCCGGCCCTTGGGATCGGTGAGCTGAACCTGCTCGCCCGCGCGAAAGGGGCCGTGCGGCCGGGACAGTCGAGAGCTCATCCGTCCAGGCTAGTGGGCGGGGAACGGCGGTTCAGACGCCGGCGAAGGCACGGTCGAGGTCGGCGACGGACAGCACGCCGAAGACCTGGCCGCCCTGCTCGATGAGGAGGTACTCGCTCGCCGGGGCCCGCCGGATCGCGACGATCAGGTCCTCCCCCGAAAGGTCGGCGGGCAGCATGAGCTCGGGCTGCAGTGACCGCGACAGGTCGCCGACCTCGACCCAGGGGCGCCGGTTTTCCGGCGTGGCGAGGACGGCCTGCTCGTTGACCAGGCCGGTCGGCCGGCCGTCGTGGTCGACGATGACGATGGCGCCCGAGCGGTCCTCGTTGGCCCGCCGGATCGCCTCGGCCAGCGGCGTGCCTGCGGTGACCTGAGTGGCCCGCCTGGCCAGCCGGCGGGCCTGCAGCAGTGGGATCCGGTCGCGGAGCCGCTCGGCCCTGATCGCCGCGCTCGCCCCCATCCAGATGAACGACGCCACCAGCGCGGCCCAGATCACCGACAGCCAGCCGTTGCTGTCGATCTCGGATGTGCGGTACGTCGCGGCGATCGCGCCCAGCACGAGCACGCCGATCGCGACGATGCGGCCGACCCAGCCCGCGACGATGGTGCCGGTCCTGGTGTGGCCGCTGACCTTCCACACGGCGGCGCGGATCATCCGTCCGCCGTCCAGCGGCAGCCCGGGCAGCAGGTTGAACAGCGCGACGATGAGGTTGGCGAAGGTGAGCGCCTCGACCAGCAGCGCGGCGACGGGCGGCAGCGGCAGCAGGCTGTACGCCGCGTAGCCGACGCCGGCCAGAACCGCCGACAGGGCAGGCCCGGCGAAGGCGATCAGGAACTCGCGGCCCGGCGTGCGCGGCTCCCGCTCGATCTCCGAGACGCCGCCCAGGATGTGCAGGGTGATGGCGCGGACGGGCAGCCCGAACAGGCGGGCCACCACTGAGTGGCTCAGCTCGTGGACGAGGACGGAGGCGTACAGCAGCACCGCGTAGGTGAACGCGACGAGGTAGCTGACCGGCCGGTCGACGCGGGTGGCCGCCGGGCCCTCGAACATCAAGGTGATCACGATGGCGACGAGAAACCAGGACGGTGAGATGTACACCGGGATGCCGAACGGCCGGCCCATCAACAGCCCTGGCCGCGCGACCCCGTCTTCCTGCCGTTTCCCGCTGTCCGCCACATCTTGATGCTACGTGTCAACGACGCCAGTAGTTCCCTGAGCACGCCCGGCGAGTTCGGCCTGCCGGATTTTGTCGCGGGGAGGGCCTACGCTCTAGGGACATGGCGACCACCGAGGCGACCGGAACCGCGCGCGACGTCCAGGCGGCACCGTCCGCCGCCGACCCGCAGACCGCGGAGATAGAGGTGGTCGGCACGCTTTCGCCGTCCCGTGCGGGCGACTTCATGACGTGCCCCCTGCTGTACCGGTTCCGCGTCATCGACCGCATCGCGGAAAAGCCCGCTCCGGCCGCGGTGCGCGGCACGCTGGTGCACGCGGTGCTGGAGCGGCTGTTCGATCTGCCCGCCGCCGACCGCACCGAGTCCGCCGCGCTGAGCCTGCTCGGCCCGCAATGGGACCGGTTGCGCACCGAGGTCCCGGAGCTGGCCGGCATGTTCGACGAGGAGCAGCTCGACCAGGCCGAGTGGCTGCGCGAGGCGGGCCACCTGCTGGGGCGCTACTTCAGGCTGGAGGATCCGCGGCGACTGGAGCCGGCCGAGCGGGAGCTGTACATCGAGACCGTGCTGGAGTCTGGCCTGCGGCTGCGCGGCTACGTCGACCGGCTCGACGTGGCCCCGACCGGCGAGGTGCGGATCGTCGACTACAAGACCGGCACGGCGCCGCGGGCGGAGTTCGAGGCGCGGGCGCTGTTCCAGATGAAGTTCTACGCGCTGGTGCTGTGGCGGCTGCGCGGCGCCGTGCCGCGCCTGCTCCAGCTGATCTACCTCGGCAACGGCGGCGAGGTGCTGCGGTACGCGCCCGACGAGGCCGACCTGCGGGCCACCGAGCGCAAGGTCGAGGCGTTGTGGCGGGCCATCAAGCGGGCGATGGAGACCGGCGAGTGGCGGCACCGGCCCAGCCGCATCTGCGACTGGTGCGACCACAAGACGCGCTGCCCGCAGTTCGGCGGCACCCCGCCCCCGCTCCCGGACGTCTCCGATCCCGGGGAGCCCGCCGACGAGGTGCTGCCGGCACGCGCCCTCGGCGACGACGTGTGACCGGGCACCCGACCCGGCCACAGGTAGCCACGACGGCACGCGATCGGCCACACGACTAGCTAGAGATGACCGCTCACAGGTGACCAGGCGGCCGCTGTTTCCTCCCTAGGGAGGAGACGGTTTCCCCGTCCAGTAGGGGGGCGTGACCAGGCTGGACACCGTACGGTGAGGGTGTGCCATACGCGTTCCCCCGCGGCCTTCGCACCTGGCTGCGCGCCCACCCCTTCGCGCGGGATGGCCTAATCGTCCTTGCGCTGCTCGCGCTCGGCCTGCCGCAGATGTTCCTGCAGCAGCTCGACAGCGAGCTGGCACGGCATTACCACGAGCCGGACGCGCTCAATGCCGTCATCGTGGTGGTGATGGTGGCGCCGCTGGTGGTGCGCCGGCGGTTCCCGCTGACGGTGCTGGCCATCATGATCGCCGGCGAGGCCCTGCTCGCCTACTACCACTACGCCCCGGCCTCGGCGGACATCATCGCGTTCCTCATCGCGGTCTACAGCGTCGCGGCGCACCGTCCGCTCGCGCGCAGCGCCATCGGCGGGGCGGCCGCCGTGGTGGCGCTGACCGCGATCATTCTCAGCTACCCGCTCGAGTTCAACGTGATCGAGTACGTCACCAACATCGCGCTGCTGATCGGCGTGTGGTGGCTGGGCCGGGGGCTGCGGCTGCGCAGGGCGTACCTCGCCGAGCTGGAGCACCGGGCGCAGCGGCTGGAGCGGGCCCGGGAGGGCGACGCCCGTACGGCCCGGGTCGAGGAGCGGGCCCGTATCGCGAGGGAGTTGCACGACGTCGTCGCCCACCACGTGAGCGTCATGACCGTGCAGGCGGGTGCGGCCCGGCGCATCCTCGACCGCGACCCCGAGAGCGCCCGCGAGGCGATGAGCACCATCGAGGGACTCGGCCGCACCGCCCTGAGCGAGATGCGCCGCATCGTCGGCGTGCTGCGCACCGAGCGCGACGCTCAATACCCCGCCCGCGAGAAGCGGGAGAAGCTGTCCCCGCAGCCGGGCATGCACGACATCGGCGGGCTTATCGACCGGGTGCGCGAGACCGGGCTGATGGTCCAGCTGTGGATCGAGGGCGAGCCGCGCACCCTGTCCCCGGGCGTCGACCTCGCCGTCTACCGCCTGGTCCAGGAGGCCCTGACCAACACTCTCAAGCACGCGGGGCCGCAGGCGCGGGCGTGGGTCCGGATCCACTACGCGGCGCAGGGCGTGAACGTGGAGATCGAAGACGATGGGCGTGGCGCCGCCGCCGGGCTCCCCGCCAACGGCGAGAATCCCGGACATGGTCTGGTCGGCATGCGAGAGCGCGTCGCCCTCTATGGTGGCGAGTTGCGGATCGGTCCGCGCACCGGCGGCGGGTTCGAGGTCCGCGCCCGGTTCCCGCTGGATGTGTAGCCGAGGAGTGAGGCCCGTGACAGAGCCGCGACCGCGTCGAGCAAAGGGCTGTGCGGTCCCGGGCGGAGCCCGGCGGTGAACGCCGTACGGGTGTTGCTCGTCGACGACCAGCCCCTGCTGCGGACCGGGTTCCGGTTGATCCTCGAGGCCGAGACCGACATCGCCGTCGTGGGTGAGGCCGGCGACGGTGCGGCGGCGGTGGAGCTGACCCGCTCCATGCTCCCCGACGTCGTCCTCATGGACATCCGGATGCCCGGCATGGACGGCATCGAGGCGACGCGGCGGATCGTCCGGGAGGGCGCGGCGTCGCACGATCCGCGGGTGCTCATCCTCACCACGTTCGACCTCGACGAGTACGTCATCGAGGCCGTACGGGCGGGCGCGAGCGGCTTCTTGCTGAAGGACTCGCCGCCGGAAGACCTGGTGACCGCGATCCGCATCGTCGCCGCCGGAGACGCGATCGTGGCGCCGAGCGTCACGCGACGGCTGCTGGACAAGTTCGCCACCCGCTTGCCGTCCGTACGGGAGTCGGCTCCCCCGCCCGGGCTCGGCACGCTTACCGAGCGGGAGCGTGAGGTGCTGCGGCACGTGGCGCGCGGCCTGTCGAACGCGGAGATCGCCGCGGAGCTGGTGGTGAGCGAGACCACGGTGAAGACGCATGTCGGCAACGTGCTGGCGAAGCTGGGGCTGCGTGACCGGGTGCAGGCGGTGGTGTACGCCTACGAGACCGGCCTGAGCCGACCCGGCGAGGGCTGAACCCCGGGGCGAACCCCTAGTTCTCCAGGCGGAGGGGCCCGGCCGCCCTCCTGCGCAAGGCGGACCCGCGATCCAGTCCGGCGGGCGATTCCCGCCGCGCGCCGCGCCCGTACGGTTGTTGGTACCAGGGGGAATCAACGTTCGCGGTTATCCCGCGTCTTCCTTATTTCGGCGTGCCCGGCGACAGGAGCCATAGTGACCAGCAACGCTTCGACGACCACATACGACCAGGCAGGGCCGGGCGCGGCCGGCCTCGCGGCGCGGGCCGAGCAGGTCGTCAAGGAGTACGGCACGGGCGACGCCCGGGTGCTCGCCTTGGCCGGCGTCACGGTCGGCATCCCGCGGGGCCGGTTCACCGCGATCATGGGGCCGTCCGGCTCCGGCAAGTCCACGTTGATGCACTGCATGGCTGGGCTCGACTCGGTGAGCGAAGGGCAGGTCTTCATCGGCGACGTCGAGCTGTCCCGGCTCGACGACAAGCGCCTCACCCGGCTGCGCCGCGACAAGATCGGCTTCGTCTTCCAGGCGTTCAACCTCGTGCCCACACTGACCGCGCTGGAGAACATCACGCTGCCGATAGACATCGCGGGCCGCAAGCCCGACCGGCACTGGCTCGACACGGTCATCGACACCATCGGTCTCCGCGACCGGCTCGGTCACCGCCCCAGCCAGCTGTCCGGCGGCCAGCAACAACGCGTCGCCTGCGCCCGGGCCCTCGCCAGCCGCCCGGACATCGTCTTCGCCGACGAGCCCACCGGCAACCTCGACTCCCGGTCGGGCGCCGAGGTGCTGTCGTTCCTGCGCAACTCGGTCAAGGAGATGGGCCAGACGGTTGTCATGGTCACCCATGACCCGGCCGCGGCGGCCTACGCCGACCACGTGCTGTTCCTCGGCGACGGCCGCATCGTCGATCAGATGACCGACCCGACGGCGGAGAAGGTGCTGGAGCGCATGAAGGGCTTCGAGCTGCCGGAGGTCGTCGCCCGATGAAGGCTCCCGCAATGACACGGGTCACGCTGCGCAACCTGGGTGCGCACAAGGTGCGGCTGGTGCTCACGGCCGTCGCGGTGATCCTCGGCGTCGCGTTCGTCGCCGGCACGCTGATCTTCACCGACACCATGTCCCGCCAGTTCGACGACATCTTCGCCAAGGTCGGCAAGGGTGTCGCGGTCGACGTGCGGGCCAAGAAGGTGGTCGACGGCGGAGACGACCAAGCGGCTCAGCCGCTGCCCGCCTCGCTGGTCCAGACGCTGCGCGGCGTCGACGGCGTCAAGAACCCCGTTGGCAACGTCTTCGGCTACGCCGCCGTCATCGGCAAGGACGGCAAGGTCGTCGCGACACAGGGCCCGCCGCAGATGGGCGTCAACTGGGTCCAGGGCGGCGACTACACGATGCAGAGCGGCCGAGCCCCGCAGGGTCCGGGCGAGGTGGCGATCGACGAGTACACCGCCAAGCAGGCCGGTTACAAGATCGGCGACGAAGCGCACATACTCGTGCAAGGCCCCACGCAGCGGATGAGGGTCGTCGGCATCGTCGCGACCGGCAACCTGATGGGCGCCTCGCTCAGCGCGTTCGACACACCGACAGCGCAGCGGCTGCTGCTCAAGCCCGGCTACTTCAGCGACATCTCGATGGGCTCGACCGGCCCGGGCGAAACCGAGCTGCGTGACCGGGTCGCCGCCACGCTGCCGGGCAACCTCGAGGCGATCACCGGCACCAAGCTCCGCGCGGACGCCAAGAGCGACGTCGCGCAGATCATGTCGTTCTTCCGCACGTTTCTGCTGGTGTTCGCGCTGATCTCGATCTTCGTCGGGGCGTTCATCATCTTCAACACGTTTTCGATGCTGGTCGCGCAGCGGACGCGGGAGCTGGCGCTGCTGCGCGCGGTCGGAGCGGCTCGCAAGCAGGTCACCCGCGCGGTGATCGGGGAGGCGATCGCCGTCGGCGTGGTCGGCTCCACCGTGGGTCTCGCCCTGGGGGCGGGCATCGCGCTGCTGCTGCGCCAGTTCATGTTCGGGTCCAGCGACGGGCCGTCCGGGCTGGTCTTCACGGCGACGCCGGTGATCTGGTCGTACGCCGTCGGCATCATCGTGACGGTCGTGTCCGCGTACTTCCCGGCGCGGCGGGCGGCGAAGATCCCGCCGGTGGCGGCGATGCGCGACGACGTGGCGCTGCCGCAGCGGTCGCTGCGCATCCGGGTCGGCGTCGGCGGCGTGCTCACCGCGGTGGGCGCGGCGTCGATGGGCCTGGGCCTGGCCGACGCGCTCGGCGGCAACCCGATGTACGCGATCGGCACGGGCGCCTTCCTCGTCTTCCTCGGCGTGGCGATGCTCGCACCCGTCATCAGCCGGCCGGTGGTCCGGGTGCTGGGCGCGGCGTACCCGCGGCTGTTCAGGACGCCGGGCCGGCTGGCGCAGCAGAACGCGCTGCGCAATCCGCGCCGTACCGCCGCCACCGCGGCCGCGCTCATGATCGGCCTGGCGCTGATCACCACGGTGAACGTGCTGGGGGCGTCGATGAGCGCCTCCATCGACAAGGCCGTGGACAAGCAGTTCGGCGCCGACTACATGGTCCAGTCGGAGACGCAGAGCCCGTTCAGCCCGGCCGCCGTCAAGGCGGTGGACACGGCGCCGGGGGTCGAACGGGCCACGGCGTACTACGCGGGCGACGTCAACATCGACGGCAAGCGGGCGGCGTACGTCTCCGGCGCCGCCGCGGGCCTGGCCGCCGGATCGCGACTGAAGCTGGTGTCCGGAAGCCTCGGCCTCGGCTCGGACGGCATGCTGGTCGACCAGGACGTGGCGAAGACCCACGGGTGGGCCCCCGGTTCCACCGTGCAGGCCCAGTTCCCCGACGGACAGCGGGAGCGGCTGCGGATCGCCGGCGTGTACGCCAAGAACGACATCCTCGGTCCCCGCGTGGTCGCGCTGCCGGCGTACGAGGCGCACACCGCCCGGCCGCTCGCCGTGCTGATGCTGGTCAACACGACGAAGGCGGACACGGCGACCAAGGCGGCGATCGAGCGGTCGCTGGCCGACTACCCGAACCTCAAGGTGCAGGACCAGGCCGGGGTGAAGAAGGAGTCGCGCAAGCAGATCGACCAGTTCATCACGTTCCTGACCGTGCTGCTCACGATGTCGATCATCATCGCGGCGGTCGGGGTGATCAACACGCTGGCCCTGTCGGTGATCGAGCGGACCCGTGAGATCGGCCTGCTGCGCGCGGTCGGCATCAGCCGTCGCCAGCTGCGCCGGATGATCCGGCTCGAGTCGATCGTGATCGCCGTGTTCGGGGCGCTGCTCGGCATCGCGATCGGGGTGTCATTCGGGGCGGCCATCCAGAGCGGGCTGGCCAGTGAGGGCCTCAACGTGCTGGCGGTCCCGGTCGGCACGCTCGTGATGTACGTCCTGCTGGGCGGGCTGATCGGGGTGCTGGCGGCGTTGTGGCCGGCCTGGCGGGCCGGGCGCATGGACGTCCTCCAGGCCATCGCGACCGAGTAGCCACGACCCATAGCGGCGGCCCGGGCGCTTTCCGCGCCCGGGCCGCATGCTATCGGTGGCTCATGCCTCGGTCGCGGCCACCGGCACGCGTTCCTTGGGGGTGATCCGGCCCGCTTCGATGTCCTCGGCCCAGTGGCAGGCCACTTGGTGCCCGGGCCGCAGCTCCCGCAGCTCCGGCCACTCGTCTGCGCAGCGGGTCTGCTGGACGAACGGGCAGCGGGTGTGGAAGCGGCAGCCCGCCGGCGGGTTGAGCGGGCTCGGCACGTCTCCCGTCAGCCGGATCCGCTCCCGCCCCTTGCGCTTGCTGGGATCGGGCACCGGAACCGCGGACAGCAACGCCGTCGAGTACGGGTGCAGCGGCCGCTGGTACAACTCGTCGCGCGAGGCCAGCTCGACGATCTCGCCGAGGTACATGACCGCGACCCGGTCGGAGATGTGGCGCACCACCGACAGGTCGTGCGCGATCACCAGGTAGGTCAGGTCGAGCTCCTCCTGGAGGTCCTCCAGCAGGTTGATGACCTGCGCCTGGATCGACACGTCGAGTGCCGAGACCGGCTCGTCGGCCACGATCAGCTTCGGCCGCAGCGCGAGCGTGCGGGCCACCCCGATGCGCTGCCGCTGTCCGCCGGAGAACTCGTGCGGATAGCGGTTGTAGTGCTCGGGGTTCAGCCCGACCAGCTCGAGCAGCTCCTGGACCGACTTCTTGATGCCCCCCTCGGTCTCCATCTTCTGCAGCCGGAACGGGGCCCCCACGATCGAGCCGACCGTCTTGCGCGGGTTCAGCGACGAGTACGGGTCCTGGAAGATCATCTGGATGTCGCGGCGTAGCGGACGCAGGCGTCGCTGGCGCATGTGGGTGATGTCGTGACCCTCGAAGACGATCTTGCCGTCGGTCGGCTCCTCGAGCCGCATGATCATGCGTCCGGTCGTGGTCTTGCCACAGCCCGACTCGCCGACCAAGCCGACCGTCTCGCCCTTCCGGATGCTGAAGCTCAGCCCATCGACCGCCTTCACCGCACCGATCTGATGCTTGAAGATGATCCCCCGCGTGACGGGGAAGTGCTTGCGCAGCCCGCTGACCTCGAGCAACGCGTTCCCAGGCGCCCTATCCTGCACGCTCACGGGGCCCCCTCCTCGAAGTCGGTCGACGCGAGCGGCTCTTCGGTCACCTTGGGCTGGATCTCCTCGGCCCAGATCTGTTGCCGGCGTTCGTGCGGCAGGTGACAGGCGACCTTGTGACCCGGCACGGACTCCACCAGCTGCGGCACCTCGGCCTCGCTCTTGCCGTTGTTGAGCTCACGGTACGCGCAGCGCGGATGAAAGGCACAGCCGGTCGGCAGGTTGATGAGCGAAGGAGGCGTCCCCTTGATCGGCAGCAAGCGTTCCGTCGGTGGCCGGTCCAGACGCGGCATCGAACCCATCAGGCCCCAGGTGTACGGATGTTCCGGCCGATGGAAGAGCGTCTCCACGTCGCCGAACTCGACGGGCTTGCCGCCGTACATGACGAGCACGTCGTCGGCCACCTCGGCGACGACGCCGAGGTCGTGGGTGATCATGATGACCGCCGAGTTGAACTCCTCCTGCAGGTCGCGGATCAGGTCGAGGATCTGCGCCTGCACTGTGACGTCGAGGGCCGTCGTCGGCTCGTCGGCGATCAGCAGCTGCGGGTCGCAGGACAGCGCCATCGCGATCATCGCGCGCTGGCGCATGCCGCCGGAGAAGTGGTGCGGATAGTCGTCGACCCGCCGGTCCGGCTGCGGGATGCCCACGCGGTCGAGCATCTCGATGGCGTGCTTGTGGGCGACCTGCTTGGTGACGTCGTTGTGCAGCCGGTACGCCTCGATGATCTGGTTGCCGACCGTATAGAACGGGTTCAGCGACGACAGCGGATCCTGGAAGATCATTGCCATCTTCCGGCCGCGCATCCGCCGGACCTGTTCGGCGGATGCGCCCACGATCTCCTGGCCGTCGAGCCAGATCTCGCCGGATATCTTGGAGTTCTTGCGGTTGTACAGGCCCATGATGCCGAGGCTGCTGACGCTCTTGCCCGAGCCCGACTCGCCGACGATGCCGAGCGTGCGCCCCTCCGACAGCGCGAAGGACACTCCGTCGACCGCCTTGACCAGGCCGTCGTCGGTGGGGAAATGGATGCGCAGGTCGCGTACCTCGAGGTACTCGGTCGGCGTGTAGGACGACGCCTCGGGAGCCGCAGCCGATCCCGTGAGCTGCTCGCTCTTCCCCATCAGAGCCTCACTCTCGGGTCGACGACCCCATAGAGGATGTCGACGAACAGGTTGGCCACGATGATGAACACCGCCGCGGTCAAGGTGACGCCGACGACCACGGGCAGGTCGCTCTGGAACACGCCGTCGAGCGCCAGCTGGCCGAGCCCCTTCATCGAGAACGTACGCTCGGTGAGGATCGCGCCGCCCAGCAGCAGCCCGATGTCCAGGCCGAAGATCGTCAGCACCGGCGTCAGGGTGGCGCGCAGCGCATGCTTCGTGATCACTCTGCGCTCCGGCAACCCCTTGGCCCGGGCGGTGCGTATGTAGTCCTCGTTCATCGTCTCCAGCATGCCCGCTCGCGTCAGCCGGGCATACAGGGCGGCGTAGAGGAACGCCAGTCCGATCCACGGCAATAGCAGGCCCTCGGCCCATTTGGCGGGATTTTGGGTCAGCGGTGTGTAGTCCGGTTCGGGCAGCAGATTCCACTTGTGGACCACATACGCGAGCATGACCAGGCCGGTGAAGAAGATCGGCAGCGAGACGCCCGCGAGCGCGACCCCCATGGAGAAGCGGTCGATGATCTTGCCGCGCCGCAGCGCGGAGAGCACGCCGACTGACACCCCGCCAACCACCCACAGCACCGCGGCGCCGAGCGCGATCGAGAACGTGACCGGTGCTCGATCCAGGATCTGTTGCAGCACCGGTTGAGCGGTACGGAACGAATAACCGAGGCAGGGTGCGTGACAGTTGATGATCTGGGTGCCGGTGTCGTACTTGTCCCCCAAGACCAGGGCCTTGACGAACTTGCCGTACTGCACCACCACCGGATCGTTGAGACCGAACCGCTCCTTGATCTCCGCGAGCGCATCCGGAGTAGGCGACTTGCCGGCAAAGCGCGCCGCCAGATCGTCGGTGGTCACTCCGGCCGCCTTGGGCACCAGGAAGAAGATCACGAAGACGGACACGGTGATCACGAACAGCATCACCACCGCGCCGATCAGCCGGCGCACGATATATGCGATCACAGTACCCGGCGCGGGCGGCCGACGGGATCGGGATGCCGTCGGCCGCCCCTGCCTTCACCTGCCTTTTCTGTCAGGTAGCGGTGCTACTACGTCGGCTCAGCCGCCGGTCGCCACGCCCATGTTGGCGTAGTCGTACATGCCGTAGCCGGCGTGGAAGTAGACGTTGCTCACCGTGGTCGGACGGTAGAGCAGCGACTTGGCGTAGACGTTGGGCAGGATCGCCGCGTCATCACGGACCTTCTGGTCGATCTGGTTGTAGATCTGCGCCCGCTGCGCCGGGTCCGACACCGTCACGACCTGGTTCCACATCTTGTTGACGTCCGGGTTGTTCTCTTCCTCAGGGTTGGAGTTACCGCTGGGGACGATCGCCTTGCCGTCGGTGATCGGCTGCAGGTAGCCGTAGCCGGTCGGCCAGTCGGGCGCCCAGCCGTAGGTGCCCAGCCCGATGTCTTCCTTCTTGACGAAGGACGGGGAGCCGAACTGCTCGCCGGTGTAGGTGCCCGAGGGGTAGCCCTTCAGGTTCAGCTTGATCCCGACGCGGGCCTCGGCCTGCTGCAGCGCCTCGGCCGTCGCCTTCTCCTTGTCCCGGTCACTGCGGTAGACCATCGTCGTGGAGAAGCCGCTGGGCTTGCCGCACTTCTGCAGCGCCGCCTTGGCCTGGTTCACGTCGCCGTGGTAGCCCGGGGTCGACTGGGTGTAGGCGTCGGTGCCCTTCTGCCGGCCGTCCACGTTGGGCGGCTGGATCGAGGTCGACAGCTGACCGCCGACCTCACCGCCGTAGGCGCGGTACATCGCATCCCGGTCGGCCGCGAACACGATGGCCTTACGGCACTCGACGTTCGGGATGTTCTTGGTGTTGATCGGGATGTACCAGTGGAACCCGGCCAGCGGGTTGTCGGCGTTGGCCTTCAGCTTCGGATCGGTCAAGATCTTCTGCCGCGCCGCGGCCTGCACACCAGAACCCGGCAGGTCGATGTCCAGGCTGCCCGACAGCAGCCGGTTGTCGACCTCGTTGGTCTCGATCCCCGCCTCAACGGTGATCTTCGCCGGCAGCTGCTTGCGGTTCGGGTCGGTCGAGGCGTCCCAGTTCGGGTTCGGGACCAGCGTCCCGCCCTTCTTCGGCTGGTAGTTGCCCTGCCACATGTACGGGCCGGTCGAGATCGGGTGCAGCGCGTACTGCGCGCCCTTGTCCTTGGCCTGCGGCACCGGGTTGGTCTGGCCGGAGAACCCGACCAGCTGGTCCACCTCGGGGAAGGGGTTCTTGAAGTGCAGGACGACGGTGGAGTCGTCCGGCGTCGTCACACCCTTGAAGTGATCGAGGTTCTTGTCCTTGTAGGGACCCTTGTACTTGTCGCCGTCGATCAGCAGCTGCGGGAAGTACGCCGGGCCCTTGCCCAAAATGCCGCGGTCGAACGTCCGCGCGATGGCGTACTTGACGTCGGCCGCCTTGACCGCCGAGCCGTCCTCGTACTTGATGCCCGGCTTGAGCTTGTACGTCCACGTCTTGTTGTTGTCCGTGGCCTGGCCAGGACCCTGCGCCAGGTCCGGCACGAACTTCGCGCCCTCCTTGCCCGGCTTGGACGCATACGTCATCAGCGTCCGGGAGTACAGCCGGCTGAAGTTCAGCGAGAAGGCGTAGTAGGTGTTACCCGGGTCGGTGGAGTCGAAGTCGTCGCTCTGCCCGAACCGCAGCGTGCCGCCCTTGGCGTCCGACGGGCGCACCACGGCCGTGGAACCCTGGTCGAACTTGACCGCGCTGCCCCCGCCACCGCCGCCGCTACTACCACTACCTCCATTGTCACTACCGCCACAGGCGGACAGCCCCAGACTCAAGGCGACGGCACCAACCGACGCCAAAGTCAAGACTTTGGGACTTTTCATGAGTTCCCTTTCGCTAGTACTGCAGTTCTCGGTCATCGAGCTCGTGGGTCCAGGGCGTCGCGCAGGCCGTCGCCGAAGAGGTTGAAGGCCAGCACCGTGACGAAGATGGCGAGGCCGGGAATGATGACAAAGTATGGGGCGACCGAATAGAGCGAGATGGACGAGCTGAGCATGCCGCCCCACGACGGCGTGGGCGGGTTGATGCCGACGCCGAGGAACGACAAGGCCGCCTCGAACAAGATGTTGGTCGGGATCAGCAGGGTCGAGTAGACCAGGATCGGTCCCACCAGGTTCGGCAGGATCTCCCGGAAGATGATGTACGGGCTGCGTCCGCCCAGGCTGCGGGCCGCGTCGACGAACTCCCGCTCACGCAGCGACAACGTCTGCCCGCGGATGATCCGGCCGATGTACGGCCAGGCGAAGAACCCGATGATGAACACCAGCACCGCGATCCGCAGGCCGTTGCCCGACAACCCCAGCATCTGGTTGGGGATCACGCCGACCAGGGCGATCGCGAACAGCAGGATCGGGAAGGCGAGGAAGACGTCCATCGTGCGGGCGATCAGCGTGTCCACCCAGCCGCCGAAGTAGCCGGCCACCACGCCGCCGATGGTGCCGAGCACCACGGACAGCAGGGTGGCCAGGAAGCCGACCAGCAATGAGACGCGAGCGCCGAACAGGATGCGGCTGAACAGGTCGCGCCCGTTGACCGGCTCGATGCCGAGCAGGAAGTGCCGGTTGATGCCGCCCCAGGGGGCGGTCGGCGTGCCGAACACCGGGTCGGTCAGGTCCTGGTGGAACTCGTTGGGCGGATGGCCGAGCCAGCCCACGACCACCTCGGTGACTCCGGGCAGCGAGAGGAAGATCAAGAACAGCACGACGATGCCGCCGCCCATCGCGACCTTGTCGCGTTTGAGCCGCAGCCAGGCGATCTGGCCGAGTGAACGGCCTTGGATCGCCTTGCGCTCGACGCCTTCCAATACGGCATCGGGCTGCGCATCAGCCTCGGTCGTCGAAAAGTCGATCGGTGCTGTCACGGTCACCCCCAAATCCGGCGACCGGCGTGCCTGGCCCCGCATGTGATCCCTTGTGGGGATTCATGCGCATGGCCGACGGGCCGACGTCAGCGCCGACGTGTACTCGTTGCTCAGAGGAACTGTCCGCGTTTTAGCTCGCCAACGCTAGAACCCGCACAGATACGTAGCTTTATTGTGAAAGTTTTGTGATCTATGCCCCTCTGGTATTCCTTCGGGCTCGGCACCCTACTTGTGCCCGAACGGGCCGGTCCGTACGGTACGCCGGATCGCGTTACCGCCGGGCCCGCCGGCTCGCTGGCAAACGCAGCCCTACCAGGCCAGATGGGCAGCGCACCGGCCGCTCGCCCGTGCGCTGGGGATAGCGTATGTGACCTTGGGGAGTGCTTGACACATCTGATACTGGAACGTTCCAGTATGGTAACGGTGATCCTGATTGGCCAGTCAGCAGCGACCGGAACGGCCGCACAAAGGGACTAAGAGCGCCCGGCAATAGGGGCGCCGGATCAGCGAGCGGCGGCCAGGCACAGCCTGGCATGGCGGAGGAGGGAGTCAGCCCGGGTTTGGCTGTCGACCGACGACAACGCAGCCAGGCGAAGCCTGGGCGTCGCGAGCCCGGCAGCTCCTGTTGCCGGGCGCTCTACTGGCGGTCAGCTGATCCCGCGGCGCTTGAGGATCTCTTCGATGTCGCCCAGATCGTCGCCGAGACCGGACAGGTCCGGCTTGCCCTGCTCGACGCCCTTCGGCTTGCGCTGCTTCGGCGCCTTCCCGCCCTTGGCGTCCTTGGCGCTGTCCTTCTTGGCCGGGCGCTCGCCCTGCCCGGACCCCTTGCGCAGCATCATGCCGGACACCACGTACAGCACGACGGCCAGCGCGATCACGATGACGCCCGCCCATTTGCCGGGGCTGAGCACCAGATCGGTCAGGAACTTCGTCGTGCCGGTGAGGTAGGCGCCCATCGGCACCAGCGACCAGGCGACTCCTCGCATGGCCGGCGCGGTGCCCCGGCGCCGGTAGACGGCCCAGCTGCCCAACAGCCCGAGCACGGTGATACCAAGGCTGAGCAACAGCAGCATGCTCGCCACCCCCTCGATCGCCCTTCTGTCCTATCGTCGCACGCGCCGCCCACCCCGCCACTCCTCCGCGCGAACGGTCCCCGGCTAGTCCTCGGGCATGATCCCGGTGGCGAGGGCGTCCCCGAGGGCCGTACGGGCGTAGCGGACCTCGTGCCGGTGGCGACGCCTGACGAGCAGCCCGGCGCCGTGCAGGGCGGCGAGATGGGCCGAAACTCCCCCCGCGCTGAGGCCATGCCGGGCCGCCAGCACCGTCGTCGATAGCGGTTCGGCCAGGTCATCGAGCAGTAGCGCCCGGGTGCTCCCGAGCAGCCTCGCGAGCGCGGCGGGCGGGTCGCCACGCTCGCGCCACAGCTCGCCGATGCCCCGCGCCGGATAGACCAGGGTGGGCCGCCACGGCGACTCGATCACGGCGGCGATGCCCGGCCAGATGAACGCGCTCGGCATGAACACCAGCCCGCGGCCGGCGAGCGCGCACTCCTGCTCGGCCCGCGAGCGGACCACGATCGTGTCGTCGGCCCAGCTGACCCGGTCGTCGAGGTCGGCGACGACGTGTCCGAGACCGTGTCCCGCGAGCAGTCGCGACCGGTAGGCGACGTCGGCGTCGAGCAGTTCCCGGATCCGTGGCCACCACGGCAGGACCAGGTCGCGCCAGGCGTTCGCCAGCTCGTCGGCCACCCGGTGGCGCGCGGCCTCCGGATCGGCCAGCAGCCCCTCGATCCGGGTGCGGGCCAACTTGTCGGGCTGAGTGTCGCGGCAGCGGCGCAGCTCGGCGGCCACGTGGGCGACCGAGGCGGCGCGCACCTCGGCCAGCTGGTCTTCGATCCGCGGCGCGGCCCCCGACGGCGGCGGGCTGAGGAAGTCGGGCACCTCGGCACCGAGCGGGTTGACCGGGGTGACCGCGGTGAGCACGGGATCGGGCGGAGTATGGCGCACCGCGTCCCACCAGGGCCCGAGGTAAGCGCGCTGGCGCGGGTCGACGAACGCGCGGACGGCGCTGACCGTCTCGGCCAGCGGTGAGGTGGCGAACCGGCAGCCCAGCAGATCCGCCGCGGTGAACCGGAGCCGAATCGGCATCGCCTTAACATTCGCTCTATAACAAATCTCTCGCATTCGATGGTACGGCACCGGCACGGTCGACTGCATGACGACCACGACCCCCGGCACGGACTTCGGCGCACCCGGCCGCTATCGGGACGCGTTCGCGGTGCGCGAGTTCCGCGTGCTGTTCGGCGCGTTCGTCGTATCGATGCTGGGCAGCGTCGTCGCCGCGCTTGCGCTGACCGTGTTGATCTACCGCCGTACGGGGTCACCGCTGCTCTCGGCGCTCACGTTCACGCTGTCGTTCCTGCCGTTCCTGTTCAGCGGGACCCTGCTGTCGGGGTTCGTCGACCGGATCCCGCGGCGCCGGCTGCTGGCCGGCTGCGACCTCGCCTCCGCCGCCCTGGTGGGCTTGATGGCCCTGCCCGGGCTGCCGATTCCGGTTCTGCTGGCGTTGCTGTTCTGCGTGAACCTGTTCACGCCCCTGTCGACCGGGGCCCGCGGCGCGATGCTGCCGGAGATCCTGCCGCCCGGCGCGGTCGTGCCCGCCAGGTCGCTGTTCCGGATGGTCGCCCAGACCGCGCAGATCTGCGGGTACGCGGCGGGCGGGGGGCTCCTCGTCGGCCTGCCGCCGCGCGGCGTGCTGGCGGTCGACGCCGTGGCATTCGCGCTGTCGGCGACAGTGCTCCGCCTCGGGTTGCGCCCCCGTCCGGGTGGGGTGGCGCCCGCGGAGTCGTGGTCCGGCGACTGGATGACGGGCCTGCGGGAGGTAATGGGGCGGCCCGAGCTGCGCCGGGTGCTGCTGTTCATGGGGCTAGTGCCGTTCTTCGCGGTCGCGCCCGAGGCCCTCGCCGCACCGTCGGTCGCCCGGCTGGGGCTGCCGGCATCGGCGACCGGATGGTGGCTGACGGCCATCCCGGTCGGGACGGTCATCGGCGAGCTGGCCGGGGTCCTGCTGCTCCCCGCGGCCTGGCGGCGCCGGCTCATCCGGCCGTTCGCCGCGTGGTCCTTCCTGCCGCTGCTCGCCTTCACCGCCCATCCGGGGTTCCCGCTCGCGCTGGCGCTGCTGGTGCTCGCGGGGACCGGCGCGGCCGCCCTGCTCGGCGCCGACCAGGTCCTGCTCGAGGTCACGCCGGAGGAGCTGCTCGGCCGGGTGTACACGATCAGCTCGGCGGGGCTCATGGGCTTGCAGGGCCTCGGCTTCGCCGCCGCCGGGGCGCTCGGGGAGATCATGTCGCCGTTCCCGGCCATCGCGCTGGCGGGCGGTGCCGGGCTGGTGGTCGTGGCCGCGCTTCGTCTCCCCAAGCGCTGAGTCCGCAAGCGCTGAGTCCCAAGCGCCGAGCCGGGTGACACGCGCCGGCGCGCCTGGGTTCAGCCGACGGGACGGGCGAGTACCCAGCCGCGATCGGTGTCGAGGAACCGGTCGAGACGCAGCCCGGACTCGGCGAGCAGCTCCCCCAGCGTGTCGTCGCCGAGCCGCCGCGACGTGAACGAGTGCGTCCAGACCCGCTCGCCCTGCGAGTACTCGATGGTGGCCGAGAGCGTCTCGGCGTCATGCCGCTCGAACTCGGTCATCCGGTACCGGACGTCGCCCCGCTCCCATGACGCCGGCGGCTCCGAGTCGTGCCACTCGGGCGGCTGGCGTTGCAGGATGACGGCTCCCCCGGCGGCGACGTGCGTACGGCAGACGTCCAGCAGCACGCCGGGCGAAACGTCGGCGTACTGGATGATGTACGAGGCGAGCACCACCGCGTCGAAGGTGCGCCCCAGCGCCAGCTCCTCGATGGAGCTCCGCACAGTCTCGGTGCGGATGTGCGCCAGCATCTCGGCAGAATGATCCACCGCGACGACCGGATGGCCGTACGCAAGCAGCGGCCGTGTCATCCGGCCGGTGCCGGAACCGAGCTCCAGGATGGACGCGCCGCCCGGGATCGCGTCGTGGATCAGCGCGGCGGACTCGTCGTCGTCCGGGAGCGAGGCGTAGAACTCCACCGCCGACCCGTCGGGGGCGATGTGCCCGGGCCCGGTACCGTGCGCCGCCATCACGTGTTGAAGTACTTGGCTTCGGGGTGGTGCGCGACCAACGCATCGGTGGCCTGCTCGGGGACGAGCTGGAACTCCTCCGACAGGGTGACGCCGATGCGCTCGGGCCGCAGCAGCCGTACGACCTTGGCGCGGTCCTCCAGGTTGGGGCAGGCCGGGTAGCCGAAGGAGTAGCGGGCGCCGCGGTAGCCGAGCCGGAAGAACTCGTCGATATCGTCGGGGTCTTCGCCGCCGAAGCCGATCTCCGAGCGGATCCGGGTGTGCCACAGCTCCGCCAGCGCCTCGGTGAGCTGCACCGACAGGCCGTGCAGCTCGAGATAGTCGCGATAGGCGTTCTTGGCGAACAACTCGGCGGTGGCCTCGCTGACCCGCTGCCCGACGGTGGCGAGCTGGAAGGCGATCACGTCGGTCTCGCCGGACTCCCGGGGGCGGAAGAAGTCGGACAGGCACAGGTGCCGGTCGCGGCGCTGCCGGGGGAACGTGAACCGCTCCCGCTCCCCGCCGGCGTCGTCGAGGATGACCAGGTCGTCGCCCTCGCTGACGCACGGGAAGTAGCCGTACACCACGGCCGCCTCGATCAGGCCGTCGGTCTGGACGCGGTCGAGCCACATCCGCAGCCGCGGCCGCCCCTCGGTCTCGGCCAGCTCTTCGTACGAGGGCCCGTCCTTGCCGCGCGCCGGCTTGAGCCCCCATTGCCCCATGAAGGTGGCGCGCTCGTCGAGGAAGGCGGCGTAGTCGGCGAGCGGGATGCCCTTGACGATGCGGTCGCCCCAGAACGGCGGCGCCGGCACCTTGTTGTCGGTGACCACATCGGAGCGCGCCGGCATCTCACCGGGCTCGGTGATCTTCAGTCGCGCCCCTCCCTGTACTTTGCGTGCGCGCAGCGGCGGCAGCTGGGCGCCCTCATCGCCGCGCTTGACGGCCATGAAGGCGTCCATGAGCCGCAGCCCCTCGAACGCGTCGCGGGCGTAGCGCACCTCGCCGTCGTACAGTTCGGCGAGGTCCTGCTCGACGTACGCGCGGGTCAGCGCGGCGCCGCCGAGCAGCACCGGCCATCTGCCGGCCAGGCCCCGGGAGTTCAGCTCCTCGAGGTTCTCCTTCATGATCACCGTCGACTTCACCAGCAGGCCCGACATGCCGATGACGTCGGCGCGCTGCTCCTCGGCGGCGTCGAGGATCGTGGAGACCGGCTGCTTGATGCCGAGGTTGACGACGTCGTAGCCGTTGTTGGACAAGATGATGTCGACCAGGTTCTTGCCGATGTCGTGCACGTCCCCCTTGACGGTGGCGAGCACGATGCGGCCCTTGCCGCTGGTCTCCGTCTTCTCCATGTACGGCTCGAGGTAGGCGACGGCGGTTTTCATGACTTCCGCGCTCTGCAATACGAAGGGCAGCTGCATCTCGCCGGAGCCGAACAGGTCGCCGACCACCTTCATGCCGTCGAGCAGCACGTCGTTGACGATCTCCAGCGCGGGCCGCTCGGCGAGCGCCGTGTCGAGGTCGGGCTGCAGGCCGTCGAGTTCGCCGTCGATGATCCGGCGCTTGAGCCGCTCCCACAACGGCAGCGCGGCCAGCTCGGCGGCCCGGGCCGACGCGGCGGCCTTGGCGTCGACGCCCTCGAACAGCTCCATGAACCGTTGCAGCGGGTCGTAGCCGTCGCGGCGCCGGTCGTACACCATGTCGAGCGCGACCTGGCGCTGCTCGTCCGGGATGCGCGCCATCGGCAGGATCTTCGACGCGTGCACGATCGCCGAATCGAGGCCGGCGTTGACGCACTCGTTGAGGAAGACCGAGTTGAGCACGATCCGCGCCGCCGGGTTGAGCCCGAACGACACGTTGGACAGGCCGAGCGTGGTCTGCACCGCCGGGTAGCGGCGCTTGATCTCGCGGATGGCCTCGATCGTCTCGATGCCGTCGCGACGCGTCTCCTCCTGCCCGGTGGAGATCGGGAAGGTGAGGGCGTCGATGATGATGTCCTCGACCCGCATGCCGTGGTTGCGGGTGAGGTCCTCGATGAGCCGGGTGGCCACCCGGACCTTCCACTCGGCCGTACGGGCCTGGCCGTCCTCGTCGATGGTCAGCCCGATCACGGCGGCGCCGTGCTCCCTGACCACCGGCATCAGCCGGGCGATCCGCGAGTCGGGCGCGTCGCCGTCCTCGTAGTTGACCGAGTTGATCACCGCCCGGCCGCCGAGCATCTCCAGGCCGGTCTGGATCACGGCGGGCTCGGTCGAGTCGAGCACGATCGGCAGCGTCGACGCGGTGGCGAACCGGGAGGCCAGCTCCTTCATGTCGGCGACGCCGTCGCGGCCGACGTAGTCGACGCACAGGTCGAGCAGGTGCGCGCCGTCTCTGGCCTGGTCGCGCGCGATCTTGACGCAGTCGTCCCAGCGCTGTTCGAGCATGGCCTCGCGGAACTTCTTGGATCCGTTGGCGTTGGTGCGCTCGCCGATCGCGAGGTAGGACGTGTCCTGCTGGAACGGCACGTGCTGGTAGAGCGATGCGGCCCCCGCCTCGGGGCGCGGCCGGCGCGCCGCCGCCACACGGTCGCGCACCCGCTCCACGACCTGCCGCATGTGCTCGGGCGTCGTGCCGCAGCAGCCGCCCACGAGGGAGAGGCCGAAGTCTCGGGTGAAGGTGTCGTGCGCGTCGGCCAGCTCGCCCGGGCTCAGCGGATAGTACGCGCCGTCCGCGGTCAGCTCGGGCAGCCCCGCGTTCGGCATGCACGACAGGCCGAGCCGGGCGTGCCGGGACAGGTACCGCAGGTGCTCGCTCATCTCGGTGGGCCCCGTGGAGCAGTTGAGCCCGATCAGGTCGAGCCCGAGCGGCTCCAGTGAGGTGAGCGCCGCGCCGATCTCCGAGCCGAGCAGCATCGCGCCGTTCAGCTCGATCGTCACCTGCCCGATCAGCACGGTGTCGGTGCCGGCCGCGGCGATGGCCCGCTTGATCCCGGAGATCGCGGCCTTGGCTTGCAGCAGATCCTGACAGGTCTCGGCGAGGATCGCGTGCACTCCGCCGGCCAGCAGCCCCGTTGCGGCGCGCTGGTAGCCGTCGCGCAACTCGGCGAAGGAGACGTGCCCGAGCGACGGGAGCTTGGTGCCCGGGCCGATCGAGCCGATGACCCAGCGCGGCCGCTCCGGGGTGGACACGTCGGCGGCGACCTCGGCGGCGATGCGGGCGCCGGCCTCCGCCAGCTCCTCGATCCGCTCGGTGATGCCGTACTCGCCCAAGTTGCCGAGGTTGGCGCCGAACGTGTTGGTCTCGACGCAGTCGACCCCCGCCGCGAAGTACGCCTCGTGCACCCCGCGGATGATGTCCGGCCGGGTGATGTTCAAGATCTCGTTACAGCCCTCGTGCCCCTGGAAGTCGTCGAGTGTGGGCCCGGCGTCCTGGAGCATCGTCCCCATGGCCCCGTCGGCAACGACGACACGTTCCCGGAGGGCCTGACGCAGGGACTGTGGGCTAGCGCTCATGGCAGACCACTCTATCGGCGGGCGCACCCGCTTTTTCGTCCCGGCACCTTCGGGGCGGAGTGCACCGAAGGTAATGACGCGGCATGCGAGGCATATCACGTGGGTAACGGATCGTTCACAGAGACGGATGAGGCCACGGAACGATAGCGTTCCGTGTGCGACTACTCACTGGTAAGGAGCGAATGTGACCGCGTACCGGACCATCCTCGTGGGTACCGACGGCTCGTCCTCCTCGTTCCGCGCGGTCGAGGCGGCCGCCCGGCTGGCCTCGGCGACCGGGGCCACGCTGGTGCTGGCCTGCGCCTACCATCCGATGCCGGCCAAGGAGCGGCTCAGCGCCGCCGACCGGCTCGGCGACCTTGCGTACAAGGTCGAGGGCTCCACCCCGGCCGACGACGCGCTGCGGTCGGCCCGGGAGCGCGCGGTCGCCGCCGGCGCCACCGACATCGACGAGGTGGCCATTGAGGGCGACGCCGTGGACGTCCTCGCGACGCTGGCGCGTCAGCGCCCCGCCGATCTCGTGGTGGTCGGGAACCGCGGCCTGAACAGCCTGGCCGGCCGCATCCTCGGGTCGGTCCCCGCCAACCTCTCCCATCGCGCCACCTGTGACGTGCTGATCGTCCACACGACGGACGGGAAATAGCACCGCCGGGAATGGCACGTGACGGGCGGGCGTCCTACACCGGCACGTCTGTATCGCCGAGCCGGTGGGTACGGGCTCTACAGGACGTAGGCTGGCACAGTGATACGGACGATCGCCGGATCTTGTTGAAGGATGCCGCCAAGGACGGGAGGTGTGCATGATCGAACTGGAGATTGTGCCCGAACTCGTTGATCCGGTCCTTGTCGCCGCATTCGAGGGATGGAACGACGCGGGCGAGGCGGCCAGCGGGGTCATCGAGCACCTGGAGACCGCGTGGGACGGCGCCCAGATCGCCGAACTCGACCCCGAGGACTACTACGACTTCCAGGTCACCCGCCCCATGGTCGAGCTCGCCGACGGCGAGACCCGTCAGATCATCTGGCCGACGACCCGGGTGTCGGTGGCCCGGCTGCCCGAGTCCGGGCGCGACGTGGTGCTGGTCCGCGGCATCGAGCCGAACATGCGCTGGCGTTCGTTCTGCCGTGAGCTGGTCGGCCTGATGCTGGAGCTGGACGTCCAGACGGTCGTGCTGCTCGGCGCGCTGCTCGCCGACGCCCCGCACACCCGGCCGGTGCCGGTCACCGGCGCCGCCTCCGACCACGGGCTGAGCCGCTCCCTGCATCTGGAGCCGGCCCGGTACGAAGGGCCGACCGGCATCCTCGGCGTGCTGCAGGACTCCTGCGCCAAGGCCGGGCTGCCGACCATCTCGCTGTGGGCCTCCATCCCGCACTACGTCGCCCAGCCGCCGTCCCCCAAGGCGACCCTCGCGCTACTGCACCGCGTCGAGGACGTGCTCGACGTGACGGTTCCGCTCGGCGAGCTGCCCGAGCAGGCGCGCGCGTGGGAGAACGGCGTCAACGAGCTGGCCGAACAGGACACCGAGGTGGCCGACTACGTCCGCGCGCTCGAGGAGCAGAAGGACGCGGCCGACCTGCCCGAGGCCAGCGGCGACGCCATCGCCCGGGAGTTCGAGCGCTATCTGCGGCGCCGCGACGGCGACGGTCCCCCCGCCTAGCGCGGCGCCCGCCCCCGCGCGTCAGCGCCGGTCGCGGTCGCCGTCCGCGGACGTCTTGACCCAGAGAAAGATCATGCCGGCGAACAGCACGCCGGGCAGCATCAGCACCACAAGCTCCATGCCGAGAGTCATGTAACTCGCCATACCCGTTCAGGCCAGATCACTCCTCCCTCACCGGGGGTGATCTCTTCCGCCCCGGGTGATTTCCCGCGCGGCGGGTGATGTTCCCTGTCGGGGTGAAGCGGGCAGACCCGGCGTCAGAGCGCGATGCCGAGCAGCGCGTCGGCGATGCCGCGGGCCTGCCCGGGCGCCCGCTCATCGGTCCCGTCGCCCTGGACGGCGTGCTCGGCCCACCGGTCGACGGCGACCAGCGCCGCCGGGGCGTCCAGGTCGTTGGCAAGGTGCCGCCGGACCTCGTCGGCCAGCGGCGCCGCGGGCGGCCCGGCGGGCAGTCGTACCGCCTCCCGCCAGCGGGTCAGCCGAGCCATGGCACGGTCCAGGTCGGCGCCGGTCCACTCCCAGTCCGACCGGTAGTGGTGGGCCAGCAGGGCCAGCCGGACCGCCATCGGGTCGGCGCCCTGCGCGCGCAGCCCGGACACGAAGACCAGGTTGCCGCGCGACTTGGACATCTTCTCGCCGTCGAGCCCGACCATGCCGGCGTGCACGTACGCCTTGGCGTGCGGCCGCGTGCCGGTGGCGAGCTGCGCGTGCGAGGCGCTCATCTCGTGATGCGGGAAGACGAGGTCGGCCCCGCCGCCCTCGATGTCGAAGGCCATGCCGAGATGCCGTACGGAGATGGCCGCGCACTCGACGTGCCAGCCGGGCCGGCCCCGTCCGAACGGGGAATCCCAGGCGGGCTCGCCGGGCCGTTCGGCCAGCCACAGCAGCGCGTCGAGGGGGTCCTTCTTGCCGCGCCGGTCGGGGTCGCCGCCACGCTCGGCGAACAGCGGCAGCATCTGCTCGGCGGTCAGTCCGCTGACCTGGCCGAACCACGGGTCGGCGCTGATCGGGAAGTAGACGTCGCCGTCGACGTCGTACGCGGCGCCCTTCGCCCGCAGCGCCTCGATCATGTCGATGATCAGCGGGATGGCCTCGACCGCGCCGACGAGCTGTGCCGGCGGCAGAATCCGCAGCTCGGTCATGTCCTCGCGGAACAGCGCGATCTCACGCTCGGCCAGCCGGGCCCAGTCCTCGCCGGTCTGCCCGGCGCGCTCCAGCAGCGGGTCGTCGACGTCGGTGACGTTCTGGACGTAGGCGACCTCGTGCCCGGCGTCGCGCCAGGCCCGGTTGATCAGGTCGAAGGCGAGGTACGTCGCGGCGTGCCCGAGGTGGGTGGCGTCGTACGGCGTGATGCCGCAGACGTACATCCGAGCCGTTGGACCGGGCTCGGCAGGGCGCACGGCGCGGGCGGCGGTGTCGTGGATGTGTAGCTGCGGTCCCGTGGCAGGCAGTCCCAGGTCGGACAGGCGGGGTACGGCGGGGGCAGGCCACGATCGCATACCTAGCAGCCTATCTGTGCCCCGCGGCCCCCTTTGCCGCGGTGGCGCCGGCCGGATCCGCGCCCGCGGCGGGGCGCTGCCTGCGGAATCGCCGGCTGCGGGCGCCGGCTCCCTACGGCCGGTGTACGGCGTACCAAGCGCTTGGGTCACCGGGCTCGGCCGAGAAGTCGAAGCGGGCGCCGTCTCGCGTCAGCGCGACCAGGCTGATCGACGTGGTCCCCCAGATCCGCCCGTCGCCGAAGTCGCGCCGCAGGATCAGGGCACGCGGGTCCATGTGGTCCAGGCCGTCCCCGTCGAGCAGCGGCAGCCAGTCGTCCCAGGCCGCGGCCGGGTCGGGGGCCGCCGGCTCGGGCCGGTCGACCGCCTCGAACCGGGCGCGGAAGTATGTGACCCGCGCCGACATCTCCTCGCTGCCCGGCCCGTCATGTCGCAGGTCGGTCCCCTCGAGGCCGCTGTTGACGATGATGTGCAGGCCCGTCCCCAGGGGCCGCTCCACCAGCTCGTCGCCGTCCCAGCTCCACAGCCGTACCGCACCTGGATCGACGGCCACCAGATGGAACGGATCGAAGCGCGTCAGCTCGGCCTCGGTGAGCTTGCCCTCCGGGCCCGCCCAGTCGGCGGCGGCGCGCAGCGGCAGTACGCCACGGGAGGTACGGGCCTGTTCAGCCGCCATCCGGCCGCGGCCGTTGAGGACGCACGCGGCCCGGGGGGCGACCGGGTCGACGGCCAGCCAGGTGCCGCCGGCCTGGGTGTCGCGTCCGCCGATCAGGTTCGGCCACTCGGGCCAGTGCCGCCCCGGCGGCTGCCACGCCCGGGCGACGAACTCATCCCGCACGCCCGCGAGCAGGACGGGGAACGGGGAGGCAGGGTCCACGCTGACGACCGCCGTACACATGCCGACATTTCAGCATCGGCCCGCACGCCGCCGCACGCCGGGGTGCCGCGCTTAGAGCGGCGGCCAGGGGATGGCGGGCCACTCGTCGGACGGATACGGATGGATGCGGTGCTTGAGCATGAGGTCGACCCGCCGCCGCGTCGCGTCGACCTCCTCGGCGGTCAGCAGGCTGCCCAGGTAACTGCCCAGCGGGGGGCCGTCGAAGGCCTTCCGCAGCGTCCGCAGCGCCTCGATCGCGTCGTCGAGCAGCCGCTCGCCGCGCCACTGCCACAGCACCGTGCGGAGTTTGTACTCGGTGGAGAAGCACACGCCGTGGTCGCAGCCGTACACGTGCCCGTCGCCGGTCGGCAGCAGGTGGCCGATCTTGCGGTCGGCGTTGTTGACGACGGCGTCGAACACCGCCATCCGGCGCACCGCGGGGTCGTCGGCCCGCGACAACGCGACGACGTCGATCTCCGGGTCGGGCTCGACCCACAGCTGCACCATGCCCGGGCCGTACGGGCCGTCGCGGAGCACCGTCGGCGGCACGATGCGCCAGCCCATCGCCTCGGAGACCGCGTAGGCGGCGACCTCGCGGTCGGCGAGCGTGCCGTCGGGGAAGTCCCACAGCGGCCGCTCCCCCGAGACCGGCTTGTACACGCAGCCCGCCATGACCCCGTCGAGCGCGACGGAGCAGTACATGGTGGCGTTGGACGCCGCGACCAGGCGGCCCTCCACGGTGATCCGGCCCTGCCGCAGCAGATGGATGGCGGCGCCGACGTCGGCGGGATCGACCCCGCCGTCCGCATGATCGAACCCGTAGGCGTCCGGGGAGGGTCGGGTCATGTCACCAGTGTCCAGCTATCCGCGGATCTCAGCCAGGGCGGATCGCGATCATCGGGCACCCGATCGTCGTCCATCTCAGGCCAGATGTCCGTTCTGGCGCGGGCAGATGTGACCCGCGGAGTCGAGTGGCAGCCCGCACAGCGGACACGGCGGCCGGCCGGCCGCGACGACCTTGAGCGCGCGGTCGGCGAAGGCGCGGGCCTGACCGGCGGTGATGCTGACCCGGAGCACCGCGATGACGGGCTCGTCGGCGCCGATCTCGGTCTCTTCCTCCTCGTCTTCGGTGACCTCCTGCGCCTCGATGATCACCCGTTCGTCGTCCGGGTCCCAGGCGAGGGCCATGGTGCCCACCCGGAACTCCTCCTCGACCGGCTGGTCGAGCGGCTCCTCGTCGCTCAGGTCGGCCGGGGCGACCGCGGGCACGCTGGCCGTGCCGCCGCTGCGCCGCAGGACCTCGTCGAGGAGCTCGCCCAGCCGCTCGGCGAGCAGGGTGACCTGAAACTTCTCGAGGCCGACGCTGGTCATCCGCCGGCCGTCGCGGGCCTGCAGAAAGAACGTGCGCTCGCCGGGCTGCCCGACGGCGCCTGCGACGAACCTGTCAGGCATGTCGTAGGAGATGACCGGCATACGACTGACCTTACGCGCCGCCGCCGACGGGCGCGTCACTGTCTCCCCCGCCGGCCGGGTTCGCCGCCGGCGAACCAGCGGCGCCCGCCTCCGGTGAACCCTCCGCTTCGGCATCCTTGGGCGGCGGCAGCAGGCCGTCGATCCCGCCGCCCACGTCGTTGACCCGGACGACGAATGGGCGCAGCCCCGTGTAGCGGACCACGCTCAGCGACGCCGGGTCGGCCTGTATCCGCTGGAACTGGTCGAGGTGCAGGCCGAGCGCGTCGGCCAGGATCGCCTTGATGATGTCGCCGTGGCTGCAGACGAGGTAGACCGCGTCGTCGCCGAGCCGGGCGTTCCAGTCGCGGATCGCGCTGACCGCCCGGTGCTGCGCGGCCGGCAGGCTCTCGCCCTCCGCGCCCGGAAACCGTACGGCGCTCGGATGGGCCTGCACGACGGGCCACAACGGATCCTTGGCGAGCGTCTCCAGCTTCTCGCCCGTCCAGTCGCCGTACCGCACCTCGCCGAACCGCTCGTCGACGTGGCTCGGCGTGCCGTTCCGGTTCGCCAGGACCGCCTCGGCCGTCTCGCGGCAGCGCTCGAGCGGGCTGGACACCACGGCGTGCAGCGCGAGCCCGCCGATGCGGGCCGCGAGCGCCTCGGCCTGGCGGCGTCCGCGGTCGTCGAGGTGGACACCGGGCGTCCACCCGGACAGCACCGGGCCGGTCAGCGCGGTCAGTCCATGGCGAACCAGCAGAACCGTGGTCACTCACCGCACTCTATGCCCCACAATGTCGACTCGTGATTATGGACTGCGCGATCTACTGCGAGGGACGCCGCCAGGACGTGGACGGCGACATGAGCGACGCCCTCGACGCCGCGCGCGAGCAGGGCGACTGCTTCATGTGGATCGGCCTGCACGAGCCGACCCAGGAAGAGTTCGACCTGGTCAAAGACGAGCTCAAGCTGCACCCGCTCGCGGTCGAGGACGCAGTCAAGGCGCATCAGCGGCCCAAGCTGGAGAAATACGACGACTCGATCTTCGTGGTGCTCAAGCCGGTGCACTATGTCGAGACCGGGTCGGAGGTCGAGGTCGGCGAGATCATGCTCTTCGTCGGCAAGGACTTCGTGATCACGGTCCGCCACGGCGCGGGCAACCCGCTCGGCTCGGTGCGGCAGCGGCTGGAGTCCGACCCGGAGCTGCTGGCCACGGGCCCGAGCGCCGTCCTGTACGCCGTCTGCGACGAGGTCGTCGACAACTACGGAGTCGTGGCCCACGAGCTCGAGGTGGACATCATCGCCCTGGAGCGCCGGGTCTTCCATCCCAAGGGGAGCGACGTCACCGAGGACATCTACGGGCTCAAGCGCGAGGTGCTGGAGTTCCGCGCGGCCGAAGACCCGCTCATCCCGGCGATCGAGGAGATCGTCAAGGGCCGGATCCCCATCTGCCGTTCGACGACCGACTACTTCCGGGACGTGCTCGACCACCTGCTACGGGTCGACGGCACGGTCGACTCGCACAACGAACTGCTGACCAACGTGCTCAGCGCACACCT
Organism: Streptosporangiaceae bacterium; assembly: GCA_036555725.1. Lineage (GTDB taxonomy): Bacteria > Actinomycetota > Actinomycetes > Streptosporangiales > Streptosporangiaceae > CALAED01. Next base: position 6,783 of record DATBKU010000083.1, on the reverse strand, counting down.
CGCGCTGGTCGGCGCGCAGCAGAACGAGGACATGCGCAAGATCTCGGCGTGGGCGGCGATCCTGGCGATCCCCACCATGGTGGCCGGGATCTACGGCATGAACTTCGAGCACATGCCGGAGCTGCACTGGACCTTCGGGTACCCGCTGGTCATCGGCGTCGTCCTGACCGCCTGCGGCATCCTGTACCGCAAGTTCAAAAAGAGCGGCTGGCTATAGGCAGCGTCAGGCGTCGGAGACGTCGTCGAGCGCGTCCCGGATCTCCTGCGGCAGGGTGACGTCCTCGGCCTGCAGGATGCCGGTGAGCTGTCCCGCCGTACGGGCGCCGACGATCGGGGCCACGACGCCGGGCCGGTCCCGTACCCAGCTGAGCGCGACGGCCAGCGGCGACACACCGAGCCCGTCGCCCGCGGTGGCCACCGACTCGACGATCTGCCTGCTGCGGTCGCCGAGATAGGGCCGGACGAACTCGGCGAGGTGCGGGGTGGCGGCGCGGGAGTCGGCCGGGATCCCGGTGCGGTACTTCCCGGTCAGCACGCCGCGGCCGAGCGGCGACCAGGGCAGCAGGCCGGCCCCGGCGTCCAGTGCCGCGGGCGCGACCTCGCGCTCGACGTCGCGCCGGAGCAGCGAGTACTCCGTCTGGGCGGCCACGATCGGGACCCGTCCCGGCCAGGCGCGCTGCCAGACGGCGGCCTTGGCCAGCTGCCAGCCGGCGTAGTCGGCGACCCCCACGTAGCGGCACCGCCCTGATGCGACCGCCTCGTCCAGCGCGGACAGGGTCTCCTCGAGCGGCGTCTCCGGGTCGTACGCGTGCACCAGCCACAGGTCGACGTGGTCCACGCCGAGCCGGGCCAGCGACGCGTCGAGGGCGGCCAGCAGGTGCCGGCGGGAGGCATCGTATCGGCCGCCGCGCGTGATCCCCGACTTCGTGGCGATGACGAGGTCGTCGCGGGCCACGACCTCGCGCAGCAGCCGCCCGAGCAGGAGCTCGCTGACCCCGTCCGCGTAGACCCCGGCGGTGTCGACGAAGGTGCCCCCGGCATCGACGAAGGCGGTCAGCTGGGCGGCGGCGTCCTCGTCGCCGGTGTCGGTGCCCCACGTCAGCGTGCCGAGGCCGAGCCATGACACGGACAGGCCGCTGCGACCCAGGCGACGCTGCTCCATGAACGCGGAGAGTACAGGTGGTGCCGCTATCGTCGCTCGGTTACCCGCCGCGGGACGCTACGCTGCCGGAAGCCTCCCGGCCCTTCCGCCGGGCTACGCCAGCCGCCCCGCCGACGTTCTCGACGAGGAGACCGCGCTTCCGTGAACTTTCTGCAAGCCACCTTGCTCGGGATCGTGCAGGGCCTGACCGAGTTCCTGCCCATCTCGAGCTCCGCGCACCTGCTGATCGTGCCGCGGCTGCTGGGCTGGGACGATCCTGGGGCGGCGTTCACCGCGGTCATCCAGCTCGGCACGATGGCCGCCGTGTTGATCTACTTTCGCGACGACATCGTCCGGATCACCTGGACCTGGCTGCGCAGCCTGCGGGACAAACCGCTGCGCGCCGACCTCGACGCGCGGATGGGCTGGTACATCATCTGGGGCACCGTGCCGGTCAGCGTGGCCGGGCTGGCGTTCAAGGACCAGATCGAAGGCCCCGCCCGGAACCTGTGGATCAACGCCACCATGCTCATTGTGATGGGCCTGGTGCTGATGGTCGCCGAGTGGTACGGACGGCAGAAACGCGAGGTCGCCGACCTGAACCTGCGCGACGGCCTGATCATCGGCGGCTTCCAGGCGTTGTCGCTGATCCCCGGCTCTTCGCGATCGGGGTCCACCATCACCGGCGGGCTCTTCCTCGGGTACACGCGCGAGGCGGCGGCCCGGTACTCGTTCCTGCTGTCGGTGCCGGCGGTCGTCCTGTCCGGCCTGTTCGAGCTGCGCAAGGTCGGCGAGCCCGGCAGCGGCGGCCTGCCGCCCGCCGGGACCGCGGTCGCCACGATCGTCTCGTTCGTGGTCGGGTACGCCTCGATCGCCTGGCTGCTGAAGTACCTCGTCCGGCACTCGACGCTGCTGTTCGTCTACTACCGGGTGGCCCTGGGCGGCATCCTGCTCGGCCTGCTCACCGCAGGCGCCCTCAGCGCGACGTGACGATCGCCGGGGAGGCGGTCAGGCACCGAGCGCGTGCACGCCGCCGTCGACGTGGATGATCTCGCCGGTGGTGGCCGGGAACCAGTCGGACAGCAGCGCCACGCAGGCCCGCGCCGTGGGCACCGGGTCGGCGACGTTCCAGCCGAGGGGCGCCTTCTCCGGCCACAGGTTGGTGAACTCCTCAAAGCCCGGGATGCTCTTGGCCGCCATCGTCTTGAGCGGGCCGGCGGCCACCAGGTTGACCCGTACGCCCTCGCCGCCGAGGTATCGGGCCAGGTAGCGGGAGCACGACTCCAGGCCCGCCTTGGCGACGCCCATCCAGTCGTAGACCGGCCAGGCCTTGGTGGCGTCGAAGTCGAGGCCGACCACGGAGCCGCCGCCCTTGAGCAGCGGGCGGCAGGCCATCGTGAGGGACTTCAGCGAGTACGCCGAGATGTGCATGGCCATCGCGACGTCGTCCCACGAGGTGTCCAGGAAGTTGCCGCCGAGCGCGGTCTGCGGCGCGAAGGCGATCGCGTGCACGACGCCGTCGAGGCCGTCCACGTGCTCCCCCACCCGCGCGGCCAGGGTGTCCAGCTGCTCGGGGTCGGTGACGTCCAGCTCGAGCACCGGCGGCTCGGCCGGGAGGCGCTTGGCGATCCGCTCGACCAGGCTCATCCGGCCGAATCCCGACACGACGACCGTGGCGCCCTCCTGCTGGGCGATCTTCGCCACGTGGAAGCCGATCGAGGCGTCGGTGAGCACCCCGGTGACGAGGATGCGCTTGCCGTCGAGAATGCCCATCTGTCAGTGCCCCATTTCTAGTACAGCCCGCCGATCACGGCGGCCAGTCCGCCTTCCACGTGAGCCCGCATCACGCTAATGGCCCATTCCCAGGCCGCCATCTACCGGAATGACCGCGCCGGTGATGTAGGCGGCGTCGTCGCTCGCCACGAACCGTATGACCTTCGCGATCTCTTCGGAGGTCGCGATGCGGCCCAGCGGGATCTGCTTTTTGATCTCCGCCTGCCGCTCCTCGCCGAGCGCGGCCGTCATTTCGGTGTCGACGAAGCCGGGGGCGATCACGTTCGCGGTGATGTTGCGCGAACCGAGCTCGCGGGCGAGCGACCGGGCCAGGCCGATCAGGCCGGCCTTGGAGGCCGCGTAGTTGGCCTGGCCGCCCGACCCCAGCAGGCCGACGACTGAGGAGACGAGGATGATGCGGCCCCTGCGTATGCGCATCATGCCTCGCACCGCCCGCTTGGCGACCCGGAAGGCACCGGTCAGGTTGGTGTCGAGCACCGAGCTGAAGTCGTCCTCGCTCATCAGCGCGAGCAGCGTGTCCTTGGTCACACCGGCGTTGGCCACGACCACCTCGACCGGGCCCTGCTCGGCCTCGATCTTGGCGAAGCCGGCGTCGACATCGGACCAGCTCGTGACGTCGCACCGGACGCCGAACAGCCCTTCGGGCGGCTCGCCGGACCGGTACGTCACGGCCACGGCGTCTCCCGCGGCCGCCAGCTCGCGGGCGATGGCGAGGCCGATGCCCCGGTTGCCGCCGGTAACGAGGACGGAACGACTCATGTGCACCTCCGGTCGTCACGCTATCCGGCTACCCCGTCGCACTTCGATCACGCGGCCGCCAAATGATTGAGGGCCGAGTTTGTAGGACACGGTAGGTTGCGTGCGTGCGAGAGATCGATCCGGCCTTCGCCGACCTGCCGTTGCGCGCGCTCGCCGACGCCGCGCTCACCCGCGCCCGCGAGCTCGGCGCCGAGCACGCCGACTTCCGGCTCGAACGCATCCGCAGCCAGACCCTGCGGCTGCACGACGCCGCCCTCGAGACGGCCCTGGACGCCGACACCCTCGGCATCGGGGTGCGCGTCGTCAAGGACGGCACGTGGGGGTTCGCCGCGGGCATCGACCTGACCGCCGACGCGGCGGCGCGGGTGGCCGAGCAGGCCGTCGACGTGGCCCGGGTGGCCGCGGCCGTCAACCGCGAGCGCATCGAGCTGGCGCCCGAGCCGGTGCACGGCGAGCGCACCTGGATCTCCGCCTACCAGGTCGACCCGTTCGACGTGCCCACCGCCGACAAGGTGGGGCTGCTCACCGAGTGGAGCCGGCGGCTGCTCGGCGACAACCACGTCGACCACGTCGATGCCTCGCTGCTCCAGGTGAAGGAGAACAAGTTCTATGCCGACGCGGCGGGCACGGTCACCACGCAGCAGCGGGTCCGGCTGCACCCGGCCGTCAACGCGGTCGGCATCAGCGACGGCACCTTCGACACGATGCGCACGATCGCGCCGCCGGTCGGGCGCGGGCACGAGTTCCTGACCGGCACCGGCTGGGACTGGGACGCCGAGCTGGCCCGGATCCCCGAGTTGCTGGCCGAGAAGCTGGCCGCGCCCTCGGTGGAGGCGGGCTCGTACGACGTGGTCATCGCCCCGTCGAACCTGTGGCTGACCATCCACGAGTCCATCGGCCACGCCACTGAGCTCGACCGGGCGCTCGGCTACGAGGCGGCGTACGCGGGCACGTCGTTCGCCACCCCGGACAAGCTGGGCAAACTGCAGTACGGGTCACCCGTGATGAACGTCACCGGCGACCGCACCGCCGAGCACGGGCTGGCCACCATCGGCTACGACGACGAGGGCGTCGAGACGCAAGCCTGGGACATCGTTTCCGGCGGCCGGTTCGTCGGCTACCAGCTCGACCGGCGCATCGCCCGGCTGACCGGCGCGGCACGGTCGAACGGCTGCGCGTTCGCCGACTCCCCGTCCAGCATGCCGCTGCAGCGGATGGCGAACGTGTCGCTGCGCCCGGCGCCCGATGGCCCGTCGACGGAGGAGCTGATCGCGGGGGTCGACCGCGGCATCTTCATCGAGGGCGACAAGAGCTGGTCGATCGACATGCAGCGGTACAACTTCCAGTTCACCGGCCAGCGGTTCTACCGGATCGAGGGCGGCCGGCTGGCCGGCCAGCTGCGCGACGTCGCCTACCAGGCCACCACCACCGACTTCTGGAACTCGATGGAGGCCGTGGGCGGGCCGCAGACGTACGTCCTCGGCGGCGCCTTCAACTGCGGCAAGGGGCAGCCCGGTCAGGTCGCCCCGGTCAGCCACGGCTGCCCGTCCGCGCTGTTCCGCGGCGTCAACATCCTCAACGCGCTCAAGGAGGCGGGCCGGTGAGCACAGCGAACAAATTCACTACAGCGAGGTGCTCACGCGCCGACGAGCCGCTAGGCGAGGAGGGAGCCGCGTGAGCGGGCACATGACTCCGCAGGAGGCCGTGGAGCGGGCGCTGGCGCTGTCGCGCACGGACGACTGCATCGTCATCGCCGATGAGTCCAGCGACGCCAACCTGCGCTGGGCGGGCAACACGCTGACCACCAACGGGGTCACCAGATCGCGCCGGCTCACGGTGATCGCGCTGCGCGGCAAGGGTGACGGTATGGCCTCCGGGGTCGTGTCGCGGGCGGGCGTACGGCCGGATCAGATCGAGGACGTCGTCCGGGCCGCCGAGGCGGTCGCCGACGACAGCGAACCGGCCGAGGACGCGATGCCGCTCATCGCGGACGCGACCTCCCGCGCCGACTGGGCCGGCGCTCCGGCCGAGACGGAGATCGGTGTCTTCTCCGGCTTCGCGCCCGCGCTGGGCGAGGCGTTCGCCGCCGCCGCTGCCGCCGGGCGGAAGCTGTACGGCTTCGCCCACCACGAGATGACCTCGACGTTCCTCGGCTCGTCGGCCGGGCTGCGGCTGCGGCACGACCAGCCCACCGGCAAGGTCGAGCTCAACGCGAAGTCGGGCGACCTGGCGAGTTCGGCATGGGCCGGGATGAGCACCGAGGACTTCCGCGACGTCGACGTCCCGGGCCTGACCGCCGCGCTGAGCCGCCGCCTGGGCTGGGCCGAGCGGCGAGTCGACCTGCCCGCGGGCCGGTACGAGACGATCCTGCCGCCGAGCGCGGTCTCCGACCTGATGACGTACATGTACTGGATGTCGGGGGCGCGCGACGCGCACGACGGCCGTACGGTGTTCAGCCGGCCCGGCGGCGGCACCAAGGTCGGCGAGGAGCTGGCGGGCCTGCCGGTACGGCTGTACAGCGACCCGTCCGCCCCCGGCCTGGAGTGCGCGCCGTTCGTGGTCGCGCACGCCTCCGGCCGGAACTCCTCGGTCTTCGACAACGGGTTCGGGCTCACCGCGACCGACTGGATCTCCGGCGGGCGGCTGACCGCCCTGCTGCAGACCCGTCAGTCCGCCGGGCTCACCGGCCTGCCGGTCACCCCGGGCATCGACAACCTCCTCATGGCCGGCCCGGACGGCGCGCCGCCACTCGACGACATGATCGCCCGTACCGGGCGCGGCCTGCTGCTGACCTGCCTGTGGTACATCCGCGAGGTCGACCCGCAGTCGCTGCTGCTCACCGGGCTCACCCGCGACGGCGTCTATCTCGTCGAGAACGGCGAGGTGACCGGCGAGGTCAACAACTTCCGGTTCAACGAGTCGCCGGTCGGCCTGCTGGGACGGGCGACGGAGGCGGGGCGGACCGAGAAGACGCTGCCGAGGGAATGGAGCGACTGGTTCACTAGGGCTGCGATGCCGGCCCTGCGGGTGCCGGACTTCAATATGAGCTCTGTCAGTCGGGGCGTATAACCTCGTAACCGGCTGTCACT
>DATBKU010000082.1:0-20574 GCA_036555725.1 Streptosporangiaceae bacterium | reverse complement strand
GGGTGCGCCGCGGCGCCGGTCGAGCGGTTTCCAGTACTCCTCGTCGTCTTCGTGGGCCAGCCAGTCTTGGAAGTAGTCCACTCGGTGCCCGACCAGCCGCTGGTCGGCGGTCCCCAGCGGCATGTCGGCCAGCACCTTGGTGGCGCGCCGGGCGGTCCGTACCGAGGCGAGCATGGCGCGGGGCAGCGACGCCCGCCAGTGCGCGGCCTGCCATTCCACGCCGCCGAGGAAGCCGAGCATCACCTTGCCGGCGAAGATCCCGCCGGGGTAGACCAGCCCATCGCGTAGCTCCGACGGCGCGTCCTGCAAGATCGCCAGCCGCCACTCCGGTACGTCGAGGTCGGTCAGCGCCCAGGACGCGTAGCCGATCGCCGAGATGCCCCAAGTGACGATCACCCTCGGAAACCAGGGCTGGCCGCGCAGCCAGGTCAGGACGTCCGCCGCGTCGTCCGGCGTGACATTGAACGGGTCATAGCGGCCGCCGGACCCGTCGGTGCCGCGCAACGCCTCCACCACGACGTGCGCGCCGGCCTTGGCGAACCGTTTCGCGATCGAGGCGATGCCCTTGCGGCCGTACGGAGTACGAATCCACACCACCACGCCCACGCCGGGCCGGCTGCCGTCACCGGGCGGAGGCGGCAGGTGGTGGTCGACCACCAGCCGGGTCCCGTCGGCCGCGGTCACCGTCAGATTCCGCGCCACCGGCACAGCGATCACCCCATTCGTGCGGCCGCGTAGGCGACCATCGCATCGCGCATGTACTCGGCCAGCCGTGGGTCCCGGGCGTCCAGGTGCGCCCGCAACTCCGGCGCGGCGGCGAACGCCTCACCCAACCGGGCGTACTCGTCGGCGCTCAGCGGCATGAGCCGCCGCTGGGCGGCCACATCGTCGTCGAGCACGGTGAACACCCGCGGGTCGTCGGCGGCGACGCCCGCGCGCAGCAGTTCCAGGAGCCGGCGCTCGATATCTGCTCCTGCCTGCTCGACCTGCCGGAACTGCTCCTCGCTCCAGTTCGCGGTACGCCGCTTGAGTTCCGCGAAATAGGGCTGCTCGGTCGTCCCCGACCGCTCGACGGCCAACGCCTCCAGCTCGTCGAGCGTTTCGGGCGTGAACCGGAACCCCTCGAACATCTCCTCGGCCGGCATGACGGTTCCCTCCTCCAGATGGGCGATCGTGGCGGCAACGGTTTGCACGAGCCGGTCCAGCCGCTGACGTTCGGCGAGCAGCCGCCGCTGATGTGCGCGCAACGCCTCGAGCCGGTCGCGTTCGCCGTCCACCACCGCGGCGATCGCGGTCAGGTCCATGCCCAGCTCGCGCAACAACAGGATCTGCTGCAGCCGCAGCAACTGCTCCCGCTCGTAGTACCGGTATCCGTTGGCCCCGATCCGAGCCGGGCGCAGCAGCCCGATCTCGTCGTAGTACCGCAGCGTCCGCGCCGTCACCCCGGACAACCGCGCCACCTGCTGAATCGACCAAGCCACGAAACCTGTCACCCCACGATTCGTCGGACGCCGACCACGCTAGAAGCTGCCGCAACGGAAGGGTCAACACCGATCCGCGCTTTCCCTCGGTACGGAAATTTAGGTGGAACCGGGGCGGGGGCGACCCCGTCTTATCGGTATGGCCGCGCGTACGTTCATGAGCTTCCTGGTGGCCGCAGGGCTCGGCATCGCGGGCTGCTCCGGTCACAGCACACCAAAGAGACAGGGCGGCGGGTCGCCGCCCACCCAGCTCTCAGCCGCACGACTGGTCGCCTATGACAACTGCACCGAGCTGCTCAACGGGCTGCGCCGGGCCACGGCCGAGCAGGTGGGCCCGTACGGGCTGACGGAGTTCTCGCCACTGACGCCCCAGCCGCTGGCCGGGCCGGATGGCGCCGAGTCCAGGGCCATGGTCCCGGGCGGAGCGCCGTCGACGGCCCAGGACCACTCGGGCACCAATGTGCACGAGGCGGGCGTCGACGAGCCCGACATCGTCAAGACCGACGGCCGCCGGATCATCGCGATCGCCCGGGGCAGGCTCTACGTCGTCGACGCGGCGTCGCGTAAGATCACCGGCACCCTCGATCTGTCCAAGGTCCACGTCTCCACCGACACCGATCTGCTGCTGTCGGGCAACCGCGTCCTCATCGTCGAATCCCGCGCCGTTCCCGTACCGCTCGTCCGGGGTGAGCCGGAGACGGCGACGCCGCTGCCGGGGCCGGGGGTGCCGAGCGCGCATCTCACCCTGGTCGACATCTCGGCGCAGCCGCGCATCGTGAGCGAGCTGACCGCCAAGGGCGCGTACCTTGACGCCCGCCAAGTGGGCTCGGTCGCGCGAGTGGTCGTCCGCTCCATCCCGCGAATCGAGTTCCCGCAGCCCGATCCGGCCGACTCCGGCAAGACCCAGGCCGACCGCACCAAGGTCAACCAGGACGTCGTCCGCAAGGCCCCGCTGGACAGCTGGCTGCCCTCGTACCAGGTGACGCGGGGCGGTCAGACGGTGACCCAGAAGGTGCCGTGCGAGCGGGTCAGCCACCCGCCGACCTATAGCGGCACGTCGCTGCTCAGCGTGCTGACCGTCGATCTGAACGGCGATCTGAGCAAGCCCGACCCGGTGAGCGTCGTGGCCGGCGGCCAGACCGTGTACGGCACGGCCGGCAGCCTCTACGTGACCGACGTGCCCTCGCGCGTGCGGTTCCCGCTGGGCCGGGTCCCCCAGTCGCAGGGCGGCCAGACCGCACCGGCCGCGACCCAGCGGACAGAGATCTACAAGTTCGACATCCGCGGCTCCGGGCGGCCTCGGTACGTCGCGTCCGGGGCCGTGCCGGGCACGCTGCTGAACCAGTACTCCCTGTCGGAGTACGGCGGAAACCTGCGGGTGGCGACGACCATGGACCCGGTCGTACCGCTGCCGATCACGCCGCCGCGAAGGCCGCAGGGGCGGCCGAGCGCGCCGCCATCGCCACCGCAGCAGGCATCGCCCGCGCAGCAGGCAACACCATCGCAGCAGGCATCCCCGCCATCGCCACCACAGCAAGCATCGCCACCACAGCAAGCATCGCCACCGCAGCAAGCATCGCCACCGCAGCAAGCAACACCGCCACAGCAAGCAACACCGCCGCAGCCACAGAGTTCGGTGCACGTGCTCGCGCAGCGCGGCGACCGGCTCGTCACCGTGAGCGCGCTGAACGGGCTCGGCACCGGCGAGCGGATCTTCGCCGTGCGCTTCATCGGCCCGACCGGCTACGTCGTCACGTTCCGCCGGACCGACCCGCTGTACGTCCTCGACCTGCGCGACCCGGCGCACCCCCGCGCGACCGGACAGCTGAAGATCAACGGCTACTCCGCGTACCTGCATCCGGCGGGCAACGGGCAACTCATCGGGGTCGGCCAGGACGCCACGTCGGCGGGGCAGACGACCGGCACGCAGGTGTCGCTGTTCGACGTACGCGACCCGGCCAACCCGCGCCGGCTGTCGGCGTACAAGGTCGACTCGGGCACCTCCGAGGTGGAGTTCGACCCGCACGCCTTCCTGTACTGGCCGAACAGCGGCCTCACCGTCCTGCCCGTGTCCCGGGCCGGAAACGTCGTCCAGCAGGCACCCCCCGGCGGCGGGGCCCTCGTGCTGTCCGTACGGGCCGACGAGGTACGACGCATGGGGATGGTCACTCAGCCGGTGACGACGAGCCGGCTGGTTCCGCAGGCGACCATCCGGCGGGCGCTGGTCATCGGCGGCACGCTGTGGACGATGTCCGACGCCGGGCTGCAGGCCAGCGACGCCGCGACGCTGCATGAGCAGGGCTGGGTCGACTTCTCCTAGGACGGTGCTGACCAACCTCGCCTCGAGCGACCCGAGACACGCCCAAGCCCCGCCGAGTGACCGCACGCCGACGTCGCCACGTGGGGAACCGCTTGGTCAGCGCAGGCCGGTGGGGCGGCGCAGCGCCGTCTGGATCAGCCGGTCGACGAGCGCCGGGTAGTCGAGGCCCGTCGCCGCCCACATCTTCGGGAAGGCCGAGGCGGGCGTGAAGCCGGGCATGGTGTTGATCTCGTTCAGCAGCAGCCTGCCGTCGCGGGTGTGGAAGAAGTCCACCCTGGCCAGGCCCTCGCAACCGAGCGCGTCGAACGCCTTCGCCGCGAGCCGCCGTACGTCTTCGATGACCGCCTCGGGCAGGTTCGGCGGGATGTCGAGCCGCAGCCCGTCGTCGAGATACTTGGCCTCGAAGTCGTAGTAGTCGTGCCCGGCGGCGATGTTGACCTCCGAGGGCAGGCTGGCGTCCGGCGGATTGTCATCGAGGCCCTCGAGCACCCCGCACTCGATCTCGCGCCCGTCGATCGCCGCCTCGACGAGGACCTTCGGGTCGTGCTCGCGGGCGGTCTCGACCGCCGCTTCGAGATCGGCCTCGGCGTCGACCTTGGAGATGCCCATGCTCGACCCGGCCCGGGCCGGTTTGACGAAGACCGGCCAGCCCAGCTCCTTGATTTCGTCGATCATCCGCTTGCGCTCGCGCCGCCAGTCACGGTCCTTGACCACGACGTACGGGCCGAGCGGCAGCCCCTGACCGGCCCACACGGCCTTCATGAACGCCTTGTCCATGCCGACGGCGCTGGCCAGCACGCCGGCGCCGACGTACCGGATCCCGGCCAGCTCAAGCAGACCCTGGATCGTGCCGTCCTCGCCGTACGGCCCGTGCAGCAGCGGGATCACCACGTCGACCGCGGCCAGCGTGCTCGGCACGTCGCCCGGCTCGACGACCATCAGGCCGCGCGCCTCCGGGTCGAACGGCAGCGCCAGCGCCGTGCCCTCCCCCGTCACCTCGGGGAGCCGACCGCCCTCGATGGCCAGCCGCAGGTCGGCGGTGGCCAGCACCCAGCGGCCGTCCCGGGCGATGCCGACCGGCACGACCTCGTAGCGGTCGCGGTCGATGGCCGCCATCACACTGCCCGCGGTGATGCAGGAGATGGCGTGCTCGGAGCTGCGCCCGCCGAAGACTACGGCGACGCGGATCCGGCGATCTGGGTGAACGCTGCGGTCGGACATGGTGACCGACCTTATCGCGATCAGCGCCGGTCGCTCATCTGCCGATGCCCGCGAGGGTGCCCGCGGCGGCCGGGGTCAGTCCGCACCGTTGGGCGCGGTTGCGCGGTGGGGTCCGTCCGGGCTGTTGGGCGTCGTGGTGCGGGTGAGGGCCAGGGCGTCGTCCGCGATGGCCGGCTCTGGGACGAGGGCCCGCCCGACGGTGTCGAGCGCCTCGCTGGCGTCGCGGATCAGATCCTCGGCGTCTTCGAGCCCGATGGCGAACCGTACGGCCGCCGGATCGGTGCCGGCGGCCCGCAGTTCCGCGTCGTCCAGGTGGCGATGGGTGGTGGAGGCGAGATGGCTCGCCTGAGTGTGCGGCCCACCGGCCCCGCCGGACACGAGCGCCAGCCGCAGCGCGTCGGTGAAGGCGAGGCCCGCGGCGCGGCCGCCCAGCGGCGTCACCGTCACCACGGCGCCGAACCTGGTGCCCTCCGGGCCCTCATCGAAGAGCTCGCGGGCCAGGTCGTGCCCGGGATGCTCCGGCAGCCCCGGATAGTCGACGTGCCGTACGGCCGGGTGCTTGGCGATCGCGGCCGCGAACGTCGAGGCGGTGTCGCACTGCCGGCGCACCCGCAGCGGCAGCGTCTCGAGCCCGCGGCGCAGCAGGAACGCCTCGTCCGGGGCGAGGGTGTCGCCGGTGGCGATCCGTACGTGGCGGACGCGCCTGATCAGCTCGGGACGGCCGGCGATCACGCCGCCGGTCGCGTCGCTGTGCCCGCCGATGTACTTCGTGGCGGAGTGGACGACCAGGTCGGCGCCATGCTCGAGCGGACGGCACACGACCGGCGAGGCCGCCGTCGCATCGACGACGAACAACGATTCCGCCTCGCGGGCGATCGCGGCCAGCACCGGAAGGTCGGGCACGGTGAGCGCCGGCCCGGACAGCGGCTCGGCCCATACGATGCGGGTGCTGGGCCGGACGGCGTCGCGCACCTGCGCCGGATCGGTCATGTCGACGAAGTCCGCGTCGATGCCGAAGCGGGCGAGCACCCCGTGGAGCAGGTCGTACGTGCCGCCGTACACCGACGCCGGTGCGAGCACATGCGCACCGACGCCGCAGAAGGCCAGGAAGACCGCCGTCGTCGCCGCGGCTCCCGACGAGAACGCCTGCCCGGCGGCCCGCTCCGGCAGCCCGGAGCTGTCCAGGGCGGCGACCCCGGCGGCGAACGCGTCCACGGTCGGGTTGCCGACGCGGCTGTACGAATAACCGCGCGCCCGGCCGGTCAGCAGGTCGGCGTGCTCCTGGGCACCGGCGAACGAGAACGCCGCCGTACGCCAGACCGGCGCGCCGATCGGAGTCTGTCGCGGCAGCGGAGCGGTGGGCAGATGGACGGCTCGGGTGTTCTCACCCTGCCTTCTTGATTCTCTACGCATCGCTCACAGCATGTCACACTCCGTAGCGTTCGGGTTTGGGAGATCGCGACATCAGCCGTTCCCCGGCCGCCGTGATCGACATGCCGTGATGGATCACGGCGGCGACCACCTCGGTGATCGGCATGTCCACGCTGTGCTTGCGGGCGAGCTCAAGGACGGCCTCGGAGGATTTCACCCCTTCGACCGTCTGCTTGGTGGCCGCGAGGGTCTCCTCCAGCGTCCGGCCCTTGCCGAGGTTCTCGCCGAACGTACGGTTGCGTGCCATCGGGGCGCTGCATGAGCCCACGAGATCGCCGAGGCCGGCCAGGCCGGAGAACGTGTGCTGGTCAGCGCCCAGCGCGGCACCCAGCCGGGCCGTCTCGGCCAGCCCTCGGGTCATGAGCAGCGCCTGGGTGTTGTGCCCGAAACCGAGACCGACGGCGATGCCGACACACAGCGCGATGATGTTCTTGACCGAGCCGCCCAGCTCGACACCGATCACGTCGGTGTTGGTGTAGATGCGGAAGTACGGCGTCATGCAGGCCGCCTGCAGCCGCTGGGCGCAGCGCTCGTCGAGGCAGGCCACGACGGACGCCGACGGTTGCCGGGCGGCGATCTCGGGGGCGAGGTTGGGGCCGGAAACGACGGCCACCTGTTCCTTGGGTACGTCGGCGACCTCCATGATCACCTCCGACATCCGCTTGCCCGTGCCGAGCTCGACGCCCTTGACCAGGCTCACCAGCACCGCGTCGCGCGGCAGGACCGGACGCCAGGCGGCCAGGTTGTCGCGCAGCGTCTGCGACGGTACGGCGAGCATGACGTAATCGACGCCGTCGAACGCCGCCGCCGCGTCGGTCGTGGCGCGCAGCCGCTCGGGCAGCGCGATACCGGGCAGGTAGCCGGGGTTCTCGTGCCGGGCGTTGATCGTCTCGACCACGTCCGGACGACGGCCCCACAGCATGACGTCGCCGCCCGCGTCGCAGAGCACCTTGGCGAACGTCGTGCCCCACGACCCGGTCCCGCACACCGCCGACCGTACTGTCACAGCGCTCCCCGCTCAGCCCAGCCGACCTTCACTCGGTTTCCTCCCCCTGCTGTGGCTTCTGCTGTTGTGGCTCCTGCTGTTGTGGCTCCTGCGGTTGCTGCCTGCTGCGGCGGCGCTCCCGGATCGCCGCGCGGTGGTCGTACAGCTTCTCCGGGGGTTTCTCTCCCCGCAGTTCGCCGAGCAAATCCGCGATGGCGTGCATGATGTCGCTGGTCGCCGCCTCGAGGGTCTGGGCGTTGAGCGGCTGCCCCTCGTATTTGGACAGGTCAACGGGCGGTCCGGCGATGACGTGCATGGTCTTGCGGGGGAACGGACGGAACTTCTTGGTGCCGTACGGCCACAGCACGTGCGCCCCCCAGTGCGCGACAGGCACGACCTCGGCGCCGGTGGCGAGGGCCAGCCGAGCGGCGCCGGTCTTGCCGGTCATCGGCCACATGTCCGGGTCACGAGTGACGGTCGACTCCGGATAGAACATCAGGCACTCCCCCGCGCGCAGCCCCTCCTCGGCCTCACGCAGCGCCAGCCCGGCGTCGGCCCGGTCGCGGAAGACGGGGATCTGGCCGAGCCTGCGCAGGACATGGCCGAGGCCCTTCACGTCGAAGAGGGCGTCCTTGGCCAGGTAGACAGGGTAGCGCCCGGACTCGTACACGAAATGGGCGAGCGCCAGCGGGTCCGACCACGACAGATGGTTCGCGGCGATGATCACGCCGCCGTCCCGCGGGACGTTCTCCCGTCCCCGCCAGTCGCGCTTGAGCATCGTGAACAGCAACGGGCGCAGGATGGCGACCGACGTCGTCCGCCACGCCTTCGAATACTCGTGGCTCAATGACCCTCCTCGTGGTACCCCGGCGCTCAGTCCGGTGGTCCGGCGTGCCGCTCGTTGCCACGTCCTCCGCCTTTGGAGCGCTGAATAAGCTGCACAGGTGCCCATAAGTGTCGCGGTGAGAGACATCTAGTGTCGAGCCAGGATGTCTCTAACTGGTCGCTCGTGGTCCCGGTCAAGGTACTGGCCCGGGCGAAGTCCCGGTTGGCTGGAGCTACCGGCCCCTTGCGGCCGGACCTGGCGCTCGCGGTGGCCATCGACACCGTGGCCGCGGCGCTGCGCTGCGACCGAGTCCGCGATGTGATCGTGGTTACCGACGACTCCATCGCCGCCTCCGAACTCAACGCGCTGGGCGCGCGGATCGTGCCCGACGAGCCCGACGACGGGCTGAACCCCGCCCTTTCGTACGGTGCAGAGCTGGCCAGGCTGGCGGCACCGCGCTTCGGAGTCGGGGCGCTCTCGGCGGACCTGCCGGCGCTGCGCCCGGCCGAGCTGACCCGGGTGCTCGACGCCGCGGCGCGGACCTCGACGGCCTTCGTGCCCGACGCGGCCGGCGTGGGCACCACACTGTACGCGGCACGCCCGGACGCCGCCTTCGCTCCGGCGTTCGGCACGGACTCGCGGCGGCGGCATCGGGCGTCCGGCGCGCGCGAGCTGACCATGGACGACATCGCGGGCCTGCGCCGCGACGTCGACACCCTCGATGACCTGCGGGCCGCCCTGGCGCTCGGCGTCGGCCCGCGTACGGCCGCGGTCGCCGCCCGCCTGCCCGTCCTCGCCCCCGGCCACTAACCCGCCGAGCTCCCCGACACCAAGCCGCCGATCTACGGGACCGCCGGCGAAGTAAGCTGCGGGCCATGCAGGCGACGGTACGGGCGTACGACCCGGAGACGCGCTCGGGCAGCGTGCTGCTCGACGACGGCAGCGAGCTCGCGTTCGACGCCGCGGCGTTCGAGGCCGGGGGGCTGCGCCTGCTGCGGTTCGGGCAGCGGGTCAACATCGCCGTGGCAGACGAGCGGATCACCGCGATCACGCTCGGCACCTTTCCGCTCCCGTAGCCGTACGGCCCGTAGACACTGCGACGCCCGAGGCCACGGTGGATGCGGGCCTCGGGCGTCGAGCCGGTTGGGCTACGAGGAACTACTTCCTCTTCTTGCTGGCGACCTGTGTCTTGAAGTCGGCACCCGCCTTGAACTTCGGGACCGACGTCGCAGGCACCTGGATCTCCTTGCCGGTTGCCGGGTTCCGAGCCGTACGGGCAGGCCGGTCGGCCTTCTCGAACGAACCGAATCCCGTGATGGCGACCTTCTCTCCCTTGGCGACGGTCGCCTGGATGGTGTCCAGGATGGCGTCGACAGCCTCGGCTGCGGCCTTCTTACTGCCCAACCGGTCGGAGATTGCGTCGACCAATTC
Source organism: Streptosporangiaceae bacterium (assembly GCA_036555725.1). Lineage (GTDB taxonomy): Bacteria > Actinomycetota > Actinomycetes > Streptosporangiales > Streptosporangiaceae > CALAED01. The sequence continues at coordinate 10,879 of DATBKU010000082.1, read as the reverse complement.
GCGCTTGTTCATGGGTGATACTCCTCCGGTTCCCCCTTGCTCGGACGAAACTAGGGTAGCCAGGACGCCGACACAATCACCGGCAAGCGCGTTTTCCCGTGTCGCCGCCGAAATTGTCGCGCCTTCTCGGCGCCGATTGATCACTCCCGCGCGTCGAGCCCGATGCTCGGGTCCGCGTCGAGGGCCGCGAGGAAGTCCTCGAGCCGGCGGCAGGCCAGCCGCGCGTCGCGCTTGGCGAGGTCGGTGATCGTCAGGAGCTGCCTGGTGAGCCGGGGCCGGTCGATCGCCGGCAACGCGGCGACCCGGCGGTGCGCGTCGCGCAGCCGCCTGGCCAGCCGTGTCAGCACCGGGTCGTCCCACTCGGGGACGAGCTGCGGAGTCGTACGTCCGTGCCTGCCCATCAGCACGATTGTCCCCCGTAGCCGGATCGCCCTGCCGGGCCGGGGTCCACGCCGGCGCCCGACGTGGGGCCGTACAGCGGTCAGGACTGCCCCCCGTACCCCAATCGCGCTACCGGGCCGGGGTCAGGATGTGACGGGGAGCCAGCCGGGACGCCGCTGTTCGAAGGCGGTGACGGCGTCGGCGTGGCGAAGCGTGAGCCCGATGTCGTCGAGCCCCTCCATGAGCCGCCAGCGGGTGTAGTCGTCTATCTCGAACGACTGCGCCTCGCCGTCGGCGGCCCGGACCTCGCGCTTGCCGAGGTCGACGGTGAACTCCGTGCCGGGGTCGGCCTCGATCTTGGCCTGCATCCGCTCGACGTCGGCCTCGGGCAGCTGGATCGGCAGCAGGCCCATCTTGGTGGCGTTGTTGCGGAAGATGTCGCCGTACCGAGCCGAGACGATGACGCGGAAGCCGTACTGCTGCAGGGCCCAGACGGCGTGCTCACGCGACGAGCCGGTGCCGAAGTTGGGGCCGGCGACCAGGATGCTCGCCCCGTTGTACACAGGGTCGTTCAGCACGAAGGACGGGTCCTCCCGCCAGGCGGCGAACAGGCCCTTCTCGAAACCGGTGCGGCTGACCTGCTTCAGCCATACGGCCGGGATGATCTGGTCGGTGTCGACGTCGCTGCGCCGCAGCGGCAGGGCCCGGCCGGTGTGCGTGGTGAACGCTTCCATATCGAGTGACTCCTAGAGGTCGGCAGGGGCGGACACGGCCGGAGAGGTGGCCTCGCCATCCCCGGGATCAAAGGTCAGAGGGAGCAGCCAGGTGGCCGGTGACGGCGGTCGCGGCGGCGACGGCGGGCGACACCAGGTGGGTGCGGCCGCCCTTGCCCTGCCTGCCCTCGAAGTTGCGGTTGGAGGTCGATGCACTGCGCTCGCCCGGAGCCAGCTGGTCGGGGTTCATGCCGAGGCACATCGAGCAGCCGGCCTCGCGCCATTCGGCGCCCGCGGCGGTGAAGATCTCGTGCAGGCCCTCCTCCTGGGCCTGCGCCTTGACCCGCATCGAGCCCGGGACCACCAGCATCCGGATGCCGTCGGCGACCCGGCGGCCCTGAATGACCTCGGCGGCGACCCGCAGGTCTTCGATGCGGCCGTTCGTACAGGAGCCGACGAAGACGGTGTCGACCTCGATGTCGCGCAGCGGCGTGCCCGGCGCCAGGTCCATGTACTTGAGGGCCCGCTCGGCGGCGGCGCGCGCCGTGGGGTCGTCGAACGAGGCCGGGTCGGGTACGCCGGCGCCGAGCGGCGCGCCCTGGCCCGGGTTGGTGCCCCAGGTGACGAACGGCGTCAGCGTGGACGCGTCGATCACCACCTCCTTGTCGAAGGTGGCGCCGTCGTCGGTGCGCAGCGACAGCCAGTGCTCCTTCACGACGTCCCAGTCGGCCCCGGATGGCGCGTGCGGACGGCCTCGCAGGTAGGCGAACGTCGTCTCGTCGGGCGCGATCATGCCGGCCCGGGCGCCCGCTTCGATGGACATGTTGCAAACCGTCATGCGGCCCTCCATCGACAGGGACCGGATCGCCTCGCCGCGGTACTCGATGATGTGGCCCTGCCCGCCGCCGGTGCCGATCTTGGCGATGATGGCGAGGATCAGGTCTTTGGCGGTCACGCCGTACGGCAGGGTGCCGTCGACCGTGACGGCCATCGTCTTGGGCTTGACCTGCGGCAGCGTCTGGGTGGCCAGCACGTGCTCGACCTCGCTGGTGCCAATGCCGAACGCCAGCGCGCCGAACGCGCCGTGTGTCGAGGTGTGCGAGTCGCCACACACGACCGTCATACCCGGCTGGGTCAGCCCGAGCTGCGGGCCGATGACGTGCACGATGCCCTGCCCGTCGTCGCCCATCGGGTGCAGCCGGAGGCCGAACTCCGCGCAGTTCTTGCGCAGCGTCTCGACCTGCGTACGGGACACCGGGTCGGCGATCGGGGCCAGGATGTCGGTGGTGGGGACGTTGTGGTCCTCGGTGGCGATCGTCAGGTCGGGGCGGCGGACCGTGCGGTTGGCCATGCGCAGCCCGTCGAACGCCTGCGGGCTCGTCACCTCATGCACGAGGTGCAGGTCGATATACAAAAGGTCGGGCTCGCCCTCGGCACGCCGCACGACGTGCGCGTCGTAGACCTTGTCGGCCAGTGTTCGGCCCATACCTCTCACGACCTCTCTCGACAGCTCTGTCGGCCTGCCTTGTCAGTGAACTTGCATCTCAGAGTTTGAGACGGCAGTATCGATTTATGGACAACTCTAGCGGAGTCGGCGTACTTGACAAAGCCGTTCTCGTACTGAACGCGCTCGAGGCCGGCCCCGCCTCGCTCGCCCAGCTGGTGTCGACGACCGGGCTGGCCCGGCCGACCGCGCACCGGCTCGCCGTCGCGCTGGAGCACCACCGGTTCGTCCACCGGGACACCCAGGGCCGGTTCATTCTGGGCCCGCGGCTGTCGGAACTTGCCACGGCGGCCGGCGAGGACCGGCTGCTGGCCATCGCCCAGCCGATCCTGGCCCAGCTGCGCGACCTGACGGGCGAGAGCGCCCAGCTCTACCGCAGGCAGGGCGACGTGCGCGTGTGCGTGGCCGCCGCCGAGCGGATGAGCGGGCTGCGCGACACCGTCCCCGTCGGCAGCGCGCTGCCGATGACCGCCGGGTCCGCCGCCCAGATCCTGCTCGCCTGGGAGGAGCCCGACCGGCTGCACCGCGGGCTGCGCAACGCCAAGTTCACCGCCGCCACGCTGGCCTCCGTACGGCGCCGGGGCTGGTCGCAGAGCATCGCCGAACGCGAGCAGGGGGTCGCCTCGGTATCCGCCCCGATCCGCGGCGCCGGCGGCCGGGTGATCGCCGCGGTGTCCGTCTCGGGGCCGATCGAACGGCTCACCCGCTCCCCCGGCCGGCTGCACGCGCCGCCGGTGGCCGCCGCGGCCGAGCGGATCACCGAGGCGATGCGCCGAGCCGGCTGAGTGTGTCCCGTCGTACGGCCGGCCGCACGCCCTGGCCGGGCCTGTACGGCCGCTGCGGTGATTGTGCTGTACGGCTGCACTCAGGAAGGTACGGCCCGTGCTCAGGGAATGCCGGCGCCGACGAGGGAGCGGTACCAGTCGGCGAACCGGGCCCGCATGATCGCGATCTCGAGCTCGTCCAGGCAGTACGGCGCGAAGTCCTGGTCGGGGATGTGCGGCAGCTCGGCCAGCAAGCCGGCGAAGAAGAACGGGTCGTAGCCGACGTCGCGGGCGCGCAGCAACTCGGCCAGGCGCTCGCGCGTGTAGCGCCCATCGCGCAGCAGCAGGTAGATCGCCACGAAGTCCTGTGGCCGGCCCAGATCGAAGAGCGTCGACATTTGACCGGCCGCCACAAGATCGTCGCTGGACGCGTTCACGACAAACCATCCCTCCATGCGTACAGGTACACGGAGCGGCGGTAGGAGACGGTTCGGACGGGCTGACAACTAGTGCGTACGAACGGTAAGAGACGGCCGCAGCGCACAACGTAGTCGATCTGTCCCGGCCCGTGGCGCCGTTTGTGCCAACGAACGGCAAACGAGCCACCTCATCGTTGGATAGCGATAATATCCAGCCCGAGGGGGCGGCCATGAAGATCTCGGAGCTGAGCGACCGCAGCGGGCTAACGGTCCAGACGATCAAGTTTTACCTGCGGGAAGGCCTGCTGCCGAAGGGCACGTCCACCGCCGCCACCCGGGCCGAGTACGACGAGCGGCACCTCAAGCGGCTGCGGCTCATCCGCGCGTTGCGCGAGGTCGCCGACCTGCCCATCGCCGCGATCACGGGGATCGTCACCGCGCTCGACGACGACAAGATCGGCCTGCATGACCTGCTGGGGACGGCGCAGTACGCGCTCGGCCCGCACGTGGAGCCGCGCGCCGACGACGCCGACTGGCGGGCCGCCCGACAGGACGTCGACGCGCTCATCGCCGAGCTGGGCTGGCGGGTCACCCCGCTCGCCCCCGCCCGCGACCTGCTCGCCCAGACGTTCGTCGCGCTACGCCAGCTCGGCTTCCCCATCGTCTTGACCGGGCTGCGGCCGTATATCGAGGCGGCCGGCGCGATCAGCGCGCACGAGACCGACCAGCTGACCGCCGACGCGCCGCGCGAACGGGCCCTGCAGGGCATGATCGTGACGACGGTGCTGTACGAGCAGGTACTCATCGCCCTGCACCGGCTCGCCCAGGAGGACGCCTCGGCGCGCCGGTTCGGCGACGAGTCGTGACCAGCATCCTCCTAATCCGGTGAGGGGCTCATGATGGCGGGTGTGGACTTTGACGCGGCCGTCGGGACGCTCTACGGCGTGGCGCCGGCGGACTTCATCGCGACCAGGACCCAGCTGGCCAAGGACAACCCGGAGCTGGCCAAGCGGTTGCGCGAGCTGCGCCGCCCGACCGTGTCGGCGTGGGCGGTCAACCAGCTGGCCCGGGCCGCGGGCGACGAGATCGGCTGGCTGCTCGACGTTGGCGCCGAACTGCGCGAAGCATGGGCGTCGGCCGGCCACATCGGCGGCCTGGAACAGCGGCGCAGCGAGCTGATCGCCCAGCTGGTCCGGACGGCCCGGGAGCTCGCCGACGAGGCCGGGCAGCCACTCCGCGATCCGGCCGTACGGGAGGTCGAGGAGACCCTGCAGGCGGCCACCATCGACCCGGACGTCGCCGAGGACGTACGGGCGGGCCGCCTGGACCGGCCGCGCAGCCACGCGGGATTCGGGTTCGGCGCCGCGCCGCAGGCGGCCCGGCCTGCTGCCCGGCCACCGGCACGGTCACCGGCGCAGAAGAAACCTGCCAAGAAGGATCCCGCGGCGGAGCTCTCGCGGCTGGCGGACGAGCACCGGGCCGCCGCCGACCAGGCCGCCGAGACCGCTCGCGACCTCACCGAGTGGGAGGAACGCGCCGCGGCCGTACGAGACGAGATCGCGGCCATCGACGAGGAGGCGGCGCGCCTAACGCGCGCGCTCGAAGAGGTCCGGGACCGGCAGTCGGCGGCCCAGCGCAAGGCCCAGGTCACACAACGGGAGCGCAACCGGGCCGCCCGCACGGCGGAGGCCGCGCGCCGCCGCGCCGACGAGGCCCGCGACAAGCTCAAGCGTGCCCGCAACCGCGCCGAAAGTTAGAAGCGCAGGGTGGTGCCCTCGGGCGGCATGGGCGGGGGCACCTCGTCGCCGTCGTGTAGCGGTGCCGCGCCGGTGACGAACCGTCGTACGTCCTCGCCGTACATGCAGCGCGCCGGGGGCACATGGCCCGGCGCGCGGCGCAGCAGCTCCTCGATCGGCAGCTCCGCGGCGGAGGCGGCGAGGACCAGGTTGCCGAACCGGCGACCGCGCAGCACGCCCGGGTCGGCGAGCACCACGACCTCCGGGAACACCGCGCGCGCCGTGGCGACCACACGCCGGGCGAACGGCAGGCCCGTGCCGTCGGCGATGTTGAGCAGCCACGTCCCGTTGGGGCGCAGCACCCGCGCCGCGTCCCAGGTGAACTCCTCGGTGACCAGCTCGATCGGCACGGTCGGGCCGTCGAACGCGTCGATCACGATCACGTCGGCGCGCTCGTCGCGGAGCGCCGCGACCCCGCTGCGCCCGTCGGTCACGCGAACCCGCAGCCGCGGCACCGACCGCAGCGCCAGGTGCTCGCGGACGAAGTCGACCAGCGTGCCGTCCGGCTCGATGACGATCTGCCGCGAGTCCGGCCGGGTGGCGGCGATGTACCGGGGAAGGGTGCAGGCCCCGCCGCCGACGTGCACCACGTCGAGCGGCCGGCCCTCGTCGGCCAGGCAGTCGATGACATCGCCCATGTACTGCATGTACTCGAAGTCAAGGTATGTCGGGTCGTCGAGGTCGACGTACGACTGGAGGACGCCCTCGACGGTCAGCACCCAGCCTCCGGACCGGTTCAGGTCGCGCAGCAGTTCGGCCTCACCCAACGCGACGTCGAAGCGGCCCGGCATCGGCCCCGGGTCGGCGCCCCGCCGGGTCCGTGGCTCCCGTCTACCCGCCACGCTGCATCCCTCTCCGTTTCGTGGTTGACGCTACCCGTCGTGAAACGCGTGAAAGCCTCTGGCCTCTCCAGCAGGGCGACTTTATGGTCCGAGGCGAGTACCACCTGTCGGCGAAAGGGTCGTCCCGTGCGGATCATCATCTCTGGGAGCCGCGCGCGGCGCGGACGTGGCCTGCTTTCGGCGCTGCTGTTGTCCGGGCTTCTGGTGAGCGTGCCCGCGTCGGCGCGGGCCGCCACGCTCCCGTACCAGGACCCGTCGCTGCCGGTGGCCGACCGTGTCAGCGACCTGCTGAGCCGGATGAGCCTCGATGAGAAGATCGGGCAGATGACGCAGGCCGAGCGTACGGAGGTCAGCCCGGCGCAGGTCACGCAGTTCCGGCTGGGTTCGGTGCTGTCCGGCGGCGGCTCGGCGCCGTCGCCCAACAACGCGACGTCGTGGGCGAACATGTACGACGGGTTCCAGAACGGCGCGCTCGCCACGCCGCTCGGCATCCCGATCCTGTACGGCGCGGACGCGGTGCACGGTCACAACAATGTCGTGGGCGCGACGATCTTCCCGCACAACATCGGCCTCGGCGCCACCCGCAACCCGACGCTGGTCCAGGACATCGGCCGGGCGACCGCCGAGGAGGTCGCCGGCACCGGGGTGAACTGGGACTTCGCGCCATGCGTCTGCGTGGCCCGCAACGACCGCTGGGGCCGTACGTACGAGTCGTTCGGCGAGCAGCCCGAGCTGCCGAGCTCGATGACGTCGATCATCACCGGGCTGCAGGGCTCGACGCTCGGCGGCGCCCCGGCCTCGATCCTCGCCACGGCCAAGCACTACGTCGGCGACGGCGGCACCACCAACGGCACCGACCAGGGCAACACCCAGCTCAGCGAGGCGGACCTGCGGGCCATCCACTTGCCGCCGTTCCAGGCCGCGGTGCAGCGCGGCGTCGGCTCGGTGATGGTCTCGTTCAGCAGCTGGAACGGCACCAAGCTGCACGGCAACCAGTACCTGATCACCACGGTGCTCAAGGGCGAGCTGGGCTTCTCCGGCTTCGTGGTCTCCGACTGGGACGGCATCAACCAGATCGACGGCGCCGTCGGGCTGAGCGCCACCGACGTGCGAACGGCCATCAACGCCGGCATCGACATGGTGATGGTGCCGGAGGACTGGCAGACGTTCATCAGCCTGCTGCGCACCGAGGTGCAGGCGGGCCGGGTCGCGATGTCGCGCATCGACGACGCGAACCGGCGCATCCTGACCGAGAAGTTCGAGCTCGGGCTGTTCGAGCACCCGCTCACCGACCGTTCGTTCACCGGAACCGTGGGCAGTGCCGCGCACCGGACGCTGGCCCGTACGGCGGTGGCGCAGTCGCAGGTGGTGCTCAAGAACAGCGGCAACGTGCTGCCGCTGGCCCGCGACAACAACAAAATCTTCGTGGCCGGCAAGAGCGCCGACAACATCGGCAACCAGAGCGGCGGCTGGACGATCTCGTGGCAGGGCTCGTCCGGCAACACCACGCCCGGGACGACGATCCTGCAGGGCATCCGCAACACGGTCGGCTCGTCGTCGACCGTGACGTACAGCCAGAACGGCAGCGGCATCGACAGTTCGTACAAGGTCGCGATCGCGGTTGTGGGCGAGACGCCGTACGCGGAGGGGATGGGCGACCGGCCCGGCGGCATGGGCCTGGACTCGGCCGACCTCAACACGATCAACACTCTGCGCGCCTCCGGCGTCCCGGTCGTGGTGCTGCTCGTCTCCGGACGGCCCCTCGATATCGCCCCCCAGCTGCCCAACTGGAACGCGCTGGTCGCGTCCTGGCTGCCCGGTACGGAGGGGCAGGGCGTGGCCGACGTGCTGTTCGGGGTCACTCAGCCGTCCGGCAAGCTGCCCGTGACGTGGATGTCCAGCGCGAGCCAGGAGCCGATCAACGACGGCGACGGCAAGACGCCGCTCTTCCCGTACGGTTTCGGCCTGACCTTCACCACGTCGGCTCCGGACACGACGGCGCCGACCGTTCCGGGCACCCCGACCGCGGCGAGTGTCACCTCGACGTCGGCGAACCTGTCCTGGACGGCGTCGACCGACAACGTCCGGGTCAGCGGGTACGACGTGGTCCGGGTGCAGGGCGGCACGGAGACCACCGTGGCGACCCCGACGACGAACTCGGCCTCGCTCACCGGGCTGAGCCCGTCCACGACGTACACCTTCGCGGTGTACGCGCGGGACGCGGCGGGCAACCGGTCCGCTCGCTCGGGGACCGTCAGCGTCACCACCCCCGGTGGCGGCACTACCGGCGGGTGCCGGGTGACGTACACGGTCAACGACTGGGGCAGTGGGTTCTCCGGCAACGTGACGATCGCCAACACCGGTACGGCCGCGATCAACGGCTGGACGCTGAAATTCAGCTTCCCCGGCAACCAGCAGGTCACCCAGGGCTGGGAGGGTACGTGGTCGCAGTCGGGCAACCAGGTGACCGCTGTGAACGCCACCTGGAACGGCACGATCAATCCGAACGGCTCGGTGAAGATCGGCTTCAACGCGAGCTACAGCGGCGGCAACCCGCCCCCGACCGCCTTCACGGTGAACGGCGTCGCCTGCACGGTCGCGTGACGACCTCGAGTACGGCAGCGGACTTTGCTTAAGGGTCTGGCGGGTGTGCGGCGAAGGTCGCCCGGGGGCGGGCGTCTCGGCTGTTGATTGCTCGTTATGGGCGGTCAGCGCAGATAGGCACCGCTGATCCGGCCGTGATCGTTGATCCCGTTGACAACGGTGCCGGCGGCGCGGGGGAAATCGATAAGCGTGACGGGGCCGCCGATGCCGCGGCGGAGTAGGAACCCGCGACCGGTTGGTGCTGCCGGATCGCTATAGGCGGTGCCGACAACTTGGCCGTGGTTATTGATCCCGAAGGGCACGGTGACCTGGAAGCCGGGAGCGTCGAAGGTGGTGTAGTTGCCCTCGCTGAGCAGGTAGCCATGCAATCTCGCCGCGGCGGCGTCGATGTAGCTGCCGACGATACGGCCACCGTTGTTGATGGCCGCTGCCGATGTTCCGGCGGCATCCGGCACGTCGAGACTAGTGAATCGACCTCGTTGTGCCACGAAGCCGTGGAAGCTCCCGTCGGCGTTCAGATAATCGCCCACCATGTGGCCGGCGTCGTTGATCCCGAAGACCTGGGTTTGCACGGCGCCGGGGACGTCGATGCTGGTGAAACGGCTCCGGCGAAGGAGAAAGCCATGCCGCTTGACGTTCGGGTCCTCCAGAGATCCTGTCTGGCTGTAGTAGCCGACGATGTCGCCATGGTCGTTGATTTGGGAGGCCGAGGTCCCGCTGGCCCCGGGCACGTCGATCCGCGTCAATTGACCACGCTTGTCGCGGACGAACCCATGCTCGCCGCTCCGGTCGGTGTAGCCGCCGACGATCTGGCCGCGGTTGTTTCCGCGGCCTATGACGGTTTTCGCCGAGCCGGGTACGTCGAGGGTCGTGAAGCGGCCGCGATCGAGCAGGAAGCCGTGGAACGGGGCGACGGCAACTGCCCCGGACTCGGGCCTGGACTGTGTGGCCGTGGGCCGTGCCCCCGCCGATTCGGACGCGGCACCTGCCATCGTGAATGCCGAGGTAAATGCCGAGGTGAATGCTGCGACGACTGTGGTCGCGACGGTCGCCGCGATCCCACGACGACTGAAATGCCGATGGAAGTCCTGACTGATGCTGGTGCTGTACAGCGATGGCATGCCGATCGCCTCCTGACGGACGACGTTTCCTGGCAGGTATTCGCGGCAGCGGCATCTCTTGGATCAATCATTGGATCGATCAGCGGTCAAAACGGGCTCTTCACGGCGGCTCAAGGGGAGATAGAGAACCAGACGGCGTGCCCGGAGCCGCGGCGCTCGACGCCCCAGGCGTCGGCGTACGCGTCGACGATGCGCAGGCCGCGCCCGGACTCGCCAGGATCGTCCCGAACATGCGGCACGGTTGCCGCGCATCCGTCGTCGGCGACCTCGCCCCACAACGCCCCGTCGGCCAGGGCGACCTGCACCCGCATCTGACCGCCACGGCCCGAGTCGGTGTGCCGTAGCGCGTTGGTCAGCAGCTCACTTATGCAGACGGCCGCGTCGTGGTACGCCGGGTGATCCGCGCCGACCAGGTCCCGGAGCCACCGCCGCACGTGCCGCACAGCCCGTTCGATCCCTGGCACCACAAGTGCCTCAGTCCGAGATGTCGGCATTGCGACCGCCTGCACCCCGTTCGCGTCTTCCATGAGCACCGCCCTCACTCTCTGTTTGTTTCGATCACCCCTCTACAGATTGTCGGGACCAGGATAAGATCGGAAGCAATAGCACGCATGAATCCGTTCGTAAATACCTGTCCGGCACTTAGGCGGAGACGTAAGTAACGATGGCACCCAAACGCAGGACGGCATTGGAACGGTGGGGCTATGAGTTCGCGCGTGCCCGGGAGGCCGCCGG
>DATBKU010000081.1:0-7723 GCA_036555725.1 Streptosporangiaceae bacterium | reverse complement strand
GAGTGGGCGGGAGGTCTCATTGCGTCCGTGGCTCTCATGTGCTGGCTTCCGGTTGACGGCCGCGGGTCCGCCCGCCGGTCGGTCGAGTCGACGCCGCGGCGGCAGCTGCGGAGCGAAAGTCCTGGTCGGTGCCGCGATTGTTGCGTGATCAAATCGGGTAGAGGGCTTTTCCATGACGGACGAGGTGGACCCGCAGGACGTCGATGAGGTGACGACGGCGGTGTTGACCGCATCTCGGCTATTGCTTGCGATCGCGGTGCGGTCGTTGAGTTCGGTGCCGGACGTGGTGACGGTGCCGCAGTTCCGGATGCTTGTGGTGATGGCGACGCGCGGAGAGTCGAAGTTGACGGCGCTGGCCGATGATCTTGGTGTCAATGGTTGATCTTCCTCAGCGGCCTGTACCTGGCCGTTTCCCCGTGGGTCGTGGGGTTCGACACCATGACCACGCTGACGGTCAACAACCTGATCACCGGGATCGCCCTGGCGACGCTGGCGGTCGGGTTCGCCTCCGCCTATGGCCGGACACATGGGGTCGCCTGGGTCACGCCGCTCATCGGAGTCTGGACGATCATCGCTCCGTGGGTGGTGGCCGGCGCCACGGCGACCACGTCAACGATCTGGAACAACGTCGTCACCGGCGCGGTCGCGGTCGTGTTCGGCCTCGCGGCGACGTCGATCGGCCTGTTGTCCAAGCGCTGACCGGGGCCCCGTGCCGGCCTGTGGCAGGGGCGTGCCTACAGCGCAGGTACGCCCATGCCGCCCGGACATACAGGGCCCGGCACAGACCCAGAACGCGGCAACGGGCCGACCGGGGGTTAGGCGGGCTATCACGGCAATTTCGTGGCGATCACACGTCGTGCGGCCACGTCTCAACGGAAGGGGAAGCTTGTGCGGCCGACGAGGAATGGTGGACCCTCGACGCCCCCATCGCCGGGACCGCCAGTCCCGACAACCCAGCGCTCGGTGACACGCTGGGCAACGATGACGCCGAACTCGACAAGGTCGTCGACCTGCAGGCGTTGCGGGACCTGCTGACCCAACTGCCGGAACGCGAGAAAACCATCGTGCTGCTGCGCTTTTACGGCAACAAAACGCAAAGCGAAATCGCCGCCGAAGTGGGATTGTCCCAGATGCACGTGTCCCGCCTGCTGAGCCGCACCCTCGAAGGCCTGCGCCGCGCTCTCACCACAGACGACCGCACCACTGGCGACCGCGCCACAGACCACCGCGCCACCGCCACGCCCATCAGCGATGAATGCTTCCCACCCCGTCAATCGCGGTCCGTCGAACGGAAACAACTGGCGCACACTGCCCGGACGGGTGCCGACGCAACGAGACGCTCCCGGGCGGCGCAGTCCACGTCGCCGACACACCCTGGCATGCCGCGCCCGGTACGCGCCTGCACGCCGCACCCGACATTGCCCGAGGAGCGGTGTACTCCCTCCGGGGTGCGCCCCGGACCTACTCGTCCGGCCCGGCCAAGCCGCCTACCAGGCGTCCGCCTGGCGGAGGGAACCAAGACAAGAACCAGGATAAGACGAACCGCTCAACCGGCGAGGACGCCTGTCACTCGGTTCCGATCACGCCGGGTTGACGCGATCTTCCTCGGGCGCCTCACGGGCCCGACGTGTATCCCATCGATCCGTGTCATCGTCTGCGACAAGGCCGGCGGCGTATTCTCAGCGTTCGCTCGGGGACCGCCGCCACGTTCATCGAACGGCTTCTCAGCTCAGGTATCGACACCAGTGACGCGCGACGACAACGCTCGCGGTCTTGTGCGCCAGATAGCCCGCCGAGCAGCCGCTCCGTGGGCAGCCGCCGCACCCAGCTCCCAGGTGAACGTCTGTACCTCGGGTTCGGGAGGGAATGCCCGGTCATGACCGGAGTGCGGGGGATGGCCGGAGCGCTCTCCTCCCCGTCGTGCGCCGCCCCCATCATCTGACCGGGGCGTGTCCTCCGCCGTCGCGGCCGTTATTCATCGTTCTGACGCTTGAGCCTGTCGGCGATCTTGGCCGCGGTGTGGCCGATCCGGCCGGGCATGGTCGGGGCCGGGCTCGCGTCGAATGATGCCTCGTCGAGCATGTCCTTGACGATCTGGAGGGCGATGCGCCGCCGGTTCGGGGTGCCGGTGCGCAGTGCGGTGAGCAGCTTCTGCGTTTGGTCCTTTTTCACCCGGGCCGGGTAGGGCGGTTCGTGCTCGTCGACGACGCACTCGACGATCACCGGGCCGTCCCAGGTGAATGCCTCGCGGAGCTGGTCGGCACAGCGGGTGGGGTCGTCGATGCGGATGCCGCGGGCGCCGCAGGCTTCGGCAAACTTCACGAAGTCCAGCCCGGCCATGTTCACGCCGTACTCGGGGTTGCCGAGGAACACCATCTGTTCCCACTTGATCAGTCCGAGCGTGTTGTTCTTGATGACGACGATCTTGATGGGCAGATTGTGCTGGACGCAGGTGAGCAGGTCGCCGAGCTGCATGGTCAGCGATCCGTCGCCGGTGAAGACCACCACCTGCCGGTCGGGGAAGGCGGCCTGGGCGCCGATGGCGTACGGCAGGCCCGCCGCCATCGAGCAGTTGGTGCCGCTGAAGGAGAATTGCTGCCCGCGGCGGGTCTTGATCTGCCGTGCAGCCCATGTGGTGACGGTGCCGGAGTCGCCGCAGACGATCGCGTCGTCGGCGAGGATGTCGTTGAGCGCCCAGGCCGGTACCTGCGGGTGCATAGGGGTGTCGGTGCCGCGCTCCTCCATGAGCGCCCACCACTCCGTCATGCCTTCCTGCGCCTTGCGCAGGAAGGCACGGTCGTCGTTGCGGGCCAGCAGCGGCGCCAGCTGACGCAGCGTGGCGGCCGCGTCGCCGGCGAGGCCGATATCGACCGGGTACCGCAGGCCGAGCCGTTCGGGCTTGTCGTCGATCTGTACGCAGACCGCCTGACCGGGGGCCGGGTAGTACTCGATGTACGGCATGGTCGAGCCCACGATGAGCAGCGCCTCGCAGTCCTCGAGGGCCTCCTCGCTGGGGCGGCTGCCGACGAGGGCCACCGGCCCGGTGGTGAACGGGCTGTCGTCGGGCACGCAGTCCTTGCCCAGCTGCGCCTTCACGATCGGGGCACCGAGCAGGTCGGCGACCTGCTCCAGCTCGTCGGTGGCGCCGCGGGCACCGGCGCCGGCCAGGATCGCGACCTTGGCCTTGCCGGACAGCGTCTCCGCGGCCCGCGCCACCAGCTCCGGTTCCGGCACGCGGACCGGGGCATGGAAGGTCGTGCCAGTGTGCCCGGGCACGTTGCGCTGGAACCGCGAACCCGAATCTGCCGGCGCGGCCTGCAGGTCGATGGGGAAGGCGATGTGGGCCGGGCCGCGCTCGGCCAGCGCGGTGCGGCAGGCGTAGTCGGCCACGTTGGTGACATGCTGCGGACCCATGATCCGCTGGTTGTAGACGGCGACGTCGTTGGCAGCTGAACCCGTCGGCGATGATCAGGGTGTCCGCGGGCGCGGCCCGTACGGCGGGCAGGATCACCCGTTCTCCGGACGCCTGCGCGACCTCGTAGCGGCGGCCGCGCTCGTATCCGAAGCTGCCGGCCATGCCGCAGCACCCCGAATCGGGGACCTCGGCGTCGAGGCCCATCCGCCGCAGCAGCGCCTGCTCGGTGTCGTAGCCGATGACCGCGCCGTGATGGCAGTGCACCTGCACCAGCGCGCGCCGCTCCAGCCGTGGCGGGCGATAACCGGTGTCGGTGAGGAACTCGGCGAGGCTGACGGCCTGCCGGGTCAGCCGCAGCGCGTCGGTGTCGGTCGGGAACAGGTTGGGCAGCTCGTCGCGGAAGACGGCCAGGCAGCTGGGCTCCAGGCCGATGATGGGCATCCCGGCCGCAAGCGGCTCCCCGAGCTCGGCCAGGATCGTCCGCAGCCAGCGTTTGGCCGTGGGCAGCATGCCGTAGTCGTACAGCGGCCGGCCGCAGCACAGCGGGCCGGCGGGGAGCCGTACGTGATACCCGGCGTCCTCCAGCACCCGTACGGCGGCGATGCCGATCTGCGGGGCGAAATGGTCGGTGAAGGTGTCGGGCCACAGCAACACCGGGTCGCCGGGCGGGCTGTGGTGGCGGGCGAACCAGCTCCGGAACGTGTCGGCCGCGAAGGCGGGCGTGCGCCGCGGGCCGGCGACCCCGGCGGCCAGCCTGGCCGCCCGCCCCAGCCCGGGCAGGTCCAGCGCCGAGTTGACCGCGCCCGGGGCCCGCGAGGCGAGCCGCGCCCGCAGCGGGATCAGCCCGAGCGCGTACGCCTGTCGCGGCCGGATCCGCCGTCGGTAATAGTGCGCGAGGAACTCGGCCTTGTATGTGGCCATGTCCACCGACACCGGGCAGTCGTCCTTGCAGCCCTTGCACGACAGGCAGAGGTCGAGCGCTTCCTTGACGTGCCGATCGCGCCAGCCGCCGCCGGCCAGGTGGCCGCTCATCATCTCGAACAGGAGCCGGGACCGGCCGCGCGTGGAGTGCGCCTCCTCACGGGTGACCATGAAGCTCGGGCACATGGTGCCGCCCTCGAGGTGGCGGCACTTGCCGATGCCGAAGCACCGGTTGACGGCGTCGGCGAAGCCCTTCTCATCGCCCGGGTACGCGAAGTGGGTGGTGACCTCGCGCGGGCGGTAGTCGACGCCGAGCCGGAGGTTCTGCGTGGGGTGGTACGGGGCGACGACCTTGCCGGGGTTCATCATCCCGTCCGGGTCGAAGATGCCCTTGAACTCGGCGAACGCGCGCACGAGCCGTGCTCGGACGACTTGAGCTCCACGAGCCGTGAGACCTCGGCCTCGATCGCCTCGGTGCCGCGGCCCTCGCCGCGCTGGGCCAGCAGCGGCAGCACATGCGACAGGGGCGCCACGCGTGCCAGCGGGCTGCGCGGCGCCTCCGCGAGCCGCTGCGACAGCACGACCTCGCCCTGCGCCGCGAACACGGCCAGCCCGTCAGACCAGCGGATGTCCAGCTCCTGCCGCAGCGCGTCCTCGATCGCCCGCAGCAATCACCCGCATGTCGGCGGCGAGACGGGACACGAAGGCCTTCCCCCACACCCGCGAGTCGTATCCCCACCCGTGGGTCAACAACACGGTCGGAGGCGGGCTCCCCAATGGGTCAGCGTCAGCCCGTCATGCTCGCGCCGCCATGGGCCGACGATATCGGTCGTCATGCCCCGATCATCAGCGTGATGGTTGGCATCCGGCAGTCTGCGCAGCTGGACCTTAGCTCTCCTGGCTGGCGATGGCGACGGACAGCCCCTTAACACAGCGGACTGGCGCCTGCCATGAAAGCCGTGAAAGCCCTGTTGACGGGGGCCGCGGCCTAGCCTAGTTTCGCCTGTGCGAATTTCCGAATATTGTTCGACATATCGAACGCGAGGGTTGTTGGAAATGCGCCTAGGCCTTCTTGCGGCGGGAGCCGCGTTCACGGTGATGGCGAGGTTCCCCGCCACGTCCCCGCCTTGGTTTCAGTTCAGCCGCCGCAGGCTGCTCGCCACGACCGGGGTACACGCGGCCGTGGGTTTGTTGAGCTTTCGTAACGCCCACGCCACTAGCGGCCCGGCTCAGTTGCACCGGTCATGACGGAGGTCTTCATGTTCCCCATTCCCACCCACCTGCGGCCGGCTCGGTTGATCGCCGGATTCCTGATGGCCGTGGCGGCGGCCGTGCTCGCACTCGGCGCGTCGGCGGTCACGAACACCGCCGCGGCGGCGTCGCTCCCGTGCGATATCTACGCCGCCGGCGGCACGCCGTGCGTCGCCGCGCACAGCACGACCCGCGCCCTGTACGCCTCCTACAACGGCCCGCTGTACCAGGTGCGCCGCTCCTCCGACAACGCCACCCGGGACATCGGTGTGCTGAGTGCCGGCGGAGTGGCGAACGCCGCCGCGCAGGATTCGTTCTGTGCCGGCACGACCTGCCTCATCACCATCATTTACGACCAGTCCGGCCGGGGTAACCACCTCACCCAGGCGCCCGGGGGCGGGGCGGCCGGCGGCCCGGACAACCTTGCGAACGCGACTGCGGCGCCGATCACGATCAATGGCAACAAGGCCTACGGCGTCTTCGTGGCGCCCGGCACCGGTTACCGCAATAACCGGACCTCGGGCATCGCCACCGGAGACCAGCCGGAGGGAATGTATGCGATCTTCGACGGCACGCATTTCAACGGCGGTTGCTGCTTCGACTACGGCAACGCCGAGACGAATAGCCTGGACAACGGCAACGGCCACATGGAGGCCATCTACTTCGGCAATATCACGGTCTGGGGCTTCGGTACGGGCAACGGCCCCTGGGTCATGGCCGATCTGGAGAATGGCTTGTTCTCCGGCGTGAACCAGCGCTTCAACGCCAACGACCCCACCGTCAATTTCCGGTATCTGACCGCCATCATCAAGGGCGAGCCGAATCACTGGGCCATCCGGGCCGGCAACGCACAGTCGGGCGGCCTGTCGACCTTCTACAACGGGGTGCGCCCCAACGTCGCGGGCTACAACCCGATGCACAAAGAGGGAGCCATCATCCTCGGAATCGGCGGCGACAACAGCAAGAGTTCCGCCGGCACCTTCTACGAAGGCGCGATGACTTCCGGGTATCCGTCGGATGCCACCGAGAACGCGGTGCAGGCCAACATCACCTCCGCCGGTTACGGATCGGGCGGCAGCAGCGGTGGTGGTTTCCCCAGCGGCTATCACCAATTGGTCGTCGGCAACAATGGCCTGTGCCTGGACGTGAATGGCAACAGCACCGCCGCCGGCGCGGCGATCATCCAATGGACGTGCAACGGCCAGGCCAACCAGCAGTTCCAGTTCCTGCCCGGCTCAGGTGGCTACGGTGAGTTGCAGGCCCAAAACTCCGGTCAGGTCGTGGCGGTCGCAGGTAGCTCCACGACCGCCGGAACTCCGGACATCGTCCAGCAACCCCGCAACGGAGCCGCCAACAGCCTGTGGCGGCCCATCCTGCAGTCCGACGGCTCCTTCGAATTCCAGAACCAAAACAGTGCCCTGTGCCTGGACGTCTACCGCGCCGGCAGCAACCTCGGCCAGCAACTCGACCAATGGCAATGCAAGAACGCTCCCGCCACCAACCAGGACTTCACACCCCGCTAATAAACCTCACCAGCCGGGCCTCATTCGCCGGCGGCGAGCGACGACCGTGGTGGCGCCCGCCTACCGACGCCACAGGCATGCCGCTGACAGTGCGTTGCTGGTCTCTTCGGAGACGTATGTCGCGCACTGACCGGTGTCCGTAGCGGCGCGTGTAACGCGTGAATCCGCACAAGAGTGAATTCAATCAGATGGTTCTTTTGTAGCTATTTTTGTTTCTGCGCCTGGCGCGTCGAGCCTCGCGTCCATCATCCTCGATGAAGTTCTCGAGGCTTCCTTGAGCAGACGTACCTACGGAAAAGAGAACCCTCGTGATCACAGTCACGACCCGAGTCTTATCGCTCAAAGTATTTGCAGTATGAGGAGCGGTCGGCTCGGGGATTGCCCGCGTGTTGTCAATATCCTCACCAGGATTGCGAAGGCAACGATAAGGCCAACGGCTGACACGCCTCCAACCAAGATCCTCATCTTGTAACGCGGTTGAGGACGGCGGCAAGGGCGTCGACGGCTTGGTCGATACGGGGTTCGGAGAGTCGGCCGTAGCCGAGAAGGAGACCACGTTCGGGACTGGGCGAGAGGTGGAGGGGTGAGAGGGCTCGCAGGCCGATCCGGTGGC
>DATBKU010000080.1:0-59196 GCA_036555725.1 Streptosporangiaceae bacterium | reverse complement strand
GCCCCCCCCGGACCGGCATGTTGCGGTCGTCAGAGCCTCGTCATCCGCGTTTGACGGTGACCTCATAGGCGCCGGCGGGGACGGTTAGTTGCAGGTAGCCGTCTGCGGCTTTGGCCTGGTAGGCCGAGCCCTTCCCGTCGTGCCACACGGTGCGGCCGTTGACGGTGACGACGGATTTGCCGGTGACAGGCACCGCGATGGTTCCGCTGGTGCCGGCGGGTGTGCGGGCCTCCAGCTTGAACAAACCGCGGCTCGAGAACCAGCTGGTGACGATGTCGCCGTACTTGGTCGGTACGGTGCCCTTGGCCCAGCGGAGGCTGCCGGGGTGCGGTTTGATGCTCCACGTCGCGTAGCCGGGGTCGACCGGTGTCACGCCGAGGACCTGCTCGGTGAGCTGAACGGTGGGCGATGCGGCCCATCCGTGGGCGAGACTCGCTGTGGTGCGGTTGACGCCGCCGTCGTTGTTCTTGAATTCCCACAACGCGCCGGTGTAGAGCGGGTCGCGCTTGTCGACCATCTGCCCCCACATGCGGCGCATGAGATCGAAGGCGCCGGCCGCGTCACCGACGGCGAACCGGCCGGCAGTCTCCATGCCGTTGGCGAGTGGCTCGATTGTGTGCCCGGTCGGGTCCAGCAGGCCGGGGCCGATGATGGCGCCGTGGGGCGTCCACAGCGTCCGTAGGGCGGTCAGCACGCTCGCGCGGCGCTCGGCCGGGACGATGTCGTACTGCAGGGCAAGCGCGTTGGCATCCTCTACCAGGACGTCGGGGTGGTCGCTGCTTTGGCCGTAGGCCCCCAGTTGCGGGTTCCAGAGCCTGGCGTTGATGGCGGCCTTGATCGCATCGGCCTTCGCGTCGTGCTCGTCGGCCACGGCCGTCGAGCCGACATTGCGTTCGAGCCAGGCCATTTCCCGGAGCAGGATGTAGTAGTCGATGCTGTATTTGGTGACCTCACCCGTCTGGGTCGCCTGCCAGTAGTCGCGGTCGTTGGACACGACGAGGTTGTTGGAGTCGAGGAAGCCGTCGTTGTAGGCCAGTTCGGTCCGCAGGGCGGGCAGGACACTGGTGATGTACGCATCGTCGCCGGTGTAGCGGTAGTAGGCGATGGCGCCCCGCACCCCGCATCCGGAGTAATTGTTGGAGTAGAACAGCGGAGAGCCGCTCGGGGACCTGCCCTTGGCGAAGTCGGGCGAGCCGGGAAGCGCACCGTCGGCCCGTTGGGTCGACAAGATCACGTTCAGCGACGACTTCGTGTACGCCGCGCCCGCGTCGCCGAGGGTGCCGATCGCCGTTGGGCCCTGAATAAGCATGTCGCAGGTCCAGATGCTGCGGTCGCGTTTCGCGCCGTCGTAGATGCGGGCGTCCGGCAGGCCGTTGAGACCAGGGGCTTTCAGGTTCATCTGCAGCGTGTAGGCGCCGGAGTACCACATCTTGTTCAGCTGGTCGTCGCTGGACAGGAACCAGCCCTTGTAGTCGCGCGAGGTTGCGCGGAAGGCCTGGAAATCGACGGCGACGGAGGACAGCGACACGCTGCCGGGCGAGGACAGGGTGAGCAGGATGAAGCGGAACCCGCCGTGGAAACCGCCGGATAGCCGGCCCGCGGCGGTGGGCTGGAAGGTATCCGGTCCGCCAACGCCTGCCAGTCCTCGGGACTCATCCGAGCTCGGCGCGCCCGGCGAGCTGGATACCGCCGTTCCCGCCGCCAAGTCCTGAGACAGCGCGGGATCGAAGGAGACGGTCCTGGCCGTCGTGTCGAATGCGACGATGGTCCGGCTGTGGGCATCGGCGCCCGTGCCGAACGTGATGGTGTTTCCGACTTCGAGGTTCGCCGCGGACGTGAGCGTGACCTGCGTTGCTCCCGCGGTTGCGGCCGCGGCGACGGTGGTGGCGGCCGGCCTGCGAAGGAACTGGCGGGCCTCGCCGGTCACCAGGGTGAGCGTCGGTGTGCCGTTGACGGCGGTGACGTCGATGCTCGGCGTGCCGCCGACCTCCTTGCCGAAATCGAGCACGATCGACGCCGGCGTACTGCCCGCCGCGGTCGTCAGCGTCGTCGCCGGGCCCCTCCGCCGAACCAGAGAATCGGCGTGCTTCACGTGCCCTCGGACACTTACGGCCACGGGCGCGACCTGCGGCGATGACGGACCCAGGACATACGATTGCCAGGCGGGAGCGGCCGTCCCTTCCGTGTTGGCCGAAGCGCCGACCGGCGCCGCCGTGGCGATGAGCGCGAATATCGCGACGGCGCTTATGCGCCGCACGACTGGAGTTGTCCTCCACTTGAAGCGTTTCAAGACGGCTGCCTCTCTTTCTCAGCAAATGTCTGCCGTTGAATGTTCAGCAGGCGAGTGGGCGGCCCTCCGATCTGCCCACGCCCTGAGGACGCATGTCGAACATGTCGCGAATGGCATCGGCGCTCCTTCGTCGGCACGGCGCGGTCCGCATTCGTAGTCGCCGCGCGTGACGATTTCTCTTGTGGATCGTTATTCAGAGCCCGGTTTGGAATGGGGCCGCCGGCTGTGGAAGATGTGCTGCCCGGAGCCGGCCTCAATGGGCTGGTCCGGTGTCTCGGGTAGGTGGATGGTGGCGGTGGTGTTGGGGGGAACCTGTACGTGCACGGTCAGGCGGTCTCCGGTCACCTCCCAGCGCACTTCGGCTCGGCCGTAAGGGGTGTCGTGGGCGGCGCGTGCTCTGGTGAGCGCGCCGCCGGGACGCGGGCGTACCAGGATCCGGCGGTAGCCGGGCGCGGCCGAGGCCAGGCCGGCCACGGTGCGGTGCATCCAGTCGGCGACCGCGCCGAGGGCGTAGTGGTTAAAGGAGGTCATTTCGCCGGGGTTGATCGTCCCGTCGGGGAGCAGGCTGTCCCACCGTTCCCAGATGGTGGTGGCGCCCATCGTCACCGCGTACAGCCAGGAGGGGCATTCGGTCTGGAGCAGCAGCCGGTAGGCGTCGTCGTGGGCACCGGCGTCAGTGAGCGCATCGCAGATGAGCGGGGTGCCGACGAATCCGGTGCCGATGCGGTGGCCGTTCGCGCGTACCAGCTCGATCAGGCGTTCACCGGCGTAGGCGCGGCGTTCCTCACCGTCGATGAGGCCGAACCGCAGGGCAAGGGCGTAGGCGGTTTGTGAGTCGCCGGCGACCTTGCCTTCCGGTGAGACGTACGCGGCGTCGAAGGCGGCGCGGACGCGTCCGGCGAGGTCACGGTAACGGCGGGCGTCGTCGGCGTGGCCCAGCAGCTCGGCGGTGTCGGCGAGCAGCCGCGTGGACTGCGCCAGGTAGGCGGTGGCGACCAGGCCCGGATCGGTTCGCGTCTCGAAGGGCCGGTCGGGCGGCGCGGTGGGGTCGAGCCAATCCCCGAGCTGGGGCTCGGTGTCCCACAGGCAGGACTCGCCGGCCCGTTCGGCGATCTGGTCGACCCAGGCGGTCATGGACGGGTATTGCCGGCGCAGCACATCGAGGTCACCGGTGCGCTGGTACAGGGTCCATGGCACGACGACGGCGGCGTCGCCCCAGGCGGCCGTCGGCTCCGTTGTGGTCGGGGGCCCAAGGTCGACCCAGGGCACGTAGAGCGGAACGGTGCCGAGTTCGGCCTGCTCGACGGCCAGGTCCGTCAACCAGGAGCGCAGCATGCCGGCGCAGTCGTAGAGGAAGGCGGCGACCGGGCCGAAGACCTGGAGGTCGCCGGTCCAGCCCAGGCGCTCGTCCCGCTGGGGACAGTCGGTGGGGATGTCCACGAAGTTGCCGCGCATGCTCCACACGACGTTGTCGTGCAGGCGGGTGAGCAGCGGGTCGGAGCAGTCGAAGTCGCCGGTGCGGCGCAGGTCGGTATGGCAGACGACCGCCTCCACGTCACCGGAGTCGAGCGGGCCGGGCCAGCCGTCGATCTGGGCGTAGCGGAAGCCGTGGATGGTGAAGCGCGGCTCCCACTCCTCGGGTTGGGCGTCGCCGCGCAGCGTGTACGTGTCGTGGGCGGGGGCGCTGCGGAGCGGCCGCAGCGCCAGGGCGCCGCGCTCCAGCACCTCGGCGTGTCGAAGCGTGATCGTGTGACCGGCAGGTCCGTGTACGCGGATGCGCAGCCGGCCGGAGATGTTCTGCCCGAAGTCGAGGATGGTCTCCCCGGCCGGCCCGGTGCGCACCTCCACCGGCCGCAGTGTCTCGACCCGGCGCACCGGTGGCCCGTCGGGAGCCATCAGGGTGGCCGGGTCGTGGTCGAGCACCTCGGCGGGCCGCCACGCAGTCGCGTCGAAGCCGGGCTGCGACCAGCCGGGCGGCAGCAGCCTGGCGTCGTATTTCTCGCCGTCGTACAGGCCGGCGGCGGTGACCGGGCCTGGTGCGCAGCGCCAAGCCTCGTCCGTGACCACCATGTCGGTCGTACGGTCGAGGTAGGTGATCTCCAGCTGGGCGATCAGCGCGGTGCGGTCGCCGTAGACCGCGGTCCTGCCGCCGCGGAACCCGATCCGCCCCCGGTACCAGCCGTCGGCCAGCATCGCGCCGACGGCGTTGCCGCCCGTTTGCAGCAGGGCGGTGACGTCGTACGTCCGATAGCGCAGGCGGTGGTGGTAGCTGGTCCAGCCCGGCGCCAGCACGTCGTCGCCGACCCGGGTGCCATTGATCTCGACGTCGTACAGGCCGCGGGCGGTGACGTACAGCCGCGCCGAGGCGACGGGGGCGCGCACGGTGAAGTCGCGGCGCAGCAGTGGGGCGGGACCGTCGGGCGAGCCCAGGAGCTCCCGTGGCGGCGCCGCCGCGCGCGCCCGCCAGTCACCGGGCCGGAGCAGCCCGGTCTCCACCCAGGACCAGGGGCTCCAGTCGCTGACCGAGCCGTCGCCCCCGTGCACACGCACCCGAAGGTCACGTCGCAGTCGCGAGCCCAGCTCCGCGCCCGGCCACGGCACGAACACCGACTCCGGCGACTCGACACGGCCAGTGGCGGTGATCGTACGGCCGGTCTCGTCGCTCAGCTCGATCTCGTACGCCCGCTGCCGCCAGCCGGGGATGTCGGTGGCGATGATCCACGACAGGCGGGGCGCGGACTCGCCGATGCCGAGGGGATGCCGGTGCTGCTCGAAGGTGGGCGGTTCGACGCGCAGGTGAGTCACGGGCGAGGTGCTCCTTGGGTCAGCCCTTGAGGGCGCCGGCGGTCATGCCGGACACGATCTTGCGGTTGAAGAAGATGAAGGCCAGCAGCGGCGGGATCGTGATCAGGACAATGTCCATGAACAGCAGGTTCCACTGCGTGTTGTATTGGCTCTGGAAGTTGTAGAGGGTGACCTGCACGGTCGCGTTCTCGTCGCCGGGCAGGAAGTACAGCGGGTTGACGAAGTCGTTGAAGACGGCGACCGATGCGGTGAGGATCACGGTGATGGTGACCGGGCGCAGCAGCGGGAAGATCACCTGGAAGAACAGCCGCAGCCCGCCGCAGCCGTCGATCATGGCGGCCTCGTCGAGTTCGCGGGGGATGGCCGCGATGAACGCGCGGAACAGCAGCACCGCGTAGGGCAGGCCGAAGGCGACTTCGACCAGGATCAGCCCGGGCATCGTCTTGAACAGCCCTAGGCCCTGCAGCAGCCAAATCGTTGGGACGATCGCGGGCGGGATGATCAGCCCGGACAGCACCAGGAAGTTGGCCAGGGTGCTGAGTCTGCCTGCCCGCCGTTGCAGGACGAAGGCGGCCATCGCCGCGAAGACGACGATCAACACAACCGACGCGAAGGTGAGGATGATGCTGTTGACGTAGGCACGCAGCAGCACGGAGTCGCGCGCCTCGATCACCTCCGTGAAGTTCTGCACGATGCGCCACTGGGTGGGCCAGGCGAAGTCCAGGTCGGTGGCCTGCGCCTGGTTCTTCACCGCCGTGAGCAGCATCAGGGCGAACGGCACCAGGAAGATGACGGTGGCCAGGACCAGCGCGATCGCCTCCGCGCCCAGCCTTCTGACGGCTCTCGTACGTCTCGTACGACCGGCGCGTCCTCCAGCCGGGGTGAATGCGGAAGTGCTCGCGTGCATCAGACCTCGACCTGCCTTTTGCCCAGGACGTAGGTGAGCGGGACGACGATCGCGGTCACGACGATGAACAGCAGCACGTTGCCGGCCGTGGACAGGCCGTAGAAGCCGGCCTGGTACTGCTTGTAGATGATCGAGGCGATGGTGTCGCTGGTGAACCCGGGGCCGCCGCGGGTCATCGTCCAGATCAGGTCGAACGAGCGAAGTCCGCCGATGAACGACAGGATGATCACCGAGTACGTGGCGGGCCAGCTCAGCGGCAGTGTGACGTGCCGGAACCGGTGCCAGGCGTTGCCGCCGTCGACCGCGACCGCCTGGTAGTACTGCGGCGGGATGGACAAGATCCCGGCCATGTAGATGACGGTGGCCAGCCCGACGCCCTTCCAAACGTCCACGAGTGCCACCGACAGCAGCGCGGTGGTGGCGTCGCCGAGCCAGTCGCGGCCGTCGATGCCGATCACGGCCAGGGCCTGGTTGACCAGGCCGGTGTCGGGCCGGAGCAGCATGCTGAAGGTGATGCCGACCGCGACTGTGGAGACCAGCACCGGGAAGAACACCACCGAGCGCAGGAACCCGCGCAGCCGGAGCCTGCTCGTGAGCAGCACCCCGAGCAGCAGTCCGAGGACCACCTTCAAGCCGCTGGTGATGACGGCGTAGATGATGGTGTTCTGGAAGCCGATGCGCAGGTTCTGCTCGGCCAGGAACTCACGGAAGTTGTCCAGTCCGACGAAGGTGCTGTCGAACAGCGTCCAGCGGGTCAGCGCGAAGTAGAAGGCCATCACCGTCGGCACCAGGAAGATCACCAGGTAGACGATGGCGGCCGGCAGGTACAGGCCGTACGGGTAGGCGGCGCGCCGCCGGGCGCGGCGGGAGGCGCGGGGACCGGGGGCGTGCCGCGGGCCGGCGGCCGGGCCAGGCCCCGTGCGGGGCCTGACCTCCCCTCCGGCCTGCTGCCCGGCCCGCTGTGCGGCCTGCTGTGCGGCCTGCTGTGCGGCCTGTTGCCTGGTCACCACCCGGGGAGCCCCAGTTGCTTGGCCTGCTTCTCGACATCCTTGTCGTACTGCGCGGCGCCCTTGGCGGGCGGGGTCAGCCCGGAGCCCACGGCGACGGTGATCTGTTCCAGTGACGGGCCCTTGACGGGCGAGAGGAACTCCAGCGCGGGCGTGGTGGCGCCCTTGTCGATGTAGGCCTGCAGGTCTTTGGCGATCTGTGGGGCGGTGTCGGGGAGCGTGGCGCCCTGGATGCGGTACGGTCCGGACGGCGGCGCGACCTTGGTGATGGCCTCCGTGGCGGGCGGGGAGGCGACGAACGTCAGGAACTTCTTGGCCGCGTCCAGGTGCTTGGTGGTCTTGGCGATGTAGATGGCGGGTGGCTCCCAGACCGTGGCCCCGGCCTTGGCCGGGTCGTCGCCGGGGATGCCGAAGAATCCGATGTCTTTGGCGGCCTGCGGGTAGGTGGCCAGCAGCGGCGGCAGCGTGACGCTGAGCATCGGGTAGTGGGCGCCCTTGCCCTCGATCAGCATCTTCAGCCCCTGGTCGTTGGTGGCCGAGCCGAAGCCCTTGTTGAAGTAGCCCCGGGAGTGCACGTCGGCGAGGTGCTGGAAACCGGCGAGCGCGGCCGGGGTGGTGGCGAACTTGTCCTTGCCGGCGGTGTAGTCCTGAGCGAAGTTCGGCACCGCGGTCTGCACGTTGTAGTAATCGGCCAGCACGAGCAGCTGCGAGGTCCAGGTGTCCTTGAAGGTGGCGATCATCGGCGTGATGCCGGCCGCCTTGATCTTGTCGTTGTTGGCCATGAACTCGGCCCAGGTCGTGGGCACCGTCAGGCCGAGCTTGTCGTAGACCTTGCGGTTGTACAGGATGCCGCCGCCGGTGGCCGCGGCAGCCGGTACGCCGTACACCTTGCCGTTGTGCGTGACCACCGGCAGGTAGTCCTTCCGGACGTTCTTCAGGACCGGGTCACCCGTGAGATCGACCATGGTCTGGCCCGGGTTCAGCGCCTGCAGCAGCGACCCGGGGTTGTACCAGAACACATCATCCATGTCGCCCGTGGACAGCTTGGTCTTGACGATGTTGTCGCCCTCACTGCCACCCGGAATGATGTCGGTCTTGATCTTGATAGTGGGGTTGGCCTGCATGAAGGCGTCGGCGAGCGCCTTCGTCGTGGCCACGGTCGATTGGTCGTTCCCCATCAGGAACGACAGGGTCACGGTGCCGCCCCCGGCCGAACCCGACGAGCCCGAGCTCGAGCCCGAGCCGCAGGAGGTCAGGGACACCATCGCGAGAGCGGTCAGGACCGCCCCGAGCGTGCGGTAAGTGATCTTCACGACGCCCTCCGGGTTGTTAAAACGTTTTAACAGATCCCCGATGTCCGTTAACGTAAGCGCTACTTCGTACGTCGTCAAGACGAAAATGGAGAACGATCTACACACTTTGCGTCTTGCGATCCGCCTCCATGATCGGCGTCTGGGCACGACTGGCCGTTGCTCGCGGGAGGACGGTTCAGCAAATGCGCAGGCCGGTAAGTAGCGCATCGATGATCGGGTCAGACCACCTTGCCGCAGGGCCATGTCGGCTCAAGCCCAACAGAAGGCCGGGCGAGGCTATCTGCATAACGTTGTACGTCAAAGTTTCAATCACTCGGGCTCGTACAATCGATCCATCTCGGGAAGGGGATCCATGGCCACGTCTCACCGGCGGCGACGGGTGACGATCATCGACGTGGCCAGCCACGCTCAGGTCTCCACCGCCGCGGTGTCCAAGGTGATACGCAACGCCTATGGCGTAAGCCCTGCCATGAAAGACCGGGTCCAAGCGGCCATCGAGGAGCTCGGCTACCGGCCGCACGCCTCCGCCCGGGCGATGCGCGGGCGTACGTTCACCATCGGGGTGCTCCTGCCGGACGTCACGAGCCCGTTCTTCGCCGAGATCATCAACGGCCTAACGGAGCAGCTCGCGGACACCGACTACCAGGCGATCATGATCCAGGGCGGCACCACCCATAAGGCCGAGCGGCGCGCGATCGACGCCCTGGTGGACCGGCAGGTGGACGGCATCCTCATGGTCGCACCGATCTCCTCGAGGGCCCGGCTGGAAGAGGTCGCGCGCGACCTGCCCACCGTGGTCCTCGGACGACACGAGCGATCGGCGGTGTACGACACGGTGTTCGACGATGACGACGCCGGCGCCGAGCTCGCCGTGAACCACCTGATCGACCTCGGGCACCGCCGGATCGTGCATATCGCGCACCAGGACAACGCCCGCGCCCGTCCCGCCGACCTACTGCACGTGATCCGGGCCGAGACGTACAAACGGGTCATGCGCGACCACGACCTCGCCGAGGAGATCGCCGTCGCGACGACCTCCTACAGCGCGGAAGGCGGCTACGACGGTGCCCGCCAGTTGCTGAACCGCTCCCCCCGCCCGACGGCGATCTTCGCCGGGGCCGACCAGGCGGCCTTCGGCGCGCTCGCCGCCGTACACGAAGCCGGCCTTTCCGCCCCGGCGGACGTCTCGGTCATCGGCTACGACAACATCCGGCTGGCGGCCTTGCCCAACATCGCATTGACCAGCATCGATCAGGACGGAGTCGTCATGGGCCGCGCCGTCGGCCGGCTCCTGCTGGAACGCATCGAAGGCCGCACCCCGGCGGTGCATTTCTCCGTCACTCCGAGCCTGGTCGTACGCCGCACCACCGCCGCCCCGCCCGGCCTCGCGCAAGATCCGACCTCGGCTACGTCGGCCGAAACCGCGATGAGCTAGCCGGCCCATCGCAAACTGGCACCGCCGAACCCGTCACCGTTCTGCTCGCACATCTGGGCCGGGGAGCCTGACCGGCGCGCCACCCCTGCAGGTGCGGACGGCTGACGACTGCCGTCGCGGCGTACCGCGGGAGCCAAGCCACGGCGCATCGCGGACACGAAGAACACCGCATCGCGGGATGCGGCACCCAAGCCATGCGCTCGCAGGGCCGCATGGTCTTGGGTGCCGCAAGGCTCATCGGCAGGAGAGGCCCGAGGAATTGGCAATGACCGGCGAGGAGTTGTTCGGAGACCTGACGGCCGATGGGTGTGGTAATGATCGACGCGGTCGACCGGGACGCGTTGCGGGCGGCGTGGTCCCCTTGTCACTGTGCGAAGTTCCGTATTTTTGTGACCTGCAAGGTTTCGCACGCCGCCGTAGCATGAGCCCATGAACCGCGAGGCTGCGGGACCGCCTGAGTTCGATCCGACGGCAGGTTTTGATCCGAAGACGCCCAACGTCGCTCGCATGCAGGACTATTGGCTGGGCGGCAAGGACAACTTCGCCGCGGATCGTGAGGCCGCCGAGCGCGCCATGACCTTGGCGCCGGAGCTTCCCCGGCTCGCTCGGGAGAACCGCAAGTTCCTCGCCCGGGCCGTACGATTCCTGGCCGCCGCCGGTATCGATCAGTTCATTGACATCGGTACGGGGCTGCCGACCCAGGGGCACGTGCACGAAGTCCTGCACGACGTGGCGCCCGAGGCGCGTGTCGCCTACGTCGACAACGACCCTGTCGTCATGGCGCACGCTCGGGCACTGCTCGAAGGCTATAACCGCGCCGTCGCCGTCCAGGGCGACGTACAGGACCCGGACGGGATCCTCGCGGACCGGCGGTTGCGCGAGCTGATCGATCTGGACCGGCCCGTTGGGATCTTGCTGATTTCCATCCTGCACCTCATCGAGGACGATGAGCTGACGCAACGCATCCTCACCCGATTGCGGGACGCCGTGGCGCCGGGCAGCTATATCACCATCGCTCACGCGGTCTCCGGCCAACCGGAGAAGGACGAGACCATTGCCAAGCTCGCGGACCTGTACCACGAGAAGGCGATGAAGGGCAACACGCGCCGGGACCTGCGCACCGAAAAACAAGTACTCGCGCTCTTCGACGGCATGGAGCTCGTCGAACCCGGCTTGGTCAAGCTGCCGGAGTGGCGGCCGGAGGCCGGGGCGGCCGTTGACGTCGAATCGTTCTGGGTGGTCGGCGGAGTCGCCAAGACTCTTTGACGATCCGGCGCTGTGGCGAACGGCGGCCAGGGCCGCGGACGACCGGCTCGCGGTACTCACCGAGCGCGAGCCAGAGGTGCTGGGCCTGGTGGGGCGGGGCCTGAGCAATAAGGAGATCGGCGCCGAGCTGTTCGTCAGTCCGGCCACCGCGTTCGCCGGCTCCCCGCCTGGGCGTACGACGGAATAGCGGCAGCTCACCCGGCCCCGACGGCCCGCGTGAGGGCGTGTCCCGACGATCACGCACCTTGAGCAGTCCGACCGTTCAGCGCGAACTGTCGGTCGGCTCGGGGTCAACCCCGAACAGACGGACCACTTCACCTGGTATGAGGCCCACGGCTGGGCGGTGCCCTACCGGGGTGAAGACAAGGTCCTCACCCCGGCCGAGGTGCCTGGTCGTTACCTGCCGTCGCCCGACTTCGACGGCTGACCTCCGCACCACTCACGCGGCGGCCCGCCGGGAATCCCGGCGGGCCGTCTGGCCGGCTCCGAAAGCCCCCGCGACCGCTACTTGTAGTAGAAGGTCATCGGAAGCAGGTTGTTCGGCGTACGCTCCACCAGCGAATTGACGATGCGATCGGGTACGTTCTCGAGTTTGTTGCTGGAGGCGCACAGGGCGAAGAGCATCAGGCCGAATCCGAAGACGCCGATCGACCACACTTGATCGGCATGCAGCTTGTAGATCTCCTTGCCGAGGTTCACGCGCTGCGCTTCCGGCGACTGCCGACCCTGTTGGTAGAGGTTCATCGCCTGTTTGAGAAGGGCGAGCGACGTGGGCGGCTCCTCACCCTTCTCCCCCCCCGATTGGAACCACTTGGCGTAGGGGGCGCCCATCACGCCGGTGATGCCGACGGCGCTCGTGGGCAGGATGAAGTCGGGAAGCAGGAAAGGGTCCTCCGTTCCGACGAGGTGGCCCGTCATCTGCAGGTCGCCGGACAGCGCGCGCTGCACGAGCAGTGCGCCCCCGACCCTCTGCACGTTCAACTCGATGCCGATCTTCTGCCACTGCCGCTTGACCATCTCGCCCATGGACAGGAAGTCGGCGAACACCACTATGCCCAGGTAGTCGAGCCTGAGGCGTCCCTTTCCATCGGGCCGTAGGCGGTAGCCCGCGCTGTCCTTCTTGGTAAGCCCAGCCTTGTCGAGCAGCGCATTGGCCTGCGCGACGTCGAGTGTCGCCCACTTCGTGCGCCACTCCGGCCCGGGGAAGTACTTGCTGTCATCCGCGGCCATGGTCGCCGAGGGCTTCGACAGGCCCAGCGCGAATGTCTGGTTGAGCTGGTTACGATCGATTCCGAGCGACAGAGCACGGCGGAAGTCGACGTTTCTGATCAGCTCGCCGATGGTTTCGTCCTTGTTGTAGGCGAGGTTGAACCTGACACCGAACTCCATGGTGGAGCTCGGTGCCCGATGGATCGTATAGTTGCTGCGCTTCTGGTTCTTAACCAGAACCGGCAGGCTGTTGATGACGAGATTCCGGTCCTGGAAGTCGTATTGACCCGCCACCGTACGGAGGTTGAGCACATCCGGATTCTCGGTGAGGCTCATGGTGACCTTCGGGATATAGGGCAGTTGGTTGCCCTCGTTATCCACCCAGATCGCGTACGGATTCGCGGCGAGCTCCCACGGTGGTTTCGACATCGGCCGGGTGGTGATCCACGGGGTGAGCATCGGCAACTCGGTATTGAGCGACCAATCGATGCGCTCCCTGAAGTAGGCCACCCAGTCGTTGAAGCCTGCCGCCTTTGCCGCCTTGTTCGCCTTGGATTCCGAGGTGTATTTGGGATGGAATCGGCTCAGGTAATGCTTGGGCGCGAAGCCCCCGCCGAGGAGGAGCGCGCCGTGTGCGAGGCCGCCCACATCGTCGTTTGACGCCAACTGCTCCGGAAGGATGGAGTTGGGGGCGGCGGAGATGAACTGCACGGTGTAGTCATCGACCTTCTTCACCTCGACGTTCTTGTCGCCCGATCGGAGCGCCAGCGTTCCGGCGCCGCCGAGGTCGGGGTGCAGGTTGACGTCCTCGCGCCAGAAGATCACGTCGTCGGCGGTGAAAGGCTTGCCGTCAGACCACATCATGCCCCGGCGAAGGTGCAGCGTGAGGACGCGGTCTCCGTCGCTCAGCGCAAAGCCTTTGGCGATGTTCGGGATCAGCTTCTTGCCCGTGTAGTCCCAATACAACAGGCTGTCGGGGCCGCCACAGAAACCCGCCCCATTTGTCAAGTCGGAGGCGAGGAACCCGCGACGGATCTCACCGCCGTACTTACCCGTTCCATGCAGCGGTTTGATGACGAGCGGGTCCTGGCCAACGCGCTCCGCGACCGGCGGAAGCTGCCCGGCCGCGACCTTCTTCGCGAACTCCGGTGATTCTGTCAACGTCTTTGGGAACTGGGCGGGATCAAGGACGACCTGGCTTCCCTCGATCGGAGGCAGCGCCGCGTTCAGGCCGTTCGTGCCGCCCTGCGACGATCCGCTCCGCCCGGTAGTACAGCCGAAAAGAGCGATCGCACCGGCGCCGGCGTAGGCAGTGGTTTGCAGAACCTGCCGACGGCTGAAATCACGTTCGGTCATTTTCCTGAACTCCTGTCATGAACGGAATGAATCCCCGAATTGAGATCCGCGCCGATTCCGGACAGCGCGAGTTCGCCGTAACGATGGCAGCGAACCCAGCGGCCAGGAGTGATCTCCTGCCAAGTGGGCCGCTCCGCTTTGCACCTGTCGACCGCGTAGGGACACCGAGACTCGAAATAGCAGCCCACGGGCGGGTCGATGAGGTTGGGTCTGGTCCCCCTGTGCGGCGGGGCGGATGTCGTGGCCCGAGGTTCGGGCTTCGGTATCGCGGCCAGGAGTGTGGCGGTGTAAGGGTGCCGCGGGCTTTCCATGACCTCGTCCCGGTGCCCCAGTTCGACGAGGTTTCCCGCGTACATCACCGCGATCCGGTCGCTGACGTGCCTGACCACGCTGAGGTCGTGGGAGACGAAGATATAGGTCAGCCCGAGATACCCCTGAAGCTCCAGCAACAGGTTGAGGATCTGCGCCTGGACGGACACATCGAGTGCCGAGACCGGTTCGTCGGCGACGATGAGCCGGGGACGCAGCGCCAGGGCGCGGGCGATGCCGATGCGCTGCCGCTGTCCGCCGCTGAAGGCGTGTGGGTAGCGGCGCATGTACTCGCGCGGCAGCCCGACCAGTTCCAGCAGTTCCAGCACTCGGGCGACCTGCTCCTGCTTGCCTTGGGCCCCATCGACGCGCAACGGCTCGGCGATGATGTCGAACACGGTCATGCGAGGATTCAGCGACGAGTACGGATCCTGGAAGATCATTTGCATCTCGTTACGGAGCGGCCGTAGCTGTGCGGTCCTCAAGCCGGCCAGATCGAGGCGGTCACCGGCCTGGGTCCGGAACACGATCTCGCCCGAGTCCGGCTGAATCGCGCGGAGAATGCACCGGGAGACCGTTGTCTTTCCCGACCCGCTCTCACCGACGAGGGCCAAGGTCTCGCCGGCGCGCAATTCGAAGTTGACATCGTCGACCGCTCGTACTTTCGCGCGCTTTCTTGCCAGCGGCGAGGCATGCAGCGCATGGGACTTGCCGAGGCCGCGCACCTCCAGCATGGTGTCCCGGGCCGATTCCGGCTCCCGCGCCAGTGCCGGGAGCCGGGTTTCCAGGTCCTGCATGGTGAAGATCGGTGACCCGGGTTGTCCTTCGCCGACGAGATGGCACACGGCCTCATGGCCCTCGCCCACCACCCGTAGCGGCGGATCCACGGTGTCGCACGTCCCCTGAATGGCGACCGGGCACCGGGGGTGGAAAGAGCATCCCGACGGGCGGTCGAAGGGATGGGGAACGGACCCGGCGATGGCGTGCAGCCTGATACGCGGAGGTCCGCTGATGCTCGGGATCGACCTGAGCAGGGCCTGCGTGTACGGGTGCTGCGGGGCACCAAAAATCTCCTCGACCGTCCCCCGCTCGACGACCTCGCCCAGGTACATGACCACGACGTAATCCGCTACGCCCGCGACGACGGCGAGGTCGTGTGTGATCAGCATGAGCGCCATGCCGGTGTCGCGCTTCAGGTCGCGGATGAGATCGAGGATCTGCGCCTGGGTGGTGACGTCGAGCGCTGTGGTGGGTTCGTCCGCGATCAGCAGGCGGGGTTCCCCGCTCAGCGCCATCGCGATCATGGCGCGCTGCCTGATCCCGCCGGACAGTTGCCAGGCGTAGCTGTCCATGACCTTCTCCGGGCTTGGTACGTCGACCATCCGGAGCAGATCGACGGCCCGTTCGTACGCCTTTTCCTTGGAGAGCCCGCGATGCAGCCGGAGCACCTCGATGAGCTGGTTTCCCGCCGTGTGAACCGGACTGAACGAGGTCATCGGTTCTTGGAAGACGAGCGAGATGTCGCCACCCCGGATCGACCGCATCGCTTCGCCGTTCGCCGGGAGTTTCGCGAGGTCGATTTCCGCGTCGTCCTTGCGCAGCAGGATCTCGCCCGCGACAATGCGGCCGGGCTGTTCGACGATGCGCAGAATCGAGCGCGCCATCACGCTCTTCCCGCACCCTGATTCGCCCACGACTCCGACGGCCTGGCCGGCGGGAATGTCGAGTGTAACGCCGTTGACCGCGGAGACGGTCCCCTCGTCTCCGAAGAAGTGCGTCTTGAGTCCGCGCAACGAGAGCAGCGGCTGGTTCACAATGGCTCCGCCTTAGGAATAGGGGTCCGCGGCGTCCCGCAGGCCGTCACCCAGGAAGTTGAACGCGAGAATCGCCACCACAACGGGGATGACCGGCACCAGCATCCAGGGCGCGAGTGCGACGGTTTGGATGTTCTGGGCCTGCTGCAACATGACCCCCCAGGAAATAGCGGGTGCGCGTAGCCCGAGGCCCAGGAAGCTGAGCGACGTCTCAGCGACGATCATGAGGGGCAGGGCCAGCGTGGTGGCCGCGATGATATGACTGGTGAACAGCGGCACGATGTGGACGAAGATGATTCGGCGGGGTTTGCTGCCGACGAGTTCGGCCGCCATGACGAAGTCCTCGTCGCGTATCTGGAGGACTTTGCCGCGCACCACGCGGGCGAGTTCGGTCCAGCCGATGACCGAGACGATCAGGGTGATCGAAAAATAGACCCGTTCCACGCTCCACGTGTGCGGCACTGCCGCGGCGACGCCCATCCAGAGCGGAATCGTCGGAATGGAGCGCAGGATTTCGATCATGCGCTGAATGACAACATCGGTGATGCCGCCGTAGAAGCCCGATATGCCGCCCAAGATGACGCCCAGGGCGATGCCGATCGCGACCCCCGCGAGCCCGATGAACAACGAGGTACGGGTCGCCACGAGCAGTCTCGAGAAGATATCCCTGCCGAGCTCGTCGGTTCCCAGCAGGAAGATGGAGTTCTCGGTAGGGGCGCCCTTGGCGCCGATGAGGTGGATGTCGGTGGGGACGATCCCGAGGAACTTGTACTTGTAGCCGTGCGCGAAGAGCCGGATCGGGATTTTAACGCTCTCGTCCGCGACGTAGGTCCGCTGGAACGTGACCAGATCACGCTGGCCGATGAGCGGATGGGTGAACAGCGACGGGCGGCCGCCGTCGAGAACGCTGATGGGCTGAGGTGGCATCGACGCACGTTGCGCGCTGGTGTCATGCGGATCCGAGTAGGCGAGGAAGTCGGCGGCAATTGCGACCAGGTAAAAGGCCGCGACGACCACCAGTCCGGCCATGGCGAGTTTGTGCTTGCGGAATCGCCACCAGATGAGCTGGCGCTGAGTGGCGACGTAAATCCGGTCTTTGCCCTCCTCGCGTTCGGCGGGATCGGCCGTGGGCGGCACGTCCGGCCGTGCCGTGGTGCCCGCGGGATCCTGAACTGAGCCCATATCGATGCTTCCGATCTCCTAGACGGCGAGCCGAATTCGCGGATCGAGCCACATGAGGATGAGGTCGGAGATCAACGTTCCGACAATCGTCAACACACCGAGCAAGAGCACGATGGTCCCCGCGAGGAACATGTCCTGAGTCTGCAGTGACGTGACCAGGAGCGGCCCGACCGTGGGAAGGCTGAGGACGATCGAGACGATAATTGTGCTGGACACGACCTGCGGGAAGAGAAAGGCGATCGAGCTGGCGAAGGGATTCATCGCCACCCTGACCGGATACTTAATGAGCAGCCGGCGCTCCGAGAGGCCCTTCGCCCGCGCGGTCACCACGTAGGGCTTGCCGAGCTCGTCCAGCAGATTCGCCCGCATGACGCGGATCAGCTGCGCGGTCCCCGCCATCCCGAGAACGACCGCGGGGATGATGAGGTGCTTCAGCAAATCCGTTACCTTCGCCAGGCTCCACGGCGCCGTCTCGAACGCGGGCGAGAACAGGCCGCCCACGCTGACGCCGAAGACCTCGAAGCCGACATACATGAGCACCAGGGCGAGCAGGAAACTCGGGACGGCCAGTCCGAAGAATCCGAACAAGGTCCACAGATAGTCCCCCATCGAGTACTTGCGCACGGCCGAGTAAATCCCGATGGGGAGGGCGACCGCCCAGGTGAACACGATGGCGGCGACGCACACCACCGTGGTGAGCAGCAGACGTTCGCCGATGAGGTCCGCGACCGGCCGGTTCTCGGAAAACGACATGCCGAGGTTGCCGTGGAGGATCTGACTCATCCACTTGAGGTATTGGACGTACATCGGCTGGTCGAGTCCATACGCTCGGCGCAGTCCCGCCACTTCCTCAACTGCCGACGTTCCACCGGATTGGGACAACCGTGCGATGTAGCTCGTGATGAAGTCGCCGGGTGGCAGCTGGATGATAACGAAGGACAGGACCGAGAGCGCCCACATCGTCAGGACGCCCAAGGCCAACCGGCGTGCGATGTATCTCAGCACGCGCCCGCCCTGCCCGTGCTCCGAGTCATGCCACTGGTCACGGTGCCTCCTCGGCTTATTAATCGCCGAGCGGATATTTGACGCGCTGCGCCGAACACCCCCGTACCCACCCGGGGAGACCATTGATCATTAGGAATTACCCGTACTTTGCCATGGGCAATCAGCGGTCGCAAGTCACGCTAAAGACGCGCTGCGACCTATGGGGTGATATGTGCGGTATGCGGGGTAAGGATTTTCCCGCTTCAAGGGTAATTCCAGCGTTTACGGTCGTGCTGACCTTGGTGAATGTGCCGGACAATGCAGCGACTCGGTAAGAACATTGTCGTGGCCCCGGCCAAGACGCGGCCCGCTACTTATCATTTACGGTCGTGCTGACATTGGTGAATGTAGCGCGAAAACGGAGTGTAGTCGAGCAAACCAGCCTCGGAGCTCCACGGGATATGTTATATCATCCCGCCCGTAACCGGAACTCGTTCCAAGGGTATCGTAACTTGTTCCTTGGCTGACGTAATTGTTCCTTAGCCGCTTTAAGTCGGGCGGCCACCCGGGGATTCAGCGCGCCGGTGGCGATCGACGTGGCCATCGCGGCCCGGCCCGCGCTGCCCCCCGTCCGTCAGCCCGGTGTCACGCCGGCGCCCGGGTGCTGATCCTGCTGCTCGTCGAGGAAGGCGAGTGTGACGGCGGCGAACAGCGGCGAGCTGAAGAGGTTGTAGTGGGTCAGCCCGGGCAGGATCGCGAGGGCGTGTCCGCCCTTGGGCCGGCCGTCGCCCGCCCAGCCGCCGTCGCGGAGTCCGCCGTCCAGTAGCTCGAAGACCTCGGTGTAGTGGCTCGGCGGCGCCATGTCGGCGTCGGCCGCCACGACGAGCGTCGGCACCTGCAGGCCGCGTACGTCATCGCTGAAGTCGAAGTCCTTCCCCATGGCTTCGCCCATCTTCTCCAGCAGCCGCGGGAAGTCCTCGGGGCGCGGCGCGACCCGCTGGTAGAGCTCGTACATCGGGGTGTCCTTCATGAACTCGGCCGCCGCGGCGTTCACCTGTCCCTGCTGCGCGAGCATCTCCGGGTAGATGGCGTCGCGCCGGACGTTCGCCGACGCCACGACGAGCCGCCGTACGTCGGCCGGGTACTTCACCGCGGTCTGCAGCGCCACCCCGCCGCCGAGCGAGTAGCCGACGACGTCCGGCCGGTCCAGCCCGAGGTGGTGGATGAGCGCGCCGACGTCGTCCGCCATGAGCCGGATGTCGATCGGCCGGTCGATATCGGCGGTGCGGCCGTGCCCCTGCAGGTCCATGGCGATGACCTGATGGCGTTCGGCCAGCGTGGGCAGAATCGGCGCGAACATCTCTCCCGAGCCCAGCCCGCCGTGCAGCAGGATGAGCGGCCGCCCCGCCCCATGGGTCTCGAAATAGAGGTTGATGCCGTTGACCTCGGCGTACTGGCCACTGTTGACGGTCATAACGATCTCCCCGCATCATCGCCGGTGCTGTTGGTTCACACTCTCAGACTCGGCCGTCCACAGAAATTCATCGGCGCGGCTCGCCCGGCTCGACGGGCGATGGCGCGCGACCCGTTCGGCAACGTGTTCCAGATCGCGCACCGTACGGCCGCGCCGGACACCACAACGGGGCGGGCGTGAGATCCAGCCGCGATGGTGGCGAGCGGCGGGATCGCGGATGGCGCCGCGATCGCCGCCGTGCTTGTCGCGGGTGCCGCCGCCGCGCAGCTGGGCACCGCGTTCATGGGCTGCCCGGAGGCCGGCACGGCCGAGCCGCATCGCGGGATGCTTGGCTCGGCCCGACACCCGGTTGACCCGTGCGTTCACCGGTCGGCTGGCGCGCGGCATCGTCAACCGGTTCCTGCTCGACCACGACGGTGCCGCGCCTGCCGCGTACCCATACGTCCATCACCTGACGAGCCCGCTGCGGGCCGCCGCCCGGCGCACGGCCGACGTCGAGTCGATGCACCTGTGGGCCGGCCAGGCCCATCCGCTCATCCGCCGGCTCCCGGCCGCTGATCTGGTCGATCGCCTCTCCGCGGAGATCGATACGGCCGTCACCTCGCTCGCGGCCCGCATCCTGACCTAGTCCGGCCCGCCACCATCCAGACCGATGCCACAAGCCGGCGCGCCGATCGACGCAGTCCCCCATCAGTAGATGCGGGCGTCCGAGCCGTCGACCACTAGGGCCTGCCCGTCACGCAGGGGGCGATGGGCGACGCCCTCCGCCCGGTAGCGTGCGGCGACGGTGCTCAGGATCTCGGTTTCGGGATGGCCCGGCGAATCTACGTGGGGAACCAGGGCGTAGTCGAGGAGGCCAAGTCCGTCCCAGATCGGCGGATCACCGTAGGCGGCCGGCACCACCTGTGGATCGTCGCACTGCTCCAAACCACCCAGACTCGGCGCGAGCACGCAGGCCCCGGCGCTGTAACCGGCGTAGACCACCGCGTCCCGCCGCAGCAGGGTGGTCAAGGCAAGGTCGGCACCGCTGCGGGCCATGGCGTAGCGCAGCATGAAGACGTTTCCGCCGCGTACCCAGATCAGCGGAAAGCGGGCCAGTGCCGCGGCGACAGCGTCCGCCGGCCGGTCGAAGGAGCGGCGCAGGTCCACCTCGGTCGGCCGCAACCCCAGCGAGGCGAGCGCGTCCGCCTCACGCTGCACCCCGGCCGACCGTTCGTCCTCGGTTTGAGCGTCCATGGCGTTGGCGATCACCGCGACTTCGCCCCGGATCGGCTGCTCACGCAGCAACGCGAGCATCCGCTCCGGGTGGTTGCCCAAGCGGAAGGACGACAAATACAGACGCATCCGTGGACCTTAGAGCACCCTGCCGACGGGCCGGACCGCCCCCAGCGCCCTGGCTCGCGGCCGGCCGGGTCTACGGGGCCGGTGGCGGGGCGATGAACTCGATGCCGTGTTCGCGCATCTCTGCCTGCAACCGCTCCAGGTCGTGCTGCCGCGGCGGGGGGAGGCTAAGGGATTCGGCCGGTCGTCCGGTGGCGCGGAAGAACGCTTCGCAGGTGCCGGGGATGAGCAGGGTGGCGAGTCGGGCGGTGTCCGACTCAACGCGGTGTGAGTGGGCCCGCCCGCGGGGTCCGAAGACGTACGTGCCGGGTCCGGCGATGTGTTCCTCGTCGTCGATGAAGAAGGTGACCTCACCATCGAGCACGATCCAGGCTTCGTCCTCACGGGTGTGGCGGTGCACCGGCGGCGCCGAGCCCTTCGGGATCAGTTGTTCGACGAGGCTGACGGCGCCGCCGCTGGCTGCGGCCGGAATCTTGACCGTCCACAGCGTGTCGAGATGCCACAGACCCTCACCCTGACCGGGTGGCAGCAGCAGCGCGTCGAGGGGCGGGTGCGGCATCGGATCTTCCTTCCGTGGGCTGGCCGGTCGGGATCCCGGCGGCGGTGAGCTGGGCGATGACGAGTCGATGCCTAGCCATGCTCTGCCATGCCCGCGCCCGTGCCGTTATCGATCAACGCACGTTCGTTGCCCGTCCGCGCACGGGCGGGGTCGGCGAGCTGCCGCTCGACGAACGCGTAGATGCGGTGCAGCAGCGTGCGCTCTCGCGCCTCAGGCACCGCCGAGGTCATGTCGAGGCGACCGGCCAGCGCCACGGCCAGCACGTCGACGACCGCGGTGCCCAGCCGGGCCGCCTCTGGTGCCGGCAGCTCATCGAGGTTGTGTGCGAGCTGCCGGGTCAGCGCCGAGGCCGGCGCACCCGCTCCCCGGTCACCGGGGATGCGCACGCCGGTCAGCTCGCCGAGTTCGCGATCGCGCAACGGGATCATTGCCTTCGGGACGCTCACCCTGATGTTGCGCATCGCGGTGAAGGACTGCTCGAACGGCCGCGCCGGGTCGATGAACGACAGATCGCCCGGACGCAGAACGGCCTGCCGGCCATCCTGCTCCACCCGCACCTGACCCTCGACGAGCACCCCGACCAGGCACACGTCCGGATCCGAGCTGCGAATGAGGCGAGGCGTCCGACCCGTCCGAAACGACGACCCGAGGCCGGTGACCGACTTGGTGAAGCGAATCGGCCCGATCTCGGTGGTACGCAACTCGGCAGGAGTCTTCGGGCCGATCTCACCGCGGAGGTTGAGCGGCAGGAAGACGCTGCTGATGATCTCCCGCCAGTAGTCGACACGCGACGCCACCGGGAGCTCATCGGCCCGGAACACCACACTCACGTCAACCCACGCTATGCCCGCCTGATCCGCGACTCAAAGCGATTTGGCAGGCTACCGAGCCTTTTCGGGCGGGCCGGGGATGCGGCCGACATTCTCGTCGGAGAAGAACTCGGCCGGTGACGTCACCCCCGCGTTGACGCGCGCGAAACCGTCCAACGCCTCCTGGTTGCCGTGCACCGCCGCCAGCAGTTGTTGCAGCTCGGGTGGTGGGGGCGCGAGTGTGGCCAGCTGCGTGGTGAACTCGTACATCGGCAGGACCTGTCGATCGGCGGGCAGCCCGTCGCGAGAAGCCGCTCGAGCAGTCCCCATCGGCGCAGCGCCGCGATGCCGGGTGGGTGGACGAGGTGGGTGGAGACCGTGTCACTGGGGAACGTCGCCCGGTCGACGACCAGCACCCGGTAGCCCTTCCGGGCCAGCAGCATCGCGGTCGGCGACCCGGCACAGCGCGCGCCGACCACGATCGCGTCATAGCGGTTCGTTGTCATGCCCGCAGCATGCGGACCGAGCCGGTGGCGAAGTATCGGGGAGCTCCCCTATCTACTGGCGGCGGGGCGGAACAGCGCCGCCGCCGCTGCGGCGAGGGCCACGGCCTCGCGGCTGATCCGGCCGTCGCCGGTGTCGCCCTGCTCCAGCCGTAGGCCTGCAGACGTATAGTCCAGATTGACGCCACCGGAGTGGGCCAACGGCGGCGGCGCCCCTGCCCAACGCGACGCTCGGCGGCACCGTCCCCAAGTGGGAATGGATCGGTGACGAGCCGGCCAACACCGTCAGCTACTGAGCGACGTACGCAGGGCCTGCAGGAAGGCGGCCGGTTCTTCGAGGGCGGGCTCGTTTCCGGCGTCGATGACGTGCAACGGCCACCCGTACCGGCTGCTTGCGGCCTCGCCGGCCGACAGCCGGACGATGGCGTCGTGGCTGCCCCAGATCAGGCTGGCCGGCATGTCGATCCGGGCGAGGTCCTGCGGGGGGATCACGGTCATGGCGAACTGATCGATGAGGATCCGCATCGCGGCGGCCACCTGAGGGGTGCGCACGCGATCGAGGTTGTACCCCCGCAGGATGTCCCAGTCCGTGCCCATCCGCCGGCGCAGGTCGTCCAGGTCGCGTACGCAAGCGCGCCACAGGTCGTCGTGGGTTTCCCCGGTGGGGTCGGCGAGGTAGCTCGCGAGTACGGCGCCGAACGCGGGTGCCGGCTCGAACGGCTCGAATCCGGTCGGGGTGACGAGCACGAGCCGGCTGACGAGATGACCGTGCTCGGCGGCGAAACGTGCCGCGATGGCGCCGCCGGTGAGGTGGCCGACGAGGACCGCCGACTGCCGGCACGTCTGGGCGACCAGCTCGCCGAGCCAGGTCAGCATCCGGTCCGCGTCGAACCGGCCGGTCGTCACCACCGATGCGCCGTGGCCCGGCAGGTCAGGGGCGATCACCCGGTGGGATCCGAGCAGGGCGGGGATCACCGGCAGCCAGGCCGCACCGTACGCTCCCGGTCCGTGGAGGAGCACAATAGGCGGGCCGTCACCACCATCGAGGACGGCGGTGGACACGCCGGCCAAGTCGAGCCGCCGCTCGGGAATGGGAGTGGTCGCCAGCAGCCTGGCGCGAACATCGGCCGTGGGCTGCCCCGGACCGTCAACAGATGATGATGTGGTCATGGCTCTGACGCTAGGTAGCGGCGCGGGCCGCGCGCGTCGGGAGAACTATGCAGATCTCCGCGCTCGGCGAGATGGGTAATCCTGCTACCAAGGGGCCGCTGACCCCCGTGGGCATAATTTGAAACTTCGCCGACTCCCTTGTCATTGACATGGCGGCTGGAGCGCTGACCATGAAGCCATGTCACCGATACCACGGTGGGCGAGCCAGGCGCTGGCGGCGGTCTTCGATCCCTGCTGCAAGGAGAAGGGCATCTCCGTAATGGAGATGGGTCTGGTCAGATCGGTCGAGGTCAACGATGGCCGGGCCCGGGTGGAGCTCTTGCTGACCACCGGCTGGTGCCCGTTCGCCACCCAGGTCCTCACCGATGTACAGCGATGTATCGAGGCCCAGCCCGGCATCGAGGAGGCCGACGTCGAGGTCGTCTGGGACGAGGCCTGGATCACCGACCGGCTCTCCCCGCGGGCGGCGCGGATCCTGCGATTCCTCCCGGCTCCGGCGACGCTGCCCGACAAGGACGCCTACATCAGGGAGAAGCTGTCCGATCCGCAAAGGGAGTTGCAGTGATCGACGACGTGTTCGTGTTCGACAGTGTCGCGCACGTGTTCAACTTCGAATCCAAGAACGCCTTTGGCAAGCCCGGGGAGATGTTCTCCAACCATCTGTACGCCTTCCACAACGCACTCACTCCGGACGACGAGACCAAGCTGCCGCCTGAGGAGTTC
Source organism: Streptosporangiaceae bacterium (assembly GCA_036555725.1). GTDB lineage: Bacteria > Actinomycetota > Actinomycetes > Streptosporangiales > Streptosporangiaceae > CALAED01. Next base: position 34,740 of record DATBKU010000080.1, on the reverse strand, counting down.
CTCCGGCAGTGGACCATCGACGACATCCGCCGCATGGTCTACGACGAATCCGACACCGACATGCTGGTGGCGATGCCGCTACCGCTGACCGACCTCTACCGCGATGGGCTCTCGCCGTGGACCGAATGCGCCGAGCTGGCCGCGCGCGACCCCGATCGCACGGTGTTCTGGGGCAGCGTCAACCCGCTCGAGGGACGGGCGGCGCTGGACCTGATGGAACGCCAGGTCGGTGAGTTCGGCGCCCGCGCGTTCAAGTTCTACAACGTCCGGTACGACTACGGCTCGCCCTATCCCTGGCGGATGGACGACCCCCAGGTGGCCTTCCCCGTCTTCGAGAAGGCCCGCGAACTGGGCGTCAACCTGATCGGCGTGCACAAGGGCGTACCGCTCGGCCCGCAGCCGATCGAGCACACCCAGACCTGGGACATGGACGGCGCCGCCGCGAACTTCCCCGACATCAACTTCGTGATCTTCCATGTCGGCCTGCCCTTCCTCGACGAGACCTGCTGGCAGCTCATCCGGTACCCGAACCTGTACGCCTCGCTCGCCGCGACGATCAACTTCCTGGTTCGTGCCCCCAGGATGTTCGCGGAGATCCTCGGCAAGCTGCTGTTCTGGTGCGGCGAAGACAAGATCATCTACGGCTCGGAGGCGCCGATCTTCCATCCGCAATGGGCCTTGCGTGCGTTCATGGACTTCCAGATCCCGCAGGACCTGTGCGACGGGTACGGCTACCCGCAGCTGACCGATCAGGCCAAGCGCAAGATCCTCGGCGAGAACCTGCTGCGCCTGCACGGCATGGATCTGGCGACGGCCACGGCCCGCGTCACCCGGTAGGCCGGCCGAGACGTAGGGCCGCGGCGGGTCGGGATTGCACGATCTAGATACCTAGAACTATTATGCATTGCAGTTCTAGGATTGGGCGATCACGTGCATATCACCAAGGACCTCGTGGCGGCCTCGGCGACGCCCCTCGTACTGGGGATCCTCGCCGACGGCGAGAGCTACGGCTACGCAATCCTCAAGCAGGTCAACGAACTGTCGGGCGGCAACCTGGAGTGGACTGACGGCCTGCTCTACCCTCTGCTGCACCGCTTGGAACGGGTCGGCCACGTCAAATCGGCGTGGGAGACCCCCTCCGGAGGACGCCGGCGCAAGTACTACCGCATCACCGATCAAGGCCGGGCCGAGCTCACCGAGCAGCGCCGCCAATGGTCCGCGGTCGTCGACGCCCTGCGAGGCGTCTGGAACACGACACAGTCCATCAAGCCGATCACGCCACCGGCATGGGAGGCGGGCTGATGACCGTCGAGTCCGACAATGATCTGGAAGGCCAGATCGCCGAATGGCGGGCCTACACACGCCGCCGCCGGGAGCTGCACCACACCGATGCCGAGGAGCTGGAAGACCATCTCCGCAGCCGGATCCATGAGCTGACCGAGGCGGGTCTGCACGCCGACGAGGCGTTCCTCATCGCCGTCAAACGCATGGGCAGCCTCGATGAGCTGTCGCGGGAGTTCGCTCGCGAGCATTCCGAGCGGCTGTGGAAGCAGCTCGTACTGCCCGCGGAGCCGGACGCGTCCGCCACCGCCCGTTCCCGTCGCGAGCTGACGGTCATGGTGGCCTGTGCGGTTGTCGCGGCACTCGCGATCAAGGTGCCGAGCTGGTTCGGGCTTGACATGTCAGACGACCATGCCGGTTTCTACGCGCGAAACATCAGCCTTTTCGCGCTGCCGCCGCTGGCGGCCTACTTCGCATGGCAACGCCGGGTCGGCTTTCGCGTCGTCGAGGAGCTGGCGTTGCTGTTCGTTGTCGGCGCGGTCGCCGCGAACGCGTATCCGCTGACCAATGACTCGCAGAGCAGTGTGCTCACGGCGATCCACCTGCCGCTCGCGCTGTGGCTGGTTGTCGGCGTCGCCTACGTGGGCGGGGATTGGCGTTCAGACCGGCGGCGGATGGACTTCATCCGGTTCACCGGGGAGTGGCTGATCTACTTTGCCCTCATCGGGATGGGCGGCGGCGTGCTCACGGCATTCACGGCAGGCACCTTCAATGCCATCGGCGTCGACGCCGCCGGATTCATCCAATCGTGGCTGCTGCCATGTGGCGCCATGGCCGCGGTCATCGTGTCGGCATGGCTGGTGGAGGCCAAGCAGAGCGTCATCGAGAACATGGCACCGGTGCTGACCCGCGTCTTCACGCCGCTTTTCGCGGCCACCCTGCTGGCCTTCTTGGTCGCCATTATCTGGACCAACAACGGCATCGACGTCGAACGCGATGCGCTCATCCTGTTCGACCTGCTGCTCGTCGTCGTGCTGGGTCTGCTGTTGTACGCCATTTCCGCCCGTAACCTCACGGCCCGGCCCGGTCTTTTTGACCGCCTGCAGCTGGCGCTCGTCGTCACCGCTTTGATCATCGACATATTGATATTGGTGGCGATCACCGGCCGGATCACCGAATGGGGCTTCACTGCCAATAAGACCGCGGCATTGGGTGAGAACGTCATCCTGCTCACCAACCTGGCCTGGTCGGCATGGCTGCTGCTCGGTTTCGTGCGTGGCCGCATGCCCTTCGGCCGCCTGGAAAACTGGCAGACCCGTTACATATTCGTGTACGCCGTCTGGGCCTGGACGGTCGTCTTCGTTTTCCCGCCCGTGTTCGACTTCGCCTGAGCCGGACCGGGCCCGTTCATCCCGCCCGTACATCGGCGGGGTCGAGCGGCCCCGGCACGTGGCCGGCACGTGGCCGTCCAGGTATGGGAGCCGGACGTCGGGCATGCGGCCATCCATGTACGGGAGCCCGCCGGCCAAATACGCTTGTCCCCGTTTCCGGCCCGGCATACCGTGCCGCAGTGGATCTCTTCTCACGCTCTTGGACGGCCTTGCGCACGGCGGTCGCCGAACTCCCCGACAAGGACTTCGGACGGCCGTCCGGCTGCACCGGCTGGCTCGTACGGGACCTGGTGTGCCACCTGATCATCGACGCGCAGGATGTCCTGATCACGCTCGTCACCCCCGCCGATGCGGTACCGACCGCCGACGCGGTGACCTACTGGCACGTCGTCGAACCGCCGACCGGGAAGGACCCGCTCGACGCGCTGACCGTCCGGCTGGCCGCCGCGTACGAGGAACCGTGGCTGCTCAAGTTCCACCTCGACGACGTCGGCTCCGCAGCCGGGCGCGCCGCCGAACTCGCCGACCCCGGCGTCCGGGTCAGCACGCGCGACGAGGTACTCACCGTGGGCGACTACCTTTCCGCCTACGTCCTGGAATGGACGCTGCACCACCTCGACCTGATCGCCCATCTTCCCGGCATCGCGGCACCGCCCGCCCCGGGTCTGGCTCGATCACGCGAGATGCTGGAAAGGATCGCCGGGACCCCATTCCCCGCGTCGTTCACGGACAAGGACGCGCTGCTCGTCGGCACGGGACGGCGCGCTCCGACCGACGTGGAGCAGGCCGCATTGGGCGATTTCGCCGCGAAACTGCCGCTCGCCCTCGGCTGATCCCAGGCCGAGGACGCCGAGAAGGTGTTTCCGGCAGAGATTCGAAGCCACCCGGCTGCCGAGTGACACCAATGGCTCGTACGATGGACTGCGCGCGCCGGCGAGGGCGCGTCCGGGCCCGCGGAAAGGACCGAGTCCACCTCGCGAACGCATTCGGTGTGGCAGTCATCTTCTTCGCGCCTCCACACGCGGGCCGGGACGGCGCAGGTGAGGAGATGACATGTCGATGAGGTCACTGCCGGACCGTCCCGACCTTGATCAGCTACGGCGTCAGGCCAAGGAGCTCCGCGACTCGGCCCGCGGCGGTGATGGGGGCGCGCTGGACCGGATCAGCACATATGCGCCCGGCCTCGACCCGGCCGTGTTGGCCACCGCGCAGCTCGTGATCGCCCGCGAGTACGGCTGCGGCAGCTGGGCCGGGCTCAAGACCGAGGTGCAGGCCCGCGCCGCGGCCGCGACGATGTCACGGGACGAGCGGGTGCTGGAGTTCCTGGCGGCCAGCATCAGCGGCATGACGATGCGGCGCGCGGCCCGGCTGCTGGCCATCGACCCCGGCATCGCCGGCCACGATTTCCGCACCGCCGTGATACTCGGCGACGCCGACCGCGTACGCCGGCACCTGACACGTGACCCCGGCCTCGCGATACGACCGGACACGTGGTCGGGATGGCTGCCGCTGCACGGGGTGTGCATGTCGCGTTGGCATCACATCGACGGCGCACGGACGGCCGGACTGACGGAGGTCGCCCGCTTGCTGCTCGACGCGGGCGGCGACCCGGACGCCGCCATCGGCCGGCAAGGAGAACGAGGCTATTGCGCGCCGCTGTACGCCGCGGCCGGCTGCGCCGACAACCCCGCCATCACCGAGCTGCTCCTGCATCGCGGCGGACATTTCGACGACCACACCGTCTACCTGGCCGCCTTCCACCACGGCCACGAGTGCCTTCGGCTGCTCCTCGACCACGGCCCGCTGGCCGCCGACAGCACGGCCCTGGCCGCGCCGATCAGCACCGGCGACACCGAGGGTGCGCGGCTGCTGCTGGACGGCGGCGCCGACCCGGCCCACGCCCTGCCGGGCGACCTGTTCGGGGAACGCCACCCGGCCGACCCGCCGCTTCCACCGGTGTACGCGGCCGTACAGTTCGAATGCCCGGCCGAACTCGTGGAACTGCTGCTGGACCGCGGCGCCGACCCCGACGCGACCATCCCGGGCGGGCAGGCTCCTTATCAGCTCGCGGTACGCCACGGCCGCACCGATCTCGCCGGCCTCCTCGCGGAGTCTGGCGCCCGCCGGGAGGCCTCCCCCGTCGACCGGCTCCTCGACGCCTGCCTGCGTGCCGACCACAGGGCCGCCGAACGCCTGCTACACGACAACACCGATCTGATGGGCCGGCTCACCGACGCCGACCACGCAGCGCTCGTGCGGGCCGCCGACCACGGCAATGTAGAGGCCGTACGGCTCATGCTGGAACTCGGCTTCCCCATCGACGCCCGCGGCGACGTCGACGGAGTGACGGCGCTGCACGCCGCCGCGGGGGCCGGCGGCGCCGAAGTGGTACGGCTGCTCCTGGCCCGCGGCGCCGACATCGACGCCGGCGACACCACCTGGAACAGCCCGCCGCTGCACTGGGCCACCATTGGCAGCGGATTCCGGCTCGGACACTGCCCGACCCCGGACTGGGTCGCCACCGTGCAGGCCTTCATCGACGCCGGAGCCTCCCTGGACGGCGCGTGGATCGACGGCAAACCACCCAGCCCCGAGGTCGCCCAGTTGCTGACCGCCCATGGAGTCAGCGAGCCCGATGAGTGAGACCGTGCGCACGCGTGCTCGCGATCTACGGCGGTGCCGCGGAGCTTAGGGATGTCGGGGCGCCGCGGGAGTAGGGTCCGATGAGATCTCGCCGTTGAAGGGGCAGCACGGTTATGACCACACAGATTCTCGAGACTCCCGAGGTCGACCTCGCCTACGACGTCCACGGCCCGCTGCCGACGGCCGACGGACGCCCACCGCTGGTCATGATCGGCCAGCCCATGGACGCCAGCGGCTTCAGCACGCTGGCGTCGTACTTCCCCGAGCGCACCGTGATCACCTACGATCCGCGCGGCCTCGGCCGCAGCGTCCGCAAGGACGGCCGGGTCGACAACTCGCCCCAGACCCAGGCCGGCGACGTGCACGCCGTCATCGAGGCGCTCGGCGCGGGTCCGGTCGAGATGTTCGCGAGCAGCGGCGGCGCGGTGACCGCGCTCGCCCTCGTGACGGCGTACCCCGACGACGTGATCACCTTGGTGGCGCACGAGCCGCCGCTCATTCCGGTGCTCCCCGACGCCCAGGCCGCCGAGCGCGCCCGCGCCGGCATGCGGGACGCGTACGAGGCCAAGGGGTCGGGGGCCGGCATGGCGACCTTCATCATGATGACGTCGTGGAAGGGTGAGTTCACCGACGACTACTTCGCCCAGCCCGCGCCGGATCCCGCCGCGTTCGGGATGCCGGCCGAAGATGACGGCTCCCGCGACGATCCGCTGCTGTCCGACCGGTCGTGGCCGATCAGCGGCTACCGGCCCGACGTCGAGGCGCTGACCGCCGCGCCGACGCGGATCGTGATCGCCGTGGGCGAGGAGTCGCTGGACACCTTCACTGGGCGCACCTCGGTGGCGACGGCCGAGCTGCTCGGTCAGCAGGCGACGGTGTTCCCGAGCCACCACGGCGGCTTCCTCGGCGGCGAGTTCGGCTACGCCGGACAGCCCGAGGCCTTCGCGCGCAAGCTGCACGAGGTCCTCGACAATCCCGGCTGACGGTTCGTCGTCTCTCTTAGGTTTCGAGGACTCGTTTGAGTTCTCGCAGGTTCTTCTTCATCCCTTGCTTGAAGAGTTGGTTGGCGATGCCGCCAAGGCGGGCGGCAGGGCCGGGCAGGCCGTCCGCGCTGATGTCGCCGTCGAGGGTCAATCTGGTACCCGTCGTTATCGGCTGGAGGCGGTAACGGTATCGGAAGGGCGTCGGGCCGTTGATCGATGCGAAGGTGACCTCGTCGTACGGCTGGTAAGAGGTGAGCTCGACGTCGTTGCGGGCGAGGCCACCGGGCAGCGACCGCACCATGTGGAACCGTGCGCCCGTGCCCATCGGTCCGGCGGTGGTGGCGGCGACGCTTTCTACTGCCTCGTACCACTTGGGCATGTTCCGGAAGTCGGCAATGAACGCGAACACGTCAGTGGGTGAGCGGTGGATGTCCAGCGAGATTTGAAAGCTCATTTGCTGGTGCCTTTGAGTGCGGCGGCCAGGCGGTCACCGGCGCCGGGGTCGTGAGCGGGGAGGACGACCAGGCCGGGAAGCCGGCTGCGTAGGTCATTGACGTGCTGCGCGGCGGTGCGCATGGCGCGTTTGCTGCCGACGCCGGGAAGTTGGCCTTGGGCGAGCAGGCGGTCGTCGTAGGTGAGGTCGCCCACCATCAGCAGCGGCGGGCGTCCCGGGCGGCGGACGAGCATGGAGATGGATCCGGGCGTGTGGCCGGGCGTGGGCAGGAGGATCAGACTGCCGTCGCCGAACAGGTCGTGTCCGTGGCGGAACGGGCCGAGTGCGGGGTCGGCGAGACTCTCCATGTCGATGCGGTTCCATCGCAGGCCCGGCAGGTCGATGTGGGCGGGCATCAGACCGCGGGCTTGGGGCAACGGCTTGTGCAGCGATTCCCACTCGGGCCGGCTGACGACGATCTGGGAGTCGCCGAGGTCGGGCAGTCCGCCGATGTGGTCTTGATGCAGGTGGGAAATGACGGCGGTGTGGACGTCCTCGACGGCGTGGCCGAGTGCGCGCAGCCCAGCGGTCAAGGTCTCCTCGGGTCCGATGGCGAACTTGGCGAGCCGGGAGTAGACGAGGCCGTTCAGCCCGCCGGGAAAGTAGTGCGGATCGATGACCGAGGCGCGGTCCTGGCCCGTGTCGAACAGGACCAGGCCCTCGCGGTGCTCGACGACGTACACGTTGATCGGCCGTGGCTCGGTCCACCGGCGTGAGGTGAACAGCCATAGGTAGGTGTGCTTCCACGTCGGGCCGACGTGCTCCGGACGGATGGCGACCGCGCCGGTGCTGACGACCGACACTCCTGTGATGGGGTCTGACGGGTTCATACCTGTCCTCTGCTAATTAGATTACACGACATTAGATGATACGACATCTATATGCGTCAAGGGGTTGGGCCGAATTACTTGTCGTGTCATACGTGTCGTGTAACTTGAAGACAGCGCCGGAACAGGCGAGCTACATGCGTCGAGGAGCGGAGATGCGGCCGGTAGAGGAACTCCGGTACTTGATCCTGGCCGTTCAGCGGGAGGGGAACCGGCTCCTCGCCGCCGATCTACGACCCTTGGGGCTGACCCCCTCCCAGGCGGAAGTGCTGCGGGTGCTGCACGACCACCAGCCGCTCACCCTGTCGGCCCTGGGCCGGCTCCTCGTCTGTGAGACCACCGCGAGCCCCAGCCGCCTGGTCGACCGGCTGGTCGCGCAGGGACTCATCCAGCGGATCACCGATGCCGGTGACCGGCGATTCGTCACCTTGACCCTCACGCCACGCGGCCGCGAACTCGAACGCGGGGTCGAAGCGGTCGAAGAGCGCCTGTACGCCACCCTGGACCGGCTCACCGCGGATCAGCCCGTCCGAGAAACCCTTCAACTGCTACGCAAGGTGGCAGACCCGTTCCCCGCCGGCCAAGCCCTCGCCCGTCGCCGCGGCAACGACCAGCACGCCTGACGACTATGCCCGGCGTGCACTCCTCCTGCGTTTGCGTGCACGCCGGTGTGGATGGGCAGCGCGTGTGCCCGATTGCGGCCGTACGTTTGGGTCGAGACCCCGGCAGGTGTCCGGTGAGCCTTCGTACGTCATGCGGAGCGGGATAAGGAGGAGCGGAAATGACTGCCGCCGAGGTCCGGTCGGTGACTTTGTCGTGGCAGCCGGCCGGGCCAATGCGGCCCGATCTCAGTGGCCTGGACCAACTTCGCGGCTGGCGAGACGGGTCCATTGTCATGCCCCCGATCGGACAGGCGCTCGGGGTGCGGTTCGGTGAGATCGAGCCGGGACGTGTGCAATTCGAGATGCCGCTTCAGGAGTACATGACCAACCATTGGGGTGTGGTGCTGGGCGGCATGCTGGCGGTCGGCTTGGACACGGCGCTCGGTTGCGCGGTGATGGCTGCCATCCCCGCGGATCGCGACATGGCCACGCTCGACCTCAAGGTGGAGTTCCTTCGCACGGTCCATTACCGCGACAGATCCGTCCTGCTGGACGCGGAATGCACGCACCTCGGCCACAACCGGGTGCTCGCCGCCGCGAGGCTGACGACCCCCGGCGGACACCTGTGTGCGCTCGGTACGGCGAACGCGCTGATCCGGCCAAAGCAAACTCAGCCCCGCGACCCGGGTGGCGAACGGAACGCATGATCCTGGCTCGTCGCCAGCCTGCGGTATTCGCCGGGCGGGACCTGGTATGTGGCTCGGAACAGCCGGGTGAAATACGTCGCGTTGATCATTCCCCACCGGGCAGCGATGGTGTTGACCGGCCGGCCAAGGAGGCGGGGGTCGAGAAGATCTTGCCGGCAGCGTTCCAGGCGGCGATCGCGGATCCAGCCGCCGGGGGTCTTCCCCTCGGCCTCCAACAGTTTGTACAGGTAGCGCAGCGAGATGTGGTGCGCGGCGGCGATCGATGTCGGCGACAGGTTCGGATCGCCCGCCCTGAGATGCGGATCGCGGTCAGCCGCGCCAACTCCTCCTGCGACAGCGGCAGCATGCTGCGGGGGAAGACCATGAGGGTGGCACGGCTCTCGGCCACGCCTACGTGGGACGGCTGGGAAAGATCGACCAAGGTGAAGTCTCCAGGGCGCAGCAGCGCTTCGCGCCCGTTCTGCTCGACGATCACCCGGCCGTGGACAGCAACGTCGATCTTGCACATGTCAGGATCTGACCGGCGGATCAGTTTTGGCGTACGAAACGCCTCGTGCGCCGGCTGGATGAAGTCATTGATTCGGACCGCGCCGAAATCGCCGCTGAGAATTTGTGCGCGGAAGCCCGGGAGCCCGATCGACGCGCACATCAAACGGCACAATAGAGTGACTGATCTCTTCTCGCCAGCGATCGTGCCAACCCGCTCGGGCCCTCCGGCCGGCGGCCCGCCGCTGAACCCGAGCGTCATCCGTGGTGGGTGATGTCGGACGCCGGTGGCTGATGCCAGGCTCCCGGGCGGTCGACTGAATTCAGAGGAGAGGACGGGACATGGCGATCGGACCTGTTCAGCTCATCGTCCTGGGGTTCAACCACCCGGACTTCCACGGCGAGGTCATCGCCGAGCTGGAGCGGCTGCGGCAGAGCGACACGGTACGGGTGATCGACGCGCTCGCCGTCTACAAGGACAAGACCGGGGAACTCGAGGTAGAGCACCTCAGCAACCTCACCCAAGACGAGGCCATCGAACTCGGCAGCAAGGTCGGCGCCCTGATCGGCCTCGGCATCGAGGGCGAGGAAGGCGCTGTGGCCGGCGCCGAGATGGGGGCCGCGGCGGCTGCGGATGGCCTGCACGTCTTCCCCCAGGGCGAGGACGCGTGGGATGTCCTCGAGGACATTCCGAACGACTCCGCGGCCGCACTGCTACTGATCGAGCACCACTGGGCGGTGCCGCTGCGCGACGCCATCATGCGTGCGGGCGGCTTCCGCATCAGCGACGGGTTCATCAGCCCACTCGACCTCGTCGCGATCGGCCTGCACACCGCCGAGGAGGCACAAGAGCTGCACGCGCTGGAGACCGCCAGCAGAGCGCCCAGGACGTGACCACGCACCAGGACTCAGGAGGAAGATGATGTTCGGAGCACGCAGAGTCGCACGACGTACGTCCCGTCGTACCGCACGTCGCGTCGCCCGCCGACGCTTCTAGTCGCTATCGGTTCCCGTTCGGGCGGCCGCCGAGCGCAAATGGGCAGGCTGACCCGGGGCGTTCCGGCGGGCGAGAATGCCCGCCGGAACGGCCTTTATAACCAAGGAGACAAGGCGGTCGACGGTCCGGTCAGTGCATGATCAGCACCTTGAGAACGACAATGATCAGGCCGAGGACGAGGTTGACGACCGCCGAAACGACGATGACTGCCGTCGTCGCGTTGGCCTTGGCGCTCGCGATCATGGCCCAGATCACCTGCCCCGCCAACGCGGCCAGAAAGGCCGACCATACGACGGCCAGGTCCGACAAGCCGATCACCGCGCAGACCGCCGCGACGGCCGCGGGCGGGATTGCCGCCTGCACCAACGGCCATTCGCGCCGTCCGACCAGCCGCATTTCCACCCAGTCCAGTCGTGCCCCCCGCTGACGATCGCCGACCAGCCGCGCGTACACGTGAGCCAGCCAGAACACCAGCCCGGTGGCCAGCAACAACGCGATGAGAACCCCTGGCGCGGGTGGGTGCTGGCGCGGCGATGTCCCGGCGATCACCGAAGCGGCCAGCAGGGATCCATAGACGGCACCCGCATAGTCCGGCTGCTCCGCCCCTCGCTCCGCCCCGCCGTGGGCCGCGGCGACTCGATGCCCGTTCATGAGGATCGGCCTGGTCCGGCTCGAGCCAGGCCGCCCCGCTCACGCCCGGCGGCTCGGGGCGAACGCTCAGCGGCTCGGGGCGAGCGCCCGCGGAGACGTACCCCCCGAGGCCGGCCGAGCGTCACTCGGGCCGACCATGGCGTGGCTTGCCACCCTGCTCACCGGGCTTCAGGTCGTTCTCCAACCCGGCGACGATCTCCGCCCACCTGACCTCGTTCACCCAGACCCCCGCATCATGAGCGCCGGTCGCGGCGGCTCGGTCGGCTTGCCGCGCCTTCCAGTAGCGGAAAGCCAGGCGGCCCAGCCACCAGATCGCCACACCAACAATGATCACTTCGAAGAACATGCCCATGGTTCGGCCCACCTCGAGTCCTGTCCCTTATTGGGTGGACCCGAATTATCAGCGGACCTGAGTTGTCCCACTATCACCCGCGACGGATGACCGTGGAGTCGCCACAATGGAGTCACCGGCCAGGGCTACGGACCGGCTTATCTCCATGAGTTCCATGCGGGGCTACCAATCAGGGACCAATGGCCGATGATCAGGAAGGTCAGGGCAGGGCGCGGCGCGCGCACTGCGGGACGAGGCGCGTGATCTGGTCGCCGCGCAGCCGATGAGCAGCGCGCACATCGATGCTGTCCTGGTGAAAATCGAAGGACGGCTCTCCGAGCCCGCGCGCGGTCAACCGCTCGCCGCGCCCGCGAGATGGGGGGTCCTTTAGCGCACGCTAGAGCAGTTCGAGTTGCTGGGCGCGTCGCACCGCGTCGCCGCGCCGGGTCACGGCCAGCTTCCTGAAGATGCTCTTCAGGTGTGTTTTGACCGTGTTGATGGACAGGAACATTTCCGCGGCGATCTCCTCCGTTGTCAGCATCTCGGTAAGACGGCGCAGCACATCGAGTTCGCGCGCGCTCAGCTGCTCACGGGTGCCGTTCTCGCTGCCACCAGGCGCGGCCTGCCGGCCGCCGCCCCAACCCCCTACGCCCAGCGACAACCCGTTGAACAGCCGCTGATGCGGCCGCGTGAGCTCCGGGTTATGCCGCAGCACCGAGCTCAGCCAGGACCGGGACATGTGCAGGGGCAGGGCCAGCTGCTCGCGTTCACCGAGCCGCAAGGCGCGGTCGAGCGACCGCCGGCCGCGCGACTCATCTTCCGTTTGGAAGGCCAGGCGGGCATCCAGCAGCCACGCCTCCATACGTACGTCGTCTGCCGCCACGATCGAGTCCGACAGCACAGGACGCAACGTCCGGGATGCCGCCTCGTAGTCGCCCGCGCAGAAGTAGGCGTGAGCGAGCGCCAGCGCGGAGTCCGCGGCGGCGGCGCCGCCGGCCCGCCGGGCCGCCTCGGCCGCGTCGCCCGCCGCATCGCCCGCGGTATGCGCCTCCGCCTCCATGACGGTCAGCCTGTGGTCGAGCCACGGCAGCTCCGTCGCGTGTTGCTTGGCCGCCAGCAGCACCGCCTGCGCCCGCTCCGGCGCACCGACGGCAATTTCCATCTTTGCCGCCACCAGGCCGCACAGCGCCAGCATCAGATCGTCCGGAGCGGCACGCAGCGCCAGGCGCGCCTTTGCCAGCTCCAGCCGTGTCTCATTCGGCCGGCAGTGCGCCAGCGCCGCCCACGCCTGGGCCAGATGAGCGGCGGCGACCCGGCGGCCCGCGGGAAGGACGGAGATCTCGGGGAGCTGCGCCGCCTTGCTCGCGAGCTTGGCCGCCTGCCCGAACCGGCCGAGCAGAGCTTCGACGAGCGCGAGATCGCCCATGCAACGCCGCCGCAGCAGGTCGCCGCCGGACTCGGCGGCAGCCGGCAGAGCGGAGCGGAAGGCCGCCGCGGCCGCGACGAGCCGGCCATCCCACATCTCGACGGTGCCGCGGCCACAGAGCAGCAGCGCCTGCATTTCCGGGTGGTCGGACAGTGGGGTGCCGGGGAGCCGATCGACCAGCTCCTCCAGCGTACGCAGCATGTTCCGCAGGGTTTCCGGATGTATGACCGGCTGAGCGAGCCGCAGGACCACCGCGGCCAGGCGGGCACTGGGCGCCTGTTCCTCGGGCAGGGCCGCGAGGAGGCGCTCCGCGCGTCGCAGGCCGGCCGCGGAGCCGGCATGATCCCCGCGAGCCAGTTCCGCGGCCGCCACGACGAGCGCGGGTTCGGGTTCGGTCGCCACCGACAGCGCGTGCGCCGGAATCTTGTCGGCGAGGTCGGCAAGGGACGGACCCGCACGCAGCCCCGCCACAACGCCGATGGCCAGTTGATCGACAATCAGCCAGGAGGCGTAGCGCCAGTCCTCGGCCTGGACAGCCTGACGTACGGCATCGGCCAGCAGCCCGTTGCGCTCGAACCACACCGCGGCGCGCCGATGCAGATCCAGCAGCTCACCAGGGGACTCGTGACGCAGGATCAGATTCAGGGACTCGCGGAAGATGTGATGGTAGCGGTACCAGCCGTGGCCGAGCGGAACCACGAACGCGTTCTGTTCGATCAGGGACTCGACCGAGGACGTGAAGCGGCGCCCGGCATCCACGCCGGCCAGTTCGGCGGCGAGGGCAGCGTTGAACCGCTCGGCGATGCTCGTGGCGACCAGAAGGCGGCGTAGCTCGGGGGGCTGGGCCTCGATGACCTCCTCCATGAGGTAGCCCACGACAGTACGGTCATCGCCGGCGAAATCCGCGGCGAAGTCATCCGGATCGGGATGCCCCTGCATCGACATGGCCGCCAGTCGCAGACCCGCCGCCCAGCCCTCGGTGCGGGCGCGCAATGCCCGTACGGACGCCGCGCTCAGCGCCACGCCGTGCTGCGCCAGGAGCGCCCGGGTCTCGCGTTCCCCGAACGCGAGATCCGCGGCGCGGACCTCGGTGAGTTCACCGGTCAGGCGGTAGTGGTGCAGCGGTAGCCGCGGGTCTCGGCGGGTAATGATGACCAGCCGCAGCACCGGCCCGGTGTTCCGCACGAAGGACGCGACCTCGGCCGCGAGATGTGAGTGCCTATCGGGCTGGAAGTCATCGAGAACCAGCACCACCGGCGACTCGCGTCCGCTGAGCGCCGACGCGAGCGCGGCATGGAAGACACTGTCGCCACAGGCGGGCGGCGGGCCGGGGAGCCCATCGATCCCGGCCAGCCGCATGGCCGCCACCACGTGCGGCCAGAAAAGCTCGGGTTGGTGGTCGGCGCCGTCCAAGGAGACCCAGGCGATCGGGCCCGGAGTCGTAGCCGCGGCGGCCCAGGTGGCCACCGCGATCGTCTTGCCGGCGCCGGGCGGACCGGTCACCACCGTCAACGGGCCGTGTGCTCCCCGGCTGAGACGTGCCTGCAGCCGGGGGCGCGGGATCACCCAGTCCGGTTGAGGCGGAATGCTGATCTTCATACGGGGGATGGACGCGGCGACGCCCGACTGCGCATGCCGCGTCCACGAAAGGTCCGCCGGGCTGTCCGTCATGATCGTCTCCTCCACCCTGCGATGCGGGTCGCCGGGGGAGCGATCACCGCACGGGCATGTATGTTCCGCTCGACCGGGCGAGGCGGCATCACCCTGTCGCCCGTCTCACCCAGGTGAGGACCCGTACTCCTATGCGAGCGCAACCGGAGATCCCGCCGTTCGATCGCGTACGGTGGACACGCGTTCAAGCTGGGCCTTTCACGTCGTCGGGCTGTTGCCCGGGCCGTGGGGCCGCACTGGGTTGCTCCACGTCATCGGGCTTCTGGTGCTCCACCCGGAACCCGAGGAAGCCGAACACGATCGCGAGGATCGGGTTGATCAGGTTGAAGAAGGCGTACGGCAGGTAGGCCAGCGTCGTCACCCCGAGCACACCGGACATGTAGGCGCCACAGCTGTTCCAGGGGACCAGCGGCGACGTCACGGTCCCGGCGTCCTCGACCGTACGGGAGAGCATGCGCGGCGCCAGACCGCGTCGGGCGTACTCAGCTCGATAGGCCCGACTGGGCAGCACGTCCGCGACGTACTGGTCACCCGCGATCACGTTGAGGCCGACACCGGTCAGTGCGGTCGTGGCGATGAGGCTCCCATCGCTGCGTGCCTTCGTCACGAGCGGCCGGAGCAGCCGATCGAGGAACCCGGCGTGTTCCATGATCGCGGCGAAGCTCAGCGCGCCGAGGATCAACCAGACCGTGGTGAGCATGCTCGACATGCCGCCCCGCGAGAACAGGCTCTCGATCGTCTCGTTGCTGCTGTGGGCGACGTGCCCGTTGGCCATCGACTGGTAGATCGCTTCGATGCCGTTGAGCAGCGCTCCCTGCCCGGGTTTGTCGACGAGTGCCTTGACGACCTCGGGCTGTGTGAACGACGCGAGTATCGCCGAGAACAGCGCCGTACCGAAGATCGCCAGGAACGGCGGCGCCCGGCGTACCGAGAGCACGATCAGCAAGAGCAGCGGCAGCAGGTTCCACGGGGTGATGTGGTAGACGGCGGCCAGCGCATCACGTGCGTCCGACGTGTCGATTCCCCCCGAGGGGTGCACCGCGAAACCGATCCCCAGGAAGATCGCGAAGGCCAGGCCGAACGACGGCGCGACCGTCACCAGCATGCCGCGGATGTGCTGGTTCACGGTCACCCCGCCCACCAGGCTTGGCACGAGCACCGTGGTCTCCGACAGCGGTGACATCTTGTCGCCCATGTAGCCGCCCGAGATGACCGCCCCCGCGGTGATGGCGGTCGACATGCCGAGGACGGGCGCCATGCCCACGAACGCCACGCCCAGCGTTCCGGCGGTGGTCCAGGAACTCCCCGTGACCGCGCCGACGAGCGCGCAGATCAGCGCGACGGTGGCGAAGAAGATGGCGGGGCGCAGCAGTGCGAGGCCGTACGACACGATCGTGGGAATCGTGCCGGCCAGATTCCACGTGCCGATCAACGCCCCGACCGCCAGCAGGATGAAGATCGCGCCCATCGCCGTGCTCAGGCCGCCGATGGCGGCCTGCTGGACGGACACGATCGTGTACCCGTTCTTGAACGCCACGAGTGCCGCGAAGGCGGCGCTCAGCAGCAAGGCGACCTGCAGCGGCCCGTCCGCGGCCTCCGTGCCGAAGAGGACCATGGTGAGCGCCAGCAGCCCAATGAGCACCACAACGGGTGCGAGTGCGTCGGCGAACGAGGGTTCGCGCGGCGATGGGGGATCCGGCTTCCGGCGCTCGTCATGAGCCGCCGCCCCCCGCCGCCCGCCTCGGCCGAAGTTGAGCCTCATGACCCGGACTGTGCGGCCGAAAACTCGGTGTGGCATCACCTGCTGCGGGTTAGGGCGCGGGGCATTGCGGGCCGCGCGACGGGGGCAATCACCCGGGCTGGAGGATGCTCGGTAGCGGGCCGGCCGCGAACGCTACCTGGATATGGTCGCCGCCGTCGTCGTGGTCCTGGTCGCCGCCAATGTGCTGAACAACAGGGTGGCGCCTGGGGCCTACCTCGTTACCTGCGCCGCTGGTGCAGTGCTGGTGGTGGTCCTCGCCCGCCGGGACCGCTGTTCCTGGACGGCTCTCGGGCTCGCCCGGGCCACGGCGCGGCGGGGGCTGCGATGGGGCGGTGCGGCGATCGGCGTGGTTTTTCTCGGCTACACGATCGCGGCTCTGATACCGGCGACGCGGGCGGCGTTCTCGGGCGACGACGCGGCCCGGCTGGCCGGATCGACGCTGGCCTGGAACGCTCTGGTCAAGGTCCCGCTGGGCACGGTGCTGCTGGAGGAGACGGCCTTTCGCGGGGCCCTGTACGCCATGCTGGCCCGCCGCTACGGGGTTCGCCGGGCGATCATCGGCTCGTCCGCGCTGTTCGGGCTCTGGCACGTACTGCCCGCGCTGGGGGTCGCCCGCGGGAACGCCGCGGTGGCACGCATCGTGGGAGGCGGACCCGCGGGTACCGCGATATCGGTGGTCGGCGTCGTGGCGGGAACCGCCCTCGCCGGCGTGGTGTTCTGCGAGCTGCGCCGGCGCTCCGGCAGCCTGCTCGCCCCCATGGGACTGCATTGGGCGCTGAACGGGCTCGGCTTCGCCTTTGTCTGGGCGGTGTCGGCCGCGACGACCTAATCGGTGTTCTTCGTGTCGAGGAGCTGCTTGAGCCGGGTGGTGTCCGCAGGAGTCCAGCCGTTCGGTGTCAGCACCGCCGCCCACCCGTCGACCACGTTGGTGCCGTACCGGTGTCCGTGGCCGGACGGGACGCCGGTGGAGAAGCACATGTCGGCCGTCACCTGCCAGAAGGTGACGAACGGGAACCAGCGCATGTCCTTCGACACGTCTGGGCCACGCGGTGAGTCGAGCCACTGTGGCGATTGGAAGAGCAGCCGCGGTCGCCACCATACGATCGGGTCCGTCGCGTTCTGCAGGTACACGAGCCGTGGGGACTGCCAGGGCGTGGCGGGCGACCCCAGGTCGGCGGGCGCCTGCCCGAAGCGTACGGTATGGCCCTGCTGATAGACCGGGCGCCAGATGGGGCTGCCCGCGTCCCGGCCGGTGGTGATGCCATCCCAGATGGGGTTGGAGAACGGCGGCCCGGCCAGCAGCCCGCCATTGGTCTCGGCGGTCAGCTTCGCCAGGTCGCCGAACGCCGTCTCCGTCCCGTACGACCCGAGGCTCTCGCCGAAGACGACCAGTTTGGGGCGGGACGCGGCGGGCAGGGTGGACCACTTGGCCCGTACGGCATTGATCATCTCGGTGGACGCCTGGGTGGCCTTCGACTTGTCCACCAGGAAGGACATCCAGCTCGGCAGGTAGGAGTACTGCATCGCCACGACAGCGGTGTCGCCGCCGTACATGTACTCCAGCGTGTCCGGAACGTTCTCATCTACCCAGCCGGTCCCGGTCGTCCCGATCACGGCGAGGACGGAGCGGTCGAAGCCGCCCGCGCGCTCCAGGTCCCGTACGGCCAGCTGTGCCTGAGCCTGGAAGCCGGTCGCCGACTCCAGCCCGGCGTAGACGCGGACCGGCTGCTGGGCCGGCCTGCCGCTGAAGGCGCTGAGCTCCGCCGGCGTGCTCGCCTTGCCGATGAAGTCGCGGCCCTTCACCCCCAGCGTGTGCCACGGGATCAACGACTGCGGGCTCCCGGACAGCTGCGGCGACGTCGGCTGCGTGATGCCCTCGGTCGTGCCTTCGTTCGCCAGCGACGACGCCTCGTTGGCCGCGGCGACCAAACGGTCGAGAACGACCCCCTGGATGAACCCGATCACCAGGAGGGCGAAGACCACGACGCCGAAGGCGTAGGCGACCGGCTTCGGGATGAACCGCGCGAGCGAGGAGCTCAGCTTGCGGGTGCCCAGCCGGATCGCGCGTGACACGAACAGGATCAACGCGAACACCACGACGGCCACCAACATGATGAGCAGGCCGTCCGTGGCCACCTCCGGGTCCATGCCCATCAGCCGGCGCAGGTCGCGCTGCCATTCCAGGCCGAACCAGCCGGATATCACGATGGCCAGCGGACCGGCGGCCAGCAGCGTCCACCAGGCGATCCGCCTGGTCCGCTCCCCCGGCTCCCAGCGGGCGAACCTTCGCACGACGGCCCCGATCGTGGCGCCCACGCCGTAGCCGATGACCGCGGTGACACCGCTGATCGCTCCCTGCAGTACCCACGACCGGGGCAGCAGCGACGGAGTGAACGACAGACAGCAGAAGACGAACGCCAGCGTGAGCCCACCAAAGCCCAGCGCCCGTCGTACCACCCGTGGCTTGCGGGGTGCGCCGGCGGCCTCCGGGACAGCAACCGAGGCAACGACCGGCGGTTCCTCGGTGGGGGTTGGGTCGATCACCTGCTCAGAGCACCGCGAACGCGGCGCTGCGGCATCATCCGTGCCGGGTGATCCTGGTTCCTCTCCCGCAACGTTTCTATCGACGATGATCGGAGGACCGGAGGGAGTCATTCGTGATCGAAGCCTTCTTGTGGGGTCTGCTCTCCGCGTCGTCGCTCGTCCTCGGCGGCCTGATCGTGACGGTGCACCGGCCGAACCTGTTGGTTCTGGGGCTGGTGATGGGGTTCGGCGCCGGCGTGCTGCTCAGCGCCGTCTCGTTCGAGCTCGTCGAGGTGGCCGCCAACCTGGCCCACGGCGGCGGCGGTACGGTCCTTGGCTTCTTCACCGGCGCGATCGTGTTCCTCGTCGGCGACCAGATCATCAGCAAGATGGGCTATCGCGATCGCAAGGACATCGCGGGGTCGGCGCAGGCGGCCTCGGCGACCGCCATCGTGCTGGGCATCGTGCTCGACGGGATCCCCGAGTCGACGGTGGTCGGCCTCACATTGCTCCAGTCGGGCGAGGTCGGTGTCGCGATGCTGGTGGCGGTGTTCGTCTCCAACGTGCCCGAGTCGATCGCCGCCACGACCGGCCTGCGGGCGGGCGGGTGGTCGTGGTCCCGGCTGTTCACCCTCTGGAGCGGCATCGCGGTCGTGTCGGGCCTCGCCGCCGGGGCGGGCTACGCCCTGCTGGACCACGCCTCACCCAACGTCCTGGCGTTCGTGCTGGCCTTCGCGGGCGGGGCCATCCTCGCCATGCTCTCCACCACGATGATGCCCGAGGCGTACGAACACGCTGGGCGTACCGTGGGCCTGGCCACGACGATCGGGTTCGCCGTGGCCTTCACGATTCACCTGGCCGAGTAGCCGGGCTATGGATGTGGCCGGAGATCGTCCGGCCCGCCGTAGTCACCTCCGGGCGTGACGACCGTACCGGCCTTGCCGTCCAGGATCGCGACCGCGTCCGCGAGGGCACCGATGGCGCCGAGGTCGCCGGTGACCTCGACGAACCGGCAGACCGCCTCCACCTTCGGTCCCATCGACCCGGCCGGGAATCGCTCCCGTCGCAGTGCCGCCGGGGTGGCGCGGCCGATGGCCTCGGCGTCCGGGGTGCCGAACCCGCGCTGTACGGCGGGTACGTCCGTGAGCAGCAGCAGCGCGTCCGCCTCGATGGCCTCGGCCAGCTTCGCCGTGGCGAGATCCTTGTCGATGACCGCCTCGACGCCCTCCAGCCTCCCGGCGTCGTTGCGGATCACCGGCACCCCGCCGCCGCCCGCACAGACCACGACCGCCCCTGAGGACAGCAGCAGCCGGATCACGCGGGTCTCGACGACGCGATGCGGTTGCGGCGAGGGCACCACGCGGCGCCAGTAGTCGCCGTCCTGGGCGATGCTCCAGCCCCGCTGCGCGGCGAGGTCACGGGCCGTCTGCTCGTCGTAGACCGCCCCGACGAACTTGGTGGGCGCGGCGAACGCCGGATCGGCGGCCGACACGAGAGTCTGGTTGATCACGGCGGCCACCTGCCGGCCCGGCAGCGCGTTCTGCAAGGCCTGCAGCAGCCAGTATCCGATCATGCCCTGGGTCTGCGCACCGAGGACGTCGAAGGGGTACGGCACGGTCAGGCTCGTGTCGGCGGCGCTCTCCAGTGCGAGCAGGCCGACCTGCGGGCCGTTGCCGTGCGTGATGACGACCTCGTGCCGCTCGGCCAGCGGGGCGAGCGCGCGTACGGCTCGTACGGTGTTCGCCTGCTGTACGGCGGCGTCCGGGCGCTGGCCGCGTTCGAGCAGCGCATTGCCGCCGAGGGCCACAACGATGCGCATGGCGTCACTCCCCGCTAGGTCCCGATGGTGGCCAGCATGACGGCCTTGATCGTGTGCAGCCGGTTCTCGGCCTGGTCGAAGACGATGGAGTGCGGCGACTCGAAGACCTCGTCGGTAACCTCGAGCGCGGCCATCCCGGTCTTCTCGTAGATCTCCTCGCCGACCTTGGTCTTGCGGTTGTGGAACGCGGGCAGGCAGTGCATGAACTTCACGCTCGGGTTGCCGGTGGCCTGCACCATGTCCATGTTCACCTGGTAGTCACGGAGCAGCCCGATCCGTTCGTCCCATACCTCTTTCGCCTCGCCCATCGAGACCCAGACGTCGGTGTAGAGGAAGTCCGCGCCGGCCACCCCGTCCGCGACGTTCTCGGTGTGGGTGATGCGCGCGCCCGTGCCCTCCGCGATCTGCCGCGCCTGCTTGATCACGTCGTCGTGGTTCCACAGCGAACGCGGCGCGACCATACGGACGTCCATGCCCATCATCGCCCCGGTCACCAGCAGGGAGTTGCCCATGTTGTTGCGCGCGTCCCCGCAGTAGGCGAACACCACGTCCTGATCGTGTTTGACGGTGTGCTCACGCATCGTCAGCATGTCGCAGAGAGTCTGCGTCGGGTGCCATTCGTCGGTGAGGCCGTTCCACACTGGGACGCCGGCGTACCGGCCCAATGTCTCGGCGTGCTCTTGCGTGAAGCCGCGGTACTCGATGCCGTCGAACATGCGGCCCAGCACCCGCGCGGTGTCCTCCACCGACTCCTTGTGCCCCAGCTGCGAGCCGCTGGGGTCCAGGTACGTGACGTGGGCGCCCTGATCGTAGGCGGCCACCTCGAACGCGCAGCGAGTACGGGTGGACGTCTTCTCGAAGATGATCGCGATTTCCTTGCCGGCGAGCCGGGTTTGCTCGATCCCGGCGTACTTGGCCTGCTTCAGGCTCGTGGCCAGGCCGAGCAGGAACTTCCACTCGGTCGGCGTGAAGTCGAGCTCCTTGAGGAAGTTGCGGTTGCGCAGGTTGACGGACATGTCAGCTCCTCTAAGCCGGGTTAGGCGGGGTCGCGTTCGATCGGGCAGGACATGCACCGCGGGCCGCCGCGGCCCCGGCCGAGCTCGCCGCCGGCGATGGTGATCACTTCGATGCCGTTTTTGCGCAGGTGCGTGTTGGTCGTGACGTTGCGCTCGTAGCCGACGATGACGCCGGGCTCGACGGCGAGGAAGTTGTTGCCGTCGTCCCACTGCTCGCGTTGCGCCGCGCGGAGGTCCTCGTCGGTCCGCAGTACCGTGACCCGGTCCACGCCCAAGGTTCCGGCGATGGCCTCGAACAGGTCGTCGTTGCGTACGATCTCCAGCCCGTCCTCGTCGTCGGGGTCTTCGGCCGGCAGCACGGTCCAGGAGCGCAGCGCCTCGGTGAGGTACGGGTACATGACGAAGGTCGTCTTGTCGATCATCGTCATGACGGTGTCGAGGTGCATCATGGCTCGCGAGTGCGGTAGCTCGATCGCGATGACCTTGCTCGCCCCGCCCCCGGCGAACAGCGACCGCGCCAGGTTCTCGACGCCCATCGCCGTGCTGCGCTCGCCCAGCCCGATCATGATGGCCCCGTTGCCGAGGACATGGATGTCGCCGCCTTCGAGGGTGGCCGGCTGGTGCCGCCCGTCGTCACCGCCGTACCAGACCTCGAAATCCGCGTCGGCGAACATGGGGTGGAACTTGTAGATCGCCGTGCTGTGCACCGACTCTCGTTCCCTGGCCTGCTTGGCCATGGGGTTGATGCTGACGCCGCCGTAGATCCAGGCCGAGTTGTCCCGCTGGAACAGATGGTTGGGCAACGGGGTCAGCAGGAAGTCGTCGGCGTTCATGAGCTCCCAGCGCAGACTGCGTGCGGTGAGCATGGTCAGGTCCGCCTTGAGCACCCCGCCGATGAGCAGTTCGGCGAGCCGCTCGGCGTCCACCTCCTCGGCCAGCTTGCGCAGCGGCCCGGTCAGCGTCGGCCCCACGGTGTCGTCGGTCAATACGCGGTCCAGCACCCAGGTTCGCGCGGCCGGGTTCTGGAGCACGTCGGTGAGCAGCTGCTCGAAGTAGTGCACCGTGACGCCGCGGTCGCGCAGGGCCTGGGCGAAGGCGTCGTGTTCCTCGCGGGCCCGCTTGGCCCAAAGCACGTCGTCGAACAGGAGCTCGTCGACGTTGGCCGGGCTGAGCCGGCTCAGTTCGAGGCCCGGCCGGTGCAGGATGACCTGCCGGAGCCTGCCGATCTCGGAATCCACATGGAAGGTCATGGTTGGCTTCCTCACTTATAGGGGGGTACGGGTCCGGGGGTGGCCATGCGCGAGCGCATCCGCAGGTAGACCGGGATGCCGAGCAGGAACGCCGCGCCGGCCATGAGGAACGGGCCCCAGACGAGGTACCAGCTCTCCTCCGCCGTGTTGCGCGAGTACCAGATGAACAGCACCGAGAAGATCAGCGCGAGGATCGCCACGGTCAGGTCGCGGGCGAGCCGTGGCGTGTGCACCGGACGGTTGTCCTGCAGTCGCCACTTGATCTGCGCCAGCGCGGAGAAGCCGTACGGGACGGCCGACGTGATGCCGGTCATCAGGACCAGCGTGGTGAACACGGTCGCGCCGCTGGCCCCCATAAAGCTCACGATCATGGCCACCGAGGCGAGCGCGGTCGAGGCGATGATGCCGACCGGCGGAACGCCTTTTCTGGAGAGCCTCTTGAAGCTCTCGGGGAACAGGCCGTCCCGTGCCGCGGCGAGCGGCATCTCGGCGCAGATCATGGTCCACCCGTTCAGCGCGCCGATTCCGGAGATGATGACGGCGAGGGCCATCAGGTTGCCCGCCCAGGTTCCGCCGCCCGCCATCGCGTTGGCGGCCGCCGAGTACGACGCCTTGTTGGCCTCCTCGGCGAGCTGGGACGTGGGGACCGTGCCGAAGACCGCGGTCAGCGAGAGCATGTAGACGACGGCGCTGGCCAGCGTGCCGAAGACGGTGGCCCGGGGGATGTTCCGCTCCGGGTCGCGCACCTTGGCCGCCGCCACGGCGGCGGTCTCCACACCCAGGTAGCTGAACAGCGCGATGGCCATCGCCCCGCCGATCGCGGCGATGTTGCTCTGCCCGCTGACGTTCCAGGGATGGAAGTTGTCGGTGCTGATCAGGGCCAGACCGAGGGTCGACATGATCACCAGTGGAATGAACTTGATGATCGTCGTCCAGAACTGAACCGCTCCGATGTTCTTTACGCCGGACAGGTTGACGGCGGCGGGCACCCAGAGCCCCACCAGCGCGATCACGATGGACCAGCCGGTCAGGTGCCCCTTGTTGATGAAGTACTCGACGTAGAACACCCAGCCGGTGACGATCGCGGCATTCCCCGCCCATGCCGTGATCCAGTACGACCAGGCGTTGCTGAATCCGACTCCGTTGCCGAACGCCGCGCGCGCGTACGCGTACGGACCGCCATCCGCGGGCAGCCGCCGGGACAGCGCCGCGAACATGAGGGCGAGCGCGAGCGCACCGACCGTGGTCAATGCCATCGCGACAATGCTGATCGGCCCGTAGGCGGCCAGCGAGTACGGCAGGTTGAAGATGCCGACCCCGATGATGCTCCCCATGATGAGAGCGGTGGCCTGGGGGAGGCCGAACTTCACGACCGCCTCCGGCTTAGAGGCGCTCTCAGTGACCTCAGCCTCTGCCATGACCCCTCACCTCCAGCATGCTGTGCCGGCGGACCGCCCCATGAGCGCCGCCATCCGAACTGTCGCCGCCGTTCAGCGCACGCGGGTCACCCGTGCGGGGTGACGCCCCCGCACAGCCACGGCTCGCAAACTCACGGCCAGTGGCGGGAGGAGATTCCGATGACTGCGTCCCCAGCGATCCCCACGTCGGATGCGGCGGCACCAGCCGATTTCTACGCGCGCTCGGTATCCGAAACGCTGAAGGCGCTCGAGGTCGAGGCAAGCCATGGCCTCAGCGACGCCGAGGTTGCGGCACGTAGGCAGCGGTACGGGCCGAACCGGTTCGCCGAGGGCAAGAAGGAGCCGGTCTGGTACGCCTTCTTCCGCCAGTACCAGGACGCCATGCAGATCGTGCTGCTGGTCGCCGGCATCGGCAGTCTCTATCCGCTCAAGGAGTACGGCACGGGCATCGTGCTGATCGCGCTGACGCTGTTCAACGCCTTCCTCGGGATGCGGCAGGAGGGCAAGGCCGCGGCCGCCGTCGCCTCGCTGCAGAAGATGATGATCGTCAAGGCGAAGGTACGGCGCGGCGGCGCGCTCTCCGAAGTGCCTGCCGAACAGCTTGTCCCGGGTGACGTCGTGGCGATCGAGGCCGGCGATCTCGTGCCCGCCGACGGGCGCATCGTCAGGTCCGCCACGCTCGAGATCGACGAGTCGGCGCTGACCGGCGAGAGCACCCCCGTGGGCAAGGACGCCGAGCAGTCACTCGCCGCCGGCACCGACCTGGGCGACCGCGTGAACATGGCGTACATGAACACCAACGTCACCCGAGGTTCGGGTGAGCTGGTGGTGACGGCGACCGGCATGACCACCGAGGTGGGCCACATCTCCGGCATGCTGCAGGCCGAGGACGAGACCCAGACCCCGCTGACCCGCCAGCTCGCCAAGCTGACCAATCAGATCCTGGTGATCTCAGGGTTCGCGCTGGTCCTGTCGATGGTCTTGAACCTGGCGCGCGATAACACGTTCAAAGAGGTGTTCACCGCCGCGATCGCGTTCGCGGTCTCGGCGATCCCGACCGGCCTGCCCGCGGTGGTGACGACGATCCTGTCCATGGGCACGCAGATGCTGGCCAAGGCGAACGCGATCGTCAAACGGCTCCGCTCCACCGAGACGCTCGGCTCCACGTCGGCGATCAACTCCGACAAGACCGGGACGCTGACGCTGAACCAGATGACCGCGGTGGAAATGGCGCTGGTCGGCCGCCGCTACACCATCTCGGGGACGGGCTATTCGACCTCGGGGAAGATCAAGCACGTCGCGGGCGACCCGGAGATTCCGCTCGAGCAGTTCCTGCTGCCGATGGCGCTGGTCGCGGACGCCGAGGTCGACGACGGCGAGCTCGTCGGCGACCCGACCGAGGGCGCCCTGGTGGTGCTGGCGGAGAAGGGCGGGCTCGACGCGCGAGCGACCAGGGAACGCTACCCGCGGGTGGCCGTGCTGCCCTTCGACGCGGCGTACAAGCTCATGGCGACCTTCCACCGGATGCCCGGCGAGTCCGGTGCCGAGGTGATCCGGTGCCTGGTGAAGGGTGCGCCCGACCAGCTACTCGCCCGGGCGGGGAGTGCGCTCGACGGCGAGTTGACAGTGGTGCCCCTCACCGAAGATCGGAGAGAGAAGGTTCTGGCGGAGAACCGGCGGCTTGCCGAGCAGGGGCTGCGGGTGATGGCCACCGCCCGCAAAGACTTCGATCCTGCCGCCTTCGATCCAGGGGCGGACCTGCTCTCCCTCATCGACGGGCTGACGCTGCTCTCCCTGGTCGGCATCGTCGACCCGCCGCGAGCGCAGGCCAAGGCCGCCATCGCCAAGGCACACAGCGCCGGCATCCAGGTTCGCATGATCACCGGCGACCACGCGGTGACCGCGCAGGCCATCGCCGGCAAGCTCGGCATCCGCGGCCGCGCCATCACCGGCGCCGACTGGGGCGCGATGGACGACGAGACCGCGCTCCGCGAGATCGACGGGATCGGTGTCATCGCCCGGGTCACCCCCGAGCACAAGGTCCGCCTCGTCGACGTGCTCCGCAAGAAGGGGCACATCGTGGCGATGACCGGCGACGGGGTGAACGACGCCCCGGCGCTCAAGCGGGCGGACATCGGCATCGCGATGGGCATCACCGGCACCGAGGTCTCCAAGGAGGCCGCGGCGATGATTCTGACCGACGACAACTTCGCCACGATCGTCCGGGCGGTCGAGATGGGTCGTGGCCTCTACGACAACCTGAAAAAGTACATCCGCTTCCAGATCGGCGCCCTCATCGGCTTCGTCATTACCTTCCTCGGGGCCAGCATCTTCAACATCGTCGGCGGTGTACCGTTCCTGCCGTTGCAGACCCTGTGGGTCAACTTCACCGTCCAGGTCTCCCAGGCCATCGGCCTCGGCTATGGCACACCGGCCGACGACCTCATGCGTCGCAAGCCGCGTCGCGCGGATGAGCAGATCATCGACCGGGGGCTGTTCGCCTGGCTCGGCGTCGTCGGGCTCGTCATAGGGGTCGGCACCCTCGGCGTCGTCTCCTGGGCCGATCAAGCACACGGCACCGATATCGCCAGAACCATGGGGTTGACCACCTTCTCGCTGTTCAACCTGTTCTTCTCCATCTCCACGAGGGACGAGACTCGGTCGATCTTCAGCCGGGGCGGTCGCAGTGACCGCCCGTTCCTCATCGCCTGCGGCGTTTCGGTGGCGGCGATCTTCTTCGCCACTGGGCTTGGCATCTTCCAGCGGATCCTCGACACCGTCCAGCTGAGCCTCGCCCAGTGGATTATCTGCATCGCAGTGGCCGCTTCGATCATCGTCGTCTCCGAAATTCGCGCGTTCTTCCTGCGTAGGCAATCCGCCCCCGAGGCCGCGCCGGCAGCGGCCGTACCAGAACCGATGGCCACCCCCTGAGGCCGCGACGCGACAGAGGAGCCACATCATGAGCGACCCACGTGCGCAACGGATCGCCGAGTTCATCGAGCCGCTGCGGGTTCCGCCCGATACGCCGGTGACCCTCGCGACGGACTACGATCCCGGCTACACGGGCGACTTCATGGCGGAGGAGGACGGCAGGGAGCTCCTCCGCCAAGGCGTGGAGCTGCTGTCCGAATACCAGGAACGGCTCGCGGCACAGGACACCTACGGGGTTCTCGTCGTCCTCCAGGCACTGGACGCGGCCGGCAAGGACAGCACGATCCGCCACGTGATGAGCGGCGTGAACCCGCAGGGCGTCGTCGTCCATTCCTTCAAACAGCCCTCCGCGGAGGAGCTCGACCACGACTATCTGTGGCGCTACACCACACGGCTGCCCGGCCGCGGCCAGATCGGCATCTTCAACCGGTCCCACTACGAGGAGGTCCTCGTCGTCCAGGTCCACCCCGAGCGGCTCGATCGGCAGCGGCTCCCGGCGGCCGCGAAAGGCCGGGACATCTGGACCCGGCGTTATCGCGAGATCAACGACTGGGAACGCCGCCTTGCCGACAACGGCTTTAAGATCGTCAAGCTCTTCCTCAATCTTTCGAAGGAAGAACAGCGGGCCCGGTTCCTGGCCCGTATCGATAAGCCGCACAAGAACTGGAAGTTCTCCCCCGGCGACGTACGGGAGCGGGAGCACTGGATCGCCTACCAGCAGGCGTTCTCGAAGATGCTCTCCAGCACGAGCACCAGCCACGCACCCTGGTACGTGCTGCCCGCCGATCACAAGTGGTTCGCCCAGCTCGCCGCCGCCGCGATCATCGCCGACACCCTCATCGGCATCGATCCGCAATTCCCCACGGTCTCCGCGGACGAACGTGAGGCGATGCAGGAGGAGCGAGCCAAACTTGTCGCCAACCACAGCTGACGCCGGGAGCCGACCATGACGGAGACGTCGGCGACCCGGGCAGCGCGGGCGATGGTCTTCCCGCTGGCGCTGGCCCAGTTCATCGCGAGCTACGCCGCCACCAACATGAACGTGGCCATCAGCACCATCGCCGACGATCTCGGTACGACGGTGATCGGCATCCAGACGACGATCACCCTGTTCACGCTCACGATGGCGTCCCTGATGATCTCCGGCAGCAAGCTGACGGACATCTGGGGCCGCAAGATGTGCTTCCTCCTCGGTCTCATCGTGTACGGGACGGGCGCGCTGCTGGCGGCACTCGCACCGGGGCTCGGGCTGATGATCTTCGGGTACTCGCTGCTCGAGGGCATCGGCTCGGCGCTGATGATCCCGCCCATCTACATCCTGATCACGGTGGCCTTCGACGACGTGAAGTCGCGAGCCAAGTACTTCGGCGTCGTCAGCGGGGCGGCGGGCCTCGGCGCCGCCGCCGGACCACTGGTCGGCGGCCTCATCACCAGCTCGATCGGCTGGCGCGCCTCGTTCATCGCTCAGGTCCTGGTCGTGGCCTGGGTGATCGCGCTCGCCCGCCGGATCGTCGACGCGCCCCGATCCGGCGGCCGGCCGCACTTCGATCTGATCGGGGCGATCCTCAACGCGGCCGGACTGTTCTTCGTGGTGTTCGGCATTCTGCTGTCCGGCACGTACGGCTGGTTCACCAACAGGAAGGACTTCAAGCTCGGCGACACCGTGGTGATCCCCAAGGGCGGGGTCTCTCCGGTGTGGCTGTTCGTCGGCATCGGCGCGCTGATCCTGCTGGGGTTCTTCCTCTACGTTCGGGCCCGGGAGAAGGCGGGCAAGGAGCCGCTGCTCTCGGTCCGGCTGTTCCGCAGCAGAGCGTCCAACCTTGGTCTGGGAACCCAGACCATCCAGTGGCTCGTGATGCAGGGATCCTTCTTCGTCATCTCCGTCTTCCTGCAGCAGGTCCGGCACTACGACGCCCTCGAGACGGGTCTGATGCTGACGCCCGCCACCGCGGGCATCCTGATCTCCTCGGCCGCGGCCGAGCGGATGGCCACCCGGCACTCGCAGCGCCGGTTGATCCGTTTCGGCTTCGGGCTGACGACCGTCGGCATGGTCCTCCTGCTCGCGCTGGTCAGGGACAAGTCGAGCGTGCTCACCTTCGTGCCAGGGCTGCTGGCCATGGGGCTCGGCGTGGGGATCATGCTGACCGCGTCGGTCAACGTCGTCCAGTCGAGCTTCCCCGACGACGAGCAGGGCGACATCTCGGGCCTGTCGCGCAGCGTGTCGAACCTGGGGTCCTCGCTCGGCACCGCGCTGGCCGGCTCGGTCCTGGTGGCGGCCTCGTTCCCGGGTGGGCGGCCGTTCGCCATCTCGCTCGTCATCCTGGGTGTGATCACGCTCATCGGCTTCGTGCTCGCGCTACTGCTGCCGCGCCAGCAGGCAGCGAAGGCGCCGACGTGACCGGCCGGCCGGACGGCCACGCAGCGGAGCCAAAGACCCCGCCTGCGGCCGAGCCGGAAACCGAGGGGACAGCGGGCGACACGGCGCCGCGCTCACCTGGCGATCCATCGGACCAGGCGCCTCTGGCCCGGCTGCTGCCGTATGCCGTGATCGGTATCGCCGCGGACGCGCGGCAGCGTGCCTTCCGCGCGGCGACGGCGGCGCTTGGGAGCGGTCTTGGTGCGGCGCGCATGGTCATCGGCGAGGGCCGGCGGCTTCCGCCCGGCGTGGAGACGATCGCCCGGCGGCATCTCCAGCCCTGGGCCGTGCGCGGTCGGGCCGAGCTGCGACATGCCGAGGAGGAGACCGCGGCCGCGGTCCGCGCCCTGATCCGGACTGTGGCGAACGCCGTCCTCGACCAGCTCGATCTCGACGCCGTCGTGGCCCGCGTGGACCCGAACCTGGTCGTCGACCGTGTCGACATCGATGCCCTGTTGGCCCGGGTCGACCTGACCGCACGCGCCAACGAGGTACTCGACGAACTTGACATCAGCCAGATCATCCGCGAGTCGAGCGGCGGGCTGGCCGCCGAGTCCATCGACGCGTTTCGCATCCAGAGCATGCGCGCTGACGGGTTCGTCAATCGCGTCGCCGGCCGCCTGCTGCTACGGAGGAGCAGGCCGGATGCCGACCAGGGCGACACCGCCGCACCGCCCGGACCTGCGGAGCGCCCGCCGACCGGCCTTGGCCCGCTCGGCGACGAAGCGGCCGCCGCGGGTGAACCATGAGCGGGCCCGACGGTCACGCCGATTCGCTCGGCCTGCAAGGACACCGGGCGGGTCTGGTGTCCCGCTCCCTGGCCGCCGGCATCGACGTCGCCGTCGTCGCGGTCCTGTACCTCCTCGTTCAGGTGGCCACCGGCGTCGCGCGCTACCTGTTCCTCGGGCCGCCGTTCGCGCTGCCCGATCTGCCCCAGTTCTTCGGCCTGATCGAATTCGCCGTCATCGCGTTCGGCTACCTCGTATGGGGCTGGACGACCTCCGGACGCACGCCGGGCGACCAGGTCATGGGCCTGCGCGTGGTGAGCCGGTCAGGGCGTGGGCTGGATCCCACCCGGGCCGCGCTGCGAGCCGTGCTGTGCCTGGTGTTCCCGGCCGGACTGCTCTGGGTGGCCGTCAGCCGCCGCAACTCGGCGGTGCACGACCTCATCGTCTACAGCGCGGTCATTTACGACTGGAGCTACCGCCCCGCGCCCGGCGAGGAAGCCGTATCCGGCGCGGAGTTCACCGCTGTCCCCCGGCGCGGCTACCGTCGCCCGGTTCGTCCCAAGTGCGCCCCTTCTTCAACTGCTTGACGATCTCGGCCCATGCCGCCTCGTCAACCGAAACCCCCGAGTCGTGCGCGGTGGCGGTGCGCATTCCCCGGCGACGACGTCGCAAGCGGATCACGATGACGAGGAGGACAGTGATCGTGACGCTGATCAGAGCCAGGGCCACGCCGATCGCCACTTCCACGAGACCGCCTCCCTTGCTGTGGGATGTCTTTCGCGTGAACCGCCGCTCGAGGCCTGGCCACAGGTACCGAGAGCATTGTCCACGTGGGGACATGAGGAATCACCCGCGACGGATGAGATCCCGTCCCGTCCACGTACGCGATCAGCGCGCCGCCGCGCCCGCATTCCCTGTGCAAGGGGTGCCACTCCCCCATGGAGGGTGAGGCGGGCGCGGGCCGAAAGGCGGTTCTGTGAGGTGGCCGGTCAGTTCCAGCAGGTACGGCGACCTACACCTGCGGCCCGGGGACCGACCCAAGGGGGCATCGGGAACCGGGGCCCGTGCCCTCCCCCGGGCCGCAGCCCACCCTCCGCCGGCGAGTACAGAAGGAGACCACGATGGGATGCATCTTCGCGCTGTTCGCAGGAGTCTTTCCGCGGCTCGCGCTGTTCATCATCTGGATCGACCGGCCCAACCTGGTGGACGCCGCGTTCAGCACGTGGATCTGGCCGCTGCTCGGGATTATCTTCTTCCCCTTCGCGACGCTGATGTACGTCATCCTCTACACACCCGGCATCGGACTCACCGGGTGGGAATGGTTCTGGGTGATCGTCGCCGGGCTGCTCGACCTGGGCCACTGGGGCGCCAGCGCATCGCAGCGGCGGCAACTCCCCGGCTACCGAGGCGCCTGAGCGCGGCCGGATGCCACGGTCAGTTGCGCATCCCGGACACCCTGGCCTCCGCCTTGCCGTAGACGCACAGCGCCCAGATCGCGAAGACGTCCAAGGTGATGATCAACAATGACCAGAACGGGTAGTGGGGAATGAAGAAGAAGTTCGCGATCGCGCTCAGCACGGCCGCCGTGATGCCGATGATTCGGGCCCATAGCTGGCCTTGCAGGATGAACCAACCCGCGACGGCGACCACGATGCCCACAATGAGGTGTATCCATCCCCAGGCGGTCACATCGAACTCGAATGCGTAGCGCGGAGTGACAAGGTAGAACTCGTTCTTGATGATGGCGGCAAGACCCTCAATGGCCTGGAACAGCCCCGTCATCATCATCATGACCGCGGCGAAGAGCACCCATCCAATGGTCCAGCCACTGGTGCGCCCGTCGTCATAACTACTGTCTGACATGCGAACACCTCCTCATAGGAGCTCGTAGCATCTGTCACTCTCCCCCGGCGGGCATCACCCCGCCGGGGTGAGACGCGACCCGGTGATAAGCGACCGCTACGCGCTGCGAAACATTTCGTATCGGCAGCGGCCCGATCACCGCCGCGGGAGACCGTCCACTAGCGCAGCAAGGCGAAGCGGTAAAGACGCTCGAGACGGCGCACCGTGAACGGATGCGATCGCGGGAGCTGGGCCAGCCACACCCAGAAACCGCGGAGGCGACGGCCTTGCGCCACGAGCTCCCGCACATTGACATGGATCTCGGTGTGCCGGCCGGACGCCAGGATGACGAGGCCGATCGCGCCCTCCGGAGCCACGTACGCGCCATTGCGATCGGCGGAGTACTCCCGCAGCCTGGACAGCGTCGGGCCAAGGATGGGAATCGGCTGGGAATACGCGACCGAGAGCTGATACCAGAAGCTCACATGGTGCAACTTGATGTGCCCCATCTCGTGCCCGAGGATGAAGCGCAATCCGTCCCTGTTGTTGTGGTACAGATTCGCGAACAGCTCATTGGACAAGACGACGTAGTCGTGCCGGGCGGCTTGGGCGGCGAATGCGTTCAGCGCGCCATTGCCGTTGGCCAAGAAGATGTCCGGGCGGCGGCGCAACCCGAGCTGAGCGGCGAATTGTTCGGCGGTCTCGTAGAGTTCCGGGAACTGGGCCGTCGACAACTCAACCGCGGTGCCGCGCGTCGAAGCCCGCTGCACTTCTCGTACGACGATCAGACCGGGCACGAGCAGCAGGAGTGCGATCAGCGCCCCGCGGATCGCACTCGCCCAGGCCGTATCCGCCAGCCGGTCAGGTAGCCACGGAAGGACCGCGGCGGCCTGGAGGATCGCCGCGATGATGAGAACGTTGAGAACGACCATGAAGACGTAGAAAGGCATCTCCCCAGGAGTCCGCGGTCCCTTCACACGTGCACCTGGCCGCCGACCCGGTGTGGTACGTCGTTGCCGATGCGACGGCGCCTCGTCCGTCTGAGACATCTGCTGCCTCCCTCATGTCCTGGCCAATCCAAAGGAACGGTGTCGTGCCATCCCGTAAGGGCTCGCCGTACCGCGACCTGGAGGCGTTGAAGGAAACCTGGACGCCGTGTCATGACCCTGGTTCCGCCGACCGGCACCCCCTACAGTCCCGGAGTCTGGCGTCCGGTGGGTGCCCGCTGTATCACCCGCCGAGGGGGAGTCCCACAGGTCGCCGGTTGGCCGTCGGCTCTCCCGCGGCCCTCCGCGTCGATGCCGCGCGGCGAAACTTTCAAACGCCGCGGCGGCGTTCGCCGCCTACGACCCGGGCTCGACGGACGCAGCTCCTGGGCTGCCCTGCTGCCTCCGGCGGCCGTGGTGTGCGGACCGCCAAAGGCGAACGACGGCAATGAAAGAACTGAAAGCGTCCAGCGTCGGCATTGACATGTTTCGTCCCCCGCTCGAAACTTTTCAGGACGTCGACGTTCGTGATCACCGATCGCTGCGCAGCCTCCATCCATTCACCGAAGGAGCCCTAGTGATCAACAGCTCGGGCCGCTCTACGATCCGTTCGACGATCGTCGTACTGGTGATGGCGGCGCTCACGGTCGCTGGAGCGGTAACGCTAGTAGCGAAAACCTCAACTGCCGTGGCCGCCGCGGCTTCCGAAGACGACGGTGCCGACTGCCCGGTGTCGCTGCCGGGCTCGCTGACCGCCAACTCCAGGCTCCCCGACCCCTTCCGAAAACTCGACGGCACGCGCATCTCCACCACGTCCGACTGGCGGTGCCGGCGAGAAGAGATCAAGAAGCTGGCGGAGCGGTACGTCTACGGCGAGAAGCCGGCGAAGCCGGCCGGCGTCACGGGGACGGTCACGAGCACCAACATCACGGTGAACGTGTCGCAGAACGGCAGGAGCGCCGGTTTCTCCGCGGGCGTCCAACTGCCGAGCGGCTCCGGGCCCTTCCCGGCCGTCGTCGTCCTGGGCGGTTTCGGCGCGGACACTGCCACGATCCGGTCCTCCGGCGCCGCCGTCATCAGCTACGACCCCCTCGCGGTCGGGCGTGAGGGCACGCCGCGCAACAACAAGCAGGGCGCCTTCTACACCATCTACGGCTCGTCGAGCAGCACCGGGCTGCTGGCCGCCTGGGCCTGGGGGGTGAGCCGGATCATCGACGTCATCGAGCAGTCGGGCGGCAACATCCTCAAGGCGGATTCGGTGGGCGTCACGGGATGCTCCCGGTACGGCAAGGGCGCCTTCGCGGTCGGCGCCTTCGATCAGCGCATCGCGTTGACCATGCCGATCGAGTCGGGCAGCGCCGGAGTGCCCATCCTCCGCGGGATTCCCGGAGAAAGCGGTGCGCAGCCGCTGAGCAGTGCCTACTCGGAGCAGCCGTGGCTGGGCGACGCGTTCAACTCCTTCACCGGCAACCCGACCACGCTGCCGGTGGACATGCACGAAGTCGTGGGCATGGTCGCGCCGCGCGGCCTGTTCATCATGGAAAACCCGCACATTGACTG
>DATBKU010000079.1:0-5614 GCA_036555725.1 Streptosporangiaceae bacterium | reverse complement strand
CTCGCGGTACTCGTCCAGCGTGGTCGCGCCGACCATGCGCAGCTCGCCGCGGGCCAGCATCGGCTTGAGCATGTTGCCCGCGTCCATCGCGCCCTCGGCCGCGCCCGCGCCGACCACCGTGTGCAGCTCGTCGATGAACGTCACGACCTGGCCGTCGCTCTGCTTGATCTCGTTCAGCACGGCCTTGAGCCGCTCCTCGAACTCGCCGCGGTACTTGGCCCCGGCCACCATCGAGCCGAGGTCCAGCGCGATCAGCCGCTTGTTCCGCAGGGACTCGGGCACGTCGCCGGCCACGATCCGCTGGGCCAGGCCCTCGACGACCGCGGTCTTGCCCACGCCGGGCTCGCCGATCAGCACGGGGTTGTTCTTGGTCCGCCGGGACAGCACCTGGATGACCCGCCTGATCTCGGCGTCCCGGCCGATGACCGGGTCCAGCTTGCCGTCCCTGGCCGACTTGGTCAGGTCGACGCCGAACTTCTCCAGCGCCTTGTACGTGTCCTCCGGGTCCTGGCTGGTGACCCGGGCGCTGCCGCGGATCTGGCCGAACGCCTCGAGCAGCACGTCGGGCGTGGCGCCCGCCGCGGCCAGCAGGGCCTTGGCCTCGCCGCCGTCGGCGGCCAGGCCGACCAGCAGGTGCTCGGTCGAGATGTACTCGTCGTTCAGTTCCCTGGCCCGGCTGGACGCGGTGGCGATAGTCGACTGCAGCGGGCGGGATATCTCCGGCGCGCTCAGCGTGGCGCCGCGGGCCCGGGGGAGCCGGGCCAGCCGCTCCTCGGCCTGCTTGGCGACCAGCGCCGGGTCGGCGCCGACCGCGCGGAGCAGCGGAGCGGTGGTCCCGTCCTCCTGCTCAAGCAGCGTCAGGAGCAGGTGCAGCGGGTCAACCTGTGGGCTGCCGTCCGCCGCGGCGCGCTGTATCGCGGTGGACAGCGCGTCCTGGCTCTTGTGAGTCAGCTTGTCGTTCATCTATTTATCTCCTCTGGGCGGCGCGGATTCTCCGGCCGGCCCAGCTATCGGTTCCCAGATCGCGACCCGGGCGCTGCGCACCGGCACGAGCCCTTCGCGGCTCTCGCCCCCGGATCGGGTGTCACTGCCACTACGGCGCAGCTCGGCCAGCCGGGCCGCCACAGCGCGGGTGGATTCGAGCTCCACCCGCAGCTGGGCGACCTCGGCGTGGAGCTCGGCGACGAGCCGGCGCGCCTGTTCGAGCTCCCGGTGCTGGTCCAGGAGCATCTTGATGCCACTGAGGTTCACGCCCTCCCTGGACAGCCGCTGGATCTCGCGCAGCGCCAGGATGTCCCGCATCGAGTAGCGCCGCCCCCGGCCCTGGCTCCGGCCCGGTGATACCAGGCCGAGCCGGTCGTAGGCGCGGAGGGTCTGCGGGTGCATGTCGGACAACTGGGCGGCCACGGAGATGACGTACACCGGCATGTCATCGGAGAGCTCGTAGGGATTGCTCATGTCATCTCACCTCTTCAGGCCTCCTTGGCCCGCTCGAGAAGGTCCTCGCGCGGGTCCTGGCCGGCCGTGGCCTCACGCAGCTCTTCGATCGCGCTGCGCGCCTTGCTGTTCAGGTCCTTCGGCACCATCACTTCGACGGTGACGAGCATGTTGCCGGTGGTGCCGTCCTTGCGGCGCACTCCCTTGCCGCGGACCGTGAAGGTCCGCCGGTTCGGGGTGCCCGGCGGGATCCGGATGGTGACCGGAGCGCCCCGGTGCGACGGCACCTTGACCTCCGCGCCGAGGGTCAGCTCGGCGAACGTCACCGGCACGGTCACCGTCAGGTTGGCCGCCGACCGGCCGAACACCGGGTGCGGCTTGACGTGCACCCGGACGTACAGGTCGCCGGCCGGGCCGCCGCGCTCGCCCGGAGCGCCCTTGCCCGCCAGCTTGATCCGCTGGCCGTCCGCCACCCCGGCCGGGATGCGCGCCTGGATGGTGCGCGAGCTCATCGCCCGGCCGCTGCCCGTGCAAGCCGGGCAGGGGTCGTCGACGACCAGGCCGCGGCCGTGGCACTCCTTGCAGACCTCGGACATACCGAACGAGCCGAGGTTCCTGCTCGACTGCCCGGTCCCCTGGCAGGACGGGCACATGCGCGGCACGGTGCCGGCCTTGGCGCCGGTGCCGTGACAGGTCGGGCAGGGGCCCTCGCCGGTGAGCCGGAGCGCCACCGTGGTCCCGTCGATCGCGTCGCTGAAGGTCAGCGTGGTCTCGGTCTCCACGTCGGCGCCGCGGCGCGCCCGGTTCTGGGTGGTCGTCCGGCCGCCGCGGTTGAATACTCCGCCGAAGATGTCGCCCAGGCCACCGCCGCCGCCATCCCCGGTATTACCGAAGATGTCGCCGAGGTCGAAGCCGCCGAAGCCGCCCTGCTGCCCGGGACGGGAGCCGGTCGGCACCCGGAAGCCGCCGCCGAACAGCGAGCGCGCCTCGTCGTACTCCTTGCGCCGCTTCTCGTCGGACAGCACCGAATACGCCTCGGAGATCTCCTTGAACCGCTCCTCGGCCGAGGCGTCACCCTTGTTCGCATCCGGGTGGTACTTGCGTGCCAGCTTGCGGTACGCCGCCTTGATCTCGGCCGGCTTGGCGGTCTTGGCGACCCCCAGGGCCTTGTAGTAATCCTTCTCGAGGAAGTCTTTAGTGCTCATCCCGCCTGCCTCGGCTGTCTAGTTTCCTTCCTCGGCGTCCGGCCACTCGACTTCGTTGCTGGCGCCGTCCGGACCCGTCGCGGGTGCCGCGACGGCGACCTTGGCGGGCCGCAGGATCCTGTCCCCGACCTTGTATCCGGGGAAAATGATCTCAACGCAAGTGTCCTCGGTGACGTCTGGCGAATCTGTATAGGTCAGCGCCTCGTGGATCTTCGGGTCGAACGGGTCGCCCTTTTCTCCGTAGGTCGCCAGGCCGAGCCGGCCGAGCGCCGCCAGCAGTGAGTCGGCGACCTTCTCGAAGCCGCCGGATAGCTCACCGTGTTCTCGCGCCTGGTTGATGGCGTCGAGCACGGGGATCAGCCCGGTCAGCGTCTTGACGATGGCCTGCTCCTGGACGGCGGCCCGGTCGCGGTCGACGCGCTTGCGGTAGTTGGCGTACTCCGCCTGCAGCCGCTGCAGGTCCGCGGTACGTTCGGCCAGCTGGGCCGCCACGTCGGCGGCCTGCTTGCCGTCCTTGATTACCTGCCCTGTCACCATTTCCGAGGCCTCTTCTGGGGACTCCTGCGTTGCCGCGGCGTCCCGTTCCTCATGCTTGTCGTGTTTGTCTTCGGGCTGGTCCCCGGCTGGATCACCCGCCTGGGTACCGCCTGCCCCGGGGCGGGCGGCCGGCCGGCCGGCACCTCTGGTGCCGGCCGGCTTGGACGCCGCGTGCTTCCCCCGAACCTGGCCGGTAACCGGGTCGATGCGCCGGTGGTCATGGATGACCGGACCGGAGCCCGTTTCCTCGGAAGCTGGCATTAGCGCTTCTCGCTCTCGCTGTCACCCTCGTCGACGATCTCGGCCTCGACGACCTCGTCGTCATCCTGGGTTTCGCTGCTGCCATTGGCCGACTCGGACTGCGAGCTGGCCTGCTGCGCCTGGGCCTGCTGGTAGATGGCGGTCCCCATCTTCTGGCTGACCTGCGCGGCCCGCTCGCTGGCGGTCTTGATGGCCTCGGTGTCGTTGCTCTCCAGAGCCTTCTTCACCTCGGCCAGCGCCTCGCGCACCTCGGACTTGATGTCCTCGGGCACCTTCTCCTCGTTCTCACCGAGGAACTTCTCGGTCTGGTAAACGAGCGAGTCGGCCTGGTTGCGGACCTCGGCCTCCTCGCGGCGCTTGCGGTCCTCCTCGGCGTACTCCTCGGCGTCCCTGACCATCTTCTCGATGTCGTCCTTGGGCAGCGCGGACCCGCCGGTGATCTGCACCGACTGCTGCTTGCCCGTGCCCAGGTCCTTGGCGGACACGTTCACGATGCCGTTGGCGTCGATGTCGAAGGTGACCTCGACCTGCGGCACGCCGCGGGGCGCGGGCGCGATGCCGGCCAGCTCGAACATGCCGAGCTTCTTGTTGTAGGCCGCGATCTCACGCTCGCCCTGGAAGACCTGGATCTGCACCGACGGCTGGTTGTCCTCGGCGGTGGTGAAGATCTCCGACCGCTTGGTCGGGATCGTGGTGTTCCGCTCGATCAGCTTGGTGAAGATGCCGCCCTTGGTCTCGATGCCCAGCGACAGCGGGGTCACGTCGAGCAGCAGGACGTCCTTGACCTCACCCTTGAGCACACCGGCCTGCAGGGCGGCGCCGACCGCGACGACCTCGTCGGGGTTGACGCCCTTGTTCGGCTCCTTGCCGCCGGTCAGCTCCTTGACCACGTCCACCACGGCGGGCATCCGGGTCGAGCCACCGACCAGCACCACGTGCTGGATGTCACTGAGCTTGACGCCTGCGTCCTTGATGACGCTCTTGAACGGCGCCTTGGTGCGGTCGAGCAGGTCGGAGGTCATGCGCTGGAACTCCGCGCGGGTGAGCTTGGTGTCCAGGTGCAGCGGGCCCTGCTCCGAGTGGGTGATGTAGGGCAGGTTGATCTGCGTCTCCATCGACTGCGACAGCTCGATCTTGGCCTTCTCCGCCGACTCGCGCAGCCGCTGCAGCGCCATCTTGTCCTTGGACAGGTCGACGCCGTAGCTGTTCTTGAAGTCCTTGACCAGCCAGTCCACGATCCGCTGGTCCCAGTCGTCGCCACCCAGGTGGTTGTCACCGCTGGTGGCCTTGACCTCGACCACGCCCTCGCCGACCTCGAGCAGCGAGACGTCGAAGGTGCCGCCGCCCAGGTCGAAGACCAGGATCGTGGCCTCGTTGTCCTTGTCCAGGTGGTAAGCCAGGGCCGCGGACGTCGGCTCGTTGATGATGCGCAGGACGTTGAGCCCGGCGATCTGGCCGGCCTCCTTGGTGGCCTGCCGCTGTGCGTCGCTGAAGTACGCGGGCACAGTGATCACCGCGTCGGTGATCGTCTCGCCCATGTACGCCTCGGCGTCCCTCTTCAGCTTCTGCAGGATGAAGGCGCTGATCTGCTGCGCCGTGAACTTCTTGCCGTCGATGGAGACGTTCCAGTCGGTGCCCATCTGGCGCTTGACCGAGCGGATCGTACGGTCCACGTTGGTCACGGCCTGCCGCTTGGCGACCTCGCCGACGAGCACTTCTCCGTTCTTCGCGAAAGCGACGACGGACGGGGTCGTCCGCGAGCCTTCCGCGTTGGCGATGACCGTGGGCTCGCCGCCCTCGAGCACCGCGACGACGGAGTTGGTTGTCCCCAGGTCGATGCCTACCGCTCGTGCCATGAGTTCTTCCTCGTGTGTGATCGTTTGCCTAAGTTGAGTCTTCCCGGCGCAAGCTTGCCATGCTGCTATGCGTCTGGCAAATGACTTGAGCCTACCCTACTCAACTTTGCCGAAGCCCTGAGCATTCCCCGAGGCCAGAGAGAATTTTCGGCCAGTGTCCGAACGGGGCTCACTGGCGGTCTGACCGCCTGATCTGGGCTAATCACGCTCAGTACAGGTAAGCGGAAGCGCCGCAGGAACATTCCCGGGCTGCCCTCCTGCGGGTGCCCCGCGCCAGCCGAGCGACCCAATGCACCCTGGCTGGCGGTGCGGGCGGTG
>DATBKU010000078.1:0-5145 GCA_036555725.1 Streptosporangiaceae bacterium | reverse complement strand
ACGAGTCGAGTGCCGCATTGCCTTCGGTCAGGGCCTCGTTGTACCGGCCGGTCATCCGGTGGATCTCACCTATGCCGTAGCGGACCCGGGCCGCTCCGACCCGGTCGCCGAGGGTTTCGTACGTTTCGATCAGCCGGTTATGAGGTCGGCGGGGGAGTTTGTCGGCGACCTCGTCCACGACGACGGGTGCGAGGCCGAGCGACAGTTCGTCAATCATCATGAGCGGGGGGCGGTTCATCAGGCCGCGGGCGATCGCGCACATCTGCTGCTCGCTTGCTTAGCCTCCTCTCGAGCTTGCGCCCTAACGCTCCTACTCGCGTTCGGCCCGCCTAGTCTTGATCTGGCCCAACGCCTAGTCGGAGGTTCCGATGGCCGATGACCGCATGGACGGCAAGGTCTGCGTTGTCACTGGCGCCAATTCAGGCATCGGGAAGGCGACGGCGGTTGCGCTGTCTCGCCTCGGCGCCGCCACGGTGCTCGTCTGCCGCAACCGCGCCCGCGGGGAAGCCGCGATCGACGAAGTACGAGCCGCTGCTCCCGCCGCGCCGCCGCCCCGGCTGGAGGTCGCCGACCTGTCCTCAACGGCGCAGGTACGAGATCTCGCGGCGCGATTGTCCGAAGTTGACGTGCTCGTCAACAACGCCGGCCTCATCCTCGGCGAGCATCGAACTACAGCGGATGGCTTCGAGTACACGTTCGCGGTGAATCATCTCGCGCCGTTTCTGCTCACCAACCTGCTGTTGGACAGGATCCAAGGCAGGATCGTCGTCGTGACGTCCGGGGTGCACTCCAGTGGGCGGATCGATTTCGACAATCTGCACGGCCACACGGGGATGCGCGCGTACGCAGACAGCAAACTCGCGAATATCCTTTTTACCTACGAGCTGGCGCGGCGGCTGAATGGCACCGGCATCACGGCGAACTGCGCCCATCCCGGCGGTGTCCGCACCGGGTTTGGGCGTGAGGGTAGCCCGCTGATGCGGTGGGGCTACCGGACCATCGCGCTGCCATTTCTGCGCTCACCGAAGCAGGGTGCGAAGACCATCGTCTACCTCGCGTCCTCTCCCGAGGTGGCCGACACGACCGGGGAGTATTTCGTCCGGAGGCGCCCACGTCGCTCGTCCGCGGCGTCGTACGACGAGGTGGTCGCGCGGCGGCTGTGGGAGGTCAGCGAAGAGATGACCGAACTGCGGGGCGGGGCTCGTCGCGGCGAAGCGGGCGAATGACCCGGTCAGGCTTCAATAGCGCCGGGCGATTGCCGATGCGTGGCAGGGTTGGCCCCATGCGGATCGGTGTTATCGGGTCGGGCAGTGTGGGACGGGCCCTTGGGCAGGCGTGGGGCCGTTCCGGTCATGACGTGACGGTCGGAGTGCGAGATGTCGCCACATCCGTGGAGGGCGTACGCACCGGCCCGGTCGACGAGGTGATCGAGATCGCGGAGGTGGTGGTGCTCGCCGTCCCGGGCGCCGCAGTGGCAGGCCTCGCTGCGGCGAACGCGGGCGCGCTGGCCGGAAAGCTGGTGATCGATGCGGCGAACCGGATGGGCGACGAGCGCCTGAACAGCCTGCCCGAACTGCGCGATCACGTTCCCGGTCTGCGGTATGTCCGGGCGTTCAACACGCTTGGTTGGGAGAATTTCGCCGACCCCGTCTATGACGGCGTTGTCGCCGACCTGTTCTTTGCTGCCTCCGACGCAGATGCCGAACAGGCCGGCCGGCTTATCCGGGACGTGGGGCTGCGGCCGGTTCATGTAGGAGATGACGCCGCCGTCGACATTATTGACGGGGTGGCCCGGCTGTGGTTCGCGCTGGTTTTCGGGCGCGGGCATCACCGGCGGCTGGCCTTCCGGGTGCTCGATGAGAGCGGCGGTTCGTGACGCCCGGCGCGTACCGCCTCGTCCATGACAGCATCGTGGGGAAGGGCCGGGGCGCATGGCCCGCCCAAAAGGCAGG
Organism: Streptosporangiaceae bacterium; assembly: GCA_036555725.1. Lineage (GTDB taxonomy): Bacteria > Actinomycetota > Actinomycetes > Streptosporangiales > Streptosporangiaceae > CALAED01. Next base: position 3,193 of record DATBKU010000078.1, on the reverse strand, counting down.
ATCGGCCGTCATGAAGAAACGCTTGCTCGCCGCGGCGGGTGCGCTGATCGTCCTCGTGGGCGTCATCTGGACGCTGCAAGGGCTTGGCTACATCGGCGGCAGCGGGATGTCCGGGGTGACGCTGTAGGCCGGCTCCACCGCCGAGAGCGCTCTGACAGGCCCGCCCGCGGATCCCGCTGAATCGACGGCAGCGCCACGCGTACGTACGTCAGCGGGTGGCATCTGTGGTTTCGCTGCTGCCTACCAGCCCGTGGGCGGAGAGAATGGCGTCGACTGATCGGTCGACATCGGCCTCGTCGGTCGACCAATTCGACACCGAGATCCGCATGGCCGCGTCGCCGTGCCACGTCGTACCGCTCATCCAGCAGGTGCCGTCGCGCTGGACGGCCTGCACGACCGCCCGCGTGTGCGCATCGTGATCGCCGCCAGGCGCCCGGAACCGTACGAGGACCTGGTTGAGCACGACGTCATTGAGCACCTCCACGCCGTCGGCGACGGACAGGGCGGCGGCGAACCGGCCGGCCAGCGCGCAGCAGCGCTCGACCAGATCGACGATTCCCGACCTGCCGAGCGCGCTGATCGCCGCGTAGACCGGGAAGCCGCGAGCGCGGCGCGAGAATTCCGGGTTGAAGTCCACCTGGTCGCGTTCGTCACCGGCGGCGTGAATGAGATAGCTGGCTTGCACTCCCATGGCGGCCCGATGCGCATCTGGGTGCGCGCAGAAGACGATCCCGGAGTCGTACGGCACGTTCAACCACTTGTGCGCGTCGGTGGCCCAGGAGTCGGCCTGTTCTACCCCGGCCACCAGGGGCCGCAGCCGCGGGCTCGCTGCCGCCCACAGTCCGAAGGCGCCGTCGACGTGGACCCAGGCGCCGGCGGCGTGCGCCGCCGCGCAGATCTCGCCGAGCGGATCGAAGGCGCCGCTGTTGACGTTGCCCGCCTGGGCGCACACGATGGTCGGCGCCGTCGAGTCGCCAAGCGCCGTCCGCAGGTCGCCGGCGCTCATCCGGCCCTGGGCGTCGGCCGCGACCGGCGTTACCGCGGCGGTGCCAAGGCCGAGGAACCGCAGGGCCCGGTCGATCGTGTCGTGACGAGCCGCTCCGGCGAGCACTCTGATCGGCGGCGCACCGATCAAGCCGTCCGTCTCGACGTCCCACCCGGACCGGCGCAGCACCTCGTGGCGGGCGGCGGCGAGCGCGGTGAAGTTGGCCATCTGGCCGCCGGTCACGAAACCCACGGAAAGGCCCGCCGGCAGCCCGAGCAGCTCGGCCAGCCAAGCGCCCGCGACCTCCTCGACGACCGCGGCGGCCGGGCCGATGGCGTACAGTCCGGCGTTCTGGTCCCACACACTGGTGAGCCAGTCGGCGGCCAGCGCAGCCGGGGTGGCGCCGCCGATGACGAAGCCGAAGAACCGGCCGCTGGGGGTGGCGACGAGCCCTGGGTCGGCAGCGGCGGCGAGCGCGGCGATGACCTTCCTGGGCTCGCTCGGCCCTGCCGGGAGGGGTCCGCCGAGAGTCGCCCGCACCTCCCCGATGCTCACACCGCTGCCGACCGGCCGCTTCGGCAGGCCGTCGAGGAACTCGACCGAACGCTCGAACGCCTCGGTCAGCGGGGTCCGCCAGTCGGGTTGCCGCATCGTCGATCACGCCTCCTTCGCCCCCGGGAGTTCCGGGCCGCAGACGGCTCACGACATTGTCTAGGTATGTCAGGTGTCGCCCAGTCGTCCCCGTTCACTCAAAACGTACGACCGCACAGCGGCGGTCACCAGGGCGGGGCGGTCAGATGCCGAGGTAGCTTTCGCGTATTCGGGTGTCGGCGAGGAGGTCGGCCGCGGATCCGGTGAGGACGATGCGGCCCGCTTCTAGGACGTACGCGCGCGAGGCCAGCGATAGGGCGGTGTCGACGTCCTGCTCGACCAGCAGGACGGCCGTACCGTCGGCGGCGATGCGGGGGAGTTTGTCGACGATCTCGTCCACGACGACGGGGGCGAGGCCGAGCGACAGCTCGTCGATCATCATGAGCGGAGGGCGGTTCATCAGGCCGCGGGCGATCGCGCACATCTGCTGCTCGCCACCGGACAGGCTGCCGGCGAGCTGCGAGAGGCGCTTGCCGAGTTGCGGGAACAGCTCCAGGACCGGCTCGATGTCCTGCTGTTTCTTGCGCCATCCGCCGACGAGCAGGTTCTGCCGGACGGTGAGCCCCGGAAACAGGCGCCGGCCCTCCGGCACATGGGCCACGCCGAGGTCCACGATGTCCTCGATCGGCAGACCGGACAGCGACCGCCCGGCGAGGGTGACCGATCCGTCGTGGATGGGGATCATGCCGGACACGGCCCGCAGCAGCGTCGACTTACCCGCGCCGTTCGGGCCGACGAGGGCGACGATCTCCCGCTCGGCCACGGTGAGATCGACGTCCCACACCACCAGTACCTTGCCGTACCCCGCCGTGAGCCCGCGCACCTCCAACATCAGGACGCACCTCTCACCTGGGTATCGTCGCCGCCCTGCTCGCGTCGCTGGGCGTACCGGTGACCCAGATAGGCCTCGATCACCCGGGAGTCGGACATCACCCGGTCCGGCGTCCCCGACGTCAGCACCTTGCCCTCGTGCAGCACGAGCACCTCGTCGCTGACCGCCACGATCGCCCGTACGACATGTTCGACGATCACGATCGTCATGCCGTCCGCGGCCAGCCCGCGGATCAGGTCGAGTGCGGGCCCGATCTCCGCGGATCGCAACCCGGCCAGCACCTCGTCGAGCAACAACAGACGTGGGCGCAGCGCGAGGGCGCGGGCCAATTCCAGCCGGCGCGCGATGGCGACCGGCAACTCGGCCGGTGCCTTGTCGGCGTGCCCGGTCAGCCCCACCCGTTCGATGACCTCGTCCGCCGCCCGGCGCGCGGCCGCGGTCGTACGATTGCGCGCGCCCGCACCGTACACGGCCGCGACCACGACGTTCTCGCGGACCGTCATCCCGCGGAACGGCTTGACCACCTGGAAGGTCCGGGCCACACCCGCCTTCGCGATCGTCCAGGGCCGCGCCCCGGTCAGATCGCGCCCGTCGATGAGCACCCGTCCCGACGTCGGCTTCAGATGACCGGTGACAACATTGACGAAGGTGCTCTTGCCCGCACCGTTCGGGCCGATGATGCCGAGCGTGCGTCCCTCCGGAACCGTCACCGACACCTCCGACAG
>DATBKU010000077.1:0-26271 GCA_036555725.1 Streptosporangiaceae bacterium | reverse complement strand
CCCGAGTTCTACAAGCTGACCCCGCTCTACCCGCAGGAGCGCCTGCGGCTGGAGACCGAGCCGCACGTGCTGACCAGCCGGGTCATGGACCTGGTCATGCCGATCGGCAAGGGCCAGCGTGCGCTGATCGTCAGCCCGCCGAAGGCCGGCAAGACGATGGTGTTGCAGTCGATCGCCAACGCGATCACGACGAACAACCCCGAGTGCCACCTCATGGTCGTCCTCGTCGACGAGCGGCCCGAAGAGGTCACCGACATGCAGCGCTCCGTCAAGGGCGAGGTGATCCACTCGACGTTCGACCGCCCGGCAGAGGACCACACCACGGTCGCCGAGCTCGCCATCGAACGGGCCAAGCGCCTGGTCGAGCTGGGCCACGACGTGGTCGTGCTGCTCGACTCGATCACCCGGCTGGGCCGCGCGTACAACCTCGCCGCCCCGGCCAGCGGACGCATCCTGTCCGGTGGTGTCGACTCGACCGCGCTGTACCCGCCCAAGCGGTTCTTCGGCGCCGCCCGCAACATCGAGAACGGCGGCTCGCTGACCATCCTGGCCACGGCGCTCATCGAGACCGGGTCGCGCATGGACGAGGTCATCTTCGAGGAGTTCAAGGGCACCGGAAACATGGAGCTGCGGCTGCGCCGCGAGCTGGCCGACAAGCGGGTCTTCCCGGCCATCGACGTCGACGCGTCCGGCACCCGTAAGGAAGAGATCCTGATGGCTCCCGAGGAGCTGCGGGTCGTCTGGCAGCTGCGCCGGGTGCTGCACGCACTAGAGACCCAACAGGCCCTCGAGCTCCTCATCGAGAAGATGAAGGAGACCAAGTCCAACGCCGAGTTCCTGCTCCAGGTACAAAAGACCACCCTCGCCACGGACTAGGGTGGCCGCGCGAATGGGGACTGCGCGCGGCGCGCCCCCCATCCGCGTGGCCACCACGGGGTGGGGTTAGCCCCACCCCGAACAGACCGGATCTCCGCATGGTGATCGTCCCCGCTGTCGGCCAGTCTGAGGTCGTACGGTGAAGGCGGCGGCCCGAGGGGGATCCGTGAGCGAGCGACGAGCCGCTAGGCGAGGAGCGCAACGAACGAATTCTGATCAAGACGTCCGCGCACGCGCCGACGAGCCGCTAGGCGAGGAGGGAGCCGCGTGAGCGATACGGTCGAGATCAGGGCGACGGGCAGGTCGTGGCGGCCGATCGACATGCTGCGCGATCCGCTGACCTGGCGGGCCGCGGTGTATCTCCTGGTGAGCATGGCCGTCGGGCTGTTCTGGTTTATCTTCTTGACGGTCGGGATCACGCTGTCGCTGGCGCTGCTGCTCATCTGGGTGGGCGTGCCGCTGCTCGCCCTCGTCATGATCGTCTGGCGCGGCGGGGCGATGCTGGAACGGCTGCTCATGAAGGCGGCGTTCGACATCAAGATCCCCAGCCCGTACCGGCCGCTGCCCCCGGGGCGGAACCCGTTCCGCAAGTGGGGCGCGCTGGCGGGCGACCCGGCCACCTGGAAGGACCTCGTCTACCTGGCCCTGCTGTTCCCGATCACCATGGCCGAGTTCATTGTGTCGGTGTTCACCTGGTCCACCACCGTCGTGCTGCTGACGCTGCCGGTGACGGTGCTGTTCGGCAACTCCCTGCAGATCACCACCGACAAGTGGGTGTACACCGTCGACGATCCGCTGGAGGCGCTGCCCTGGTCGCTGGTGGGTGCGCTCTGTCTGGTCATCGCCCTCTACATCGTCCGGGTGCTGGGCGTCGCCCATGTCGCGTACGCCAGGTTGCTGCTCGGCCCCAGCGAGAAGCAGGCGCTGCGGGCGCGCGCCGAGCACCTGCAGGCCAGCCGGGCCCGCGGCGTCGACGCGGCCGAGGCGGAACGACGGCGCATCGAGCGCGACCTGCACGATGGCGCCCAGCAGCAGTTGCTGGCGGTCGCCATGGACCTCGGCCGGGCCCGGGCCAAGCTCGACGAAGACCCCGAGACCGCGCGGCAGCTCATCGAGCTCGCGCACAGCGGCACCAAGGAGGCCATCGCCGAGCTGCGCAACCTGGCCCGCGGGATCTACCCGGCGATCCTCACCGACCGGGGCCTGGACGCCGCCCTGTCCGCGCTGGCCGCCCGCGCGCCCGTGCCGGTCGACGTCGGGGTGGACCTGCCCGGCGACCGGCCACCGGCGGCCGTGGAGAGCATTGCCTACTTCGTCGTCGCCGAGTCGCTGACCAACGTGGCCAAGTACGCCAGGGCGACCCGCGCCACCGTACGGGTGTTCCGCGACAGCAACTGGATCGTCGTCGAGATCACCGACAACGGTGTGGGCGGGGCGACGAACCTACCGGGCGGCGGCCTGTCCGGGCTGGCCGACCGGGCCGCGGGCATCGACGGGATCCTGAGCGTCAACAGCCCACCCGGCGGCCCCACCGTGATCCGCGCCGACCTTCCCTGCGCCTGGTAGACCGCGAGGCGGCGAAGATGGAGGGGTGCTTGCGGCTCTGAGCCCGCGCCGCCGGGCCCTCGTGATCGGCGTGGCGCTGCTGCTCGCGGCGGTCGTGACCGTCGCGGTGGTCCTGATCGCCGGCCGGATGATCCGGCCGGACCGGGCCACGCCCGACCAGCGCCGCCCGGGGCCGGTCCTGCTGGTTCCCGGGTACGGCGGCGGTACGGACGGGCTGCGGGTGCTGGCCGACCGCATTCGTACGACGGGCGGCCGGGCCACGGTGGTCGAGCTGCCCGGCGACGGCACCGGCGACCTCGGCGAACAGGCCCGCGTCCTGGACCGGTACGTGACGCGGGCCCTGCAGTCGGGGGCGCCGTCGGTCGACGTGATCGGTTACTCGGCCGGCGGGGTCACGGCTCGGCTGTGGGCCCACGACTACGACGGCGCGCACAAGGCCCGCCGGATCGTCACCCTCGGGTCGCCGCACCATGGCGCCGAGATCGCCTCGGCGGGCGAGGCCTTCGCCCCCGGTGCCTGCCCGGCGGCGTGCCGCGAGCTCGCCCGCGGCAGCTCGCTGCTGTCCCGGCTGGGCGACCGGGTGCCGGACCGTCCGGCCTGGATGTCGATCTGGACGACCCGCGACGAGACCGTCACGCCGCCCGACTCGGCCCGGCTGGCCGGCGCGATCGACGTACCGCTGCAGAGCGTGTGCCCGGACGCCCGTACCGCCCACGGCGGGCTGCCCACGGACCCGCTCGTCACCGGCATCGTGCTGCGGGCGCTGAGCCCCGCGCCGCTTCGCGCGCCCGCCTCCGCCGACTGCCGGAAGCTCAGCTCGTGATGTCGCGGGTGGCGAAGTTGGCCCAGGCCGCCGCCAGGAACACCACGACGTAGACGGCCTGGATGCCGAGCCCGCGCTCGATGTCGTGCCACAGGATGGGCTGCCGGAAGAAGTCGATCCAGGCCAGCCAGTATCTCGTCGGCAGGTACGGCCGTACGGACGCGGCGGCGTCGAGCGTGACGAGCACCTGGCTGGTGACGAGGAAGGCCAGCGCACCGAGGGCGGCGCCCAGCGACGAGTCGGTCACGGTCGACAGGAAGACGGCGATCGCCCCCACACCGAGCATCGAGACGGCGATGTAGAGCACGGTGTAGGTGATGCGGAGCGCCACGTCGGCCGGGGTGAGCCCGGTGCCGGACACCGAGGTGACCACGTCGGAGCCGACCAGCGCGTTGGCCGGCTCCGAACCGAAGACCGCGACCCCCACGCCGTACGACGTCAGCGCCACGGACACTACCGCGATCAGCACGAACACGACCAGCGTGACGAGCTTGGCGACGAGCAGCCGGGTCCGGCCCACCGGCCGCAGCAGCAGGTAGCGGAGCATGCCGGAGCCGGCCTCGCCCGCGACCGAGTCGCCGCCGACGACCGCGACCGACACCGGCAGGAACAGCGGCAGCACCATGGCGAGCGCGGCGGCCGGGTAGAGCGAGCCGTTGGACAGCACGGCCGACAGGAACGTGGGGCCTTCGCCTGGCTGCGGGGCCACCTTGGTGATGCCGAGGAAGGCCGCCACCAGCGCGGGCAGCCCGCACAGCAGGCCGATCGCGATCCACGTGCGCGGCCTGCGCACCAGTTTGACCAGCTCGACGCTAGTCATGATCGATCCGATCGGACCCGGGGCCGGTCACCTCGAGCATGACCTGCTCCAGCGTGCGCCGCTCGGCGTGGATCTCCGCGACCCGCAGGCCGGCCTCGACGAGCCGGGCGTTGACCGCCGCCGGGTCCGTGCCGCGCACCAGCAGCCGTTCGCCGTCGCGGAGGTCGACCTTGCCATCGAGCAGGGCGGCCGCCCGGTCGGCGTCCGGGCTGTGGATCACGATCCGGCCGGTCGGCGCGCGCAGCTCGGCCATATCGTCCTGGAGCACCAGCCGACCGCGGTCCATCATGCCGACCCGCGTGCACAGCTGTTCCACCTCGCCCAGCAGATGACTGCACAGGAAGACGGTCGTCCCGGCCGCGTTGAGCTCCTCGAGCAGCTCGCGTACCTCGCGGATGCCCTGCGGGTCGAGGCCGTTCGTCGGCTCGTCCAGCACCAGCAGGCGCGGCTCGCCCAGCAGCGCGGCGGCCAGCCCGAGCCGCTGCCGCATGCCCAGCGAGTACGCCTTGACCGGCCGGTTGTCCACACCGCCGAGGCCGACCCGCTCCAGCGCCGCGTCGACCCGGCGCCGGCGGGTGCGCCGTACCGACCCGCGGCCGGCCGCGTCCAGCAGCAGCAGGTTGGCCCGCCCGGGCAGGTGGCCGTACGCGGACGGCCCCTCGACCAGGGCGCCGACCTTGGGGAGCACCTCGTTCGCGTGCCGGGGGATCGATCGGCCGAACATCTCGATCTCGCCCGCGGTCGCGAAGACGAGGCCGAGCAGCATCCGGACGACGGTCGTCTTGCCCGAGCCGTTCGGCCCGAGCAGCCCGTACCGGTCGCCCTCCCGGACGTCCAGCGCCACGTCGTCCACCGCGGTGATCTTGCCGAACCGCTTCGTCAGGCCCGCCGTCGTGATCATGCCGGCTCCGCGATCAGATCGGCGGCGGCCGCCAGCAGCACCTTCTGGTCCACCGGCCCGGCGAACAGGAAGGTGCTGTCGTACACGTTGTCCGACACGACGAGTGCGGTCAGCAGGGGAGTGCGGATCAGGTACGCATCGGCGTGCGGCACGCCGAACGGCCCGGCGACCTGGACAGGCTGTGCCCCGGCGTCTCTGGCCGCCTCCTGCACGCGGCGGCCGAACCGGCCCGGCACCGGTACCACGGCGAACGACGTGTAGCCGGTTCCGTACGCCCGGACCGCCTTGGTGTCGTCGGCCACCCGCAGCGCCGGGTTACCCCCGAGCGCGTCGGGCAGCGGGAAGTCGACGAACCGCGACAGCCGGGAGACCAGGTCCGGCGCGCTGAGCCGCATGCTCGGCGTCCCGGCCGGCGGCCGTACGGCCAGCACCGGCGCGGCCGGCCGGCGCTGCCGCAGGTCGAGGAAGCGGGCGGACAGGACGGCCCGGTCGCTGCCCTTGCCGGCCAACTCCACGGCCACCGGCAGCCCGGTGTCTGGGTCGGCCCAGATGTCGACATGCCCCACCGTGGTCCCCGGGTCGGCGGGCGTGATCCGCAGCCCCGCCGCCGCGACCCCGGCCACCCGGCGGGCGGGCAGGTCGGTGCGCCGGTCCCGCGGTGCCGCGATGGCGACCAGCCGCCTGGCCAGATCCGGCGGCGTGAGGTCGGAGCCGCGCGGCAGCCGTACGGACGGCTCCCCGACGAGCTGGGTGAGCAGGTTCCGTTCGTAGTCCCAGATGGTGAGGCCGTCCGGGCTCTGCCGGAGATCGCGCTCACCGGTCGGCGTGATCACGTCGACCCGCCAGCGCCGCGTCGATTCGTACCAGACCCGCATCCGTGTCGTGCTGCCCAGCAGGGTGGTGACGTCGCTCAGCCCGGGCAGGTCGGGGAGGCCGAGCGAGCCCCGGGTCTCCACCAGGCCTTCGTACGGCGTCGTGGCCGACGCCAGGATCCGCTTGCGCAGCTCGTCCAGGCCGATCGAGGAGCGGGCGACCGGCAACGCGGCGATCACGACCGGCACCGCGCACAGCGCCGCGACCAGCGCGGCGACCATGAGCCGGCGCCGCCGTGCTTCCTGCCGCACCACGCTCACGCGTTCCCCTTAAGGCCCACGTCTGCCACGGTACGTCCGCTGGTCCGCTCCGTCCCGGCTCGGCGCCCGCACCCGCACCCGCACCCGCACCCGCACCCGCGAGGAGTCTCGCGGCCCGCGCGTAAAAACCGGCTAAGCCCGTAGGGTGTGGAGCCATGCGGGTGGTGATCGCCGAAGATTCGGTGCTGCTGCGCGAAGGGCTCGTCCGGCTGCTCGCCGACGAGGGCATCGAGGTCGTCGAGACGGTGGGCGACGGGCCGTCGCTCATCGAGGTGGTCGCCGCGCATACCCCGGACCTCGCGATCGTCGACGTGCGGATGCCGCCGTCCTTCACCGACGAGGGGCTGCGCGCCGCACTGGCCGCTCGGGAACGCGTGCCGGACACCCCGATCCTGGTGCTATCGCAGTACGTCGAGGAGCGGTACGCGACGGAGCTGATCGGCGGCGGCGCCGAGGGCGTCGGTTACCTGCTGAAGGAGCGCGTGGCCGATGTCGCCGAGTTCGTCGAGGCCGTCCGTAAGATCGCCGCCGGCGGCACCGTCATCGACCCCGAGGTGATCGGCCAGCTGCTGGGCCGGCGGCGGCGCGGCGACCGGCTGGAGGCGCTCACCCCGCGCGAGAGCGAGGTGCTCGCGCTGATGGCGCAGGGCCGGTCCAACGCCGCGATCGCCCGCGACCTGGTCGTGACCGAGGGCGCGGTCGAAAAGCACATCTCCAACATCTTCCTCAAGCTCGACCTGCCACCCGCCGAGGACAGCCACCGTCGTGTCATGGCCGTGCTCGCCTACCTGGGAGAGCACTAACGGGCCCAGGCCACTTGGGGAATGCCAGGTGACCTCGGCACGTTCTCGTATCTGGCACACTGATACGTGCATCCGCTGCGGTACCGGTTCACATCCCTGCAATCACCGGATGACCCGGCGACCGCCAAAGGCGAGGAGAATCCGTGAAGCCTGACATTCACCCCGACTACGTCGTCACCACGGTGACGTGTACGTGCGGGAACACCTTCCAGACCCGCAGCACCGCGCAGAGCGGCGCCATCCACGCCGATGTCTGCTCGAACTGCCACCCCTTCTACACCGGCAAGCAGAAGATCCTCGACACCGGTGGCCGCGTGGCCCGGTTCGAGAAGCGCTTCGGCAAGAAGGGCACGACCAGGAAGTAACCGCACAGACGCCGGTTGGCCCCGCGGGGGTCAACCGGTGTTCGCCGTTCGCGGGCGCCTGCATCGAGAGCGTCGCGGACCTCAGGACATGAAGTGAACCTCGACGATCTGATCACTGAACACAGCAACATAGAGCGGCAGCTCGCGGACCCGGCCGTACACGCCGACCAGCAGCGCGCGCGCACTCTCGGCAAGCGGTACGCCGAGCTGCGCCCCATCGTCGAGACGTACCGTGAGTTCCGGCAGACCGAGGACGATCTGGCCGCCGCCCGCGAGCTGGCCGAAGAGGACGAGGCGTTCGCCGCCGAGGCCGTACAGCTCGACGCGCACCGGGCCGAGCTCGAGGACAGACTGCAGCGGCTGCTCGTGCCGCGCGACCCCAACGATGACAAGGACGCCATCCTCGAGATCAAGGCGGGCGAGGGCGGCGAGGAGTCGGCGCTGTTCGCCGGCGACCTGCTCCGTATGTACCTGCGGTACGCCGAACGGGTCGGCTGGAAAACCGAGATCATCGACGCCCAGCCGTCCGACCTGGGCGGCTACAAGGACGTCACCGTTGCCGTGAAGGGCAAGGACGGCGTGTGGGCGCGGCTGAAGTTCGAGGGCGGCGTGCACCGCGTGCAGCGGGTGCCCGTCACCGAGTCGCAGGGCCGCATCCACACTAGCGCCGCGGGCGTCCTCGTCATGCCGGAGGCCGAGGACATTGACGTCCAGATCGACCCCAACGATCTGCGCATCGACGTCTACCGGTCGTCCGGCCCTGGTGGACAGAGCGTGAACACCACCGACTCCGCCGTCCGGATCACGCATGTCCCGACCGGCGTGGTCGTCTCCTGCCAGAACGAGAAGAGCCAGCTGCAGAACAAGGAGCAGGCGCTGCGCATCCTGCGGGCCCGGCTGCTGGCCATGGCGCAGGAGGAGGCCGACGCCGCCGCGGCCGCCGAGCGGAAGAGCCAGGTCCGCACGGTCGACCGGTCCGAGCGCGTCCGCACGTACAACTTTCCGGAGAATCGCATCTCCGACCACCGCGTCGGTTACAAGGCGTATAACCTCGATCAGGTGCTCGATGGCGACTTGGACAACGTGATCCAGGCGCTGCTCGACGCCGACATGGAGCAGCGGCTCGCGGCAGCGCAGCAGCCATCATGAACCTGCTCCTCGACGAGATCGCCAGGGCAACGGCGCGCCTGGCCGAGGCCGGGGTCGCCTCCCCCCGCGCCGATGCCGAGGAGCTCGCCGCCGCGATCCACGGCGTACGACGGGGCGAGTTGCACGCCGTACCCGACGGCTGCTTCGACGCCCGGTTCTGGGAGGGCGTCGCCCGGCGGGAGGCCGGGGAGCCGCTGCAGCACATCACCGGACGGGCCTTCTTCCGCTACCTGGAGCTCCGGGTCGGGCCCGGGGTCTTCGTGCCACGGCCGGAGACCGAGGTGGTGGCCGGCTGGGCCATCGACGCGCTGCGCGAGATGGACGTCAAGGACCCGGTCGCCGTCGACCTGGGCACCGGCTCGGGCGCGATCGCGCTGTCCATCGCCCAGGAGGTGCCGCGCACCCGGGTGCACGCCGTCGAGCGCGACGCCAGGGCGTACATGCACGCGACCCGCAACATCGAGGCGATCGATGAGCGCGGCCGGGTGCGCCTGCACATGAGTGACTTCGTCACCGCGCTGACCGGCCTCAACGGCTCTGTCGACCTCGTCGTGAGCAACCCGCCGTACATCCCGATGAGCGAGTGGGAGTATGTGCCGCAGGACGTACGCGACCATGACCCGCCGGACGCGCTATGGGGCGGCGGCGATGACGGGCTCGACGCGATCCGGGCCGTCGAGCAGACCGCCCGGCGGCTGCTACGGCCCGGTGGCGTGGTCGCGGTCGAGCACAGCGATCTGCAGGGCAACGACGTCTACTGGGTGTTCGCCGAGGAGAACGGCTGGCGGGATGTACGCAACCGGCGCGACCTCACCAACCGGGACCGCTTCGTGACGGCCCGCCTGACCACCGACTGACCCGCACGGAAAGTGCGAGAGGATATACGACCGTGAGTCGAAAGTACGACTGCTCAGATCCGCTGGAGCGGACCAAGGGCCTCGCCGACGCGGTCGAGAGCCTTCGCCGCGGCGACCTGGTGGTGCTGCCCACCGACACCGTGTACGGCATCGGCGCCGACGCCTTCTCCCCGAGCGCCGTGAACGCGCTGCTCGGCGCCAAGGGCCGGGACCGCGACATGCCGGTGCCGGTGCTGGTCGGCACCGTACGGGCGGCGGGCGCGCTCACCGAGGGCAGCTTCGGGACGTACGGCCAGGACCTTCTGGATGAGTTCTGGCCTGGCGCGCTGACGGTGGTGCTCCGGGCCAATCCCAACCTCTCGTGGGATCTTGGCGAGACCAAGGGCACGGTGGCCGTCCGCATGCCGCTGCACGACCTGGCCCTGCAGCTGCTCAAGGAGATCGGCCCAATGGCGGTGAGCAGCGCCAACGTGACCGGCAACCCCCCGGCCCGTACGGCCGCGGCCGCGGAGGAGCAGCTCGGCGACTCGGTGGCGGTTTACCTCGACGCCGGCCAGTCCGGTGACGCGCCGCCATCGTCGATCGTCGACCTCACCGGGTCGATACCGCGGCTGCTGCGCGCCGGGGCGATCCCCGAGGAGAAGCTCCGCGAGGTCCTCGGCGTCCTCCTCGTCGACTACGACGACGAGGAAGACGACGGCAAAGAAGACGACGGCAAAGAAGACGACGGCCAAGCGGCCGCGGACACTGAGGCCAAGGACGAGGGCGCCAAGGACGAGGGCGCCAAGGACGAGGGCGCCAAGGACGAGGGCGCCAAAGACGAGGGCGCCAAAGACGAGGGCGCCAAAGACGAGGCTGTCGAGGGCAAGGCTGCCGACGGCAAGGTGGCCGAGGCCGAGACGGCCAACGATGAGGCTGTCAAGGACGAAGCGGGCAAGGGCGACGCGAAGACCGAGTGATCCTCAGCCGGGGGGCGAGGCACGGGGTGGTCGCGGTGAACTCGACGTACGCCTGCCGCCCGCCCCGCAGCCGTACGACCATGCGGACCGGCGGTGCGTTGCGGGTCATGGTGAACGACCGGCGCGCGCCGTCGACGCGTGGCGGCCCGGCCAGCCGGTAGCCGCGCGCCGACACGAGGGTCAGCGACACATCGGTGGCCTGGTCGAGCATCACGCTCGTGTCGGGTCCGCGGCGCAGCGGCACCCGGCCGCGGAACTCCTTGCGTGCGCGGCCCGCGGCGCGCGTCCGCGAGCACGCTCGACTCGGCGCCCGCCGGGCCGAGGCGGTCGGCGGCGTCGCCGAGCAGGGCGTGGGTATCGGCATAGAGCCGCTCCGCCGACTCCGACAGGGCCGGACCGCGGGCGCAACCGGTGATCAGGCCGCCGGCGAGTGCGCAGCCTACGAGGGTGTGCGTCACGGTGGACACGCGCCAACTCTAGGGCTGCCGCCTGCGAAAGTCTCCGTATGGTAGTTAGATCATTACTTACCGTGGTGGCCGTCCTCGACCCCAGAACGTGGCGCGCCGCGGCTTCCCGGCGGCATAGAGTTGGATAGATCGCGGGTGGGCCGAGACGGAGGGAGTGCCGTGCGGGAGTACCTGCTCATCAGCCTGACCGCGGCCGTCGTGACCTACCTGTTGACCCCCGCCGTGCAGCGGTTCGCGATCTGGTTCGGCGCCATGACCGAGGTGCGCGAGCGCGACGTGCACGCCATCCCCACCCCCCGCCTGGGCGGCCTCGCCATGTTCGGCGGCATGATCGCCGCGCTCGTCGTAGCGGCGCGGCTGCCGGAGATGCGGAAGGTCGTCGAGGACAGTCAGGCCGGGCGAGCGCTGGTGCTGGCCGGCGGGCTGATCGTGCTCATCGGTATCGCCGACGACAAGTGGGGCGTCGACGCACTCACCAAACTGGCCGGGCAGGTCGCCGCGGCCGGGCTGTTGATCATGAACGGGGTCCAGATGGTGTGGATCCCGCTGCCCAGCGGCGCCACCCTGTCGCTGCCGCCGTCGTACTCCGTGCCACTGACCGTCTTCATCGTGGTCGGCACGATCAACGCGGTGAACTTCGTCGACGGTCTCGACGGGCTGGCCGCCGGGATCGTCGGGCTCATGGCGGTCGCGCTGTACTCCTACTCATACCTGCTGTCGGCGATCAACGGGCTGACCCGGCTGAGCGGTCCGACGTTGATCACGGCCATCCTCATCGGCATGTGCGCGGGCTTCCTGCCGCACAACTTCAGCCCGGCGCGGATCTTCATGGGTGACACCGGGTCGATGCTGATCGGGTTGATGCTGGCCGCCTCGATGATCACTTTGAGCGGTCAGTTCGACACCGCGCTCGTCGGCAACGGCAAGCTGGGGCCGATCTTCCTGCCGCTGCTGCTGGTGCCGGCCGTGGTCGCGGTGCCGTTCCTCGACATGGTGCTCGCCGTCTGGCGCCGTACCGGCCAGGCGAAATCCCCGTTCGCGCCGGACAAGCAGCACCTGCACCATCGGCTGCTGCAGCTGGGGCACTCGCACCGCCGCGCGGTGCTCATCATGTACTTCTGGGTGGCCCTGCTGGCGTCGTGCGTGATGGGCCTGGCGCTGGCGTACTCCGTCGCGATCGTGCTGTCGGCTACGGCGGGTGTCGCCGTCATCGGCCTCGTGGTGATGCTCGCGGTGCCCCGGTTGAGCATCGCGCAACGGCACGGCCGGAGCAGCTCAGAGACTCGGCCGGAGCAGCCCATAGCCCCGTAGCGCAGGCGACCGTTACAGTCTGAATTCGGTACTTCCATGAGCTTGTGATATCTTTCACGAACTAGAAAAGGCAGAGCCTAAGACCTCGGAGCAGGCCTATGGATCCGTTCGACGCCACCGGCGCCACGATCCAGAGCCGGTGTGCCGAGACGAGTGATCGCTGGTGCGGGAAACCCATCAGTACTGTGATAGCTTTCGGCCTACCGCTGATCCCCGTACCCGCCCAGTCGGAGCGTCCATGTAGAGATAGCGATGCCTTGATCGGCTCCTGGTGCCGCCTTGGGCGCGACGGCCTTGCGTACGTGACGGAACGTTCGCATGCGTGGTCAGCAGACCGAATGGCGATAACATGACCCCGGGTAGCGATCATCCATCCGGCGACGACAAGCCGACGCTCAGCGTGTTCACTTTCGCACAGCTCGGTACGATGAACGCCGCCTGTCTACTGGTGGGGTTCGGTATCGGATGGCTGGTTGACACCAAACTCGACACCACCCCAATTTTCATCTTCGTCGGTCTGCTCGTCGGCGCCGGGTGTGGAGTTTACGCCTCATACCGCCGGATACGCAGGTACTTGTAAGATCATGGAGGTCACATCATGGCAGCTGACGCCGCGCTCGGCGGCGTAGCGAGGAGATATAGGCGCGTCTTCTTCGTGGCGGGCGCCCTCGGTCTGGTCGGCCTGATCGTGACCGCTTTGATCGGTCATTTCATGATCGGCCTGACGCTGTGCGTCGGCATCGGCCTCGGATTCATCAACGCGCGCCTCACGGTCTCGGCCGCCGCGCGGTTCTCCGAGACCGCGAACGGTGCCAAGCGCCCGATCATCTTCGGCTCCATGCAGCGGCTGGCCGCGATCACCGCCGTCGCCCTGCTGGTGGCCTACGCGTTCCGGCCCGAGGGCGTCGCGGTGCTCGGCGGGCTCGCCTTCTTCCACATTCTGCTGCTCGGAAACACCTCGACCGCGCTGATCGGGGAGCTCCGGAGGACCAAGCAATGACCAACCCGACGCCCCTGGCCGCACAGGACATCGGCGACGAGATCGGCCACCACATCACCGTCACGCTCGGCGGTCTGACCTTCAATGTGGACACGATCTGGTCCACGGTGGTGGCGGTGGGCATCGTCATCGGGCTCGGGCTGCTGCTGCGGCGGCAGATGACCAAGGGTGCTCCCAGCCGTCTCCAGCTCATCTGGGAGAACGTCGTCGACCAGGTTCGGACGATGGTCGAGCAGCAGATCGGGCCGACCGCGCCATTCGTGGTGCCGCTGGCGATCGCGCTCTTCATGTTGATCCTCATCGCCAACTGGCTCGAGATAATCCCGACGAATGAGCGGGTCCCGCCGCCGAGCGCCGATGTGAACTTCACCTATGCGCTGGCGCTGGTCGTCGTCATCTGGATGCACGTCATATCCATCCAGCGCAAGGGCATCAAGGGGTACTTCAAGCACTACGCCCAGCCGTACGCGGCGCTCACCCCCATCAACGTCGTCGAGGAGATCGCCCGGCCGCTCACGCTGGCGCTCCGGCTTTTCGGCAACATCTTCTCCGGCTCGATCATGATTCTGCTGATCGGGCTCTTCCCGGCCTACCTCGTGCCATTGCCGAACGCGGTCTGGAAGCTCTTCGACATGTTCATCGGGCTGATCCAGGCGTTCATCTTCGCGCTGCTGACCATTATCTACTTCTCCATCGCGGTCGAGACCGAAGAGACGCATTGACCGTGATCTCCATATATCTACGTTCCGAAAACCCAAACGCATCAGGAGAGCAAAGTGGCTGTTACTGACACTGCCGTACAGACGGCCGGAGCCCTCGTCGGCGGCGGACTGGCCCTCGGTGGCGGCGCCGTAGGCGCGGCCATCGGCGACGGCCTCGCCGGCAGCGCGACCATCGAGGGAGTGGCCCGTCAGCCGGAGGCACAAAGCCGTCTGTTCAGCATCTTCTTCCTCACAGTGGGCCTGTGCGAGGCGATGTACTTCATCAACCTCGCCTTCATGGCCCTGTTCGTGTTCGTCATCGCCGGTGGCTGATCATGCCAGTCGCGGCGGGAAATAACTTCCTGATCCCGAACGCCACCATCTTCGTAGAGGCTGTGCTCTTTTTCCTCCTCCTCGGGGTGCTGGCCAAGTGGATATTGCCGCCGATCACCAAAGCGATCGCCGAGCGTCAGGAGACCATCCGTAAGGGGGCCCAGGCGGCGGAGGAGGCGAAGAAGAGGCTCGCCGAGGCCGAGGCCGACTATCAAAAGGCACTCGCCGAGGCCCGCCACGAAGCCGCCCGGATTCGCGAGGAGGCGCGCGAGCGCGGCGCGGCGGTCATCGCCGAGGCGCGACAGCAGGGCCAGGAAGAGGCCACAGGCATCCTCGACGAGGCGCGCCGGCAGATCGGGGCCGACCGCGAGGCGGCCCTCGGGCAGCTCCGGGCGGAGATCGGGACGCTGGCCACCGAGTTGGCGGGCCGTATCGTCGGCGAGCCGGTGACCGGCGAAGCCGAGGAGATCGACCGGTACCTCGCCGAGACCGACACAGTTAGGGCCGATTGATGGTCGAGTACATCAGCGAGCTGATCGGCTTCGCCCTCGTCGTCTTCGTCCTTGCCAGGTGGCTCCTCCCGGTGCTCAACAAGGGCATGAAGGAGCGCCAGGAGGCCATTGGCCGGCAGCTCGAAGAGGCCGAGGAGGCGCAGCGGCGGCTCGCCGCCGCGCGCGAAGACTACGAGCGGATGCTGGCCGAGGCTCGCCAGGAGGGCGAGCGGTTGGCGGAGTCCGCCCGAGAGCAGGGCGAGGCGATCCAGCGGGAGATGCGTGAGCAGGCGCAGGCCGAGGGGCGGCGCATCGTCGAACAGGCGCGGCAGCAGATCCAGGCCGACCACCAGCAGACGCTGAACGAGCTGCAGAGCACGGTCGGACGGCTCACCGCCGGGCTGGCGGAGCGCATCGTCGACGAGTCCATGAAGGACGACGCGCGTCAGGGCCGCGTCATCGACCGCTTCCTTGACGAGATCGAGGAATCGTCCAGGGTGGGTGTTCGATGAGGGGCACCAGCCGCGCGTCACTGTCCGAGGCGAAGGAACGCCTCGACGATGTATTGTCTTCGGCCGACCCGGCGACGCTGGGCGATGAGCTGTTCGCGGTACTGCACGTACTCGACCGCGAGCACGGGTTGCGTCGCGCGCTGTCCGATCCGGCGCAGCCGGCGGAGCTGAAGGCCGCTGCGGCGCACGACCTGCTGCACAGTGGCCTGGCCCCCGCCACGCTCGAACTTGTCGAGCACGTCGTGGGTCTGCGCTGGTCGCGCTCGCCCGACCTGACCGACGCCATCGAGACGCTGGCGGTGATCTCGCTGGTGGCGAGCGCCGAGACGGACCGCCGGCTCGACGACCTCGAGGACGAGCTGTTCCGATTCGGCCGCATCGTCGCATCCCAGCCGGAGCTGCGCCGCGCGCTCAGCGACCGTGCCGCGTCACGGGACGGCAAGGTCCAGCTGGTGTCCGACCTAATCCAGGACAAGGTCACGGCCCCGGCGCAGCGCCTGATCGCGGAGGCAGCCACCTATCCGCGGGGACGTACGCTGGAGAAAACGCTGGATGTGTACGGAGGGATCGCGGCCGAGCGACGCTCGCGCCTCATCGCGGTGGTCCGCACGTCGATCGAGCTGACGGAACCGCAGAAGACGCGGCTCACCGCGGCGCTGTCCGCGCAGTACGACCGCGACATTCACCTCAACATCGAGGTCGATCCGACCGTCCTGGGCGGCTTGTCAGTCCAGATCGGCGATGAAGAGATCGACGGCACCATCCAACGCCGGCTCGGCGACGCCCGCCGCCGGCTCACCCCCTAAGCAGCAGAACTCACGGGAGAGAGACGAGGAAGAATGGCGGAGCTGACGATACGGCCCGAGGAGATCCGGGGCGCGCTCGAGCGTTTCGTCCAGGCGTACGAACCGGACGTCGCCGCGCGCGAGGAGGTCGGGACCGTCGCCGAGTGCTTCGACGGCATCGCCTTCGTCGAGGGGCTGCCCTCGACCATGGCGAATGAGCTCCTCGAGTTCGAGGACGGCACCCGCGGCATCGCGCTGAACCTTGACGTTCGCCAAATAGGTGTGGTCGTACTCGGTGACTTCTCGAAGATCGAAGAAGGCCAGCAGGTACGCCGCACCGGCGAGGTCCTCTCGGTTCCCATCGGGGACGGCTACCTCGGCCGCGTCGTCGACGCGCTGGGCAACCCGGTGGACGGCAAGGGCGAGGTCGAGACGTCCGGGCGGCGCGTGCTGGAGCTGCAGGCCCCCGGCGTGATGCAGCGGCAGCCGGTGAAGGAGCCGCTGCAGACCGGCATCAAGGCCATCGACTCGCTGACGCCGATCGGCCGCGGCCAGCGGCAGCTGATCATCGGCGACCGGCAGACCGGCAAGACCACCGTCTGCATCGACACGATCCTGAACCAGAAGGAGAACTGGGAGAGCGGCGACCCGGCCAGGCAGGTCCGCTGCATCTACGTCGCGATCGGGCAGAAGGGCTCCACGATCGCGCAGGTGCGGGCGGTGCTCGAAGAGGCCGGCGCGATGGACTACACCACCATCGTGGCCGCCCCGGCGTCGGAGCCGGCGGGCTACAAGTACATCGCCCCCTACACCGGCTCCTCCATCGGTCAGCACTGGATGTACGACGGCAAGCACGTGCTGATCATCTTCGACGACCTGTCCAAGCAGGCGGAGTCGTACCGCGCGATCTCGCTGCTGCTGCGCCGCCCGCCGGGCCGTGAGGCGTACCCCGGCGACGTCTTCTACCTTCACTCGCGGCTGCTGGAGCGGTGCGCGAAGCTGTCGGACGACATGGGCGGCGGCTCGATGACCGGCCTGCCGATCATCGAGACCAAGGGCAACGACATCTCGGCGTACATCCCGACGAACGTCATCTCCATCACCGATGGACAGTGCTTCTTCGAGACCGACCTGTTCAACCAGGGCGTCCGGCCGGCCATCAACGTCGGTATCTCGGTGTCCCGGGTCGGCGGCGCCGCGATGGTCAAGGCGATGCGCTCGGCCACCAGCAACCTGAAGTTGTTCTTGTCGCAGTACCGCGACCTGGAGGCGTTCGCCGCGTTCGCCTCCGACCTCGACGCCGCGTCGCGCGCCCAGCTGGACCGCGGCGAGCGCCTCGTCGAGCTGCTCAAGCAGCCGCAGAACAGCCCGCTTCCGGTCGAGCAGCAGGTCGTGTCGCTGTGGGCGGCCACCAACGGTGAGCTGGACGAGGTGCCGGTGGAGGACATCGGACGGTTCGAGTCCGACCTGCACGACTACATCCGGCGTAGCCACGGCGGCGTTCTCGACGGAATCCGGGAGACGGGCGTTCTCGATGACGACACCGAAACCTCCTTGAAAGACGCCATCACGGAGTTCAAGAAGGGCTTCGAGACGAGCTCGGGCGGCTATCTGGGCCAGGAGAAGGCCGAGGCCATCGACGAGGACGAGGTCGAGCAGGAGAAGATCACTCGGGTGAGGAAGCAGTAGCGTATGGGCGCCCAGCTTCGACGGATCCGGCAGCGGGCCAACACGGTCAAGTCGATCGCCAAGATCACCCGCGCGCAGGAGCTTATCGCCTCGTCCCGGATCATCAAGGCACAGCAGCGGGTACGCGCCTCCGCGCCGTACGCCCGGCAGATCACCCGTGCCATCTCGGCGCTGATCAGCCACAACGTCGGCATCAGCCACCCCCTGCTCACCGAGCGCACCGACACCGATCGGGCGGCGGTGCTGCTGATCACCAGCGATCGCGGCTTCTGCGGCGGTTACAACAGCAGCGTCATCCGTGAGGCGGAGGGGGTCGCTTCGCTGCTGCGCGAGCAGGGCAAGGACCCCGTGCCCTACATCGTCGGTCGCAAGGGACTCGCGTGGTATCTCTTCCGGCGGCGCGACTTCGCACGCGAGTGGCACGGGTTCAGCGACAACCCGCGCTTCGAGAACGCCGAGGATGTCGGCCGGCTGCTGGTCGAGGACTTCAACAAGCCGGACGGCGAAGGCGGCGTGAGTGAGATCCATGTCGTCTACACCGAGTTCGTGTCGATGCTGACCCAGCGGGTCCAGGTCCGGCGGCTGCTGCCGCTCGAGATCGAAGAGGTCGAGGAGGCGCCGGACGAGTCGGAGCTCGGGGCGCTGCCGCTGTACGAGTTCGAGCCGGAACCCGAGGAGGTCCTCGACGCCCTCCTGCCCAACTACATCGAAAGCCGGATCTGGCACATGCTGCTCCAGGCGGCGGCGTCGGAGCACGCGCAGCGCAGGCGGGCGATGAAGTCCGCCACCGACAACGCCAACGACCTGGTCGAAACGCTGACCCGCGTGGGCAACCAGGCCCGGCAGGCAGAGATCACCCAGGAAATCAGCGAGATCGTCGGCGGCGCGAACGCGCTTGCCGAGGCCTCCGCGGGGAGTGAATGAGAAGCGCCATGACTGCAGAGACTTTGGACACCGAAACGACCGCGGAGGCCACCGGTCGCATCGCCCGCATTACCGGGGCGGTCGTCGACGTCGAGTTCTCCGTCGAGACGATGCCCGAGATCTACAACGCCCTGACGGCGGAGGTCACCCTCGGCGGCGAGACCAGGACCCTGACCTTCGAAGTCGCCCAGCACATCGGCGACAACATGGTCCGCGCCGTCGCGCTACAGCCAACCGACGGCCTCGTGCGCGGCGCCCCGGTCGTCGACACCGGCTCGGCCATCACCGTCCCGGTCGGCGACGGCGTCAAGGGGCACGTGTTCAACGCGCTCGGCGACGCGCTCGACGTGCCCAGCTCGTCGATCAAGGCGGACGAGCGCTGGGCGATCCATCGGCACGCGCCGCCATTCGACCAGCTCGAACCCAAGACCGAGATCCTGGAAACCGGCATCAAGATCATCGACCTGCTGACGCCGTACGTGCGTGGCGGCAAGATCGGCCTGTTCGGCGGCGCCGGTGTCGGCAAGACGGTGCTGATCCAGGAGATGATCACCCGTGTCGCCCGCAACCACAAGGGCACCTCGGTGTTCGCGGGCGTCGGCGAGCGTACCCGTGAGGGCACCGACCTGATCATCGAGATGAAGGACGCGAACGTCCTCAAGGACACCGCCTTGGTCTTCGGGCAGATGGACGAGCCGCCCGGCACCCGGCTGCGGGTCGGGCTGTCCGCGCTGACCATGGCCGAGTACTTCCGCGACGTGCAGAACCAGGACGTGCTGCTGTTCATCGACAACATCTTCCGGTTCACCCAGGCAGGTTCCGAGGTGTCCACCCTGCTCGGCCGCATGCCGTCGGCGGTGGGCTACCAGCCGACGCTGGCCGACGAGATGGGTGAGCTGCAAGAGCGGATCACCTCGACCCGTGGCCACTCCATCACCTCGATGCAGGCGATTTACGTGCCGGCCGACGACATCACCGACCCGGCGCCGCACACCACGTTCGCGCACCTCGACGCGACGACGGTGCTCTCCCGGGCCATCACCGAAAAGGGCATCTACCCGGCGGTCGACCCGCTCGACTCCACGTCCCGGATCATGGACCCGACCATTCTCGGCCAGGAGCACTACGACGTGGCTCAGGAGGTCATCCGGATCCTGCAGAAGTACAAGGAGCTGCAGGACATCATCGCCCTCCTCGGCATCGACGAGCTCTCGGAAGACGACAAGATCACCGTGTACCGGGCGCGGCGCATCGAGCGCTTCCTGTCCCACCCGATGTACATGGCCGAGGCGTTCACCGGCCAGCCGGGCGTCACGGTGCCGCTCGAAGAGACGATCTCCTCGTTCAAGGCGATCACCGAGGGCAAGTACGACCAGATTCCCGAGCAGGCGTTCTTCATGTGCGGCGGCGTCGAGGACGTCGAGCGGAAGGCCAAGGAGCTCGAAAAGTAATGGCAACGATGCGCGTCGCGCTGGTCTCGCCGGAGCGGGAGGTCTGGTCTGGCGAGGCCGGCATGGTGATCGCCAGGACGATCGAGGGAGAGATCGGCATCCTGCCCGGGCACTCGCCGGTGCTCGGGCTGCTCCTCGACGGCAGCATCGTGAAGATCTCGCCCGCCGACGAGTCCGAGCCCATCCTGGCCATGGTCGCCAGCGGGTTCTTCTCCGTCGCCGAAAACGAGGTGTCCGTGCTCGCCGAGCAGGCCGAGCTGGGCAGCGAGATCGATGTCGATGCGGCTCGCCAGGCGCTCCAGCAAGCGGGCGATCTCGAGGGCGAGGACGGCGAGGTGGCCGAACGGCGGGCGCGCGCTCGCCTGCAGGCCGCCGGCCACGAAGAATAAGGGTTTCCGTGGATCTCACCGCGCGTCTCGACCGTAGATCTCTACGGACATCCCCAGGAGGGGCGACGACGGTTTCGACCGGGGGCGGTGAGTGCGTAATCAGGGGGGGCTAACGGCTGCCGGCGAGCACCTGGCGCTCGATGTGGGCGCCGTGCTCGCCGCCGTCCTCCTGCTCGTTGTCGGTCTGTTCGCCATCGTGTCGGTACGGCGGTGGCTGCTCGAACGCAACGGCGGCACCATCGAGTGCAGCCTGCGCACCCTCGCCGACAACGGTACGACCGGCGCCTGGCGGCTCGGCGTCGGCAGTTACAAAGGCGACGAGCTGCACTGGTTCCAAATGTTCGGCTTTCGCGCGCGGCCCCGGCACATTCTCCACCGCCGGGGCCTCGTCGTTTCCAACCGGCGCCGCCCTGAGGGCGGCGAGGTGTCCGGGCTGCCCACGGAGGACGCCGTCATCGAGCTGCGCGACGGCGCGCTCACGGTCGAGCTGGCGATGGGGGCGCCGGCGCTGACCGGCTTCCTCGCGTGGCTGGAGGCCGCCCCACCCGGCTTCCCCGTCGACCACATCACCTAAGGGGGCTCGCTGTTCTCCTGCGCGCCGGGCGGGCCTACGAAACAGGCCCCTAGTCTTCTTCGCCGCCGGGCTTCCAGAGCACGTCGCCATGCTCGGCATTGGCCACCCGGCACAGGATGAACAGCAGGTCGGAAAGCCGGTTGAGGTACTTCGCGGTCAGCGGGTTGACGGCCTCGCCGTGCGCCTCGATGGCCGTCCACGTCGACCGTTCGGCCCGCCGCACGACGGTACGGGCCACATGCAGCAGCGCGGCGCCCGGCGTACCGCCCGGCAGGATAAAGCTGCGCAGCGGCGCCAGGTCGGCGTTGTAGGTGTCGCAGGCTGCTTCGAGGCGGGTGATGTACGGCTCGTCGATCCGCAGCGGCGGGTACTCAGGATCGGGGACGACCGGCGCGCACAGGTCGGCGCCGACGTCGAACAGGTCGTTCTGCACCCGGCGGAGCAGCGCGACGATGCCGTCGGGCAGGCCGCCCAGGGCCAGCACGAGGCCGATCGCGCTGTTGGCCTCTTCCACGTCGGCGTACGCCGCGAGCCGCGGATCGGTCTTGGCCGTACGGCTGCCGTCGCCGAGCCCAGTCGTCCCGTCGTCCCCTGTCCGGGTGTAAATGCGGGACAGCACCACCGGTGTCTCGCTGCGCTCCTTCGCCATACAGCCCACCCTAGAGGCCTCGGCGTATTCCACTGACAGCGGATTGACTGGTGACTACACTTTGGGTTCGTTCGGGCACCAATAGTGATGGAAGTTGGAGTGCAGGCAGCACGGAACTCCGCGCAGGTGGTCGTCGTCGCAGGCCGGTTGGACATAGCCACGGTCGCCGACGTACGGCCCCGGCTGCACGCGGCGATCAGCGCGTGCTCGGGTGACCTCGTCATCGATCTCGCGGGTGTGGAGACGATCGACGTCACCGGGCTCGGTGCGCTCGTCGGTGCCCAGCGCAGAGCCGCCCGTGCGGGTCGTCGGCTGCGGCTACGAGCCGTACCGCCGCCGGTGATGGGGGCGCTCGCCAGCACCCGGCTCTATCGCGCGCTGCCGGTCGAGCGCGCCCGTGTGGCGGTGGCCTGACGACACCGCCGCCCGCCGGAGCCCGACAAGTGAATCACTGGAGGGGATGCGCCCGGCTGAGCACGGGCCCGCCGGGCGCGGGCAGGAGCGCCCACATCACACGCCCCGACCTCAGACGTTCTCACCTTTTGCGCGCTCTGATCCTGCGCGCTTTAGGCTTTGCGCGGGCGAGGGCCGGGGAAGGCGACGACGAAGAGATACTCAGCGGTGGCGATGACCTCTTCCGCCGGCGGCCGCGGGCTCGCGTGCACCCAGTCGATGATCAGCTCCTGAACGGCACCCACCAGCCCCACCGCGACGCGCCGTACGTCGAGGCCGGTCAGCGGCGACGAGGCCGCCAGATCGACGTGGTCGCCGGCCAGCGCGGCGACCAGGTCGGCGAAGCGATGCACGGCGAGCCGTCTGGCGACGTGCAGTGGCTCGCCCGCGCGGCGCACCTCGACGTGGCTGATCCGGGCCCGCCGCTCGTCCTCGGTCATATAACCGATGTACGCGGTCAGCCCGGCGCGGACGAGGCTCGATACGGTGCCGTCGGCCTCGTCGACCGCCTGTTTCACCCGCCGTCCGCCCTCGTCGACGATCCGCTCGTACAGGGCGCGCAGCAGCGCTTCGCGGCTCTCGAAGCACTCGTAGAATCCACGAGTGGAGACCTTGGCGTCAGTGCACAGCATCTCGATGGTCGTCGTGGAGTAACCCTGACTCCCGAACCGATCGAGCGCGGCGGCGAGCAGTCGCTCCTTGCGGTCGACCAACCGCTCCCGAGCGGACAGCCCCCGATAGGTACGCACATCGTCCACCAGAGGATGTTTGCACGGATTACTACGTCCGGGGCAGGTAGAACTTTATTCTGCTCCGATCGGTACTCTTGCGGATACTCCAGGCCAGAAACCTGCTACAGGCCAGACCGACCACGGAGGCGGCCGTGTACGACTACATCGTCATCGGTGCGGGCAGCGCGGGCTGTGTGCTCGCGAGCCGGCTGACCGAGGACTCCGGCACCAAGGTGCTGCTGCTCGAAGCCGGGCCGCCCGATGAGGCCGCCGAGATACACATTCCGGCGGCGGTGAACACCCTGTTCAAAGGCCCCTTCGACTGGAACTACACGACCGAGCCGCAAAAGCAGGCGGCCGACCGCACCGTGTACTGGCCGCGCGGCCGTATGCTCGGTGGCAGCTCGTCGATGAACGCGATGGTCTACATTCGCGGGCACCGGCACGACTACGACACCTGGCGGGACAAGTACGGCTGTACGGGCTGGGGCTACGATGACGTCCTGCCGTACTTCCTGCGCGCCGAGGATCAGCAGCGCGGCGAGTCCGAATTCCACGCCACGGGCGGACCGCTACGGGTCGAGGACCTTCGCTTCAAGCATCCGCTCTCCCGCGCCTGGGTCGACGGAGCCACCGCGTACGGCCTTTCGGCCAACAACGACTTCAACGGGTCCGAGCAGGACGGCGTCGGCTTCTACCAGGTCACACAGCGGCGCGGGCGGCGTTGGTCCACAGCAGACGGCTACCTGCGACCCGTCCTCGACCGGCCCAACCTCACCGTGCAGACCGACGCGCAGGTCACCAAGGTCGAGATCGAGAACGGCCGGGCCACGGGAGTGCGCTACGTCACGGGCGGCCAGGAACAGCGCGCCACGGCCAACGCCGAGGTGATCTTGTCCGGTGGCGCGGTGGCCACCCCGCAGCTGCTCCTGCTGTCCGGCATCGGCCCGGCCGACGAGCTGCGCGCACTCGGCATCGAGGTCGCGCTCGACTCTCCCGAGGTCGGGCAGGGCCTGCAGGACCACCCGACGGTGACCGCGATGTGGCATGCCCCCGGCACCAAGTCATTGTGGGAGGGCGCCAACCCGCGCAACTTCCTGCTCTGGCAGTCGCTGGGCCGCGGGCCGTACGCCTCGAACGTGGCGGAGGCAGGCGGCTTCGTCCGTACGGTGGACGGCCTGCCGGCTCCTGACCTGCAGTACCACGTGCTGGCCACGCCGTACGTCAACCAGGGGCTCGCCGATCCGTCGCGGCGGCTGTTCTCGGTGCTCATCACCGCGGTGACGGTGGCCTCGCGTGGACGGATCGCGCTGCGGTCCGCCGACCCGCGCTGGAAGCCGACGATCGACGCGGGCTACCTGACCGAGGAGGCCGACCTCGACGTGCTCGTCGCGGGCGTGCGGCAGGCGCGCGAGATCTCCTACGCCGGGAAACTCGCGAAGGTCACCGCGGGGGAGTACGCGCCCGGCGAGCAGATCGACTCCGACGACGCGCTGCGGGCGTGGGTCCGGAGCGACGTCGTGACCCTCTACCACCCGACGAGCTCATGCGCGATGGGCGGCGGCGAGGCCGGCGTCTGCGATCCCGAGCTGCGGGTGCGCGGGATCGAGGGGTTGCGCGTGGTCGACGCCTCGGTGATGCCGTCGGTGCCGCGCGGCAACACGAACGCGCCCACGATCGCGATCGCCGAACGCGCCGCCGACCTCATCCGCGGCCGAACCCCGCTGCGCCTGGCCAACCGGCAGGTCGCGGCCACCGGATGAACGCCCAGGCCTATTAGAACCAAGTACAACGAGCGAGCCACCGATCGGACACGGCCCAGGCCTGACGAAATTGACCGCAAATACTGTCACGCTGCGGCACTGCCCTACATACCGTGCGTAACGATTTACTGGCGCCGACCCCTCGGCCCGTAACTTCAGGAGGACTCTCGGTATGCGCGGCAAAGCGCTCATCACGGCGGTCGTGGCGGGGCTCGCGATCGCCGCCACCCCGGCGGCGGCCGACGTGACGGCCCTGGCGGGCCCCGGCGCCCGTCTCCAGACGTGGCTGACCGGTCGCCTGGCCGCCGCGAAGACGGCCACCCCCATGACGGTCTTCGTGCACGGCACCTCCGCCCGTACGGCCAAGGAGGCGGCCGGGGCGGCGGGGCTGAAGGTCGTGCACACGTGGGACTCCATCGGCGTCGCCGTCGCGAAGGGCAGGCCGGCCAAGATCCGCGCGGTCGCGCACCGGGCGGGGGTGACCTATCTCGAGGGCGCCCGCCCGTTGATGTACTACGACGCCACGTCCAACATCGCCACCCGTGGCGACCAGGCCCGCCGCCGGCTGCACGGTGCGGACGGCCACGCACTCGACGGCCGGGGCGTCTCGGTCGCCGAGATCGACTCGGGGGTCGACGGCACCCACCCGTTCCTCACCGAGAAGAACGGCTCCAGCGCCGTCGTCGCCAACCTCAAGAGCGTGTGCCCGCAGCTCTCTCTCGGCCCGTCGTGCTTCGTGGACGTGCCGACCAATGACTCGGACACGATCTCCGCGGGCGGGCACGGCACCCACGTGGCGGGCATCATCGCCGGCCGCGACGTAACGGTCGACGGCAAGAAGATGCACGGTGCCGCTCCCGGCGCGAAGATCGTCGCGCTGTCGGTCGGCGCCGCGATCAGCATCTACGACGCCACCAACGGCTTCGACTGGGTGCTGCAGAACCACGCCCACCCGTGCGGTGCGGGCGTCAGCACGACCGCGTGTCCGCCGATCAAGGTCGTCAGCAACTCGTGGGGGCCGACCGGCGGCGGCAACTTCGACCCGCAGGACGCCATCGTCCAGTTCCAGCGCAAGCTGGCCGCCGCGGGTATCGTCACTGTCTGGGCCAACGGCAACGACGGCGGCGACGGCTCGGCGAACCTCAGCAACCCGCCCGGTCAGGACCCCACCCCCGGCATCATCAGCGTGGCCGCGTACGACGACCTGGGCACGGGCACGCGCAGCGGGAAGATCGCCGACTTCAGCTCGCGCGGCAAGAAGGGGTCGTTCAGCACGTACCCGGACATCTCGGCGCCCGGCGTCAACATCCTGTCCTCCTGCCGTGCGACGCTGCCGATCTGCCTGACCGGCGTTACGGACGGGGAGACACCGGGCGACTACATGAACTTGAGCGGCACCTCGATGGCGGCGCCGCACATCTCCGGCATCGTCGCCCAGCTGTTCCAGGCCGACCCGAACGCCACCCCGGGTCAGGTCGAGGCGGCGCTCAAGGCGACGGCGCACAAGTACACCAACGGCGCCGCCTACCAGCGGGCCGGCTCATACACCACCTCGTACGACAAGGGCACCGGCCTGGTCGACGTCGTCGCGGCCGTGGGGCGACTGACGTAGCAGACCCCGCTGGGGCGGATCCGTACGTGCCCGCGTGTCGTACGGCGCCGCCCCAACGACGAATCCCGCCTGGCTTGGGAGGGCGCATAAGCGGCCAGGCGGGATTCGTCGAGTTCCGGGGGGAGCGTTTCCCCGGGCGAGCCATCTCGTTGTCTTGTCGCGGCCGCCGCGGGAGGACTGCGTG
>DATBKU010000076.1:0-11221 GCA_036555725.1 Streptosporangiaceae bacterium | reverse complement strand
CGCACCTGGATCGGCACCCCCAGAAAGGTCCGCATCGGCGGGTGACCGGCCGGAAAGCCGTACGACTCCGGATGCTCGCCGAGATCCGACAGCCGCAACGGCTTCGGCTCCTTGATCAACAGGCCGAGAATGCCCAGCCCGCGCGGCCAGTGCTCCATCCGCCGGATCTCCTCCTCCGACAGACCCACCGGAATGAACTCGATCAGGCTGTTGCCGCCCTCACCGATCACACCCAGCGCGCCATACGAGGCGTCAACCAGCGTCGTGGCCGCCTCCACCATGCGCCGCAACATGGTGGCCAGATCCAGGCCGGAGCCGATCGCCACCACAGCCTCGAGCAAGGAGTGCGTGCGATCACGCGTGGCCAGCACGGCCTCCAGGCGGGCCTGCAGCTCCGCCAGCAGCTCATCGAGCCGCATGTGCGGAAACAGCGGGCCGCGCTCGCTCTCCGCCGATGACTCTGGCGGCACTGTCCCGTTCTCCCCAGGTACCTATTTCGGACACTCCGGCTGCGCCCATCATCACACTGGGAATCCCTGTTTGGTAGTGACCAGGGGTCCGAAATCAGCGTGCGGCTCCTCGGTCCATTACTCAACGTAGGCGCCGCAAGTAGGGGTCGAGCTGCTCGCCGGGAAGCACGCGTACCCGGGCGTCAACGGCGACGACGCCGTCCGGCCGGGCGATTACGGGATTGAGATCCAGTTCGGCCACCTCGGGGAGGTCGTCGGCCAGCCGGGACAACCGGAGGATGGTGTCCTGCAGGCCCGTCAGATCCACTGCAGGGCTGCCGCGCTCACCGAACAGCAGCGGCCCGATCCGGACCGATCGTACGAGGTCGGCGGCGTCAGCGTCGGTGAGCGGCGCCAGGCGAGCGGCGCGATCATCGAGGGCCTCAGTGATCGTGCCACCGAGTCCGAAGACCACGAGCGGTCCGAACACCGGCTCCTGCACCGCGCCGAGAAGCAGTTCGACGCCCTCCTTCGCCATGGGCTGCACCACGACGCCGGCGAGCCGGTCGCCGAAGCGTTCGGCCAGCCGCCGATAGGCCTGCCGAACGTCGTGGTCACCGCGCAGGTCGAGCTCGACGGCGCCGGCCTTCGACTTGTGGATGACGTCGGGGACGTGCCCCTTGAGCACAACTCGCCCGCCGAGCGATGCCGCGGCCTCCGCCGCCGCATCCTCGTTCTCGGCCCACCGCCAGTCGATCAGCGGCAGCCGGTAGCAGGCGAGCAGCCGCAGCGTCGCCGCCGGGGCCAGCCAGCCGCCCTCGGGATGCGCGGCCAGGAACTCCTCCACGATCTGTCTGGCCTCGTCGGTGTGGATGTCGCCGAACTCCGGCACGACCCCGGTGGGCCGGTACCGCCACCGACCGTAGGACCAGGCGCGTCCCAACGCGCGGGCGGCCACCTCCGGGGCGCAGTACGACGGGACCCCGGCGCGCGGGCCCGGCCGTACCCCGACCGCCTCGGTCTGGTGCAGCGCGGCGAGGACGAGCGGCTTTCCCGTCACCCTTGACCCGACCACTGCGGAGGTGAGGTCGCCCACCGCCGTCGGAACCACGGCCACGAGGATAGCGTCCACCTCGGGGCTCGCACTTAGCACCTCGATAGCACGGCGCAACCGTGCGGCAGGTGCCGTGGCCGTTACATCCACCGGGTTGCCGGTCGCCGCCCCGGCCGGCAACAGCGCGGACAGCCGCCGGCGTGTCGCCGCACTCAACGCGGGCACCGACAGTCCTGCCTTGACGCAGGCGTCGGCACCGAGCACACCGGCCCCGCCCGCGTTGGAGACAACTGCGACCCGAGGCCCTGCGGGCACCGGCTGATGGGCGAGCAGAGCCGCGACGTCGAGCAGCTCGCCGAGACCGCCTGCGGTGACGATGCCCGCCTGGTCGAAGAGCGCCTCCTGCACGAGTGCCGCCGTGGCCGCGGCCGCCGTGTGCGAGCCGGCGGCGCGCTGGCCGGGGCTCGATAGCCCGGCCGGCACGGTGAGCACCGGCATGGACGCGCCGACCCGGCGGGCCGTACGGGCGAACTTGCGCGGGTTGCCGAAGGACTCGACGTACAGCACCGCGAGCTTCGTGGTGCCGTCGGCCTCCCACCAGGTGAGCATGTCGTTGCTGCTCACGTCGAGCTTGTCGCCGACCGAGGCGAAGGAGGACACTCCGATGCCGAGCCGCGACAGCTGCTCGGCGACCGCGATCCCGACGCCGCCGGACTGGACGACGATCCCGGCTCGCCCCGGGGCCGGGTGGCGGGCGAAGAATGTGGTGTCGAGCCGGATGTCCCGGTCGGTGTTGGCCACGCCGAAGCAGTTCGGCCCCACGAGCCGCATGCCGTACGAGCGGCAGGTCGCCAGCAGCCGGGCACTGGCGTTTCTGTCCAGGCCCGCGGTGATGACGACGAGTGCCTCGACGCCGCGCCGTCCGCAGTCCTCGGCCACTTGGCAGACAGCCGCCGCGGGCACCGCGATCACCGCGAGATCCGGGCGTTTGGGCAGGTCGGCGACCGACGGGTAGCACGGAACACCGGCGATCTCTTCCGCGTGCGGGTTCACCGCGTACAACGAACCGGTGAAGCCGTACGACTCGGCATTGCGCAAGATCGCGTGGCCGACGGAATCCTCGCGCCGGCCCGCTCCCACGACGGCGACCGCCGAGGGGCGCAGCAGGTGCCGCAGGCTTTCGATGTCCGCCCGACTCTCTCGTGCCGCGACCGTGTCCAGATAATGCTCGTTGGCCGCGAGCGGGATGCGTGACTCGATCACGCCGTTGGCCAGGCGACGGCGCACCGGAAGCCCCGCCTCGGCCAGCAGCCGGAGCATGGCGTGATTGTCCGCCAAGGTGTCGGCATGGAAGGCGGTGATGCCCCGATGGCGGGCGAGCGCGCCGAGATGCTCGAGAAGCAGGGTGCCGACGCCCCGATGATGCATGTGATCGGCCACGGCCATGGCGATCTCGGCCACGCCTTCCTCATCCATCCGCTCGTACCCGGCGCAGCCGATCACCGTTCCGTGCAGCAGCGCCAGCAGCGCGGCGTGGTCGCGACCGGCGGGTCGGCAGATCCGGTCGGCGATCTGTTCGGCGATCCGCGGGTTGATGGAGAAGAACCGCAGGTAGAGGCTCTCCGGGGAGAGGGACGAGTGCAACCGCTGGACGGCGTCCCGATCCGCGGGCGACGCCTCCCGGATCTCGATCGTGGTGCCGTCGGTCAGCAGGGCGAACGACGATGACTCGGGCCGCTGCGCACCTGTTGGACGGATCTCCGCGCTGTCGCTGGTGATACTCATGCCCGCTCCCTGGACGACTACTTCCAGCGCACCAGGTGGAGGACGGCGCCAGCAGGGGCGAAAGGGCAGCGGGAGACGGGACGTTCGGTCCGCTGTTGGACAAAGTGCGGCGCTACCGTTCCTGTGGGAGATCGACGACGACGGTGAGCCCGCCGCCGGGGGTGTCGGCGAGAGAGACCGATCCGCCGTCCGCGGTGACCAGCCGATGGACGATGGCCAGGCCGAGCCCGGTGCCGCTTGGCCGTCCGCTGCGATAGCGCCGGAACGCCTCCCGCATCGCCTCGGACGTCATGCCGGGTCCGTCGTCGGTGACGGTAACGCGGATCCGCCGGTCGACCGAGCGAGCCGCGAGCCGTACATGTCCGCCGGACGATGTCGCCGTCAGCGCGTTGTCGATGAGGTT
Source organism: Streptosporangiaceae bacterium (assembly GCA_036555725.1). Lineage (GTDB taxonomy): Bacteria > Actinomycetota > Actinomycetes > Streptosporangiales > Streptosporangiaceae > CALAED01. The sequence continues at coordinate 7,530 of DATBKU010000076.1, read as the reverse complement.
GTCTATCACTTGCTGCAGATGACCAGGCCCGAGCAATGCGGTCATGTGGTCGTTCGTGTGATCGTGGGTCGCCACGGACAGGTCGACATCGCGTTCGGCCGCGACCGGCCGCCACGCCTCGGTGCGTTCGCGTAGCAGGCCGGCGACGTGGACAGGCTCTGGCGTGGCGGTCGTGTTCTCCGCCCGCGCCACCGCCAGCAGGCCGTCGACCAGGCGGGACAGCCGGTCCAGCTCGCCGAGCGCGCCGTCGAACTCGGCCGCGCCGTCGGCCGCCGCGGCTTCTTCGGCGAGTAGTTCCAGGCGGAGCCGAAGCGCGGCCAGTGGCGTGCGGAGCTGATGGGTCACGTCGGCCAGCACCGTACGGCTGTCGTAGATCAGGGTCTCCAGTCGGGCGGCCATGACGTTGAACCGCTCGGCGAGCCTGCGTACCTCCTGTGGTCGTTTCGGCGGGGTGGCGCGGGCACCGAGCTCACCGGAGCCGAGGGATTCGGCGGCCAGCTCCAGCCGGCGCAGCGGGCGGCCGACCCATCGTGCCAGCGCCACGGCGAGGATGACGGCGGCCGCGATCGCGGCGACCGCCACCATCCCGAGCCGAGCCCACAGCCGCATGATCCGGTCGTCGAGGGGGTCCAGCGGACGGGACAGTAGTACCGCGCCGGCGACCTTCTCGGAGTGCCCGCTGACAGGTACGACGGCGAGCAGGCGGTCGCCGTAGCGCGTCACCTTGGTGTGGCCGGCCAGCCCCGGCGCCGCGCGCTCCGGCGTGTAGAGGCCGGTGTCCCGCCCGACCACGACTTTGCCGTCGTCGTCGACGACGGCCACCGTCAATTCGTAGCCGCCCTCGTCCTCCTCACGCAGCGATTCGAGCGTGCGCGGGAAGACGGTGGACTTCTCGTCGTCGGCGAGCCGCTCCTCGGCCGCGGCGGCGAGGGTGTGCGCGAGCGCGAGCGTTCCGTTGCGGTAGTCGCGTTCGTGCTGGTGGGCGATCGTATAGCCGAGGGGCAGCAGGGCGCCGACGAGGAGGCCGCCGGTCAGGGCCAGCAGGGCCGCGAGGATCCGGCTGGTCACGGCGGTTCGCCGAGCCGGAAGCCGCGTGCGTAGACGGTGAGGATCGCCGATGGATCGCCGATCTTGCGACGCAGCGCCGCGATGTGCACGTCCAGTACCCGCGAGGGTCCGTACCAATGGGTGTTCCAGACCCGCTCGAGGATTTCCTGGCGGCTGACGACGCGCCCGGGGTCGGTCGCCAGGCACTCGAGGATGTCGAACTCGGTGGGGGTGAGCCCGATCTCCGCACCGCCGAGCGTCACCCGGCGTTCCCGCGTATCGATGGCGAGCGTGCCGTGCTTGAGCAGGTGGTCGTCGGCGCGGCGGCTGCGCCGCAGCACGGCGCGGATGCGCGCCATCAGCTCGGCGAACCCGAACGGCTTGACGATGTAGTCGTCGGCGCCGGCGTCGAGGGCCGCCACCCGGTCGGGCTCTTCACCACGCGCGGTGATGACGAGGATCGCGGCATCGGAGCGGCCGCGCAGCGTCGCGCACAGCTCGGTGCCGTCGCCGTCGGGCAACCCTAGGTCGAGCAGCACGACGTCGTACGACTCCGCGGTGAGCGCCTCAGCCACGGAGCCCACCGAGTCGGCAGCGTAGCCGGCACGGTTCAGGCCGCGCTTCAAGGAACCGGCGATCCCCGGATCGTCCTCGACGATCAGGATCCGGACAGCACCCTCCGTCACGACCTCACGCTAGACCTCACGGGAATGACGCGCCGCTCGGTCATCGCGGCAGCGTGGTGATGGTGTCCATTCTGCGCCGGGCCTCCGGCCGCTCGGCGAATCTGAACGACTTCTGAACACTTTCCCCGATCCAAGTTCGCAGGTGAGCCGACACAGTGGGCAGAACAGGCGACTTTCGGAAGGGGATCATGTTTTCCACGATCTTTGGGTTGCCCGCTCATCCACTCGTCGTCCACGCGGTAGTGGTGCTGGTGCCACTCGCGGCGGCCGGCGGCCTGGCGGTGGCCGTGTGGCCGGCCGCCCGCGCGCGGTACGCGCCGCTGGCGCTGGGTGTGGCGACGCTGGCGCTGGTCGCGGTGCCGCTGGCCACGCACACGGGCGAGCAACTCGAGGGACGGGTACGGCCGTCGACGCTGGTCGAGCGGCATACTCACATGGCCGACGGCCTGCTTCCGTTCATGGCCCTGCTCTGGCTCGCGATGGCCGTGCTGGTGGGTGTCCGCTGGTACGGGACCGCTGCACGGTCGAAGTGGACGTCCTACGTCGGTATTGGGGCGGCCGCCATCACCGTGGCGGCGAGCGTCGGCAGTGGAATCCAGGTCGTACGGATCGGGCACAGCGGATCCGAGGCCGCGTGGCACGGGGTCGCCAGGACGTCCGCCCGCGCAGGCGGGCCGCACCGATGATCCATCCACCGGCCAGGGGATGTACCACTCGATTCCGTTGTGAGATTCCGCGGGCGCCGAAGTCAATCTCGACGATATCCCGGAGCGTTTCAGGGAGCGTGACCGATGTATGACCACCAGCGGCGCCGGCACTCCCGGCGGCGGGACTCCGGTCTCGCTCAAATAGGTGCGTGGACCCGTCGCTCGATCGCCGCCGGGGTCGTGTTGGCCGCCGGGCTGGCCGCCTGGGCGGCGCATGCACTCCCCGGGCAGGCCGCGTCGTCCTCGTCGCCGCAGGCCCCGCCGTCCGAATCCAGCACGAGCGGCGAGCCGTCGCCGACGGTCTCTGACGACGGCGGTGGCCTCGCTCCGCCCTACCAACCGCCGGCGCCCTCGCATGGCCGGTCGCATGTGACCTCCGGCGGCTCATGATGAACGCTGCGGTCAGCTTTCGGGTGTGGGGCACCACCGTCACCCTTCTGGTGACCGATCCGGATCGCCTCGAACTGGCCAGACGTGCGCTCGACGCGGAGATCGACGCGATGGGCGAAGCATGCGACCGCTTCCGCCCGGATTCTGAACTGTCGCGGCTCAACACCCGGTCCGGCCGTCCCTTCGCCGCCTCACCACTGTTCGCCGAGACCCTCGGCCACGCGCTGCGGGTGGCCGCGGCCACGGACGGGGCCGTGGATCCGACCGTCGGCGGCGCACTGAACGCGGCCGGCTACGACCGCGATATGGCGGAAGTGCGCCGCCGACGCTGGGCGGTGAGTCAGCGGGTGCGCCTCACCGTCCGGCCCGTCGCCGGGTGGCGTACGGTACGGCTGGCCGACGGCGTCGTCCGCACCCCTCCCGGAGTTGTCATCGACCTCGGCGCCACCGCCAAGGCGCATGCCGCCGACCGCGCGGCCGCGCGGGCGGCCGCCGCGACCGGCTGCGGGGTGCTGGTCAGTCTGGGCGGTGACATCGCCGTCGGCGGACCACCGCCGGCCGGTGGGTGGCGTATCCGGATTGCAGAGGACCACCGCGCCGGGACTGACGATCCCGGGCAGGACGTGACGATCACGGCGGGCGGGCTGGCCACCTCGTCGGTCACGGTACGGCGCTGGCGCCTTGGGGACCGGCTGCTGCACCACATCATCGACCCGGCCACCGGCGCGTCCACGGACTCGTGCTGGCGTACGGTCAGCGTTGCCGCCGCAACATGTGTCGACGCCAACGCGGCCGCGACCGCCGCCCTGGTCAAGGGCCGCGGTGCCGACGCCTGGCTCGCCCGCCACGGGCTGCCCGCCCGGCTCATCGAGGTGGACGGCGCGGCGGCCACCGTCGCCGGCTGGCCGGTAGGCGACGTCACCGGGACGATGTCATGAGTATCTCCGGGGTCCGGTTGTGAACGTGCTGTGGTACGCGACGCGCGCCACCGGCGAGGTGGCGCTGCTGTTCTTGACGATCGTGCTCGCTCTGGGCGCGCTGTCGGCGGTGCGTGTGGGCGGCCGCCGGGTGCCGCGCTTCGTGGTCGCCGGGATGCACCGCAACCTCACCCTGGCCGGGCTCGGCTTTCTCGCCGTCCACATCCTGACGACGCTGCTGGACTCGTACGCGCCCATCGGGCTCATCGACACTGTGGTGCCGTTCGTCTCCGCCTACCGGCCGATCTGGCTCGGCCTCGGGGCTGTCGCCTTCGACACCCTTCTCGTGCTGACGGTGACGAGCCTGCTGCGGACCCGGCTGAACCTGCGCTGGTGGCGGGCCGCGCACTGGTCGGCGTACGGCTGCTGGCTAGTGGCCGTGATCCATGCGTTCGGAACCGGGTCCGACACCCGCACGTCGGTGTTTCTGCTGCTCACGGGCGGCTGCGTGGCGGTGGCGCTGGTCGCGCTGGCCTGGCGGCTGACGGCGGGCGGCCCGGGCCACGAACTGCTGCGCGCGAGCACCGCCATGGGAGCGGTGTTCACGATGGTCGTGATCGGCATATGGGCCCTGCTGGGGCCGCTGGCCCCTGGCTGGGCGAGCCGATCGGGAACGCCGCCTCGGCTGGTGGCCGGGGCGGGCAGTAGCGAGGCGCCGGCTTCCTCCCCGTCCGCCTCGCGTGCGCCCAGTGCCTCCCTCCACGGCCGATACACCGTGTATCTGGACTTCACCGAGCCCGGTCGCGCGCGCTTCACCGGCCCCGGCGGCGAGGCCGGGCAGCTCTCCCTGGACGGCCGTACGATCGCGCTGGGCACCGTCGACACCCCACGCCTGTTCACCGGCGGGGCACGCGCGGATGAGGAGGGCCGGATCGTCGGCGTCCTGCGGGACGCGACGGGCGGCGCGGTCACCGTCCGAATCACGCTCTCCCCCACGACCGGCGCCGGCACGCTGCGCGTCACCCCGGGCTTCGGAGCCGTCGCGGACGAGGACGAGGAGGGCGGCGAATGACGGCCGCGACCGTCTCGCCGGCGATCGTCCGGCTGCTGGCCGGCTACCACGAGACCGGCCGGCCCGCCGATCTGGGCGAGCACCTGCGGCGGTATGGGCCACCGCCGCTGTGGGGGCGGCCGGGCGACGGCCGGCTCATCGAGATCATCGAGCAGGCCGGGCTGACCGGGCGCGGCGGCGGCGCGTTCCCCACCGCGCGCAAGCTGCGCACGGTCGCCGCCGCCGTCGCCGCCGGGAAACGCCCGGCGGTCGTCGTGGTCAACGCCGGCGAGAGCGAGCCGCTCAGCGGCAAAGACCGGATGCTGCTCACCGTCGCCCCGCACCTCGTACTCGACGGCGCCGCCCTCGCCGCCGAGGCCGTCGGCGCCACCGAGATCATCGTCTGCACCCACGCCGACGGCGGCGCGCGCCCCGGCCCGCGCCCCGGCCCGCGCCCGGGCCTGGAGCGGGCCATCGCCGCTCGCGGCCAGGCCCGGCTGACCACCGTGGCCATGCGGGTCTCGGCCATCCCCGACCGCTACGTCGCCAGCGAGGAGACCGCCCTGGTCGGCTGGCTCAACAACGGCAAGGCGCTGCCCGCCTTCACCCCGCCGCGGCCCTTCGAACGCGGCGTCGCCGGCCGCCCCACCCTGATCAGCAACGCCGAAACCTACGCCCACATCGCGCTGATCGCGCGGCACGGCCCGGACTGGTTCCGCACCTGCGGCGCGCCGGACGCCCCCGGCACCGCGCTGTTCACCGTGACGGGCGCCGTACACCGCCCAGGCGTCATCGAAGCACCGCTCGGCACACCCCTCAAAGACCTGCTCCGCCTCGCCGGAGACGCCACCGAACCACTGCAGGCCCTGCTGGCCGGCGGCTACGGCGGCGCCTGGCTGCCGATGGAACTGCTCGCCACGCCCGCCACCCCGGCCGCGCTGCGGGCGGCCGGATCGGCGCTCGGCCCCGGCATCGTCATCGCCCTGCCCGCCCGCGCCTGCGGCCTGACCGAAACCGCCCGGATCCTGGCCTGGCTCGCCCACCAAACCGCCGGCCAATGCGGGCCCTGCGTGTTCGGGCTGCCCGCGATCGCCCGCGACTTCGCCCAGATCGCCGCCTGCGCCGCCGACCCGCCGCTGTACCAACGGCTGCACAACCGGCTCGGCGTCATCCCCGGCCGCGGCGCCTGCCGCCACCCCGACGGAGCCGTCCGGCTGGCCGCCAGCACGCTCCGCGTCTTCGCCGGCCACCTGGCCGCACACCAACGACCCGGCGGCTGCCTGTCCGCACCACGGCCCGGCGGGCTACCAATACCGCAAAGGCGATGAGCGACATGCCCCGGCGCCTCCGCGTCAACCCGATCACCTGCACCGCACACGGCCTCTGCGCCGAACTCCTCCCCGAAACGATCACCCCCGACGAATGGGGCTACCCCATCATCGGCCCGCTACCCGACCACCTCACCCCACTCGCCCGCCGCGCCATGGCCGACTGCCCCACCCTCGCCCTCGAACTCACCAACGACGACGGAGGTTGACGCTGCGCAGGCTCAGCCCGCCGCGTGCCGGGCGACGCGGGCGGCCAGCTCCGGCAGGGCGGCGGCGACGGGTGGGCTCAGGCCGAGGCCGAGGTTGAAGTCGGCGCCCTCCACGGCAAGGATCACCAGTCGGGCGGGGAGCCGGTCCAGCGCCTGGGCCAGCTCGACTGCGGCCTCGATGCCGAGCGCGTGGCTGCTCGAACTCCCCCGATGGTGATGCTGTCCTACGGTGTCCAGGTCGAGTTCGTGCAGGCGGCCTGGTTGTTCGCCGCGTACGGCGTCGACGACGATGGCCAGGGCGGCGTCCTCCCACAGACCGATGAGGCGGGCGGGTTCTCCATCGCAGACGGCCAGGCGCGCGCCGGCCAGGTTCCCCAGCCGATCGATCACCCCGGGTCCCGCGCCGTCATCGCGGCGGAACTCGTTGCCCACCCCGATGACGACCGTCGCGCCGTCCGGCCCGGTCATTCACGGTCCACGGTGAGGTCGAGGAAGTGTGCCGAGCAGGAGATGCAGGGGTCGTAGTTGCGGATCGCCTGTTCGCATTGGGCGGTCAGTGGCTCGTCGTCGAGGTCAACCCTGGCTTGCACGAAATTCCGCAGGTCGGCCTCGATCGCCGCCTGGTTCTGTGACGTCGGCGGGATGATCATCGCGGCCTTGATCGTGCCGTCGGCGTCCAGCTCGTAGCGGTGGAACAGCACCCCCCGCGGGGCCTCGGTCACGCCGTACCCGGTGCCGGCCCGCGGTGGCACCTCGACGTACGGCTTTGCGGGCGGCTCGTAGACGTCGATGATGCGCAGCGCCTCGTCGACCGCGTACACGATCTCGACGGCCCGGACGAGGATGCTCCGGAACGGGTTGCGACAGTGCTCGCCGAGCCCCGCGGCGTCGGCCACCTCGAGGGCGAGCGGCGACAGCCATTGCCGGTTCAGCTCGTAGCGGGCCAATGGGCCGGCCAGATACAGTCCGCCGTCGAGCCGGGCGTGCAACGCGGTCGAGTGCGGCACCTGCTGTTCGACCACGTGCTCTTCGAAGGCCGCGGCGGGGAACGCGAGCCCGCCGGCGGTGCCCAGCGTGCCACGCTCGATCGCGTACGTGCCGGGCTCTGTCACCGCTAGCAGTTCGTGTTCGATGGTGAGGTCGGGGAAGTCGAACCCGGCGGCCCAACGGACGGTGGCGAGTGCCTCGTCGCGGG
>DATBKU010000075.1:0-17520 GCA_036555725.1 Streptosporangiaceae bacterium | reverse complement strand
CGGGGATCGAGACGACCGAATTTCTGCTCAGCAAGATCGACGACTTCGGCACGCCCAAGGCGTACAACCACTACGCCGTCGGCTGGGCGCACGCGCTGTGCGCGCCGTACCAGTGGACCAAGCAGGTCGCGTCGCATTGGGGAGGGACACGCAATGGAGCGATCGTGCACTGGCCGAAGGGCGTGAAGGGCAATGGTGAGATGCGGACGCAGTTCTACCACGTGATCGACGTGGCCAAGACCATCCTCGACGTGGCCGGTCTGCCAGAGCCCGCCATCGTCAACAGTATCGCGCAGGCCCCGTTCGAAGGCGTCAGCATGAAGGCCAGCTTCACGGATGCCAAGACGCCGGAGACGCATCTCGTCCAGTACTTCGAGATGTTCTGCAACCGCGGCATCTACCACCGGGGCTGGTCGGCCATGACCAAGCACCGCACGCCCTGGGAGGTGCACGGCGCGGGAGTTCCGTTCGACGACGACACCTGGGAGCTGTACGACGGGTCGAAGGACTGGACGCAGGCGCACAACCTGGCCGCGGAGATGCCCGACAAGCTCCGCGAGCTGCAGCGCCTGTTCCTGGTTCAGGCGACCAGGTACAACGTGCTGCCGCTCGACGACCGCGTGGTCGAGCGGCTCAATGCCGAGATGGTCGGCCGGCCGACCCTGATCAAGGGCGACTCCCAAGTCCTTTTCGACGGGATGATCGGCCTGCAAGAGAACTGCATGATCAACACGAAGAACAAGTCGCACTCGGTGACCGCCGAGGTGGTGCTTCCCGATGCCGGCCCGGGAGGCGTGATCGTCAACGAGGGCGGCCGGACCGGTGGCTGGGTGCTGTACGTCAAGGACTGGCGCCTCGCCTACCACTACAACTTCCTGGGTATGGAGCGGTTCTCGGTGGCGACCGACGCGCCCCTGCCGTCGGGCCGACATCAGGTCCGCATGGAGTTCGCCTACGACGGCGGCGGCATCGGCAAGGGTGGCACGGTCACTCTGTTCGTGGACGGCAAGGAGGCCGCCACCGGGCGCGTGGAGCGAACCCACGCCTACAACTACTCACTCTGCGAGACCGGCGGCGTGGGCGTCGACAGCGGCTCGCCGGTCTGCGAGGACTACCCCGCCGGGGACAACGCGTTCACCGGCACCATCGACTGGGTGCGCATCGACATCGGCAAGGACAACCATGACCACCTGATCGACCCGGACCAGCTCATGCACTTCGCGATGAGCCGGCAATAACGGGCCGACGGCCGGGCGTCGCAGCGTGGCGGCGCCCGGCCGCCCGCCGGTCACCGTGCCGGTCGATCGCCGCCCGGATCGCCGCCCGGATCGCCGTCCAGATCGTCGGCGGCGTCGGCGAGCGTCGCGTACGTAGGAACGAAAAGGTCCATGCCGGTGACCCGGAACACCTTCCGTACGCGCTGGTTGAAGCCGTAGAAGGCGACGACGCAGTCCTTGGCCCCGGCGTGCCGCCGTACGGCCGCCGCGATGTTGAGGCCGGTGGAGTCGCAGAAGGTAACGCCCGTCATGTCGACGAGCAGCGGCAGCGTGCTGTCGTCGACCAGCTCGAGGCACAACGTGCGCAGTGCCGGGCCGGTCGCGGCGTCGATCTCACCGCGCAGCGCCAAGATCCGGTAGCCGTCGGTGACCACCACGTCGGTCTTAAGATCCATCGCGCCTCACAGCATAGGCGCGTTCCGTCACATACCTGGATGCTCCGCGCTAATCGTTTCCGGCCTGCGGCGACGCGGCGGTGGCACGGTAGTGAGCCACGGCGTCGGCGACGGTCCGATAGAGCCTGTCGCTGTCCCGCAGCCGCCGGCCCGCCTCGGTGCGCCACAGCATCTCGTGCCGAGTGAAGTTGAAGATCGCGAACCACAGCGTGATCTCACGCTCCGCCAACTCGTCGTGGAACTCCTGGACCACCTCGGCGGCGGTGATGTCGACGCCGGGCACCGCGGCGAGGTCGAGCAGCAGCACATGCGGCGGCGACCGTTCGCTCCGCACCAGGTGGAGCACCCGTTCGGTCACCCGCCGGGCGTTGGCGAAGTACAGGCGCGACTCGATGCGCACGATCAGCAGGCCCGGCTCGGTCTCGTCGCCGGGATGGTTGGCCAGCTCCCGGTACGCCCCGGTGGCCGGGTCGCGGCCGAGGACGTAAACCGGCGGGTGGTTCGTCTCGTACAGCAGCATGAGCAGGGCCAGCACGGACGACACGACGACCGCCTGGAGCAGGCCGAGCGTGATGCCCGCGCCGAGCGCGACCAGCGCGAGCACGAACTCCGGCGGGCGGATCCGGCCGATCCGAAGCAGCTCGGGAATGTCGATCAGGCCCGTGACGATCACCAGGATCAGCCCGCCGAGCGCGGCCAGCGGCAGCGGAGCTATGAGCGGCGCGAGCGCAAGCAGCACGGCAGCGGCACACACACTGGTGACGAGCTCCGCCCCTTGACTCCGCGCGCCGGTGGAGTCGTTCACCGCCGTCTGCGACAGCCCGCCCGCGGTCGGGTACGCCTGGAAGAAGCCGCCGGCGAGGTTGGCCGCGCCGAGTGCGAACAGCTCCCGGTCGGCGTTCAGCGGCCGGTCCGTTCGTTTGCGGAAGATCCGGGCAGCGGCGATCGACTCCAGGAACGCGATCAGCGAGATGCCCAGCGCGGCCGGCAGCAGCCGCCCCACCAGGTCGAGATGAGGCAGCATGGGCAGCGGCAGACCGCTCGGCACCGAGCCGACGGTGGCCACCCCGTGATCGTCAAGGTGCGCCAGCGCGCTGACCAGCGTGACGCCCGCGATGACGATCAGCGGCCCGGGCAGCGCCGGCCGGCGCCGCAGGAGCAGCAGGGCGGCGATGGTGCCCGCGGCGACCGCAACCGTCGTCAGGCTCGCGTCGCCGAGCTGTCCGAGCGCCGAGGCGATCTGGTCGAAGAAGCCGTCGCCCTTGACGTCGACGCCGAGGATCTTGCCGAGCTGACCGGCCGCGATGACCAGGCCGATCCCCGTCTTGAACCCGACGACGACCGACTGGGGGATGAAGTCGGCGATGAAGCCAAGCCGCAGCACCGCGGCAATCAGCAGGATGGCCCCGGTCATGACGGCCAGGGTCAACGCCGCCGTGGCCGCGTTCGCCTTCTCGTGCACCAGCGCGATCGACTCCGCGGTGAGAACGGAGATCGTGGATGTCGTGCTGACCGACAAGGGCCGCGACGTGCCGAGCAGGGCGTAGACCGCCATCGGCACCAGGGCGCAGTACAGGCCGGTCTGCACCGGCAGCCCGGCGATCGTCGCGTACGCCATGGCCTGCGGCACCACCACCGCCGCGGTTGCCACCCCGGCGAGCAGGTCGCGCCGCAGCCAGTCGCGCCGGTAGCCGTACAGCAGCCCCGCCCCGGTGTCGCGCAGCTCCATTGCCATGATCAGTCCGTTTCGGCGGGGGTCTGGGGCTCGGCTGTGGTGGCCTCGGCGCGGGCGGTGGCGACGGCGGCGTCGACGCTCGGGTAGACCTTGTGCAGCACATCGGCGGCCGTGTGGCCGACGACTACCCGGCGCAGGATGTCGCGTACCTGTCCGATGTCGCGCGCCAGCAGCAGCGCCACGCCGTCGCGCGTGAGGTCGCGGTCGAGGTCGGCGAGCATCTGCGCGGCGGTGAGGTCGACGAACGGGACCGTCTCCGCGTCCAGCACCACGGCTCGCACACCGTCGGAGCCGCCCGCCGCCAGGGCGCGGATCCGGGCCCGGACATGGTCGGCGTTGGCGAAGAACAGGCCGCTCTCCACGCGGACCACGACGACGCCCGGCTCGGTGGGGCTGTCCGGATGGCGGGCCAGGTCCACCCACATTCCCTCGGCATCGGCCGCCCGGCCGAGCACCGCCACGTTCGGCCGGTTCGCCCGGTAGACCAGGAGCAGCAGGGAGACGCCGATGCCGATGAACAGACCGGGTAGCGTGTCGAACACCAGGACGCCGAGCATCGCGGCCACGGCGGCGATGAAGTCCGCCCGCGCGGCCGGCCCGTAGATGGAGCCCAGCCGCGTGGTCCACAGCCGGTAGAACCCGGCGAGCGCCGGGATGTCGACCAACTCGATGACGGCGGCGATGACGATGGCCGCCAGGGTCGACTCGGGCAGCTGTTCGAAAAGGCCGGTGAGGAAGAGCAGCGTGACCACGGTCAGCGCGGCCACGACCAGGCCGGAGACCTGAGAACGAGCGCCGGCCCCGCCGTTGACCGCGGTCTTGGACAGGCTGCCGTTGACGACCATGCCGGACGACAACCCCGCGCCGACGTTCGCCGCGCCGAGGCCGATCAGCTCGCGGTTCGCGTCGACGTCGTACCCCGCCCTGGCCGCGTACGTCTTCGCGGCCCCCAGGCCCTCGGCGAACCCGACCAGCACGATGCCCACGGCGCCGGCGGCGAGCTTCAGATAGTCGGCGGCCGGGAGAGATGGCAGGCCCAGCGCCGGCAGCCCGCTCGCGATGTGGCCGACGACGTCGACGTGCCGGTCGTCCAGCCCGAAGACGAGGACGGCGAGGATGCCGAAGACCACCGCGGCCAGCGACGCCGGGACCAGCGGTACGTACCGTCTGAGCACCAGGATCAGCGCGAGGGACGCGAGGCCGACGCCGAGCGTCCAGCCGTTCGTGTCGCCGAGCTTCGTGATCAGATCCCAGATCTTCTCGAAGAAGTCGCCGTCGCCCTTCTCGACCCCGAACAGCTTCGGCAGCTGCCCGGCGATGATCGTGAGTGCCAGGCCGACGATGAAACCCTTCAGCACCGGTGCGGAGATGAACCCGGCGAGGAAGCCGAGCCGGAGCAGCCCGGCGGCCAGCGCGATCACGCCGGCGACGATGGCCAGCGCCGTCGTGGCCGCCGCGTAGTTCTTTCCGCCCGCCCCCGCGACGGCGGCTCCAACGACACCGGCGACGGTCACCGCGGACATGGCGGCCGTCGCCGACATCGGGCCGACGATGAGGTGGCGGGAGCTGCCGAACAGGGCGTACAGCAGGAGGGCGGCCGGCGCCGCGTAGAGGCCGACGACCGGTGACACGCCCGCGATCGAGGCGTAGGCGAGGCACTCGGGCACCAGCACCGCCCAGACCGTCAGGCCGGCGATCACGTCGGGCCGCAGCCACCCCCGCCGGTACCCGCGCAGCGACGGGAACAGCGCGGCCCGCCAGGCCATGCGTCACCCACCTGAATCGACCGGCTCGACCGGCTCGACGGCGAAGACGTTGCACCCCCAGTTGTCCATGCCGACGTACAGGCCCGGCTCGCGCAGCTGGTCCCCGTCCCGCTCGTACGACACGTTCGTCAGCAGGTCGCGGAAGGTCCACGTTCGGCCGCCGAGGTCGTCCCAGGGCAGCGGTATCTGCGCCTGCGCCGGGCGGCCGAGCAGGTTGACCACCACCAGCTGCCGCGCCGCCTCGCCGGTCCAGCACGCGGCCACCAGGTCGCGGTACGACGGGTTGTCCGGCCAACCGGTGCACTCCAGCGGCCGCCAAGCGCCCGTGCGCATGCCGCTGTCGTGGACGGCGGCCAGCAGCCGAACATAGAACTCCCGGAGGTCGTCGTCGGGCTCTTCGTTCGGCCGGCGGGCGAGGAAGACCGGCACCCGGACCTGGCGGCCCTCGAACTGCCCCTCGTGCCAGAGCGTGGCCCCGGGCAGGGTCGCGGTCAGTACGGCGGCGGCCCGCTCCTTGGCCGGGCCGAACGTCGCGGCCGCCCGCGGCTCGTCGTGGTTCTCCAGGAACCGGACGAGTCCGCCCTGGTAGTCGAGATCAGCGCGCAGATGGCCGCGCACCGATTCGGCGCTCTCGTGCACGAGCCGGTCGTACAGCCGCTTGTCGTAGCAGAAGTCGAAGCCCTGCCGCTGCAGCGCCCACTCGAGGTCCCAGTACGCCTCGGCCACGAACGTCATCCCCGGGTGGCTTTCGCGGACGGCGGCGATCACGGCCGGCCAGAAGTCGCCGTCCGGCCGCGGCCCGGCCCGCGGGCCCCAGGTCCGCGCGAAGACGTCGTTCATCATCAGCATCGCCATGTCGCAGCGGACGCCGTCGCACTGCCGGCCGATCTCCGTCAGCACGTCGGCGGCGGCCGTCCGAAGCTCCGAGGCGAACGCGTTGAGCTGCACGACGTCCGGCCACGGCGGGAAGTACGGGTCGCGGCCCCGGGCGTAGATGTGGCCGCCGGCCTCGAGGAAGGCCGCCGGGTCGCGCTCCAGGTCCGCCTGGCTGCCCGGCACGAAGTACTCCGGGTGGTCGCGCAGCCAGGGATGGTCCGGGGCGACGTGGTTGGGGACGTAGTCGAGGAACAGCCCGAGGCCGCGCCGGTCCAGTTCCGCACGGGCCACCGCGAGCCCGTCCGGCCCGCCGAGCTGTTCGTCCGCGACGTACCGCCGCACGCAGTACGGCGACCCGGTGATGTCGGCGTCGGCGACGTCGGGCAGCGCCTCGCGGAACGACGCGCGCAGCTCCGGGTCGGCCAGCGCGATGGCCCGCCCGGCGGGGCTGCGCTCCCAGAGGCCCATCAGCCAGACGACGTCGGCGCCGGGGACGACCAGGTCGTCCCACTCCTCCTTCGGCACGTCGCGCAGGTCTATTCGTCCCCCGTGGCGTCGCTCGACCTCGCCGAGCCACACCCGGGTGTTGACCTCATAGATAACCGGGGGGCTCACGACCTGACCACCTCGCCCGCGAGGCCGCCGGCCAGGATGTCGGCGGGGCTGACGCTCTGGTAGAGGATCATGAACACGGCGACCATGGCGGTCCACCCGGTCTGATGGCTCGCGCCGATCCCGGCCCCGTTGTCACCGTGGAAGTACTCGTTGAACGTGATGAGGTCGCGCCAGTACGGGTCCTCCTGGAACAGTCGCTGCCCGCCGTACACCGGCCGCCGCCCGTCCGTGCCGCGCACGAAGATGCCGGCCAGCCGGCGGGCGATCTCCTCGCTCACCTCGTACAGGGTCAGCTGCCGGCCCGACCCCGTCGGGCACTCGACCGTGAAGTCGTCGCCGTAGAACGCGTACAGGTTGAGCAGCGCCCGGATGATCAGGGCGTTCATCGGGAACCAGACCGGCCCCCGCCAGTTCGAGTTGCCCCCGAACATCCCGGTATCGGACTCGGCCGGCAGGTACGCCACCTGGTACTCATGGCCGTTCACCCAGAAGTCGTACGGATGGTCGGCGTGATAGCGCGAGACCGCGCGGATGCCGTGCGGGCTCAGGAACTCGGCCTCGTCGAGCAGGTGCCCGAGCACCCGCGTGAGCTTCCGCCGGTTCAGCAGGGCCAGCAGCCGGCGGTCCCGGACACCCGGCTGGCCCGCTGTGGACAGCCCCTCGGCCAGCTCGGGATGGCGTGCAGAGAACTCCATGATCTTGTTGATGACGACGCGGTCCTCCTCCTGCGGGCGCGGGGCGAAGACGGTCGCCGCGCACAGCGGCAGCAGCCCGACGAGCGAGCGGACCTTCAGCCGGGTGGCATCGCCGTTCGGCAGGCGAAGCACGTCATAGAAGAACCCGTCCTGCTCGTCCCACATCTCCTCCTTGACGTCGCCGGCCCGGTCCATCGAGGCGGAGATCCACAGGAAGTGCTCGGCGAACTTGACGGCGAGGTCCTCGTACGCGGGACTGCGGTCGGACAACTCGACGGCGAGCTGCATCATGGCCTGTGCGTAGAAGGCCATCCACGCCGTGCCGTCGGCCTGGTCGAGCCCGCCGCCGGTGGGCAGCGGGGCGCTGCGGTCGAAGACGCCGATGTTGTCGAGGCCGAGGAAGCCGCCCTGGAAGACGTTGCGCCCGTCGGGGTCCTTCCGGTTGACCCACCAGGTGAAGTTGAGCAGCAGCTTCTGGAACACCCGCTCCAGGAAGTCCAGGTCGGCCCGGCCGGTCAATCGGCTCTCCAGCGCGTACACGAAGCGGGCCGCCCACGCGTGGACGGGCGGGTTGACGTCGCTGAAGTCCCACTCGTACGCGGGGATCTGCCCGTTCGGGTTCAGGTACCGGTCGCCGAGCAGCAGCTCCACCTGCTGTTTGGCGAGGTCGATGTCGACGATGGCGAGCGCGATCGCGTGGAACGCCAGGTCCCAGGCGGCGAACCAGGGGTACTCCCACTTGTCCGGCATGACGATGATGTCGTCGGCCACCATGTCGAACCAGGCATGGTTACGGCGGTTGGAGGGCGTCCACGGGTCGAGGCCGTGTTCGCCGAGCCATGTCTCGACGTCGAAGTAGTAGTACTGCTTGCTCCACAGCAGCCCGGACAGCGCCTGCCGCACCACCAGCGCCTCATCGGCGCTCAGCCCGGCCGGGGTGAGCGCGGCGTAGAACGCGTCGGCCTCCGCTTGCCGGTCGCGCAGGACGGCGTCGAAGCCAGGCCCGAGCGGATCCGGTACGTCCTGGGCGGTGAGCCGGAGCCGCACGGTGGCCTGCCCGCCGCCGGGGATGGTCAGCACGTGACGGGCCGCGGCCTTGGTGCCTTCGCGGGCGGGGTTCACCGCGGCCTGGTCGCCGTTGATCACGTACCGTCCGATGCCGTCCTTGACGTACGGGGAGACGTTCGGGGTGCCGAAGAGCCGCTCGTTGTCCGTCTCGTTCTCGGTGAACAGCAGTTGCGCGTCGGCCTCGACGTGCAGGCGGTAGGTACCGAGGCCGGGGTGCGCGGCGGTGGCTCCGCCGTCGGCCGCCCTGATGACCGGGCGTTCCGAGTCGTCGCCCCATGACCAGGTGTTGCGGAACCACAGCGTCGGCAGGACGTGCAGGGCCGCCTCGTCCGGCCCGCGGTTGTGCGCCGTGACGAGCATGACCAGGTCGTCCGGCCCCGCCTTGGCGTACTCCACGAACACGTCGAAGTACCGGCCCTCGTCGAACACCCCGGTCTCGAGCAGCTCGTACTCGAACGCGTGCTTGTCGCGAGCCCGGTTGGTGGCCACCAGGTCGTCGTACGGGAACTCGGCCTGCGGGTACTTGTAGAGGAACTTCAGGTACGAATGGGTCGGCGTGCTGTCGAGGTAGAAGTAGTAGTCCTTGACGTCCTCGCCGTGGTTGCCCTCGCCGTTGGTGAGGCCGAACGGGCGCTCCTTCAGGATCGGGTCGCGCCCGTTCCACAACGCCATCGACAGGCAGAGCCGCTGCTTGTCGTCGCAGATGCCGCCGAGGCCGTCCTCGCCCCACCGGTACGCCCGCGAGCGCGCGTGGTCGTGCGGGAAATAGTTCCACGCGTCGCCGCCGTCGCTGTAGTCCTCGCGGACCGTGCCCCACTGCCGTTCACTGAGATAGGGCCCCCACCGCCGCCACGGTGCGTCCGGGCTCGCCGCCTCGCGCAGCCGTTCTCGTTCAGCGTCCATGTGCGCAGCATCTCCCCGAAACCCGCCGCGCAGCTCATCCCCGGCGGGTGATGCCGGTGTCGTTCGCCGGGCCGACGCTGGGCGGATCGGACGGGAGGGATGCGGTCATGGCCACCGAGACCACCACGAGGGACAGCTGGGCGCTGGGGTTCGCCGTCTTCGCCGGCATCGCCATGGCGACGATCGGGATCTTCCAGGTCATCCAGGGCCTCGTCGCCATCATCACGAACGAGTTCTTCGTGCTCACCCCGAAGTACGCCTTCAGGTTCGACGTGACCGCTTGGGGGTGGATCCACCTGGTCATGGGCATCGTCGTCGGGCTCGCCGGCTGGGCGATATTCGCCGGTCTGACCTGGGCCCGCGTCGTCGGCATCGTTGTTGTGGCGCTGAACGCGGTGGCGAACTTCCTGTACATCCCGCACTACCCATTCTGGTCGCTGCTGATCATCGCGCTGGACGTGGTGGTGATCTGGGCCCTCGCGGTCTACATGCGCCCCTACCAGAGCACCTGAGCCGCCGGGCCGCGCCGGGGGGTCGGCGCGCCCGGGGGGCCGGCGCGCCGGTGCGCCAGGGATGGTGCGCCGGCGCGCTGGATCGTCGTCGCCGTGATCAATGTGGCGCGGGCCCTGGCGGGCCGTCCACACCGGTCTCGCTGACCGGCTCTTGGACGTCGCCGGTTTCGCTGACCGGCTCCCGGACGACGCAGCGGAAGCCGATGTGCCCGGTGGAGGTGTCGACGGCCTCGCCCTGCCGCGCCGCCGGCCGGTAGCGCAGGCAGTAGTTCGGCGCGCACAGGTGTGACCCGCCCTTGATGACCTTGCGCGGGATGGCCTCCCCGGTGGCGACGGGGTGGTCGACGCGCGGGTTGCGCGGTACGCAGCAGGGCTTGTCCACCCCGGCGGGGTGGCGCATCGTGTGGAAGTCCGTGGTCCACTCCCAGACGTTGCCGGTCATGTCGTACAGCCCGTAGCCGTTCGGCCGGTATGACTTGATCGGCGAGGTTCCCGCGTGGCCGTCCAGCAGCAGGTTCTGCCAGGGGAACTCGCCCTGCCAGGTGTTGGCCATCAGCCGGCCGCCCGGCGCGAACTCCTCGCCCCAGGCGAACACGGCGCCGTCCAGGCCGCCGCGGGCGGCGAA
Organism: Streptosporangiaceae bacterium; assembly: GCA_036555725.1. Taxonomy (GTDB): domain Bacteria; phylum Actinomycetota; class Actinomycetes; order Streptosporangiales; family Streptosporangiaceae; genus CALAED01. The sequence goes on along the minus strand of DATBKU010000075.1, from coordinate 7,053 downwards.
CTCCCACTCCGCCTCGGTCGGCAGCCGCTTGCCCGCCCAGGCGGCGTACGCCTCCGCGTCCTCGTACGCGACGTGTACGACGGGGTGCCGCTCGCCACCGCCGAGGTTGCTGCCGGGACCCTCGGGCCGGGTCCAGCACGCTCCCGGCACGTACGCCCACCAGTTGCGGTAGTCGCTCAGGTCGACGGGGCCCGAGGCCGGCTGGAAGACCAGCGAGCCCGGCACCAGCAGCGCCGGGTCGGCGTCCGGGTACGCGGCCGGGTCGAGCGGGCGTTCAGCCACCGTGACGTACCCGGTGGCCTTGACGAAGCGGCGGAACTCGGCGTTGGTCACCGGGTGCTCGTCCATCCAGAACCCGTCGACGGTGACTCGGTGCACCGGCCGTTCCTCCGGGTAGAACCGGTCGTCGCCCATGAAGAACGTCCCGCCGGGCACCCAGACCATGTTCTTGTACGGCCTGTTCCGGTACGGCGTTTCCGGCCGCGTCCCGGCCTCACCGGCGGTGCCCCTGATGATCGCGTTCATGCGGTCAGCCTGTCGGCACGGCCGGGCCCGGCGAATCACCTGTCCTGGGTGACGTACGCCCGCCGACCCGGTCCCTAGATTCCGGATGAGTCAGGCCGGTCGGTTCGAGAGGGAGCTCATGATGGCTGGACCCATGTACCAGCGCAGCCCGCGACCCACCAACTCCTCCGACGCCTCTGTCGTCAATACGTCGCGGCTGTGGGGCGGCGGCCTGGCCACCGCCGCGGTGGCCGCGCTGGTGGCGTTCGCCGGCGTCCTCCTCATGCGGGGGGTGTTCGACATCGACCTGCTGTCCCCCAAAGGCGAGGGGACGCTCGGGAACTCGGCCACCGCCGCCTACGTGGTGGTGGCGGGCATAGGCGCCCTCGTCGCCACGCTGATCCTGCAGATTCTCGTCCTGACGACACCGCGCCCGCTGAGCTTCTTCTCCTGGATCGCCGGGCTGGTGACGGTCATCTTCACGGTCGTCCCGTTCACGACGGACGCGGATCTGTCCAGTCAGGCCGCGACGGCCGGGATCAATCTGGCCATCGGGCTGGTCATCGTGATCCTGCTGCCGCAGATCGGGTACTCGGCATTGGAAACCGACGAGGAGCCGGGGGCCGGTCCCGGGATGATGTGAACGCCTGATATGAGCGCGGGTCAGGGAGCCGCGGGCTCCTTGAGCCGCCGGGAGAAGATCTCCAACGCCGTGTGCGTCTTCGTTGCCTGCGCCCCCGCGAGGCTGATGCCACGCCCCTCCAGGAAGGCTGCCACCTGGCCCGCGGCGTCGAACATCTCTTTGGGGGTGACCCTGGTGGAAAGCTCCAGCAGCCGAAGGTCTCCCGGGTAGTTCCACAGCTCCAGCGCGAGCTTCCGGCCGGCCCCCTTAGGCGTGAACTTCACCTTGAGTACGTTGACGGGCCCGAGGACGGACAGGTCGTCGAGCGCGATGCCATCCGGTGCGTGCTCGGCGAAGAGGGCCCGCTGCTCCTTGCTGAACAGGCCGCGCAGCGGCCGCCGTCCGGCGACGACCTCCAAGACACGGTCGTGGCCGGCTTTGGCCTTGAGCGCTCCGGAGCACACATATCCGCCGGGCATCGCGTCCACCTCGACCCGGAAGTCCGGGGACGCCCGCAGCCCGGAGGGGAGCTCGTCGGGCACGACCGGCCGGAGTTTGACGACCGAGTCGGCGCCGGCTCCCTGGATGCGGCGCGCCCGGGTCACGAGGCCCAGCCGGTTGAGCGTCAGATCGGGAGTGTCGAAGAAGTAGACCTGGCGGATCTGCGCGTCCAGCGGATCGGCGCCGAGCGCGGCGATCGCGTGCTGCCGCTCGTCGTCGCGCACGGTCAGCTTGAGCTCGACGCTGTCGACCTCCTGGACCAGCCCGAACAGCTCGAAGAGCTCCTCGCGCGACAGCTGCGGCGCCGCCTCCTCCGCGGTGGCCGACTTGGCCGCAGGCTTGGCGGCAGGCTTCGCGGCAGGCTTGGTGGCCTTGACCTTGGCGCTCATGGGTCCTCCAGATGACTCGCTCAGCGCGGCGTGTCCCGTACGGAGTCACCTGGGCCCGTATATACGCACAGCGCCCAGATCACAACGACGTCCAGCGTGATGATCACGATCGACCAGATCGGATGATGCGGAATGAACAGGAAGTTCTCGATCGCGCTCACCGCCGCGACGGAGATGCCGATCACTCGTGCCCACATCCCGCCGTCGAACACTTTGAATCCAGCCGCGAACACGACGACCCCGAGAGCGACATGCAGCCAGCCCCACCCGGTCACGCTGAGTGGGAGGAGGCGCGGCCCGGGGGGAAAGAAGTTGTCGTTCACGATCGCGGCGAGGCCCTCGAACGCCTGGAACGCACCCGCCATCATCAGCAGGATCCCTGCGTAGATGACGGCGCCCAGTGCCCACGTGCTCTCGGACTTGTCCGCCCGCCGCGAGGTGGTCGAGTGTTGTCCCATGTCCCGGCACCTACCCCTCCCCAACGGTCAGGACGAGGTCAGCGTCGCCGCCGGGCGCGCAGGGCGTATCACCCATCGCGGGGGAATTAGCCGCTCGGATCGCTCTGAGGGGCTCGATTGCGGTCCGGACGTAATATGGGGCGACGTACCGGAGTCTTTGGTATCCGCCAGCCCGCCCAAGGAACCGACGCCATGGCCCGTCCGACCACCGAGACTCGAAAACAGCCCATCCGGGTTTTCCTGCTGGACGACCATGAGGTCGTGCGCCGGGGCGTCGCCGCGTTGCTTGAGGCCGAAGACGACATCGAGGTCGTCGGCGAGGCCGGCTCGGTCACCCAGGCGCTCACCCGGATCCTGGCCGCCCGCCCCAACGTGGCCGTCCTGGACGTACGGCTGCCGGACGGAGACGGCGTAGCGGTCTGCCGCGAGATCCGGTCGCAGCTGCCCGAGGTCGCCTGCCTGATGCTCACCTCGTTCTCCGATGAGGAGGCGCTGTTCGACGCCGTCATGGCCGGGGCAGCGGGCTACGTGCTCAAGCAGATCCACGGCTCCGACCTCGTCGGGGCCGTTCGCTCCGTGGCCTCCGGGCAGTCGCTGCTCGACCCCCGCAGCACCGCGCAGATGCTGCAGCGGCTGCGCGAGCGAGAGGCCCGCAAGGACCCGCTGTCCGCACTGTCCGACCAGGAACGCCAGATCCTCGAGCTGATCGGCGAGGGGCTGACCAACCGGCAGATCGGCGAGCGCATGTTCCTCGCCGAGAAGACCGTCAAGAACTACGTGTCCAACCTGTTCTCCAAGCTGGACATGCGCCGCCGCACCCAGGCCGCCGCCTTCGTCACCCAGCTCAAGGCGAGCCAGGCGCGGCCCGCCGGCCCGGTGGCCGCCGCCGACCCCACGACCCCGGCCGACTGAGCCGACCCGAGCCGACCGATCCTTAGCGGGGGCTCGTCCGCGGTGTCCGGTTCCGGGCGCAGCACGATCTTGCCCCGGCGCCGCGACGATGGGCACAGTGCGATCATGACCCAGTACGAGAACGATCACGACGGGGACGCCACCGCCCGCCGCGACGCGCTCGCCGAGCGGCTCTTCCAGTCTGTGCTGCAGACGCTCGAGCTCGGGCATGTGTGGCTGGGCGACCGGCTCGGCCTGTACGCCGCCCTCGCCGACCTCGGCGACGTGACGCCGGCCGAGCTGGCCAAGGCCACCGGGATAGCGGAGCGGTACGCCAGGGAGTGGCTCGAACAGCAGGCGGTCGCGGCGATGGTGGACGTGGCCGTGCCGAACCGAAACCCCGCGGCGCGGCGGTACCGGCTGCCGCCCGGGTGCGCGGAGGTGTTCCTCGACCCGGACAGCCTGCGGCACCGGGTGCCGATCGCGCTCCAGGCTGTCGGCGTCCTCCGGACCCTTCCCCAGCTCAAGGACGCGTTCCGGACCGGATCCGGGGTGCCGTACGCGGACTATGGCGACGACATGGGCAACATCGCCGGCAACCGGGCCAAGTTCACCCAGCAGCTCGCCACGGAATGGCTGCCGCACCTGCCCGACGTCCACGCCCGGCTGACGGGCGGCGCCGCTCTGCGCGTCGCCGACATCGGCTGCGGCAGGGGGTGGTCGAGCATCGCCATCGCCCGGGCCTTCCCGGCCGTACGGGTCGACGCCATCGACCTCGACCAGGCGTCGATCGACGAGGCCGAGCGCAACGCCGCGGCGGCCGGCGTCGCCGACCGGGTGACCTTCCGCTGCGCCGGCGCCGCCACGCTCGCCGGTTCGTACGACCTGATATGCGCCTTCGAGTGCCTGCACGACATGTCCGACCCCGTCGCCGCGCTCCGGGCCGCGCGCGAGAGCCTCGGCCCGGACGGCGTGCTGCTGGTCGCCGAAGAGCGCCTGGCCGAGGAGTTCGTCGCGCCCGGCGACGACATCGAGCGCTTCCAGTACGCCTGGAGCGCGCTGAGCTGTCTGCCGGCCAGCCTGTCCGAGCAGCCGTCCGCCGCGATCGGCTCGGCCATCCGGCCGGCCACTGTACGGTCCCTCGCGCTCTCCGCCGGCTTCACCGGGGTGGAGGATCTGCCGATCGAGCACGATCTGTGGCTGTTCTACCGGTTCGTTCCGTAACCGGTTCGGTCCGAAGACCGTTCGTCCCGTACACAGCCGTACGGACCGCGGCGCGGGGGCCACGGTCCGTACGTCCGCAGTGAGGGTCAGCTCACGCCCGCCCGGGCCTTGCGCGGGAGCAGGAAGCCGATCGCGAAGGCCACGGCGGTGAGGGCGATCGAGATCAGCGCGACCCACTGCACCGCGTCGAGGGAGCTCTGCCGGTGCGCCTCGTAGGCGGTCGCCGTGCCCATGACGGAGAAGAAGATCGTGCCGATCACCGCGACGCCGAGCGACGCGCCGAGTTGCTGGATCGACTCGAGCGCGGCGGAGGCGGAGCCGACCTCGTGGTCCTCGATGTCGGCCACGATGATGTCGAACAGCGGGACGAAGATCGCACCCATGCCGGCGCCGAACACGAGCATCGGGATCGCCAGGTGCCAGGCGCTGAAGCCGGTGCCCTGCCAGCTGAGCATCACATAGAGGCCGGCGATGCCGGCGATCATCACGCTCAGGCTGATGTGCAGGATGCGGCGGCCGAGCCTGTTCATCGTGGCGCCGGAGACACCCGAGCCCAGGAAGCCGCCGACCGCCCAGGTCGCGGTGGCCAGGCTGGCGCCCAGCGGCGAGTAGCCCATGCCCAGCTGCAGGAACAACCCGATGGCGAGGGAGAATCCGACGATCGCGCCGAAGAAGACGATGATGAACAGCACGCCGGAGGAGTAGGACCGCTTGGCGAAGACGCTCAGCCGGACGAGCGGGATGCGGCCGGCGCGACCCCGGCGCAGCTGGTGGGCGACGAAGCCGGCCAGCACCGGCACCGAACCGGCCAGCATGGCCGCCAACCAGGTCGGCCATCCGAGCTCACGGCCCTGCACCAGCGGGTAGACCAGCATGAACATGCCGGCTCCGCCCAGCAGCATCCCCGTCAGGTCGAGCCCGCCGGCGCGCGCGGTGGCGACCGGCGCGGGCAGCACCTTGGCGCCGACGGCCAGCGCGTACGCGCTGATCGGCACGTTGATCAGAAAGATCATGCGCCAGCCGGTGCCGAACAGGTCGGCGTCGACGAGGAACCCGGCGACGATCGGGCCGAGGATCGTGGCGAGGCCGATGGCCGGGCCGAACACGGCGTACGCCTTGCCCATGTTCGTGGCGCCGAACAGGTCGCGGATGAGCCCGAAGCACTGCGGGATCATGACGGCGCCGAACAGCCCCTGCACCACGCGGGCGGCGATCAGCATCTCCGGCGACGCGGCGAAGGAGCAGGCCACCGACGTGGCGACGAACCCGACCGCGCCGGCCATCAGCATCGGCTTGCGGCCGAACATGTCGCCGAGCCGACCGCCGGTGAGCAGCGCCACGGCCAGTGCCAGGGTGTAGCCGGCCGCCATCCACTGCAGGCTGGCCAGCGAACCGCCCAGGTCGACGCGGATGGCCGGGGCGGCCACGCTGACCACTGTGGAGTCGAGCAGGTTCATGAGCGTGGCGGCCAGGATCACGGACAGGCCGAGCCAGCGCCGCGGGTGGCCCGCGGCCTTCGGGGTGGCCGGTGCCGGGATCGATGCCGGGACGGGCGCTGCGACCGGGGTCTCGACTGTGATGGTCATCGGACTCTCCTCTGCGGAACGAAGCGTTCTGTTCCCAGAATAGCAGAACGGAACGCTTCATTCCAATAGAAAGCCACAGTTGATTTCGGGGTGCTCGCCACCCCGGTCGAGCGTGGATACTTCAGGTATGCCACTGCCGATTCTGTTGACCGTGGACGACGATCCCTCGGTGTCCCGGGCCGTCGCGCGCGACCTGCGGCGCCGTTACGGGCAGGAATATCGCGTGATGCGCGCCGACTCCGGCGCCGACGCCCTGGACGCGCTGCGGGAGGTCAAGCTGCGGGGTGAGACGGTCGCGGCGATCCTCGCGGACTACCGGATGCCGCAGATGGACGGCATCGAGTTCCTCGAGCGGGCCATGGACCTGTTCCCGCATGCCCGGCGCGCGCTGCTGACCGCGTACGCCGACACCGACGCCGCCATCCAGGCGATCAACGTCGTCGACGTCGACCACTACCTGCTCAAGCCCTGGGACCCGCCGGAGGAGAAGCTCTACCCGGTGGTCGACGCGCTGGTCGAGACATGGCGCGCCGTGGGTGACCGTCCCGTCGAGGAGATCAAGGTCGTCGGTCACCGATGGTCGGAGCCGTCCTACCGGGTACGGGACTTCCTGGCCCGCAACTCCGTGCCGTACCGCTGGTACTCCGTCGACGAGCCCGAGGGGCAGCGGCTGCTGACGGCGGCCGAGGCCGACCCGTCGGAGATCCCCGTGGTCATCACTCCGGACGGCCAGACGTTGTGCCGGCCCAGCGGCACCGACATCGCCGCCGCGGCCGGTCTGTCCACCGACCCCGCGGAGGAGTTCTACGACCTGATCGTCGTCGGCGGCGGGCCGGCCGGGCTCGGCGCCGCGGTCTACGGGGCCTCCGAGGGCCTGC
>DATBKU010000074.1:0-32291 GCA_036555725.1 Streptosporangiaceae bacterium | reverse complement strand
TCGTCGTCATCGCGGCGGGCGCGTGGCTGAACCGGCTGGCCCGGCCCTTCGGGGTACGCGTCCACGTCCAGTCCGGCCGCGGCTACAGCTTCACGGTGTCCGGTACATCGCTGCCGGCCGGACCGACGTACTTCCCGGCGCACAAGGTGGTGTGCACGCCCCTCGACGAAGGTACGGCACGGATCGCCGGCACCATGGAGTTCACCGGCCCGGACCGGCCGCTCGACGCCCGCCGCATCGACGCGATCGTCGCCGCCGCCCGGCCGCTGCTGCACGGCGTCGACTGGGCAGGCCGCCGGGACCAGTGGACCGGCCCGCGGCCCTGCACCGCCGACGGCCTGCCGCTCATCGGACCGACCAAATCGCCCCGGGTCTACCTCTGCGGCGGGCACGGCATGTGGGGCATCGCGCTCGGCCCGCTCACCGGACGGCTGCTCGCCGACGCGATCGTCACCGGCCGTACGCCGCCGGAGCTGGCGCCGCTATGTCCGCTGCGCTGACCCCCCATGCCGCTTGTCAGGGTAGCCCTGACGTCATACACTCCTACCGAACCGTCAGGGAGAGCCTGACAAGAATGGGAGGCGGGAATGGACATGGCAACGTCGGAGATCCTTCGATGCTCGTTCTGCGGCAAACCGCACACCGAGGTCGAGCGGCTGGTCGCCGGGCCGGGCGTGCACATCTGCAACGAGTGCGTCGGCCTGGCCGAGTCGATCATCGATGAGTACCGCGACCGTACGGTGGAGCTCCGGCTGCCGGTGTGGGGATCGTTGACCGACGAGCAGATGCTCGAGCACATTCCGCGCATCGCCGAGGTCGCCGACCAGGTCGAGGGCAACCTGCGCTCGTGGGTGCTGGAGCTGCGCCGCCGCAAGGTCACCTGGGCCCGGATCGGCGAGGCGCTCGGCATCACGCGTCAATCGGCGTGGGAGCGTTTCTCCGGCGAGGAGTAAACCGACCCCAATGGGAGACGTCAGCGGATCGAGGCGGCGACCGACAGCAGCGAAATCGCGTCATGGTCCGCGCTGCCGGGAGTGGCCTGGTAGATCGTGACACGCTGCCCGGTCTCGGTCAGGTGCAGCACCTCGGCGGTGAGGGTGATCCGGCCCACCTGCGGGTGATGGAACGTCTTCTGTCCGTGTCGCCGGCGACCCACGTCGTAGCGCTCCCAGAGCGCGGCGAACTCGGCACACGCCGCATTGAGCTCGTCGACCAGCGCCGCCAGTTCGGGGTCGTCGGGGTCGATCGCGAGGACCGAACGCAGATGCGCGACGCTGCCCGCGGCCACCCAGTCCCAGTCCTCGTACAGGCCCCGCGACGCGGGGTGCAGGAACAGGTATCGGATGGTGTTCCGCCGGTCCGGCGGCCAGTCCTCGATCCCGGGCAGCAGGGCCAGGCCTTCGGGGTTGGCGGCATGGATGTCGTTGATCCGGCTCATGACGTACGCGGGGCTGGGTCGTACGGAGTCGAGCAGTTGCCGGAGCCCGGGGCGTACGGTGCGCGCGACGGCGGGCGCGCATGGCTGGCGGTGGGCCGCGTGGTTGGCGAGGTTGAACAGATGCGTGTGCTCCGCATGATCGAGCCGGAGCGAGCGGGCCAACGCCTCGAGGACCGCGTTGCTCGGGTTGGTCTCCCGGCCCTGTTCGAGCCGGATGTAGTAGTCGATACTGATGCCGGCGAGGGCGGCCAGCTCCTCGCGGCGCAGCCCCGGGGTGCGACGCAACCCGGTGCCGGCCGGCAGCCCCACATCTGTGGGCTGCAACCGCGCCCGCCTGGCCCGGAGGAACCTGCCCAGCTCTTTCGTCGTCGCCACACTGCCAGTCTGCCAGCGGAGCGGGCGGGGCCGACTGGTCGTGATATTGCCGGGAACACGGTTGCCTTCAAGCCCCGCGATCGGCGCCGGACTATTGACGGCACGGTGGAGGTTGTGGCGTAGAGACGTAGGGGTGGTTCCGCTGTTGACCGATGCGAAGACCGAAGGCCGGGCGCGAACCGTGCCGGCGACGTGGGTGGTGCTCGCCGTTACGTGCGCCGGCCAGTTCATGGTCGTGCTGGACGTCTCAGTGGTGAACGTCGCGCTGCCCGCGATGCGCCGGAGCCTCGGGTTCGACACGGTCGGGCTGCAGTGGGTGGTCACCGCGTACGCCCTGACGTTCGCCGGCTTTCTGCTGCTCGGCGGCCGGCTCGCCGACCTGTACGGCCGTAAGCGGATCTTCCTGCTCGGGCTCGCGCTGTTCTCCGTGTCCAGCCTGGTCGGCGGCCTCTCCGCCACACCGGGCATGTTGATCGCGGCCCGCGCGGTGCAGGGGCTGGGCGCCGCCGTCCTCGCCCCGGCCACGTTGACGATCCTCACCACCACGTTCTCGGGCACCGCGGAACGCACCCGGGCGCTGGCGGCGTGGGCGGCCACCGGCGCCGCCGGCGGCGCGGCCGGCAGCCTGATCGGCGGCGTGCTCACCGACTACCTGTCCTGGCGCTGGATTCTGCTGATCAACGTGCCGATCGGCGCCGTTGTCATCGTGCTCGCCACCTACGTCATCACCGAGGGAACCGGCCCCACAGGACGGCGGCTCGACGTCCCCGGCGCGGTGCTGGCGACCGGCAGCCTCACCGCGATCGTCTACGGCATCGTGCAGACCCAGACCCGTGGCTGGGGTGACCCGCAGACGCTCGGCAGCCTGGCCGGCGGCTTCCTCGCGCTCGGCGCCTTTCTCCTCGTCGAGGGCCGGGTGGCGAAGGCTCCGTTGATGCCGCTGCGGCTGTTCCGATCGCGCGGCGTCTCCGTCGGCAACTTTGTGATCTTGCTGCTCGGGGCGTCCTTCATCCCGATGTGGTACTTCCTCTCGCTCTACATGCAGAACGTCCTGCACTACAGCCCGCTCAAGGCCGGGCTCGGCTTCCTGCCGCACACACTCGCGATCATCGCGGGAGCGCGGCTCGCCCCGTACGTCCTGCCCCGCGTGGGCGCCCGGCTGTTGATCGCCGTGGGTGCCGTCTCGGCCGCCGCCGGCTTTCTCTGGCAGGCCCAGCTCTCCCCGACGGGAACCTACGTGTCCGAACTGCTCGGGCCGGCACTCCTCATGTGCGCCGGGGTCGGGCTGATGATGACCTCGGTCACCACCACCGTGACTTCGGGCGCCGACCGGTCCGACGCCGGGATCGCGTCCGGACTGATGAACGCCATGCGCCAGGTCGGCGGGTCGCTCGGCCTCGCCGTACTGGCCACCCTCACCGGACGGCACGGGACCTCCCCGGCGGCGCTCACCTCCGGGTACAGCCACGCATTCCTCGCCATCGCGGCTTTCCTCGCCTTGGTCGCCGCGGTGTCCCCGGCCCTGCCGGCCAAGGCGGCCGCCACTGCCTGACCCTTGTCAGAGCCAGGCCCTCGCACGGCGGGGGTGCTCAGGGCGTCCAGTCGGGACGGCGGCCGAGGTAGCGCAGCAGCGCGGCGACGTCGTCATCGCCGTCCCCCGGCGAGACGGCCTGCAGCGCCACCTTTTCGATACTGACCGGATGCGGCCTCGGCATTGACTTGAACCCCGTTCGGTCGAGAGAACCGGATGGGGATCCGGGAGACTGATCCATCACGGGAGCTTCGGGGGAAGCCATGATCGCTGCTGTTGACCTGTCCAGCCTGGACTTCTGGGACTTGCCGCCCACCGAGCGCGACAAGCAGTTCGCGTCGCTGCGGGCGGCCGCGGAGCCGGTGTTCTGCCCGCGCGGGGACGGCCCCGGTTTCTACGCCCTGACCAGGTACGACCATGTCGTCGAGGCGAGCCGGAACCCGCGGGTGTTCAGCTCCGAGCCGACGTCGGTGAGCCTGGACGACCCGCCGCCCGCGGTCCAGGCGATCATGGGCTCCATGATCAACCTCGACGATCCGCGCCACGCCCGGCTGCGGCGCATCGTGGCCCGCGCGTTCACACCCCGCATGATCCAGAAGGCCGCGGACGACGTCGCCCGGCTGGCGACCGACATCGTCGACGCGCTCACCGAACGCGGGCCGTGCGACTTCGTCACCGAGGTCGCGATGCCGATGCCGGTGCAGATCATCTGCTCGATGATGGGCATCCCCGAGTCGGTCCGGCCCGACGTCATCGCCTCCACCAACGTGTTCATCCAGGCGATCGGCGACCCGGAGTACGTCGCTCCGGACGGCATGGACCGGGGCAAGGTGCTGTTCGAGCAGCTCACGTACCTGCAACAGCTGGGCGCCGACCTCGGCGAGCACCGGCGTGCGTTCCCCGCCGACGACATGGTCACCGCGCTGGTGACGGCCGACGTCGACGGAGAGGCGCTGAGCGACCGCGACCTCGGCCGCTTCTTCTCACTGCTCGTCATCGCGGGCAACGAGACCACGCGCAACGCGCTGTCGCATGCCATGACGCTGTTCACCGAGCACCCGGACCAGCGCGCGCTGCTCCTCACCGACCTGGACCAGCGGCTGCCGGCGGCGGTCGAGGAGGTGGTCCGCTACGCCACCCCGGTGAACTGGATGCGCCGCAACGTGACCCGCGATATCGACCTGCTCGGCCACCGCTACCTGGCCGGTGACCGGGTGATCCTCTACTACGTCTCGGCCAACCGCGACGAGAGGGTGTTCGCCGACCCGAACAGCTTCGACATCACGCGTGACCCGAATCCACACCTGGGCTTCGGTGCGCCCGGCCCGCATTTCTGCCTCGGCGCCCATCTCGCCCGGCGCGAGATCATCCTGATGCTGCGGGAGCTGTTCACCCGGCTGCCCGGCATCCACGCCACGGCGGAGCCGGTACGCCAGCGGGGCAGCTTCGTCAACGGCATCAAGTCGCTCCCCTGCACCTTCTAATTCTTCGTACGGAGAATTCCTCGCGTCTGGCGCGTGGTCCGATGGTCCTAAGCCGATCTACCGGGCGCCGTCCGTACTCGTGACCGACGCCGCCTGCCGCACGCGCTTCTACGGTCGGAGACGTACGCGATCAATGAAGGGACGTGGTGTCGTGCGGGTCATCGAGGTGCCGCGATTCGGCGGACCGGAGGTACTGGCCGTAGGGGAGGTTCCCGACCTCGTCGCCAGGCCCGGCCAGGCGGTGGTGCGGGTCTCGGCGGCGGACGTGCTCTTCGTCGACACGATCATCCGGCACGGCCTGGGCGTGGATTTCTTCGCGATCCGGCCGCCGTATGTACCGGGCAACGGGGTGGTCGGCCGGGTGATCTCCACCGGCGATGGGGTGGATTCCGCCTGGATCGGCAGCGCCGTCGTGGCGCACACGGGTGAGAGCGGGGGCTGGGGCGGTTATGCGGAGCAGGCCGCGGTCCCGGCCGAGAACCTGATCGCCGTACCGGACGGGCTGGCGCCACCGGATGCGGTCGCCCTGCTGCACGACGGTGCGACCGCGATGGGTCTGCTCGAGCGGATCGGGGTCAAGCCGGGCGAGTGGGTCCTGGTCACCGCGGCCGCCGGCGGCATGGGGATCGTGCTGGTCCAGTTGGCGCGCGCGGCGGGCGGCAGGGTCATCGGCGCCGCCCGCGGGGAGCACAAGCTGGCCGCGGTCCGTGTGGTCGGGGCCGAGGCCGTCGTCGACTACTCCACGGAGGACTGGACCGACCGGGTACGAGCGCTGACCGATGGTCGTGGGGTGGACGTGGTGTTCGACGGAGCAGTCGGCCGGCTGGGTGCCGCCGCGTTCGACGTCACGGCGGACGGCGGCCGGTTCTCCGCGCACGGACTGTCCGCGGGCGGGTTCGCCGGCATCGGCCCGGAGGCGGCGGCGCGCCGCGGAGTCACGGTGAGCGGGATCGAACAGGGGCCGTTCTCGCCCGCCGACTTCAAGCGGCTGGCCACCCAGGCGCTGCACGAGGCGGCGACCGGCCGGATCAGGCCGCTGATCGGGCAGACCTTTCCACTCGACCAGGCCCCGGCCGCCCACGCCGCGCTGGAGGCCCGCTCGACGATCGGGAAGACCCTCCTGCTCACCTGACGGTCTCAGGGGCCACGTACCGGGATATGTTCCATCTCAGTAGGGCAGCTGCCGTCCGGACGGGGTGCGCAGGTCGATCGGCGGATTCGGCCTGGTCGTACGGGTCTTCACTTTCACCTGGATGCGCTTCATGATCCACTCCTCTTCATCGGGATCAACGACCGTCGATCCGGACATCAATACAGACCAGCCCCGAGGCGAAAACTCATCGCCGGCCCGCGGTAAATCCGCGGACTCCGGGCCGACCGCCGCCCGGGCACGGCCGCCGCGGCCAGGGCCAGGCTCAGCGGGTGGCGCGGACGTGGTCGAGGGCCTCGCAACCTTCACACTAGGACGAGGGTCTGACGTTCCCGTCCGCACTTGAACGCGGAGCCCCGGCGTCTCTCAGCTGCTCGAGGTGTGCCGCAGCAGCGCCGGGACGACCACGTCCCAGACAGTGGGCGGCGGCACCTCGTGCCCGACGCCCTCCAGCCGGATCAGCCGGGCGCCGGGGATCGCGCGCGCCAGCTCCTCGCCATGCGGGTACGGAAAGAGCGGATCGGCGGTGCCGTGCAGGACCAGCGTGGGGGCGGTGATCTGGCCGAGCCCCGGCCGGACGCGGCCGTCAGCGTCGTCAGCGTCGTCGCCCATCAACCCGTGGTTAAGGCTGGATGCGACGTTGACGGAGCGGTCGAAGACCCGCCCGGCGACCTCGCGCATGTACTTCTCGTCGAACCCCAGCCGGCAGTACGCGCGCTGCTCCTCGACCAGGTAGTCGATCACGGCGGCGCGGTCGGCCCAGTCCGGCGCGGGGCGGTCGCGGGCGAAGAACTCCCGCAGCTCGTCGGAAATCGGGGGCAGCGGCGGCGCGCCCGACTCGCGGGGGACGGCCCCGGTCGTGTCGATCAGGGTCAGCGACGCAACCCGGCCCGGGTAGTCGAGCGCCAGCACCTGCGCGATCGCGCCGCCCATCGAGACGCCGACGAGGTGGGCGCGATCGACCCCGAGGGCGTCGAGCAGACCGATCGCGTCGGCCCGCAGATCGGCGCCCGTGTACGGCGGCGCGCCCGGCGGATAGGCCACGGATCGGCCCGTGTCGCGCAGGTCATAGCGAATGACGTAGCGCGGACCCGCCGCCAGCCGGGAGCAGAACTCCTCGTCCCACCAGTCCATCGACGCGCCGCTGCCGGCGATCAGCAAGATCGCCGGGTCGCCCGGATCACCGAACGTCTCCGCGCACAGCTCGACGCCATTGACCTGGAGGATCTGCTCGCCGCTCGGCATTCACGTCTCCACGATGAGTCGGTACGTGCCCCACGCTAACGACGACCGCCGACAAGGCCCGAGGCCCCACGTGGACCCCGGCGCTCCGGGCGTCCGGGTGGTCAGTCGCCGAGCTCTTCGAAGAGGGTGAGTTGCAGGCCCGCGGCCCCGGCGAGCCGGGCGTTCAGCGAGTTCCAGGGCGTACGGGTCGGCGGCGCGATGACCTCGGCGCCGGCGTCGGCGAGCTTGGTCGTGGTGCCGCCGGAGTCGTCGACCTCGAGGGCGACCCGGATGTGGCCGGCGACGCGCCGGCCGACCTCGACCCGGTCGATGAACTCCGCCTGGCGGGCGTCGATGATCTCCATGGTCGCGCGGCCGGCCCCCAGCAGGGTGACCCGGCCGTCCGGGGAGGAGAAGTCGGCCAGCTCCGGCAGCCCGAGCACGTCGCGGTAGAACCGCAGCGCCTCGTCGTAGTCATCAGCGGTCACGACCAGGCGAAGCTCCCGAACAGTCATACCGGTCATAGTAGGGAGGACCGGCGACGCCGGGGGACGCCGCCGCTCTCTAAACCGTGGTCAGGGGCAGCCTGCCAGCGGCGGTACAGCCGAGTCGAACGGCAGGTTCGCCGAGCCGAACCACTTGGTCCACAGCTGCTGTGCGGTGCCGTCGGAGTACATCGACTTGATCGCCATGTTGACGGCGTCGCGGCCGCTTCTGCCATATCTATGGCCCCGAGTTTCTTGCCGCCACCTGCCCGAGGTGCCACCGTTGTGGCACGGTTCGGTCGAACACCGGCAAAACGGCGGTAGAGCGGGGGTTAGTCGGCCGGTGAGCACGACGAGATTCCTGATCCTGGGGCCGCTCCAGGTGGTCCACGAGGGGCAGGACATCCCGATACGGCGCGGGAAACTCCGCGCGCTGCTCGCCATGCTGCTGCTCGGCGGCGGCCGGTCCGTCCCCGTCGACCGGCTGATCGGCGGGCTCTGGGGCGACGACCCGCCCGATACCGCGATCAAGACCCTGCAGACCTACATTTCCCAGCTGCGCACCCTGCTGGAGCCCGGCCGCGACCCCGGCAGCTCGGGCGACCTGCTGGCGACCGAGCACACCGGATACCGGCTGCGCGCCGAACCCGGCGCGATCGACGCCTCCCGGTTCGAATCGCTCGTGGAGCAGGCCGCCGGCCGCAGCGGCGCCGATCCCGCCGCCGCCCGCGACCTGCTCGCGGAGGCGCTCGGGCTGTGGCGCGGCCCGGCGCTCGCCGACTTCGCCGACGCCCACTTCGCCGAGGGCGAGATCACCCGCCTCGAAGAGCTCCGCCTCACGGCACTCGAACAGCGCCTCGCCGCCGACCTCGCCCTCGGCCGCCACGACCTGGTCATCGCCGAGCTCCGCGACCTCGTACGGCACCATCCGCTACGCGAGACGCTCTGGGAGCACCTCATGGTCGCGCTGTATCGCGGCGGACAGCAGGCCGCGGCGCTGGAGACCTACGACCAGGTACGGCGGCGGCTCGCCGAGGAGCTGGGCGCCGACCCGAGCCCGCCGCTGCGCCGATTGCACGCCGCCATCCTGCGGCACGATGCCACCCTGGACCTGCCCACCGGGGACGGCCTGGGGCACGACGCGCCGCCCAACAACCTGCCGGCGCCGCTGACCAGCTTCATCGGCCGCGAAACCGAGCTGGCCGAGCTGCACGCGCTGCTGGCCGACCGCCGGCTGGTCACGCTCACCGGCGTCGGCGGTGCAGGCAAGAGCCGGCTCGCTCTGGAGGCCGCCCGCACCGGCCTGGCCGGCCATCCGGACGGCAGCTGGCTGATCGAGCTGGCCGCGCTGACCCAGCCCAATCTCGTCGCCCACGTCGTGGCGGCGACGCTCGGCGTACGGGAGCATCCGCAGCGGACCCTGGTCGATCAGCTCGTCGACCGGCTCCGTACCGCGGACGCGCTGCTCGTCCTCGACAACTGCGAGCACCTCATCGGCGCGGTCGCCGAGCTCGCGCACACGCTGCTCTCGGCGAGCACCCGGCTGCGAATCCTGGCCACCAGCCGGGAACGGCTCGGCATCACCGGCGAGGCCGTACGGCAGATCTCGGGCCTCGCCGTACCAGGGCCCGGGGCCGACAGCCCGGCCGCGCTCAAAGACGTCGACGCCGTGCGGCTGCTCGTCGAACGGGCCGGCGCGCTGGACCCCGACTTCCGCCTGCAGGCCGACACCGCCGCCGCGACCGCGCAGATCAGCCGCCGGCTCGACGGTCTGCCGCTGGCAATCGAGCTGGCCGCGGCCAGCGTCAACTCGCTCGGCGTCGATCACATCACCGCCCGTCTGGACGACCGGTTCCGGCTGCTGACCCGGGGCAGCCGGACCGCGCCGGCCCGCCACCAGACGCTGCGCGCGGCGGTCGACTGGAGCTATGGGCTGCTCACCGCGCCGGAACGGCGATTGTTCAACCGGCTCTCGGTGTTCGCGGGCGGGTTCACCCTCGACGCGGCCGAGGCCGTGTGCGCCGAGCCGGACGACGCACCGGAGCCGGACGACGCACTGGAGCCGATCGCCGTGCTGCTGGCCCGGCTCGTCGACAAGTCGCTGGTGGCCACCGCGTCAACGGCGGCGGACACCCGGCGCTACCGGATGCTCGAAACTCTCCGCACCTATGGCGGGGAGCGACTGGCCGAGGCCGGCGAGACCGACCGTACGCGCGACCGGCACGCCACGTACGTCCTGACGCTGGTCGAGACGGCCAACACGGCGGTGCGGGGGGCACAGCAGTTCGTCTGGCTGCGCCGCCTGGAGACGGAACACGGCAACATCCGGGCCGCCTTGACCTGGGCGCACGCGCGGGGCGACACGCTGACCTCGATCCGGTTGGTGGGCGCGATGCAACCGCTGTGGGACCGGCACGGCCACTACAGCGAGGCGCTCCGCTGGTTGGGCCAGGCCCTCGCCATGGACGGCCCGGTACCGGCGACGGCGCGCGCCCGCGCGCTCGACGTCATGGCCGGGCTCGCCGCGATCCGCGGTGACGTACGGCAGGCCACCGACGCCGGCGAACAGGCGGCCGCCCTGTTCCGGCAGGCGGACGACGTCGCCGGGGTGGCCCGTACGCTGCAGCATCTCGGGCTCGCCGCCGTCTACAGCGGAGACCTCGGCCAGGCCGACAAGCGGCTGGAGGAGTCGCTGCGGCAGGCGCAGGTCGCCGGCGACGGGTGGCTGCAGAGCTGGTCGCTGCTCTTCCTCGCCCTCGTGGCGCTGGCGGGCGCCGAGCACGAACGGGCGACCGACCTCACCGCCGAGTGCGAGACGGTCCTGGGCGCGGTGGGCGACCCGGAGTGCCTGGCCTGGGCGCTGATCATCCGGGCCGCCGCCACGTGGCGCCTCGGCCGCCATGACGCCGCCCGGGCGCCGCTGCACCGGGGGCTGCGCGGCTTCCACGACCTCCGGCACGTGTGGGGGCTTTCCATCGGGCTCTTCCTGGCCGCTCAGCTGACCGGCGCGCGCGGCGACACCCGGCAGATGACGGTCATGCTGGGCGCGTCGGAGGCCATCCGCGACTCGATCGGCGTCGTCGTACTGCCGTTTGTCCAGCCCTGGCTCGTCGAGGCCGTCGCGTACGCCGGGACCACGCTCGGCGCCGAGGCGTTCAGTGAGGCGTGGAACACCGGCCAGGCGCTGAGCCTCGACGCCGCGAACGCCCTGGCGCTGCGGGAGAGCGACCCCGCCACGTGATGTGTCAGCCGCCACACGGGTCGATGCCGGGACTGCCCGGGCGCGCGATGTGCCGCTGGTCGAGGATCCGTTCCAGCAGCGCCGGCCAGGCCGCCATGAGCCCGTCCGCACAGGCGTCGATGAGGCCGTTGTACGTCGTCTCATTCTCCGGTGCCGTGCCGCTGAACCAGACGTGCACCGCGTATCCGTCGGCATGTGCCCGGGCGATGAACTCCTTCGTGGCGACCGGGATGCCGTTGAACTGCACCGGAATCTGCAGGGCCACGGTCCCGTCGATCGGCCGGACGCCGCTCAGGAAGTAGGCGGTCAGCTCGTTCATGCCGGGCGCCAGCGGGATCCGCGGCGCCAGCCGGTGGAAGGTGGCCACGGCCTGGTCGTTGAACGACGTGACGATGAAGTCGGTCCGGTGGGTCTTGTTGAGCAGCTTGGCGAGCAGCCTGGCGTTGTGCAGGAACGACTCGACGTCGGTGTCGGCCGTGCCCTTGATCTCGATGTTGATCGGCACGTGCCGGAACGTCCGGAGCACCTCGCGTAGCGAGGCGATCGCGAAATCGCTCGCCCGGTAACCGCGCGGCGGCCGCCGGTCGTGCGTGCGGATGCCGCGCAGCGGATAGGACTCCGGCGGCAGTCCCGGCACCGCGCTGCGTCCGGGCACGAAGTTGTACGCGTCGTCCAGCGCGTGCACCTGGCGGAACGTCATGTCACGGACGAGTCCGGTGCCGTTGCTGGTCTCGTCGACCGACGCGTTGTGCATCACCACCAGCCGGTCGTCGGCGGTGGACTGCACGTCGAGCTCGATCATGTCGGCGCCGAGCCGCACGGCGCGCTTGAAGGCGTACATCGTGTCGCCCGGCGCCTCGTTCTCGCCTCCGGCGTGCGCCATGTTGAGGAAGCGGCGGCGCAGCCACGGGTTGCCGCCGGTCGCCGGGGCGTGTGCCCGGGCCGACGGGCCGTGGCCGGGAATGTCACCCGAGGCGGCGGCCTGACCGGGACCGACCAATAGCGAGAACAGAAGCCCGGAAAGCGCGGCCCCACGGGCCCAATGGCGCATCACAAGCCAGCAGCATAGACCTTCAAGATCGGGCCATAAGGGCCCAAATCGTCAGTGTTCACCGCCGGGTGGCCTACCGTACGGGCATGGCGACCGAGGGGGCGGTGACGATCCGGCCGGGCGGCCCCGACGACATCGAGGCCGCGCTCACCGTGCTGCACGCGGCCGACGCGGCCCGCAGCGGCGGGGTGATCGGCTTCATGGACGATCCGGACCGGGTACGGCGGCGGCTCGCGTCCGACGGGGCTTTGTTCGTCGCGGCCGCCGCCGGTCGCGAACTGATCGGAGTGGCCGCCGGGCTGCAGGCCCGTACCGACGGGGGTGCCGGCGTCGCGATCGACGGCCTGTGCCACATCACCATGGTCGCCGTACGACCGGATCGCTGGGGGCAGGGCATCGGCGGGCGGCTGGTCCGGGCGTTGATCTCGGCGGCCGCCGCCCACGGTTACGTACAGGCGCAGCTGTTCACGCAGGTCGACAATGCCCGAGCGCAACGCCTCTACAGCGGCCTCGGGTTCACGCCCAGCGGGGAGACCGCCGTGTCCGCGGGCGGCGAGGCCATCGTGCACTACGGGCTCGCGCTCCGCCCCGGCGCCGAGCGGCCATAGCGGCCGGCGGATGGCGTCAGGCGGAGTCGACGCGGGCGAGCCAGGGGAGGTAGGCGGCCGTCGAGGAGCGGCCGAACGGCTGGGTGCCGTTGTCCAGCGCGTGGAGCAGCCAGGCCATGGACGCCTGGGCGCCGTCCGTGACGTCGGGCGGATAGCCGTAGCGGACCCGGTGCTCGGGGGAAGGCGGCACCCGTCGAGCGTAATGCCCCGTAGGCCGCTCATCGATATCGAAGGGCGCGTTCGGGTTGAGCACGGAGGCGTTCTGGTGCGTAACTAAGTGTGGAGAACTCGGCGGTTTCTCGGAAAGGTCCATCGGGATGCGACGGCGCACAGCGACGTGTGAAAGCGAGACGGCCGACGACTTCGACTGCACGAAGCGCGCCACTCGCATTGGCGAGTGGGCGGCGGAGGGTCAGCCAATGATCCGGATCCCGATGTGCCGTGCCCACGCCCGCCAGAAGGCGCGCGTCGGCTGGCGCGTGTGGCGGGCGAGCCGGGAGGAGCTGCGCCGGCTGGCGGACGAGCGCGCCGACGGCGAGGCGCCCTGAACCGGCGTGCGCCGCGCCGGTACGGGCCTTACCGCTCGACGGCCACCAGCACGCCGAGGCCGATGAAGACGCCGCCCGTCGCGACGTCCACGCGCCGGCGGGCGGCCTGCCGGCCGCGCAGCCAGCCGCCGATCCGTCCGGCCAGCACGCCGACCGTGCCGTCGACGATGAACTCCAACGCGATCAGGATGGCGCCGAGGATCGCGAACTGCGCCCAGACGTGGCCCAGCTGCGGGGCGATGAACTGGGGCAGGAACGCGATGGTGAAGGTGACCATCTTCGGGTTCAGCAGGTTGGTCACCAGGCCGTTGAGATACGCCCGGCGCGCCGACATCCCCGCTCCCGCGACCGGCACCTCCGCGTGGCCCTTGCGCCGTCGGATGACCTGTACGCCCAGGTAGATGAGGTAGGCGGCGCCGGCGATCCGGACCACCGTGTAGGCGACCGGAACGGTCGAGAAGAGCGCGGCCAGCCCGGCGGCCGCCACGGCGACGTGGATCGCCTCGCTCGTCGCCACCCCAGTGGTGGCGAGTAGCCCGGCGCGGGGGCCGCCGCGCATCCCGCAGCCCAGGATGAACAGCATGTCCGGGCCGGGGGTGAGCATGGCGATGATCGTGGTCACGAAGAAGAGCGCGAGCAGGTGGTGGTCGACCGGCATGTCTCGATCGTCCCCCATCCGGTCGCCTCGATGCACGCGGGCGGGGACGGACCGCAGCGATCCGCCCCCGCCCAGGTAATCCTTTACCGTACCGGTTCCGGCTGCACGGCGACCGGCTCCGCCTCGGACAGCGCGACCTTGGCGTGGGCGCGCCGCAGCGGACGCGGTAGCCACCAGTTGTACCGGCCGAGCAGCGTCATGGTCGCCGGGACCATGAGCATCCGGACGATGGTGGCGTCCAGCACGACGGCCAGCACCAGCCCGAGCCCGATCGACTTGATGGGGGCGAAGCCGCCCGAGACGAACCCGGCGAAGACCACCGCGATCAACAGCGCCGCCGCGGTCACGATGCGGCCGGTGCTCTGCAGACCTTCGGCGACCGCCGCGCGTGGATCGGCACCGGCCAGCCACCGCTCGCGGATCCGCGACAGCAGGAACACCTCGTAGTCCACCGCCAGCCCGAACGCGATCGCGCCGACCAGGACCGGGACGGTGAGGTGCAGGTAGCCGAGTCCGCTACTGCCGAGCAGGCCCGCCAGATGCCCCTCCTGGAACACCCAGACGACCGCGCCGAGCGCGGCGCCGATGCTGAGCAGGTTGGTCAGGACGGCCTTGATCGGCAGCAGCACCGAACCGGTGAACGCGAACAGCAGGACGAGCGTGCCGAGTGCCACGGCGGCGATCGCCCAGGGCAGCCGGGAGGTCAGCATCGCCCGGTAGTCGAGCATCTGGGCCGTGTCGCCGCCCACCTGCACGCGGAACGGGGCCGGTAGCTCGCGGATCGCGGTGACGGCGTGCCGGGCCGCCGCGCTCTCGGCCGGGCCTGCCGGCGGGGCGGCGTGCAGCACGGTCAGCCGGGGCCCGGCGGATTCGGTCTGCACCTCGCCGATGCCCGGCGTGCCCGCGACGGCCTGGCGCAGCCGGGCCACGCCCGGGTCGTTCGCCGGCGCGTCGGCGACCACCAGGATGTCGCTCGACCACTGCGCCCGGTCCGGGAAGTGGGCGGTGAGCTCGTCCCACATCTGGCGGGTCGAGGTGGACGTCGGCAGCATCCGCGGATCGCCCTGCGAGATGTGCAGACCCAGCACCGGCGCGGCCAGCGTCAGCATCAACCCGGCGGTGGCGAGAAGGGTCAGCACCGGCCGACGCTGGACGGCATTGGCCACGCGGGCGAACAGGCCGCCGCGGCGTTCCTTGGCCGGGGAGATCCGGTGGCCGAACCGGCCCAGCAGGGCGGGCAGCAAGGTGAGCGCGGCCGCCATGTCCACCAGCACGACGGCGCCGCCGGCCAGCCCCATCGAGCGCAGGAACGGGTCGGGGAAGATGGTCAGCCCGGCGAGCGCGACCGCCACGGTCAGCCCGGAGTACACGACGGTACGGCCGGCGCTCGCCGTGGTGCGGGCCACGGCGGTGGCGATGTCGGGCGCGGTACGGCGTTCCTCCCGGAACCGGTTGACCATGAGCAGCGCGTAGTCCACGGCCAGGCCGACGGCCAGCATCGTGGTGACCTGGATGGCGTACACCGAGACGTCCGTGACGGTGCTGAAGGCGTACAGGATGCCGAACGTGGACCCGATGCCGACCACCGCGATCAGCAACGGCAACCCGGCCGCCACCAGCCCGCCGAACACGATCAGCAGCAGGACCAGCACCACCGGCATGCTCAGCGTCTCGGCGCGCGCCACGTCCTTTTGCGCCTGTTCGTTGAACTCGTCGTCCGACAGCGGGCCGCCCGCGACGGACACCTTCGCGGCGTCGATGCCGCGGAGCCGATCGGCCGCCGACTGCGCCGCCCGGTCCTGCCCGTCTCCGGGGGCCAGGGTAACCTCGACCAGCAGCGCGTTGTGGGCCGAGGCGGACGGCAGCGGCCGGGACACGCCGGTCACGCCCGGCACCGCTCGTACCTGGCCCAGGGTCGCGGCGACGCTGCGCCGCAGCGCGGGGTCGTCGACCGACGGGTTGGAGATAACGGCGGTCAGCGTCTCCGGTCTGGGCGCGGCCTCGGCCAGCCGGCTCGCGGCGCGATCGGATTCGCTGCCCGGTACGGTGCCGACGTCCGGCACGAGTTTCCCGAACACCCCGCCGCCGATGCCGAATCCGGCACCGACGATGGCGAGCCAAACCGCGATGACGACAAAGGGCCGCCGGACGGCGAACCGGGTGACGGCGCCGGCCCCGGGCGGGGCCTGCCGGGCGGACGAGCCGGAAGTGTTGCGCGTCATGTCAGCCTCCAATTAGGTGAGCTGCCCTGATGATCGCGTCGCGGTCGGTGCCGGCGGATCGCCGTGAAGAGCGGACTTGCCGCCCCTTCTCAAGAGCGGTACCACCCGGGCTCGGAAAAGGTTCAGCTCGCTCTCAGGAGTGAGACGGCGGCGCTGTCTCGCCCGGGAGCACCAGCCCGGACTCGTAGGCCAGCACGACGGCCTGCACCCGGTCGCGCAGCCCGAGCTTGCTGAGCAGGCTGCTGACGTGCGTCTTGACCGTGTGCTCCGTGACGTACAGCTCCTGAGCGATCTCCGCGTTGGACAGCCCGCGCGCGACCTGCCGCAGCGTGTCCGTCTCGCGGGCGGTGAGTGAGGCCAGCCGGCCGTCGGGGCGCGGGCCGGCCGGCGTGTGCCGGGCCCGGCCGACCACGTCGGCGATCAGCCGCCGGGTCACGGTCGGGGCAAGCAGCGCCTCGCCGGCGGCCACCACACGTACCGCCTCGACCAGCTCGTTGCGGCGCATGTCCTTGAGCAGGAACCCGCTCGCCCCGGCGCGGAGCGCCTCGTACACGTACTCGTCGAGGTCGAACGTGGTCAGCACGAGCACCTTCGCGCCGGTCTCGCGGCAGATGGCGGCGGTCGCCTCGATGCCGTCGACGTTCGGCATGCGGATGTCCATGAGCACCACGTCGGGGCGCAGCTCACGCGTCGCCCGGATCGCCTCGGCGCCGTCGGCGGCCTCGCCCACGAGCTCGATGTCCGGCTGTGCGGAGAGGATCATCCCGAAGCCGTCGCGCACCAGGGCCTGATCGTCGGCGATGAGCACTCGTACCGTCTGCGTGGCGGGCACGCCTCACTCTAAGGCTCCGGCGGCAGGCTTGGCCGCAAAGATGCGGACGTAAGGGGCAGGCTGGCCGCGACCCGATAGCCCACGCCGTCGCGGCCGGGACCGTGGATCAGCTCGCCCCCCGCGGCCGCCACCCGCTCGCGCATGCCGGCCAGGCCGTGCCCACCCGATTCACGGCCCTCGCCCGGCACGCCCCCACCCGGCTCCCGGCCTCGGCCCGGCCCGCCGCCGTCTTCCGCACTGCCACCACTGCTCGGCACACCGCCGTCGGCCGCGCCGCGCCCGTCGTCGCGCACCTCTATGTGCAGCTCCGCGTCGCGCCACCGCAGCCGTACTCGTACGCTGCTCGCCGCGGCGTGTTTCACGGCGTTGGTCAGCGACTCCTGCACGATCCGGTATGCGGTGGCGGCGAGGTCCGGCGGCACCGGTCGCGGCTCGCCGTCCTCCTCGAGGGTGACGGCCAGACCGGTCCGGCGGACGTCGTCGACCAGGCTCGGCAGGCTGTCGAGCCCCGGCTGCGGATGGCGTTCGGCCTCGCCGGCCCGCAGCACGCCGAGTGCGCGGCGCAGCTGCGCCAGCGCCTCCCTGGCCGTCGCCGAGATGGTGTCGAAGACCTCCTCGGCCTTGTCCGGGTCGGTGCGTACGGCGACCGGACCGGCCTCGGCCTGGATGACGACCATGCTCATCGAGTGGGCGAGGATGTCGTGCATCTCGCGGGCGATCCGCTCGCGCTCCCGGGTGGCGGCGGCCTCCTGCTCCCCCGCGAGCCGGCGCGCCCGCTCCTCCAGCATCGCGATCCGATCGCGGCGCGCCCGTGCCCCGGTGCCGAGCGCGTACGCCACGGCGAATGTGATCCCGACGACCCCGAGGCTGAGGACGCCGTCGTTCGGGATCAGGATCGACACCGTGACGCCGATGACCGTACCGGTGATCGCGATCAGCCGCTCCAGCGGCGGGCACAGGGCGGCGAAGGTGTACGTGGCGACCAGCTGCGCGGCGGCCAGGTTGTCCACGGCGCCGAGCAGGGACAGCCATGTGGTGAAGGCCCCGGTGACGAAGGTGACGGTCAGCGGGTACCGGCGCCGCCACAGCAACGGCAGCACGTTGGCCGTGCCCAGCACGAAGACCCACCACTTCAGCCGATCGTCGGCCACTGCCTGGACGACCACGAACAGCCAGCAGGCGGCCGTGATGACGGCGTCCACGGCGAGCGGCGGCAGGCGGCGCGCCCGATCGGCCAGCCGCTGCCCGTACGCCGTGAGACTCCGCACCTGAACTGCTCCCCTGCCGCTGGATCCGGTCCGAATGTAATGATCACCAGTATCGGCGCCGGACGGGGCGACGTCCTCACTCTCACGACCGAGACGCCGCGGCGGTGGTCAGTCGGCCGGACCCCTCGTCGATCACGGGTCGACCACGCGAACCACCGCGTCCCGGATGACGGCGCGGAGCGCGTCCGGGTCGGCGAAGTCGTCGAGATCGCTCCCGACGGTGATGCCGTCGCGGAGCATCATGAGGATGGCCGCGGTGCCCTCCGGGTCGGGATGACCCGCCTCGGTGAGGAGCTCGCGGAACATCCCCCGCGCCCAGCACCGGAAATCGGCGATGGCCTGCCGTACCGGATGGGCCGGATCGGGATACTCGGCGGCGGCGTTGATGAACGGACAGCCGCGATAGGTGGGACCGGCGCCGACCACGCCCATGTAGTCGAAGATCTTCAGCAGCGTCTCGCGGGGCGGGGCCGCGGCCGCTCGGATAGCTTCCACGGCCTGCCGCTGCCGGCCGTAGTGCTCTTGGATGTATGCGCTGACCAGGTCGTCCTTGGCCGGGAAGTGATGGTAGAAGGTCGCCTTCGCCACCCGTGCCTCGGCGATGATCCGGTCTATGCCGACCGTATGCACGCCCTCGGCGTAGAAGAGGCCGGCGGCCGTGTCGAGGACGCGGCGGCGGGCCGGGCTCTCCCGGCGCTGCGCCACGGTTTGTTCGGTCACCCCTTGACGTTACCAGACAGGTCTGTCTAGCATCATAGGCAAATGCCAGACAGACAGATCTGTCTACTATCGATGGGATGGGACATGAGCCTCTACACCGCGATCGCGACCTCGGCCGGCCGGAACACCCGCGCGGTCACCTCCGACGGCAAGCTGGACGTCAAGCTCTCCCTGCAGAAGGAGTTCGGCGGCGACGGCGACGGCACCAACCCCGAGCAGCTGTTCGCGGCCGGTTACGCCGCCTGTTTCGCCAGCTCGCTCCAGTACGTGGCCGGACGGAGGAAGGTCGACGTCAATGGCATGACGGTCACGGCGGAGGTCGACCTGAGAGCCAAGGACACCGGCTTTGCGCTCAGTGCCGTCCTGCGGGTGAAACTGCCCGGCCACCTCTCCACGGAGGCCAAGCAGGAGCTGGCCGACGCCGCCCACCAGGTGTGCCCGTACTCGAACGCCACCCGCGGCAACATTCCGCTGGAGCTCGTGATCGAGTAGGCCGCTGCGCCGAGACCACGGCCCGTACGACCCGAGAACAGGGGCCGCACGGGCCGCGGTCGCCGAAGTCAGCGGCTGAACAGCGCGATGATGAACAGGAGCAGGCCGAAGACCGCGACCAGTCCGATCCCGGCGATGATGACGGCGAGGACCCCGCGGACGATCGTGGCGAAGATGTCCGACCCACGTGGGTCTCCCCGTCCGCCATAGCCGCGGTGCCCGGTCCTGCGAGACATGTCTTGCCTCCGGGATCGGCGTGGAGTAGTCATGCCCCTGTACCGGGGAGTGGACACCGCACGCTCACGATCTCCTTTCGCGGCCGTGGCGGGCGCACGGGCGCATGGCGCCCGCATGCGACTCCGCACCCGATTCGCCGGCGCGGCCCAGACCTGTGGGCGAGCCCGACCGTCGCAACTTTACATTCTGTTGCGTTCCGTAGAGTGACGATCCCCGCCGGTACCCGGTTCCCGGGGCTCGCCGAGCCGTACCGTACGGGAACTCGACGCGGCCCGCTGTAGTGTCGAGGCGTGCGATGGTCGATCTGTATTCCGCAGTTCGTCGATGACGGCACGTTCGACCCGGCCGCCTTCCGCGGCTACCTGGCCCGGGCCGAGGAGCTCGGGTTCGAGAGCGGTTGGACGCAGGAGCAGGTGCTGGGCGCGTCCTCGCTGCTCAGCCCGATCGAGACCATGACGTACGCGGCGGCGTGCGTCGACCGGCTGCGGTTGGGTTGCGTCGTGTTCGTGACGCCGCTGCACCAGCCGGTCCACCTGGCCAAGAGCCTCAGCTCGCTGGACCAGATCAGCCGCGGCCGGCTGGAGGTGGGCATCGGCACCGGCGGGCGCGCCAGGATGTTCTCCGCGTTCGAGGTCGATCCCGATGTCGCCCTGGTCGCCCGGTTCAACGAGGGCCTGCAGGTGATGAAGGCGCTGTGGACCGAGCCCAAGGTCACCTTCGAGGGGCGGTTCTGGCGGCTCGACGGCGCGACCATGGAGCCCAAGCCGTTCCAGAAGCCGCACCCGCCGGTCTGGTTCGGGGGCAATGCCCCGGCCGCGCTGCGCCGCGCGGTGCGGTACGGCGACGGCTTCTTCGGCGCCGGGTCCACGACGACCGCCGCGTTCGCCGAGCAGGTTCCGGTCGTACGGCAGGAGCTGGCCGAGCAGGGACGCGATCCGGGTGGCTTCCGCATCGCCAAGCGGGTCTACATCGCCGCCGACGACGACCCCGACCGCGCCCGGCAGCGCATGGCCGCGGCGCTGGTCAGGATCTACGGCGACTTCGGGCGCCGCCTCGAACCGGTCGCGCTCTGCGGCACGCCCGACGAGTGCGCCGGCGGCCTGCGCGAGGTGGCCGCGGCGGGCGCCGAGATGATCCTGCTCAACCCGCTGTTCGACCAGGCCGAACAGATGGAACGGCTGGCCGCCGAGGTCATGCCCCAGGTGTCCTGACCGCCGGGGGCGAGCGATCAGGACACGTCCGGGTCGACATCGGATCGGGCGGCCGGCGGCGATGCGGCGAGGAAGCGGTAGAGCAACTCCGCCCGCTCGACGAAAAGGTTGACCTCGCAGCCGATGCCGCGCTGGTTCTGCAGCTGCTGGTAGATGGCGGTCAGCCGCAGGTCGAGGTCATCGTCGTCGCCATCGGCCCCGTCGGTTTCGCCACCGGCCAGCCAGGCGGCGATGGGCTTGGCGTTGGTGATGACCTCCGCGGGCTCAGAGGCGGTGTCGGTGATCGCGCTGCCGAGGTAGAGCGCGTGCGCGATGAGGTCGCGGCCTTCCGGAGGCATCGGGTTGATTGACTTGTCGGTCACCATGCTCCCCGCGGGACGGACGCCCCCGCTCCGCGCAGCTGGGGGCGGCGGAACGGGGGCCGTGGCCAGACGCCGGAACCGGGGCGCACGGCGTCCATCACTTACTTCTGCGTCGTCACGCGCCGTGATGTCACACGCGGCTGGAGCGGCGTTCGGTCCGGACCCGGCCACGAAGCCGCACCGGGGCCCATGCCGCTCCCTGTGCCGACGATGTTGTAATGGCGGGAGACGATGCGGCGAGCCATGGGGTTGAGCGCCGGAGCGGCCGTGACAGCTAGCCCCGGTGCAGCACGGTCGGCGTCGTTTCCGCCTTGATGACTCGCCGCATCGCATGCCCTCCGGGCCGCCCGGGCGCTCTTCCGCCCGCTCCTGGTAACCACCCCGCTACCGTCCGCGCGCGACATCGACGCCGCCCCACGCGTTGTACGGATGGTCCAGTCACCTTGCCGAACCGCTCCGTGCGGTACCGGCATCACATGAAGTGGAGGTGAGCCTATGGGGTTGTTCTTCGAACTGGTCGTCGTGGGCGCCGTGACCTGGTGGTTCGCAGAATCGGCGGTTCGGTCGTGGTGGCAGCGCCGCGCCGCGCGGGCCGCGATGGGCGCGCACGATCACGGAGTCTGGGTGAACGACGACAAGTGGGAGCAGATCGTCGCCGAACTCGAAAGCAGAGACCGGGGACACGAACCCGGGCACGGCGACTGACGGCGGATACGCCGCTATCTAATCGGTGGCCGCCGGCCTGAGGGCGGGTTACTTCCGGGCCATGGCGGAGATCCACGGGGTGTGCGATGGCCGGTTCGGCGGGGTGTACGACGCGCCGGCGGGCGGGTACCTCGACGAGGCCCGCACCACGCCCTGGGAACGCGACACCATCACCAACGTCTGGTCCACCACCAAGACGATGACGGCTCTGTGCGCGCTGATCCCGGTCCTACGGGCCGAGCCAGGTACGGAGCGACTCGGTCATCGAGGTGCAGCCGTACACCTGCTCGCCGCGCCACGGCGGCACCAGCGAGGCCTTGAGCGACGGCACCTGCCAGGCCGCGGCGGCCGCCTGGACGAGGCGGGCGGTCTTGACACGGGTCGACAGGGCCGGCGGCCGGCCGGTCTCGAGGAACAGCGCCACTGTACGGGCGGCGTCGCCGTCGTCGAGCAGCACGCCGTGCAGCCGTGCCACCACACCGACGGGGATCGCGGTGTGCGCCGAGTACGGCGTGGCCACGGCGTCGGCGAGGGGGACGAGCGCCGCCGTGGGCACGCCCCGGGGCGGGCAGACCTGCGCGGCCAGCGAGCCCTCGCTCGACCCCACGAGCGCGACGGGCTGTCCGCTGCCGCGGTGCAGGGCGTCGACCTGGTCGGACAACAGCCGTACCACCGCGTTCAACGGCTGGTCGGTCGCGCTCGCCGGAAATGGCCGGGGCCGTCCGTTCGAGGTCAGGCCGGTGTAGGAGAAGCGCGTTACCGACAGCCCTGGGGCGAGCGCCGGCGGCGGCCGCCCGTCCCAGCGGGTGCCGTACCCGGTGATCAGCAGGACGGGGTGCGCGTGCGGCCCGGCGAGCTCGTGGACCTGCCGGCTGGTGTGGTGGGTGGCGTCCAGCAGCCGTACGGCCCCCGTGGTCCCGACGACGACGAGCCCGGACAGCAGCACGAAACTGGCCGGCACCAGTGGCAGCGCACGTCGCGGCCGATAGCTGGCGATGGCGTTCGCGATGCCCTGCCGGGCCCACGCGTTGAACAGCCCGCACGCGGCCACCGGCAGCGGCACCGCCCAGGTGGGCGCCGCCGCCAGCAGCATGCCCGCGGCGGTGAGCGCGGCGAACGTGAGGAGCGACCAGGCCACGGCCCGGGCCGGCGGCGGCCGTGACCACCACGTCGTGACGCCGCCATGCGGCAGCAGCGCGGCGATGATCACCACGACCGGGATCGCGGCGAGGAACAGGTACGACACGGGAGCCAGCGCCATCCCGCACAGCAACGCGGTGGCGGGCGTCAGCAGCAGCATCGACACCGCGGTGAACACGGCGCCCTTGCCGAGGAGCTCGCGGAATCGCGGCCGGGGGAGGTCGCGTGGCCAGGCCAGCCGGTCGAGCGCGCCTTCGACGAGGGTGCGCCACACCAGCAGCGCGAGCGTGCCGGCCGCCGCCATCGCCCACGACGAGTGGTAGACGAGGAGGAACCGCAGATCGTGGAAGACCCCGTACGGCGCCGGTGCGGTGACGGCGGGCGCCGTCGGCACCGCGCCCCGCAACCCCAGGGCCAGCAGCAGGGTCGTCTCGGCCAGGGGCAGCAGGACGCACGCCGCGACCAGGCCGCCGTGCGCGACCACCCAGCGCTCGGAGAGCGCGGCAAGGTACCGACGGCCGATCCGCGTGGATATCGCCCCGATCTTCTACCCCTATGTAACTCCCGAACCCATCCCGCACACTCGCCTGTCGAAAACATGCGGATGGCCGCGACTCTTCCGTGAAGCCGGCGTGAAGGTAGGACAGCGGCCTATGAAGCAGGCCCCGCGTTCAGGAGCGCCGTGGCTCGTAGTGCAGCGCGGTGATCCCGCACTCGAACCCCTGGGCGTTGACGAGACGGAGCTGGTGGTACGTCTCCACCTTGGGGAACACGGGCAGGCCGGCGCCGATCGCGGTCGGGTTGACGAACAGGTGGAGCTCGTCGAGCAGGCCCGCGACGATCAGGTTCGACACGAACGTGCTGCCGCCGTAGGCGATCATGTCCCCGCCCGGCTGGGCCTTCAGCTTGTTTATCGTCTCGGTGAGGTCGCCGCCGGCGATGGTGGCGTTCTCCCACGGCGACGTGGTGAGGGAGTTGGAGATCACGACCCTGGGGGTGTTGTTCATCCAGTCGATGGACTCCTGGGTCTCGCCTGGTGGCCCGGCCGCCCAGGCCGGGATGAACCCCTCGGCGAGCTTGCGGCCCAGCACGATGGTGTCGACCGACTCCTCGAGCGCCGTGACGTAGTCGCCGACATCGTCGGACCATGACGTCGTCGCCCAGGCCAACTCGCCATTCGGGCCGGCCATGTAGCCGTCGACGGTGGTCTGGACCTGGAGCTTGAACGTACGCATGACATGCATCCTTTCGTGTGCCTAGCGGAGTGGATCCTTCGAGGTCAGGCGATGTACGGGCGCTCGGCGCGGGCCGCAATGAGCGCGTGGGCCCACCACAGAAGCTGGTCGAGGGTGGTGGCGACGCTGGTATTGCAGGGCGCGGTGGCCTTGGGCCAGCTGCCGTCCGGAGCGAACAGGTCCCAGTAGCACGGCAGGCTGATCGTGTTCTGCAGCGTCACCGCGTGCAGTTCGGCGAAGATCTGGCGCAGTTGGGCGACGGCGTGCAGGCCGCCGGACTCCCGGCCGTACGAGATGAAGGCGACGGGCTTGGCGTGCCACTCCTGGTAGAACCAGTCGATCGCGGTCTTGAGCGGGGCCGGGAAGCTCTGGTTGTACTCCGGCGTCACGATGGCGAAGGCGTCGGCCGCGGCCAGCCGCGCTCCCAGGCTCCGCACCTGCGGCGGTACGAGGTCGTCGCAGTCGCCGAGGGTCGCCGGCAGCCGGGTCTCCGCCAGATCGATCAGGTCGATGTCGAATTCGCCGCGGCGGCGCACCCGGGCCGTGAACCATTTGGCCACCGTGGGGCCGAACCTGCCGTTGCGCGTGCTGCCGATGATGACCGCCAGCAGTGGCCTGGGGTCCTCCGGGCTGTTCTCCCACATCGGTCGACCTCCTTCCGCACTCGCCGTCCGACCGCTTCACCATGGCGCAGGGCGTTTACGGGTCGTTTACGGTCCGTTCTCGCCCGGCCGTCATGGCCGTTAGGGTGCGATCATGCGTTTCGGGGTGCTGGGTCCGCTCGGGGTGTGGACGGCCGGTGACGAGCCGGTCGCGGTGCCCGGCGCGAAGGTCCGCGCCCTGCTCGCCGTACTGCTGCAGCACGACGGCCGGCTGGTCTCCGCCGACCGGCTGGTCGAGGACCTGTGGGGCGACGACCCACCGCGGCGCAACCCGCTCGGCGCGTTGTCGGCCAAGGTCTCGCAGTTGCGCCGGGCGCTGGATGACGCTCAGCCGGGCGCCCGGGAGCTCGTCGTCTCTCGTTCCCCCGGCTATTTGCTGCGGCTGGACGATCAGGCGGTGGACGTACGGCGGTTCCAGGTTCTCACTGCGCGGGCGCGCGAGACCACCGACCCGAAGTCGCGGGCGACGCTGTTCACCGACGCCCTGGCCCTGTGGCGCGGCCCGGCGTACGCGGACTTCGCCGACGAGCCGTTCGCCCAGGCCGTGATCGCCAAACTGGAGGAGCAGCGGCTGACGGCGCTGGAGGACGCGGCCGAGGCCCGGCTGGCGCTCGGTGAGCATGCGGTGCTGGCCGGTGAGCTCGGCGACCTGCTGGCCGCGCACCCGCTGCGCGAGCGCCTGCGGGCCGCGCACATGCGGGCGCTGTACGGCGCCGGACGGCAGAGCGAGGCGCTGGACAGCTACGAGGAGCTGCGCCGGCACCTCGCCGACGAGCTCGGACTGGATCCCGGCCCGGAGCTGGCCGCGCTGCAGCGGGCGATCCTCACGCAGGACCTGGCGGCGCCCCCGGCCGGTCAACCCCGCTCGAACGTGCCCGCGCCGCTCACCGAGCTGATCGGCCGGGAGAGCGCGGTCGCCGGGGTGAGCGCACTGCTGGAGGGCGAACGGCTGGTGACGCTGACCGGTCCCGGCGGCGTCGGCAAGACCCGGCTCGCGGTCGCGGTCGCCGCCGACCGGCAGGGCCTGCCGGACGGCGTGTGGATGGTCGAGCTGGCGGGCGCCCGTACCGGCTCCGTGACCGACGCGGTCATCGCGGCCCTCGACGTCAGGGAGAACGACCGCGCGGACCTCGCGGCGGCGCTGCGGTCCAGGAGCCTGCTGCTCGTCCTTGACAACTGCGAGCACGTGATCGACGAGGTGGCCGTCCTCACCGAACGGCTGTTGCGCGCCTGCTCGGGCCTGCGGATCCTGGCGACCAGCCGGGAGCCGCTGGGCCTGGCCGGGGAGGTCGTTTGGAACGTGCCGCCGCTGGAGGTCCCCGGCCGCGACGCCGAGGCCGGTGAGCTGGCGGGCTGCAGTGCCGTACGGCTGTTCGTCGCCCGTACGGCCGCCGCCGTCCGCGGCTTCACCCTCGACTCCGGCAACGCCGCGGCGGTCGGCCTGCTGTGCCGCCGCCTCGACGGCATCCCGCTGGCCCTGGAGCTGGCCGCCACCCGCGTACGGGCGCTGGGCGTACAGGGTGTCGTGGATCGCCTGGACGACCGGTTCCGCCTGCTGGCCACCGGTCACCGCGGCGCCCCGCCACGGCAGCGGACCCTCATGGCGATGATCGACTGGAGCTGGGGACTGCTGACCGAACCCGAACAGACGGTGCTGCGCCGGCTGGCCGTACACGCCGACGGCTGCACGCTGGCGGCCGCCGAGTCGGTGTGCGGCGGGGACGGCCTCGACGTGCTCGACCTGCTCGTACGGCTGGTGGACCGGTCGCTGGTCGTAATGGTGCAGACGCCCGAGGGGCCGCGCTACCGGCTGCTGGAGTCGGTGGCCGCCTACTGCGTGGACCGCCTGCGCGCGGCGGGAGAGCTGGAGTCGGTACGGCTCCGGCACCGCGATCATTACCTCGCGCTGGCCGAGCAGGCGGAGCCCTTCCTCCGGGGTCCCGAGCAACGCCGATGGCTGCGCCGCCTGGACGCCGAGGCCGCCAACCTGCGCGCCGCACTGGACCGCTGCGTTGCGGATCGGGCCGCGGCCGCCGGGCTCCGGCTGGCGGGCGCGCTGGCCTGGTACTGGTTCCTGCGCGGGCGGTTGACCGAGGCCCGCCGCTCCCTGCAGACCGTACTGTCCATCGCCGAGGAGGCACCGCTCACCGGGACGGCCCGGATCTGGCTGGCCGGGTTCGCGTACCTCCAGGGCGACGTCGGCCACCGCGACGCGACCGAGGGCCTGCCGGACGCCGACCGGGCCAGGACGGCGTGGTTCCTCGCCCACACCGGGCTCGGCTACGGCGACCTCGCCGACACCGAGCGGCTCTTGACGCGGGCTTTCGAGGCCGCGCGGTCCGAGCCGGACCGGTGGGCCGAGGCCGCCGTCCTCATGAGCCGCGCCAACCTGGCCCACGCCCGGGGCGATGTCGCCGTCCTGGAGCGCGACGCGGCCCGCAGTGCCGAGCTGTTCGCCGAGCTCGGCGATCGCTGGGGACAGCTGGGCGCCACCGGGTGGTTGGCCGGGATGGCCGACATCACCGGCGATTACGCCCGCGCGATGCCCCTGCAGCGCGACGCGCTGCGGCTGGCCGAGGAGCTCGGCCTGTGGCCGGAGGTCGCGCTCAGGCTGTGCTGGCTTGGCTGGACGAATACCCGGCTAGGCGAGCATCAGGCCGCCCTGGACCACGGCGTGCGGGCCCTGCGGCTGGCCACCGAGCAGGGCTACCGGACCGCGGAGATCTTCGCCGAGACCGTGCTCGGCTACGCCTCGCGCCGGAGCGGAGACCTCGACACGGCCGAATCACGCCTGCGGCATTTGCTGGACACCGTGCCGGGCGGGGGCGGGGTATCCGCCGCCGACTCCCCAGCGGACGACGTGCCGCCCGTACACGTCCCGATGATCCTCATCGAGCTGGGATTCGTCCACGAACTGCGCGGAGATGCCGAGACCGCGCTGCGGCTCCATGTGGAGGCCTTCGACCTCGCGGCCCGGCTCACTGCGCCGCAGGACCAGGCGGGCGCGCTGGAGGGCATGGCCGGAGCGCTGGCGCTGGCCGGCGAGCACGCGCGGGCCGCCGAGGTGCTCGGTGCCGCGACCGCCGCCCGCCGCGCGATCTCGCTGTCCTATGCGCCGGCCGCGCAGGTCGACGTCGACCGCATCACCGCCGCCTGCCGTACCGTCCTCGACGAGGCCGCCCTCGCCGCCGCCCTCGACGGTGGCACCCTTCTCACCCCCGAATCCGCCCGCCGGCTCGCCGCCCCGCGGACCTGACCTGACCCGACCACCCCGTCGCTGCCGGACCTTCCTCGGGCCCGGACAAATCCATCAAATTCATTTGATGTATTGTTCGGGTCATGGTGTTCTCGGGTGACGACGCCCTGGCGTTTGTGCGGCTGGCCGCGCACCCGCTGCGGTGGCGGCTGCTGGCCGAGCTGGCCGACAGCGACTACCGGGTCCGTGAGCTGGTCGACCTGATCGGCCAACCGCAGAACCTGATCTCGTATCACCTGCGGCTGCTGCGCGGCAGCGGGCTGGTCAGCGCGCGGCGCAGCAGCTTCGATGCCCGCGACACCTACTACCACCTGGATCTGGAGCGCTGCGCGCAGGCGCTGGCCGCCGCCGGGGGCGCGCTGCACCCCGCGCTCCGGCTGGATCCGGCCCGGCCACCGGCGGCGGAGGGGCGACCGGATCGACCGCGTGTGCTGTTCGCCTGCACCGGCAACAGCGCCCGCTCACCGATCGCGGAGGCGCTGCTGCGCCACCGCATGGGCGGTCAGGTAGAGGTGGCCAGCGCCGGCTACCACCCGAAGTCGCGCATTCACCCGATCGCCGTGGGAATCCTGCGCGAACGCTACGGCATCGACATCGCCGACCAGCGGCCGCGGCATCTGGACACCATGACCGGCCGCCTGTTCGACTACGTGATCACCCTGTGCGACAAGGTGCGCGAGGTCTGCCCCGAGTTCGACGACCAGCCGCAGCTGATCCACTGGAGCATCCCGGACCCGGCCGCGATCGGCGCCGACCAGGCAAGCGACCGCGCCTTCAGCCGTGCGGCCGCCGAGATCGACACCCGCATCCGCTATCTACTGCCCGTCCTCACGGAGGTTCAGCCATGACGACACCGCAGGAGTACGCCAGCGTCCGCTACATCGTCGACGACGTCGACGCGGCCATCGACTTCTACACCAACCACCTCGGCTTCGCCGTGGGCACCAACGCCGCCCCCGCCTTCGCCGAGGTCAGCCGCGACCGGCTGCGGCTGCTGCTGTCCGGCCCGACCAGCTCCGGCGCCCGCGCCACGCCCGAGGACGCCACCGTCGGCGGGCGCAATCGCATCCACCTCATCCTCGACGATCTCAGCGCCGAGATCGATCGGCTGACCGCTGCCGGGCTGTCGTTTCGCAGTGACCTGATCGCCGGCCCCGGCGGGCGCCAGATCCTCATCGCCGACCCCGCGGGCAACCTCATCGAGCTGTTCCAACCCGCCGCCCGGCCGGCCGCCGCCGGCTCGGCCGCAACTTGACCGGGGCTGCCGTCACACGAACTGCCGGGGGTGCGCCTAAATTTGAGCCGGACAGGAATCCCGGCTGAGGAGTCCCACGTGTCGCAGATCAGGTCGCGCACCGCCGTGGACGGGGTGATGGACGGGTTCTTGGACGAATTCGTGGCGCTCAACCCGATCGCGGCGACCGAGTTCGGCCTGCCCGGCCAGGACGAACGCATGCCGGACCTGTCGCCGGACGGGCACGCCGAAATGTCCGGGCTGCGGCGGCGCACCCTCGCCGCGCTGGACCGTACTCGCCCGGCGGACTCCATCGATCGGGTCACCATTGCCGCCGCGCGCGAGCAGCTACAGGTGGCCGAGCTGCTCAGGGACGCCGGAGCTGGCCGAGTTCCTCGCGACCGAGCTCATTGCCCAGGCGCCGGAAAACGACGCCGTCGGCCCCGAGCTGTACGCGCTGTGGTCCCGGTCGTTCCTCGGCTTCCAGGTAGACCTGGCCGAGGCGTACGAGTGGGGGCCTTCGGCTACGCGATGACGTCCGCGCCCGCCAAGGCTCCGCGTTCGACCTCAAAGCCTTCCACCACAACGCGCTCGCCGTCGGCAGCGTGGGCCTCGACGTGCTCCGCTCCCAACTGCTCGGTGACCACCCGTAAGGCTCACGATCGTTCAGCGCGGCCGGTCGGTGGCGCGCTCGCGCAGCCAGTCGTACCAGCCGGACATTCCGTCGCCGCGCGTCGCCGAGATCCGCAGCACCCGGGCCGCGGGGTTGACGCGACGCACCGAGCCCTCGAACCGCTGCTCGTCGAAGTCGACGTACGGCAGCAGGTCAACCTTGTTGAGCAGCACAACGTCGGCGGTGCGGAACATGTGCGGGTACTTCAAGGGCTTGTCCGCGCCCTCCGTCACCGACATGACCACGACCCGGCCGTCCTCGCCAAGGTCGAACAGCGCCGGGCAGACCAGGTTCCCCACGTTCTCGATGAACATCACGGACCGCTGCGGCGGCTCCAGGGTCCGCAGTGCGGAGGAGAGCATCTGGGCGTCCAGATGGCAGCCGGCGCCGGTGTTCACCTGGACCACCCGGCAGCCGGTCGCCCGGATCCGCTCCGCGTCGAACAGGGTCTCCTGGTCGCCCTCGATCACCGACAGCGGCACGTCGGAGCCCAGTTCGCGGATCGTACGTTCCAGCAGCGTGGTCTTGCCCGACCCGGGCGAGCTCATCAGGTTGACCGCGACGACAGCGCGTTCGGCCAGCCAGGCCCGGTTGCGGCCGGCGAGGTCGTCGTTGCGGGCCAGCACCTTCTGCTCGAGCAGCACGGTCCGGCCGTGATCGTGGTCATGGTCATGGGTGTGGGGTTGATGGGTCGGCGCGCCCGGGTCGGTCACCCTGACCCCGGTGTCGTCCGAGCAGCCGCAGGTGGTGCACATGCCGTCCTCACCTCCACTGATCTGATCCGCATGTCGCGGCCGGAGAGGACGTCAACGTTGGCCGTCGCGCAGGTGGGACACAGCACGATCGGGTCGTCGATGTCGAACTCGCTCGCGCACTCCCGGCACCGCGCGTGCCCGGACGGCTCGTCGATCTCCAATCGGGCGCCCGCCACGATGGTGCCCTCGGCCACCAGGTCGAAGCAGAACCGGATGGACTCGACCACGACCCCGGACAGTTTGCCGATCTCCAGTCGTACGCATTCGATCTCGGCGTCGCCCATCCGGTCGGCGATGGCCTCGACGATCTCCTGGGTGAGGGACAGCTCGTGCATGCCCGCTCAGCAGATCCTGGGCAGCGGGTCGCCGACCAGCAGGTCGCAGATCCGGGTGCCGCCGAAGACCGTGTTCAGCAGTACCAGCCCGGCCGGGTCCTCCTTGATGCGGCCGATCACGGCGGCCTGCTCGCCGAGCGGATGCCCGTGCAGGGCGGCCAGGGCGGTATCCACCTCGGCGCCGTCCACGATGACCACGATCCGGCCCTCGCAGGCCACGTAGAGCGGGTCGATGCCGAGCAGCTCGGAGGCGCCGCGCACCTCGGGGCCCACGGGGACCGCCTCCTCGTCGACCACGACGGCTACCCCGGCGGCCCTGGCCACCTCGTTGAGGATCGTGGCCACCCCGCCCCGCGTGGCGTCCCGCATCGCCCGTACACCGGGCGTGGCGGCGAGCAACTCGGCGACCAGCCCGTGCACGGGCGCGGTGTCGGACGTCAGGTCGGCCTCGATGTCCAGCTCGCCGCGGGCCAGCATGATGGTGATCCCGTGCTCGCCGATCGGGCCGGACACGATGACCGCGTCGCCAGGCCGTGCGGTCGCCACCCCGAGCCGCCTCGGGTGGTCGATCACGCCCACGCCCGCCGTGTTGATGTAGCACCCGTCGGCCTTGCCGCGCTGCACGACCTTGGTGTCGCCGGTCACGATGGACACTCCGGCGTCCACGGCCGCGGCCCGCATCGACTCAACGATCCGGGTCAGGTCGGCGACCGGGAAGCCCTCCTCGAGGATGAACCCCGCGGTCAGGTACAGCGGCCTCGCACCGGACACGGCAAGGTCGTTCACGGTGCCGTTGACGGCGAGGTCGCCGATGTCGCCACCCGGGAAGAACAGTGGCGAGACCACAAAGGAGTCGGTGGTCAGCGCGAGTCGCGCCCCGGCGGCGGCCAGCCCGACCTCCAGCTCGGCCGCATCCTCGAGCGGTTCGAGCAGCGGGTTGCGGAACGCGTCGAGGAAGACCGCCTCGATCAAGGTCTGGGTGGCCTTGCCGCCGGACCCGTGGGAGAGGACGATCCGTTCTTCCTTGACCTTCGGCCGCCGCTTCCGCGCCCGCTCGATGCGGTCGAGCACCTGCTGCTCGCGCTCGGACGGCGCCGCAGTGGAGCTCATGACATGCTCGCCTCCCGTACTCGGGTCCGGGTGAACCGGCCGAAGTTGT
>DATBKU010000073.1:0-21169 GCA_036555725.1 Streptosporangiaceae bacterium | reverse complement strand
GACAATCACCACCGCGGCGATGACGAGGCCAACGACGATGCGGACGGGGAATTTCTTCTTCTGCTGCGGCGGCGCCGGCGGGTAGCCGGGCTGCGGGCCGGCGCCAGGAGCGCCGGGGCCGGCGGGATAGCCCTGCGGCTGGGTGGGCGGTCCCGGGTAGGGCTGCTGCGGCCCCGGCTGCGGAGGGTTGGGAGTCGTCACTGACGTACCTTTCTCGTCAAGGAGACATGAACAGTAGCGTTCATAGGTCCGGCCATGTCGTGAAACCAGGCGCTCTGTCCGGTTACGGCATGGGAAGACGGTGACGCGTGTGGCTTTGACGGCCCGAATGCCCGCGCCGTTCCTTGGGATTTGACGGGAATTGCCGATGTCCAATCCGCCGCCGAGCACCGAAGAGGAATACGGGGTCACCACCCTGGAGCTCTTCTTCGACTTGGTCTTCGTCTTCGTGATCACGCAGCTGACCAGCGTGTTGGTGGCCGAGCTCTCGCTGCTCGGGCTGCTGCGCGTCACGCTGATGTTCGTGGCGCTGTGGTGGATGTACAGCGGGTACGCCTGGCTCACCAACACCCGGACGCCGGTCGCCGCCGGGCACCGCCTGCTGCTCCTCGTCGGCATGGGCGGATTCCTGCTGGTGGCCTTGGCCACGCCGCACGCCTTCGACGGCGGCGGGGCGTGGTGGGGCGTCGGCTACCTGATCGTCGTGCTTGTCCACGGCGGCCTGTACCTGCAGTTCACGCCCAAGTTCATCCGCGTGCTGCCGGCCAACCTGATCGCCGCGGGCTGCGTGATCGCGACCGGCTTCGTCGACGGGGCTCTCGTGTACGTGCTGTGGGCGCTGGCGGTGTTCATCCCCATCGCGATGCCGTACATCGTGCCGCCGGGCGGGCGGTTCCTGCTGCAGGCGTCGCACATTGTGGAACGGCACGGCCTGCTGGTTCTCATTACGTTCGGTGAGTCGGTCGTCGCCATCGGCATCGGGGTCGCCGGGCAGGACCTCGACCTGGAGCTGGCGCAGGCCGCGCTGCTCGGCCTTGCCCTGGTCGCGGCGTTGTGGTGGACGTATTTCGCGGGCGACGACGAACGGACCGAGAGGGCGCTGGCCATGGCCGATAGTGGCCGCCGCACCCAGATGGTGATGTACGGGTACTTTTACGCACATATTCCGATCTTGATCGGCGTGATCGCCATGGCGGCCGGAATCAAGAAGGCGATGGGCCACATGTACGAGTCGTTGCACGCGGGGCCGTCCGTCGCCCTCGCCGGCGGGCTCGCGCTCTACCTTCTCGGCGACGTGTGGTTCCGCCGCATCATGGGCATCGGCCCGTCGGCGACGCGGCCGGCGGCCGCCGCCCTGGCGCTGGCCACCATCCCGCTGGGCGCGGTCGTGGCCGAGCTGCAGGTGGTGGTCCTGGTGGCCATCCTGGCCGGGGCCCTGGTCCTGGAACGCCGTCCGGCCGAGTGACCCTCACCTGCGAGAATGGGCGGCGTGATCGAGCGGTACACGCTTCCGAAGATGGGCCGCGTCTGGAGCGACGCGCACAAGTACGAGCTGTGGTGCGAGGTCGAGCGCCTCGTCGTCGAGGCGCACGCGGCGGCGGGCACCATCCCCGCCGACGTCGTCGAGCCGATCCGCGCCGCGCCGCCGCCGACGCCGGAGCGGGTGGCCGAGATCGAGGCCGTCACGCAGCACGACGTGATCGCCTTCCTCACCGCGTGGGCCGACAACACCGAGCCGCGCCAGGCCGCCGCTTACGTGCATTTCGGCATGACCTCCTCGGATCTGCTCGACACGGCGCTCGCCGTCCAGCTCGTCGAGGCCACCGACCTGCTGCTGGCCAGGGCCGACGCCTTGGTGGCCGCGCTCCGCGACCACGCCCTCGAGCACCGGAACACCCTGCGGGTGGGCCGCACGCACGGCATCCACGGCGAGCCCGACGTGTGGGGGCACCGGGTGGCCGACTTCGCGTTCGCGATGGCCCGGTCGCGCGACCGGCTGCGGCGGGCGCGCGCGGCCGTCGGCGTGATGGCGATCTCCGGCGCGGTCGGCACGTACTCCAACATCGACCCGGCGGTCGAGGCGTACGTCGCCGAACGGCTCGGTCTGCGGGCGGCCGACGTGTCGACCCAGGTGGTGATGCGCGACGGCATCGGCGAATGGGTGTCCACGCTGGCGATCATGGCGACGGTGTGCGAGGCCGTCGCGCTGGAGGTACGGCACGGTCAGCGCACCGAGGTGCGGGAGCTGTGGGAACCGTTCGGCAGCGGCCAGAAGGGCTCGTCGGCCATGCCGCACAAGAAGAACCCGATCATCTCGGAGCGGCTGACCGGGCTGGCCCGCATCGCCCGCGGCCAGATCGTGCCGGTCATGGAGGGCATCGCGCTGTGGCACGAACGCGACATC
This sequence comes from Streptosporangiaceae bacterium, assembly GCA_036555725.1. GTDB lineage: Bacteria > Actinomycetota > Actinomycetes > Streptosporangiales > Streptosporangiaceae > CALAED01. The sequence continues at coordinate 18,765 of DATBKU010000073.1, read as the reverse complement.
TCGCACTCCAGCGTGGAGCGGATCGCGCTGCCGGACGCCTCGATCACCCTTGACTACATGCTGCATCTGACGTACCGGCTGGTCTCCGGGCTGGTCGTCGACGCCGAGCGGATGCGCGCCAACCTGGAGTCGACCGGCGGGCTGATCTACACCTCCGCCGTGCTGCTCGAACTGGTCGAGGCCGGCCTGTCGCGCGACGATGAGGCGTACCCGCTCGTCCAGCAGGCCGCGATGGAGACCTGGCAGTCGGGCGTGCCGTTCCGCGAGACGCTCCGCAAGCACGCGGCCTCCTGGAACGACGGCGCCGGGGTGCCCATCGACGAGGCCCGGCTGGACGAGGTCTGCCGCCCCGAACGCTTCGTCGCCCGCCTCGGCCCGGTCTTCGACCGCGTCGCGGCGCTTCGCTGACGCTCCGGTCGAACATGCCGTACGGTCCTGCGAGACGGCGGGTCTAACTCGGCCGTACGAGACGCGCCAACACCGTCGTCACTGGCGCGAGAGCGGCGAGCGAACCTTTCCGGTCGTGCCGGTATCTAACTGATCGACCTGTTCAGGCCACCAAACCTGGGGGTCAACGCAGCATCGACCCGATGCGATACTGAGGGGCGCGTCTCGATGCGTACCGCCCTCATAACCCCGGCGGCCGGAGCTGAACGGGGGTCACGAAAGTCCGAACAGTTACACCCTGCCGATGAAGGAGCAAGGGCCGTTATGAGCTTGGACCGCGAGGTTCGCTACCGCGTGCGTGGAGGCCGCCCACTGGGCGGCACCGTTTTCGTCCAGGGCGCGAAGAACGCCGTCCTCCCCATGATCGGCGCGTCGCTGCTGGCGGCTAAGGGCCGTACGGTGTTGCGCAACGTCCCGATCATCGAAGACGTACGGCGTGCGGTCGAGCTGGCCCGGGCCATCGGGGCCAAGGCCGAGCTGCACGAGGCCGAGCGCACCCTGGTCATCGACGCCTCGACGCTGAGCAGCCCGGTGCTGCCCGCCGATATCGCCGCGCGCTTCCGCGGGTCGTTCCTGTTCGTGCCCGCCCTGCTGCACCGGCTGGGCGAGGCCGTCATCGAGGGCGTCGGGGGCTGCAACCTCGGCAGCCGTAACCTCGACTTCCACTACAACGGCTTCAAGCGCCTCGGCGCCACGGTCACCGAGCAGATGACCGAGGCCGGCGACGGCGTCATCCACATCAAGGCCGGCGACCTGCGGGGCGGCACGCTCTACCTCGACACCCCGTCGCACACCGGCACCGAGAACCTGATCATCGCCGGCTCGCTGGCGCACGGCACCACGCTGATCAAGAACTGCGCGCTGGAGCCCGAGGTGCTCGACGTCATCGAGTTCCTGCAGCGCATGGGCGCCCGCATCAAGGGCGGCGGCACCGGCTTCATCACCGTCGAGGGCGTCGCCGAGCTCACCGCCGTCGAGCACACCGTCATGCCCGACCGGATCGACACCGGCGTGTTCGTCATGGCCGCGGCGATCACCGGCGGCGATATCTGCCTCGTCGGCGCCTCCCTGGAGCACCTGGGCGTGGCCGGCGACAAACTGGAGCAGATGGGCGTGGAGTTCGCTGCCCAGGGCGCGGTGCTCCAGGTCCGCCGCGACCGCGCGCTGCGCCCGATCAACGTGATCACCGACGAGTACCCCGGCTTCGCCACCGACCTGCAGTCGCCGATCATGGCGCTGTCCTGCCTGGCCGATGGCCCGTCGTACATCTACGAGCGGATCTTCGACGGGCGGTTCAAGCTGACCGAGGAACTGCGCAAGATGGGCGCCGACGTCGAGGTCGAAGGCGCCCGGGCCAAGGTGAACGGCCCGACCTCGCTGACCGGCACGGAGGTCGTCGCACACGACCTGCGCACCGGAAGTGCACTGATCATCGCGGGGCTCGCGGCCGCCGGCGAGACGACGATCACGTCCGGCTACTACCTCGACCGCGGTCATGCCCACATCGCGGAACGCCTGGTCACACTAGGTGCGGATATCGTACGAGAGGTCGCATAAATCATCGCAAAAGCGACAGCTAACGTAACAAAGTTACGAAGCTGTCGCTTGGGTGAGATATTCCTCACTAAGCCTCTGTCTTGGTAGGTTTTGCGCCGCACCATTAAACGGATTCCCGGCTTGGCGTCACATCTGCGGGCCTCCAGGCGATCTGCCCAATGAGGAACCAATCGCACGGGATCTGCGATGTTGGCAACAGGCAGGGGCGAGCCATGAGAGATCCGTCGATCGGAATGGCCCCACTGATCGGGGTTTGGGGCGGGGGAAAGTGGTGAGCAGCCCACGTCCGGGAACGGTCACACCCGACCTGACGATCGGTGTCGTCGGGCCGCATGACCTCGTCGAGCGGGTCATGCTCATGGGCCACGGCCCCACGCCGATACCGAGCCGGTTGGTCGCCGCCGCCTACCGCGACGAGCAGGAGGCCGCCGACAAGGTCGTCCGCCTGGGCACCGGGGTTGACGTGTGCCTGTTCGCCAGCCCCGTGCCGTACGACTTCGCGCGCAAGGCCGGGGTGTTGAGCATGCCGGCGACCTTCGTCCCGCTGAACGGCGCCGCGCTGCAGGGCGCGCTGCTGCGGGCGGCGCTCGACAACCGCTACGAACCGGGCAAGGTCAGCATCGACGTGCTGGGCCGTGCGGAGGTCGAAGAGGCCTACAACGAGATCAGCCTGAGCACCGAGCACGTCCACCTCCGCGAGGAGTCCGCGGGCCCGGGCACGCTGGCCGCCTTCCACGAGCGGCTGTGGCGCCGCGGCACTACGACGGTCGCGATGACCTGCGTCCACGCGACGGCCGAGCGCCTGGAGATGGCCGGCGTGCCGACCATCCGGGTGCGCCCGACCGGCGCCGCGATCCGCTCCTCGCTGCAGACCGCCGCGCTGCTCGGCGCGCACCATCGGCTAGAGGAGTCCCAGCTGGTGGTCGTGCTGGTCGACGTGCCCACCCTGCGCGAGACCCCGCGCCGCGTCACGCCCCGCTACTGGCGCGACGAGCTCAAGCTGGCCCTGCACCGGGTGCTGCTGCAGGAGGCGCACCGGATGAACGCCTCGGTGTGGCCGCTCGACGATCACAGCTACCTGGTCACCGCGACCCGCGGGTCGGTCGCCTCGGTGACCGACGGGTTCCGTACGCCGCCATTCGTGGAACGCGTCCGCGACGAGCTCGGGCTGGCCATCGAGGTCGGCATCGGCATGGGCCGGACCGCGCAGGAGGCCGAGACACACGCGCGCGCGGCGCTCGCAAGGTCGCAGTCCTCCCAGCGGGCGACCGGCTTCGCACTCGATCGGGAGGGCCGGGCGCTGGTGCCCGCCCCGCGTACGCCGCCCCGGGTCCAACCCCAGGCCAAGCCCAAGGGCCTGGAGATCCTGGCCCGGCTGGCCGACAAGCTCGGCGACCAGGACACCGGGAACGCCGGCGGCGGCGTGCGATCGGGCGAGTCGCAGCAGCCCCTCATCGTCGACGCGGAGAACGCCGGGAAGATGCTCGGCGTGACGCCCCGTACCGCCCGCCGGCTGCTGCGCACGCTGGTCGAAGAAGGCCTCGCCTGGCCGCTGCCGCCCAACCGGACGCCGCAGCCGGGCCGTCCGCGCCAGCTCTACCGGTTGATCGTCGAGAAACTCGGTCCGAAGACTCCCAGTTGATCCCATTCGTCCGTTTATTCACACAAGTCAGTTAAGAACGTCGGACAACTCGCGATCTCTGCCAACCCGGGCGTACCATCGGGCGTCTTGTCGGGTACGTGGCCTTCTTTCACTCGAGGCCGCCGGCACATGGGGAGGCCCCGTGGCAGGGGACTGGCAGGTTCCCGGATATCGCGCTATCCGGGATCTGGGGGAGGGTTCCGCAGGCCGGGTTGTGCTGGCCGTGCACATCGCGACAGAGACCCCTGTCGCGATCAAATACTTGTCTGATCGGCTGCTCGCGGACGAGGAGTTCTTGTCGCGGTTCCGTGCCGAGGCCCGGCTGCTGGCCGGGATCGACAATCCCAACTTGGTGCGGTTCCACGAGTACGTCGAGTCCGTCCGGCGGGAGGGGCCGGTCGGCGGCGCCCCACGCGGCGCCGGCATCGTCATGGAGCTGGTCGACGGCGTCAGCCTGAACCGGCTGATCAAGGCCGAGGGGCCCACCGGGCCGGAAGCCGCGCTGACGGTCTTGAAGGGGTCGTTGCTCGGGCTGGCCGCCGCCCATTCGGTCGGCATCGTGCACCGCGACTACAAGCCGGGAAACGTGCTGGTCGCCGGCGACGGCAGCAGCAAGCTCGCCGACTTCGGCATCGCGGTGCGGGCCGGCGAGAACGTACCGGCCGCCGGCACCCCGGCGTACATGCCGCCCGAGCAGTGGTCGGGCCGCCCGGTCACGCCGGCCACGGACGTGTACGCGGCGACGGCGGTCTTCTATGAGTGCCTGACCGGGGAGCGCCCGTTCCTCGGCAAGTCGCTGCCGCAGCTCGCGCTCGCGCATCGTACGGCCGGGATTCCGCTCGACCGGGTGCCTCCGGCGCTGCGCGGCCTGGTCTCGCACGGCATGGCGAAGGCCGCCCACGACCGGCCACAGTCGGCGATGGCGTTCCTGGAGGAGCTCGAGGCGACCGCCTTGGCGGCCTACGGGCCGAACTGGGAGGACCGCGGCCGCCGCCGGCTGGCCGAGCTCGCCGCGCTGCTGGCGCTGCTGTTCCCACTGGCCGAGCCGTCGTCGAAGACCTCGTCGGCGGTGGCGGAAACCGCGCTGGGCGCCGCGGCGGGGGGCGCCGCGGCCGCCGGGGTGGCGCGCGGGTCCGCCCGCCGCTTCGTCGTGGCGGCAGCCGCGGCCGCCGCCGTGATCCTGCTCGGCGGCGGCACGGTCCTGGTCTGGACGATCCAAAGCGACAGCAGGCCGTCCAACGCGGCGGCCAGGCCCAGCAGCTCACCGTCCACCGGCCCGTCGGCCGGACCCAGTACCGGCCCGTCCGGGGACCCGAGCGCCGGGCCCTCGTCGCCGACCTCACCCGGCGTCACACCGGCCACCACGCCGCCCGCCGGGGCCGCCCCCGCAGGCGGAGGCGGTGGAGGCGGCGGCGGCGCTCCCCCGGGCGTCGTCCCACCCGCGGTCACCATCCCCGGCGGCTCGACCGCCGGAGCCCCGAAGCCGCCCCCACCCCCGCCGCCTCCAGTTACGAAGATCAGCGGCATCTCGGTGGTGCGGTGGGCGAACGTCGGCAACGGAGAGGCCGCGGGCTCCATACAGGTGACGACGAGCGGCACCGATACAGTCACGGTCTCCGTGACGTACAGCGCGGGTGACGAGACGAGCTCGGAGCAGTACACCCGCTCGGGCGCGACGTCCTACACAATCGATGTCAAACACGTCTTCAAGTCCTGCGGGACACCGTTCACAATCACTGCGTCGGGGGATGGCGTTAGCGACTCGGCGAGCACGGACGGACAGTCCTGTGGAGTGGAGATAAGGTGAGCGACCTGCGGGGGCAGGGGGGCAGCGAGGACGACATATCGCTGCGGTTCGGGCCTGGCGTACAGCCTGGTGACGTACCCCCGGTCGTCCAGCAGTGGCGATCGGGGCGCAGGCCGGGGCGGAGGCGGCGACGCGGCTGGCTGTGGAACCTCGTCAGCAGCCTCGTCACGGTCGTCATCGTGGGCGGGGTGGTGCTGTGGCTCCTGTTGCGCGGCCAGGGGGACGAGCTCCAGGTAAGCGCGATCAAGGTGCAGGCCCCGAAGGCGACGCAGCGCTGCGACGCGACCGTCGACGTCACCGGGATCCTCACCACGAACGGCAAGAGCGGACAGGTCACGTACCGCTGGCGGCGCAGCGACGGCAACGAGTCGGGGGTCCTGCAGGCCAACGTGGACAAGGGGCGGCGCGAGGTGACCCTCCCGCTGCACTGGACGGTGACGGGCCCCGGAAAGCTGCACGCGGTCGCCACACTAGAAGTGCTCTCCCCCGGTGACACCACCCGTCGCGCGTCCGCCGCTTTCGACTATCTCTGCAGCTAGTGACCGCATGTGGCCAAGGTCACACTGCTGACTACACGCCTACGAAATCGGCATGATGCAGCGGGCTGGACGCGCCGTAGCATCGCTAGATCGCGTCTCTCCGAGACGCGGCCTTACTCGCAGTCCGTGCACGGGGAAAGGAAGCGGCGTGGACGACGAATGGGCAGTACCTGGATACACGCCGATGCGAGAGTTGGGGGTCGGGAACGGGGGGCGTGTCGTACTCGCGATTCACGACGCGTCGGGGGTCCCGGTCGCGATCAAGTATCTCGCCAACACGCTGTTCGCCGACAAGACGTTCCTGACCCGGTTCCGTGTCGAGGCCCGGTTGCTCGCCGGGATCCGCGACCCGCATCTCGTCAGGTTCTACGAGTACGTCGAGTCGGGCAGCGGGGCCGCCATCATCATGGAGCTGGTCGACGGCATCACGCTGCGTGAACTGCTGCGCCGGGAGGGGCCGACCGGTCCGGAGGCGGCGCTCGCCGTGCTCAAGGGCTCGCTGCTCGGCCTGGCCGCGGCGCATTCCGCCGGGGTGGTCCACCGCGACTACAAGCCGGGCAACGTGCTCATCGACGGCGACGGTGAGAGCAAGCTCGCCGACTTCGGCATCGCGCTGCCGGCGGGGCACGAGGCGACCCCGTCCGGCACGCCCGCGTACATGGCGCCGGAGCAGTGGGCCGGGGAGCCCGCGACGCCGGCCACCGACGTCTACGCCGCCACGGCGGTTTTCTATGAATGCCTCACCGGGCGGCCGCCGTACCAGCGGGAGACCGCGGCGCTGCTGGCCAAGGCGCACGAGTCCGCGCCGATTCCGATCAAGCAGATCCCCGAGCCGCTGTGGGTGATGTTCGCGCACGGCCTGGCCAAGGACCCGATGGACCGGCCGCCGACCGCCGCGATGTTCCTCGAAGAGGTCGAGGAGGCGGCCCGCGCCGCGTACGGGCCGAAGTGGGAGACGCGCGGCCGAAGCCGTCTCGTCGAGATGGCGGCCCTGCTGGTCCTGCTTTTCCCGCTGGCCGAGCCGCCGGGCAAGATCGCATCTGTACTGGGCATCACGCGGCTGGGGGCGAACAAGTCCAGGACGCTCGCCGCGGCCGGCACTGGCGTGCTCGTGATCATGGCGGGTGCGGGGATCGCCGCGCTGCAGGCCGGCAACAACGTCCATACGCCTCCCGCGGTCGCCCAGCCCATGTCGACGCCGAGGCCGCTCGCTCCGAAGGGGAAGCCCAGGCCGTCGCCCAGCCCGACCTGGTCGATGCCCGGTGGCCTGCCGTCCGGCGCCTGGGCCACTCCGCCGGGCTCGCTGCCCACCTCACCGGTCGCGAACCCGTCCCCGGCGGGCGGCACCGCCCCCGGCACGAAGAAGCCCGGCGGTCCCACCAAGAAGCCCGGGAGCGGAACGCCCAAACCGGGCGGTGGCACACCGACGGGTGGAGGGTCGACCCCGCCAGGTCCGGTCGACACCTCGAAACCGCCCACCAGCGATCCTCCGCCGTCCAGCGACCCTCCACCCGTCAGTGATCCTCCACCCGTCAGTGATCCGCCCACGCAAACGGATCCGGGCGGTGGCGGGACGGGCATCTCGGTGGGCGGGCTGTCCGTTTCCATCGGCTAAAACTGAGGCGAAAACTGTCGTACCCGTCCCGTAGTGTCAGGAGTCATGAGCCCTCCGACTCCTGACACCCGGTCCGTTACCCCGATCGTCTGGACGGCGCTCGGCGTCGTTTATGTCGTGTGGGGCTCGACCTACCTGGGCATCCGCATCGTCATCGAGACGATGCCGCCGCTGCTCGGCGGTGCCGTGCGCTTCATCACGGCGGGGGTCCTGCTCGGCGCGGTGCTGGCGATCCGGCACGGCCCCGGCGTGCTGCGGGTGTCGCCGCGGGCGCTCGGCTCGGTCGCGCTCGTCGGGGTGCTGCTGCTGTCGTTCGGCAACGGCATGGTCAGCATCGCCGAGCAGCACATCTCGTCAGGGCTCGCCGCGCTGCTCGTGGCGTCGGTGCCGCTGTGGCTCGTGGTGTTCCGGCGGGTGACCGGCGACCGGCCGCCGATCACAACGATCGCCGGGGTGGTCATCGGCTTCGGCGGGCTGGCCCTGCTGTCGCTCACCCGGGGCGGGGGCTCGGCCGGCAGCGCCTTCGGCATCCTCGTCATCCTGGGTGCCGCGTTCTCGTGGGCGACCGGGTCGTTCGTGTCCGGGCGGCTGCCGCTGCCGGCGAACACGTACGTCGCGACGGTTTATGAAATGCTCGCCGGCGGCCTCATGCTGACCGTGCTCGGCCTGGCCAAGGGCGAGACCCTGCACGTCAGCGAGTACTCCACGCGCTCCTGGGTGGCGCTGTGCTACCTGATCGTCTTCGGCTCGCTGCTGGCCTTCACGTCGTACGTCTGGCTGCTCGGCAACGCGCCGATCTCGCTCGTCGGCACGTACGCGTACGTCAACCCGACGGTCGCGGTGCTACTCGGCGCGACAATCCTCGGCGAGCATGTCTCCTGGGCGACCGTGGTGGGCGGCGCGATCATCATCGCCGGCGTCGGCCTGGTCGTCTCCACCGAGCGCCGCGGCCACGCCCCGGTACGGCGGCCGGCCGATACCCCCGAACCCGTCAGTTCCGAGAGCCGTACGAGCCCGTGACCGCGAGCAGCGCGTCGTTCTCCTCGGGCGAGCCGATCGAGATGCGCACGCCCTCGCCGGCGAACGGCCGTACGCTCACGCCGGCGGCGTCGCAGGTGGCGGAGAAGTGCATGGTGTTCTCGCCGAGCCGCAGCCAGACGAAGTTGGCCTCGCTCGGCGGCACGGTCCAGCCCTGACCGAGCAGCGCGGCCCGCACCCGGTCACGCTCCTTGACCGTCATCTCGACGCGCTCCAGCAGCTCGTCCTCCGCGCGCAGCGACGCGATGGCCGCGGCCTGCGCGATGTGGTTGACGGTGAACGGCAGGTACGTCTTGCGGATCGACTCGGCCACCGCCGGGTGCGCCACCATGAACCCGATGCGCAGCCCGGCCAGGCCGTACGCCTTGGAGAACGTCCGGAGGACCGCGAGGTTGGGCCGGTCGCCGTACAGGGTGAGCCCGTCGGGGACCTCGTCGTCGCGGATGTACTCCCGGTACGCCTCGTCCAGGACCACCAGGCAGTCGGCGGGCACCCGGTCGAGGAAGGCCTCCAGCACCGCCCGCCGTACGGCCGTGCCGGTCGGATTGTTGGGGTTGCACACGAAGATCAGCCGCGTGCGCTCGGTGATGGCGTCGGCCATCGCGGCCAGGTCGTGGGTCTCGTCGGCGAGCGGCACCCGTACGGACGTGGTCGCGGCCAGATCGTCCAGCAGGGGGTAGGCCTCGAACGAGCGCCAGGCGTAGATGACCTCGGCGCCGGGCTCGCCGACCGCCTCCAGCAGCATCTGGGTGACCCCGACCGAGCCGCAGCCGACCGCGACGCGATCGTGCGGCACGTCGTGCCGGTCGGCGATGGCGTCGATCAGCGCGGCGCAGGTGTTGTCGGGGTAGCGGTTGACCTGCCGGGCGGCCTCGGTGATGGCCTGTACGACCGATGGCAGCGGGCCGTACGGCGACTCGTTCGACGACAGCTTGAACGACCTGCCGTCGGGCGACAGCGCGACCTTGCCCGGCTTGTAAGCCACGAACCGGTCGAGTACGGAGCGGAAGCGTGGGGTGGTTGCTTCGGACACCGTCATCCTCCCCGCGATATATGCACTGATCGCATCAACTCTATGGGTATCGGGTCAGGGCCGGGGACGCAGCATCGGCGGATGCAGGGTCTCGGCGCCGCCCCGCCGGTAAAGCCGGGCCGGACGGCCTCCGTCGCGGGTGGTCGTATGGTCGGTCGCCACCAGGAAGCGGTCGGCTCCGGTCACCTTGCGGTGGAAGTTCCGCGGGTCGAGCGGCGTGCCCCAGACGATCTCGTACACCCGCCGCAGCTCCGCGACCGTGAACTCGGGCGGGCAGAACGCGGCGGCGAGCGGGCTGTACTCCAGCTTGGCCCGGGCGCGCTCGATGCCGTCGTGCAGGATGCGCCGGTGGTCGAACGCCGCGCAGTCGGGGCCGGTGAGGTCGTCGACGGCCTGCCACAGCACCTGGGCCCGGCTGGACGCGGGCAGGTCCGGTGCGAGGCCGAGGTACGCGACGCTCACCACGCGCTGGCGCGGGTCACGGTCCGGATAGCCGTACGTCGCGAGCTGCTCCAGGTGGATCCGTACGTCCGCCAGCCCCGCGCGCTCGGCCATCAGCCGCGAGGCCGCGACGGGCAGGTCCTCGTCGAGCTGGATGAAGCCGCCGGGCAGCGACCAGCAGCCGTCGTACGGCGGCCGGTCGCGCCGCCACACCAAGGCGCACAGCCGCTGCTCGCGAACGGTCAGCACGACGAGGTCGACGGTGACGGCGACCCGGGGCACGGTCATACCTGGAACGTTAGTGGCCCGCGACGACTGACATGGCAACCCGCCCACTTCGGCGCCGTGAACGATCCGGGGACCCTTGCGCCAAGTCGCCCCGGGCGCGCCGGCAGGTGCGCGGCCCAGGGCGATCTGAAATGGGTGCTACTTGTCGGTCGGGTCGGTCTTGGCCTCGACGACGGCCTCGACGGTCTCCACCGATACCGGAGCGGGGGGCGTGCCGTTGCTCGTCGGCGCGGGCTGCTGGCCGTTCATGTTCGACAGCAGCGAGCGGGCCAGGCCCAGCCCGGTGCCGCCGAGGGTGAGCGCCTTGGCCAGCATGTCCTCGAGGCCGTCGGCGCCGTTGAGCACGACCATGTTGTCGACGTTGCCGAACACCTTGGCGCCGGCCTCGACGATCTGCGGCCACTGCTCGGCGAGCTGCTGGGCGATGACCGCCTCCTGGTTCTGCGCGAGCGCGTCGGCCCTGGCCTTGATCGCCTCGGCCTCGGCGAGACCCTTCTTGCGGGTCGCGTCGGCCTGGGCCTCACCGATGATGCGGGTGGCCTCGGCCTCCCGTTCCGCCTTCAGCTGGGTCTCGGTCGCCGCGGCCTGAGCGTAGGAGATGCGCTCCTCGCGCTCCGCCTGGGCGAGTGTGACCTGCTCGTACGCGCGCGCGTCGGCGGGCTTGCGGATCTCGGACTCCAGCCGCCGCTCGGTGCGCTCGGCCTCGAGCTCGGCGTTCCGCGTCTCCTTGAGGATGACCTGCTGTCGGGCCTCGGCGGCCGCCTGGTCGACCTGGCCCTGGTACTCGGCCTTCTTGATCTGCGTGTCGCGGATCTGGCCGGCGTTCTGCTGCTCGGCGGTCTGCTCGGCGACCGTGGCCTCCTGGTTGCGGCCCGCTTCGGCGATGCGCGCGGCGGCCGCGACGGCGGCCGCGTGCGGGCGGCCCAGGTTCATGATGTAGCCGCTCTCGTCCTCGATCTCTTGGATCTGCAGCGAGTCGACGACCAGGCCGAGCTTGCCCATCTCGTTCGCGGAGGACGTACGGACCTCGTTCGTCAGGCCCTCGCGGTTATGGATGAGGTCTTCCACGGTCAGGTGCCCGATGATCGACCGCAGGTGGCCCGCGAACAGCTGGTGGGTCTTGTCGTCCATCAGCTTCTGCTGGTCGAGGAAGCGCCTGGCGGCGTTGGCGATCGAGGAGAAGTCATCGCCGACCTTGTAGATGACCACGCCCTTGACGTGCACCCTGATGCCCTGCTTGGTCACGCAGTTGACGTCGAGGTCGGACGCGCGGGTGTCGAGGGAGAGCCGCCGGCAGGTCTGGAAGCCCGGAAGGACGGACACCCCCTTGCCGGTTACGATCTTGAAGCCGAGGCTCTCCGCGGTGTCCCGATTGTGGGCCTTGGCGCCAAGACCAGAGATGATCAGTGCTTCGTTGGGCTCGGCGACGCGCCAGATCATCTTGAAGATGATGATCATCATGACCACCGCGACGACCGCGGCGATCGCCAGTGCGGCAGTACCCGGCATCGCTCCTCCTTGCGGGCTATGTATTTGTGGGCGTCATATAGACGTTGGAGCGACGTAAACGGTTCGCGGTGGGCTGTACTCCACAACCACGACCATGGAGCCCACGGGAATCTCGTCGCGCGGGTCGACGGCGTGCGCGTAGAACGCCTCGACCCCGCCCCGAATCGAGATCATGACTTCTCCGACGAGGCCCGGACCGATCTTGCCGGTCACCCTGCCCTGCCTGCCGACCACGCTGTCTCCCGCTCAGCCCCGGCGCACCCGGACGCGACCCTGCGCGTCGGCCCGCTCGTGGCCCCCGTCCTTGTCTGCTAGGGCACCGTACCTGTCGCGACGTGGCTATGGCGAGAGCGGTTAAGGCAGAACTCGCTCCGCTCTTTCGTACACCTTCCGGGCGAGCTCTTCGGCCTCGGAACGAGTCGCGTTCGGGCCGTACAGCGTGACGGTCGCGACGTAGCCGCGCGAGCGCAACACGACGTACCAGGTCTTGACTCGGGACGATCCGGTCACGGTCGATACGCCCACGGTCCGCGAGCCCTGGCCCAGCCGGCCGTGGGTCGCCTCGACGATCTGATGCGCCGACCACTTGCCGCCGACCCGGGTACGGAATGACCGGCAGCTCGCCGGCACCCGCAGCTTGACCAGCTGCTCGGCGGTGGCGTCCGGCACGGTCATCAGCGCCTCGGTGGCGTACTGCCCGAAGCCCTTGGCGAAGGTGGCGATCGCGGCGGGTGCGCTGTCGACCTCCGCCGAGGTATCGATCGTCCGAGTGGCGCCGGCGCACTGCGGCTTGTCGAGCTTGACCTGTCGCTGCAGCTGGTTGAGGTTCTGAACGGCCCGCAAGGTGGCGTACTCACCCGATTCCGGCTCGGCCGCCCGCCGGTAGCCCGCGATCTCGGTGAGCAACGCCTGCTCCAGCTGATCGGACGAATACCCGGTACCGGCGGGCACGCGACCGCCCGGCGGCTGCGCGCCGGGCTGGGCGGACGACGAGCCGCTGTCGCACCCGGTCACGGCGGTCGCGCCGACGGCCGCCGCCACGATCACCGCCGCCGTCCTGCCTGCCATGGCGCCGACCATACCGCCTGCCCGGGGCGGGTACGCCTTGGGACGCTCCGGGGTCAGGCGGCGTCGGCGCGCTCGTTGTAGACGCCGGCGTACTCCTGCCCGGACAGCTCGCGGATCGTGGCCACGACGTCGTCGGTGATCGCCCGCCGGGCCCGCGCCGGCGGCAGGTCGCGGTACTGGGCGAAGTCCATCGGCTTGCCGATCCGCACGGTCGCCCGCGGCCGGATGCGCGGGAACTTGGCGCCGATCGGCTGCATGCGGTCGGTGCCGGAGATGCCCAGCGGCAGCACCTGTGCGCCGGACGCCAGCACCAGCCAGCCGATGCCGGTGCGGCCCCGGTAGAGCCGTCCGTCGGTCGACCGGGTGCCCTCGGGGTAGATCGCGAACGCGCCACCGCGCTGCACGATCTCGAGCGCCTGCTCCAGCGCCCCCATGGCCCCGCGCTGGGCGCCGCGCTGGACCGGGACGTGCCCGAGCGAGGTCAGGAACCAGCGCACGAAGGCGCCCTTGATGCCGGAGCCCTCGAAGTAGACGGACTTGGCGATGAAGGTGACGTGGCGCGGCAGCACCAGCGGGATGATGAAGCTGTCGATGAACGACAGGTGGTTGCTGGCCACAATGAGGGGGCCATCCCCAGGAACGTTGTCGCGGCCGTCGATCCGGGGGCGCAAGATCAGGCGCAGCAGCGGGGCGATCACGCTGTCGAGAAACGTTTTGAGCACGCGGCCTCCCTGGGCAAACTCGCATTTCACTCTAAGGGCGACCGACCAGTAAGTCCTCCGCCGGAATCGCCCGGCACCCTGCGTGCGGGCTCCAGTGCGGGGCGTCCCGATCGGGTCGCGGCGGCGAGGATGATCGTGGCACCCTAGGCGCGTGAAGATCCTCTTGAAAATCGTCGTCACGGCGATCGCGCTGTGGGTCGCGACCGCTCTGCTGGACGGCATCGCACTGACCACCGACACCACGGCGAAACGGGTCGGCACCCTCCTTGCCGTCGCGGTCATCGTCGGCGTCATCAACGCCTTCCTGAAGCCGATCATCAAGGTGCTCGGGTGCGCGTTCTACGTGCTGACGCTGGGTCTGTTCGCGCTGGTCGTGAACGCGCTCCTGCTGCTGCTGGCCGGCTGGGTGGCCGACCAGCTCAATCTGCCGTTCGAGGTCTCCGGCTTCTGGTCGGCGTTCTGGGGCGCGATCATCATCGGCGTCGTCAGCTGGCTCCTCAATATGTTCATCCCAGATGGCGACGACAAGGACTGAATGGACGCGTCGGTACGGCTGACCGTGGCCGGGTCGGGCGATGCCTTCGGCACCGGTGGCCGGTTGCAGACGTGCCTGCACCTACAGGCCCGCGGCCGCCCGGACGCGGTGCTCATCGACTGCGGCGCGACGGCGCTCACCGGCCTCAAACGCCTCGGCCTGGAGCCCAACGAGGTGAGCGTCGTCGCCATTTCCCATCTCCACGGCGACCATTTCGGCGGGCTGCCCTTTCTTGTTCTCGACGGCCAATTCCGGCGCCGGACGCGGGCCTTGCACGTGATCGGGCCGGTCGGGCTGGCGGACCGGCTGACCCAGGCGATGGAGACCTTCTTTCCCGGCTCGGCGACGGCCGACCGGCGCTTCGCCGTACACGTCCACGAGCTCGACGTGGCCGGCGATCCGGTGGAGATCGACGGCGTCGCCGTACGCGGGTTCGCCGTCGACCACGCGGCCGGAGCGCCCGCGCTGGGCCTGCGCGTCACGGTCGCCGGCCGCACGATCGCCTATAGCGGCGACACCTCCTGGACCGACGCCCTCGTCAAGGTGGCCGACGCCGCCGACCTCTTCGTCTGCGAGGCGTACACCCTCGACCGGGCGTTCCGGTACCACCTGCACGTGCCCGACCTGCTCGCCAACCGCGACCGGCTGCGGTGTAGGCGGCTGCTGCTCACCCACGCCGGCCCGCAGGTGCTGGAGCGGCGCGCGGACATCGCGTTCGAGCTCGCGGACGACGGCACGGTCATCGACCTGTGATCGCGTCGCGGCGGGCCCGCCACTCGTCTTCGAGGATCGCGTAGACGAGCTCGTCGGTCCATTCGCTCTTGACGAACTCGTTCTCCCGGAAATGGGCCTCGCGGCGCATGCCCAGACGTTCGAGTACACCGGCCGAGGCGGCGTTCCGCCCGTCCAGCCGGCCGCAGATCCGGTGCAGGCCCAGGCGTTCGAAGCCGATCCGCAGCATCACATCTGCGGCCTCGGTGGCATAGCCGCGACCGGTGTGATCGGGGTGGAGGACGTACCCGATCTCCCCTTGGAAGTGGTCGCGGCTCGTCCAGATCAGCTGGACGTCGCCGGCCAGCGCCCCGGTCTCCGGCAGCACCACCGCCAGTGTCAGATTGTCGCCCTCGTCGTCGAGGCGCGTGGCCCGCAGCTTCATCTCCAGGGACTCCCGCACCTCCGTACGGTCGCGCGGGCCCCAATAGAGAAACCGGGTCACGTCGGACCGGGACTGGATTTCGTACAGCGCCTCGTAGTCGGACTCGGCATATGGCCGCAGCAGCAACCGGGCCGTCTTGAGGGGGTAGACCAGTTCGTCCACCGCTCGATCCTAATGAGGCCCGCGGCCGTACGGATCTTGCGCCCGCCCATGACTGGATAATGGATCACATGGCGCGATTCGCGGACTTCGACACCCGTGGCTACCGGACTGTTGACGTACGAGCCGGCTACGGCGAATGGGTGGGCACGTACGAGCAGACCGTCGAGGACGTGATGGACATCGCGCTGCTCGACGAGCTCACCGAGCCGCGGTGGTCCAGCGTGCGGCGCGCGCTCGACCTGGCCTGCGGCACCGGCCGCACCGGGGCGTGGCTGCGCCGCCACGGGGTCACCGCGATCGACGGCGTCGACCTCACGCCCGAGATGCTCGCCGTGGCCCGGTCGCGGGGCGGCTACGACCGGCTCATCGAGGCCGACGCGACCGCGACGGGGCTGGACGCCGAGACGTACGACCTGGTCGTCGCGTGCCTGATGGACGAGCACCTGCCGGACGTACGGCCGCTGTATCGCGAGGCCGCCCGGGTGAGCACGGGCGACGCGCACCTGGTGCTCGTGACGTTCCATCCGCAGTTCATCATGGTCTCGGGCATGCCGACCCACTTCACCAACGGCGACGGCGAGCCCGTCGCGATCGCCACGCACGTCCATCTGCTGAGCGATCACATCATGGCGGGGCTGCGGGCGGGCTGGACCCTGGTCGAGGCCAGGGAGGGCGTGATCGACGACCGCTGGCTGGCCGTCAAGCCTAAGTGGGAGCGGTTCCGCGGCCACCCCATCTCAGCCGCCCTCGTCTGGCGCAGACAGCCCGGCTGACCCGCGGAGGGCGCGGAGCAGCCAGTCGAAGACCGGCGCCAGGCTCGGCTGAGCGCAAGGATATATTGATGAGGTGCTCGCGGTGCTTCCCGAGGCGGCCCGGGACCTTCTAGAGGACATGATGATGGCTGGTACGCGGGAATACAAAAGCGACTTCGCCCGCCGCTACTACGGCCAAGGCGTAGCCAAGGGTCGGGCTGATGAGGCGGCCGAAATAATCCTGACCGTGCTATCCGCCCGTGACATTGCCGTCCCGGAACACGCACGTACCCGCATTACCGAATGCACCGACCTCGAGCAGCTCGAAGAATGGGCTCGGCGCGCGGCCACGGCCAGCGCAGTAGCGGACCTATTTGACTAGCCCGGCGGTTGAACGGCCCGGCGGCCGATACAGGTAAAGATGGCGGTAACGGTGCGGCCAGTGGCATCGCCGCGCCAGCCCCACCAGGTTGCGGTGGCGGCCACCAGGCGGAGCCCGAGCCCATGGCCGGCGTACGGGTCGGGGTCGCCGAGGTGCGGCTCGGTTGGGCCGCCCTGGTCGGTAACGGCTATCGAGCCACCACCGCGCCAACGGCGCACCTGCACGACGAGCAGACCGCCTGGCTCACCCGACCGGCTGTGGCAGATGGCGTTGGCAGTCAGCTCCGCGACGACGTGTACGGCGTCATCCGCGTACGGCGAACCGGTCAGCAGGCAGCTCACGAAGCGGCGCACGGCCGCGGCCTGCTCGGCGCGGCCGGGGAAGGCGCGCCGCCAGCACATTGGGTCACAGGGGATCGGCAGGCCGTCGATGCAGGTGGGGGTCGTCACGGAGAGCGTCCTCGTCAGTCTCGGATGGCGGTTGTCAGCGCACTTCGTCGTGGTGCAGATTTCGAGGCCCAGGCGGCCAGAGGCGGAGCGGCACGAGGGAGGTCGCTACGCCGGGAGCCTTTCGTCAGGCGATGCGACGGTCGGTCGCCTGTATTTGGTGGATGCGGTGCGCCAGTTGTGCGGGCGTGGCCGCTTCGACCAGTCGCGGATACCCGCAGTTGGGCGGCGGCAGCGCCCACCACGCGCCGGTCGCGGAGCCGTACCAGCAAGGCCAGCCGGGAAAGTCCCGCATCAACAAATGCAACATCTCGCCAACCGGAAATTGCGGCGGGCGGGTTTTGGTCCCATTCGATGCCATTGGTCGGCTCCCTTCGGCTGCGATCGCTGGTTAGCCTGTAATGCCTGGCCAAGCGGCACAACCGTCTGGCTCGACAAAGGGAGCGGGACACATCGATATTTGCCGACTGCGGGAAATCCCGATGTCAGCAAAATCCTCGCGAATTGTGTAGCCGCTCGATCACAATGGGTGCATGGCGAAGAATCCCCCGACAGTCCGGATGCGACGGCTCGGCGCCGAACTACGCAAGATCCGTGAGGAGCGCGGCCTGACCCTCGACGAGGCCGCGGACCTGCTCAGCCTCTCCAAGTCCGCCCTCAACCGAATGGAGAACGCCCACGTCATCACCCGCGCGCACGAGGTGAAGTACTTCATCATGATGTACGGGGTGACCGACGAGGGGCGACAAGCCTCCTTGATCGGCCTCGCCAGCGCGGGCCGCTCCAAGGACTGGGTGAAGCGCTACGGCGATTTGTCCCCCGGGTCGTCGGTCGAGGACCTCGTCCTGCTGGAGCAGGACTCCTCCGCGATCCGCGCCTGTCATCCGTTCGGCATCCCGGGGCTTCTGCAGACGCCGGACTACGCCCGGGCGGTCAAGGGCTCGCTCCGGCTTGACCCGGCGCGCGACGTGGACCGGGCCGTTGCCTTCCGGATGGCCCGCAAGGAGGTGCTGTCCAGGTCTGAGCCAGTGCAATTCGACGTCGTGATCGGCGAGGCCGCACTGCGCCAGCGGATGGGCGGCGCCGGCGTCCTGCGCGACCAGCTTCGCCACCTGCTGGAGGCATCCCGTCCGGCAAACGTTACTGTCCGCGTGCTCCCGTACGAGGCCAGCAGGCATCCCGGCTTCGACGGGCCCTTCACCATGCTGGACGTCGAGGCCGGCAACTTCACGGTCGTGGCCGTGGACAGCCTGGCCCGGAGCGTCTATTTGGCGGATGATGCCGACGTCGACCGCTATAGGGTGGCGTTCGCGGAATTGTGCGCGGTCGCGCTTTTCGAGGCGGACTCGCGCAGGCTGATCGAGCGCGTGCTGGACGAGCTCGAGGCCGGGCCGGAAGAGGGAGCGGGATGACCGTCTGGCGCAAGAGCAGCCACAGCGGCACACAGGATGAATCCGACTGTGTCGAGGTCGCCGGCCTGCCCGGCCGTGCCGCGCGGACGATCGGCGTCCGCGACTCCAAGAACCCGGACGGCCCCGTCCTGACCCTCAGCCACCGTGACTTCCGTACGCTCCTTGCCGGGCTCAAGACCGACGCCTCCGGCGGGTAGCCCTTTCACCGAAGCGG
>DATBKU010000072.1:0-90405 GCA_036555725.1 Streptosporangiaceae bacterium | reverse complement strand
CATCGTCGCCTCGGCGCCGGCCGGGGCCTCATCCTGCGCTTGGTCCCGCATGGGACCACGACGACGGGCCAGCGCGCCGACGGTGCCGGCCATGGCGCCGACCGCCAGCAGGGCGCCGGCGATCATGCGCCGCCGGTTCCTGGGCCGGGCGGGCTTGACCTTGACCGCCGTCGTGTGGAGCAGCGTGCCGACCCGTGGGCCGAGATCGTGCTCCACGTAATGTGCTGTCCGCTCGAGCTGCGGAGCCGTCCACGCCCGGGCATCGGAAATGCGGGCCGCGCAAACGTCACGCGCCTGCTGAGCAGCGGGACCGATCCGCTCCGCCGCGCGGGCGGCGCCGCTCTGGGCGGTCTCGCGGGCACGGTGCAGCCGCTGGAATTTCTCCCCTTGCGGCTTCCGACGGATTTTGAGTTGAAGGGACACTGGGTAACCTCCCCATCTGCGAGGTCTTGCCCCCACCGTTCCCAAAGCAAGCGCCGCCAACCCTGTCCATGACAGGATGCGGTCACCCGTCGTTTACCGATGCGACAGGCCCGGGGTGGGTCCTCACCTTGAGGTTTCCGCACCAGCCGGGGACGAATTTGTGAAGGAGGCAGCCTTCCGTGGCTGATGATGTTGTAGCGACTTTGCATACGACTTTCGGGGATGTCGTCATTCGGCTGTTCCCCGAGCAGGCGCCGCAAACGGTGGAGAATTTCGTCGGTCTGGCCGATGGGTCCAAGCAATGGCTCGATCCCAAGACGGGCCGCCAGTCGACCGGCCCGCTGTACAACGGCACGATCTTCCACCGGGTCATCGACGGCTTCATGATCCAGGGCGGCGACCCGCTGGGCACCGGCACCGGCGGGCCCGGTTACCGGTTCCCCGACGAGTTCGACCGTAGCCTGCGCTTCGACCGGCCGTACCTGCTCGCCATGGCCAACGCCGGCCCCGGCACCAACGGCTCGCAGTTCTTCATCACGGTGTCGCCGCAGTCCCACCTGAACGACCGGCACACCATCTTCGGTGAGGTCATCCAGGGCCGCGAGGTCGTCGACCAGATCGCCACGACCGAAACCGACCGGCGCGACCGTCCCGTCAAGGAAATCGTGATCGACTCTGTGACGATCGACCGCCGTCAGTCGTAATAAGTGATATGAGCACAACGGAGCCCGCGTCGGGGCAGCAGGCCCAGGTCCCGACCTGTTATCGCCACCCGTCGCGGGAGACGTACGTACGGTGCACGCGCTGCGACCGTTACATCTGCCCGGAATGCATGCGGTCCGCCGCGGTCGGGCATCAGTGCGTGGAATGCGTCCGCGAGGGCAGCAAGACCGTGCGCGGTGCTCGTACGGTCTTCGGTGGGCGGGTGTCGTCCGGCCGGCCGGTGATCACGTACACTCTCATCGCCATCAACGTGGTGGTCTTCCTGCTGCAGAGCGCGGGCAGCGTCACCGAGCAGCGGTACGCGCTGGCTCCGATCGCGGTGGCCGACGGCCACTACGAACGCCTGGTCACGGCCGCCTTTATGCACTACGGCATCGCCCACCTGATATTCAACATGTGGGCGCTGTACGTGGTCGGGCAGCCGCTCGAGCAGTGGCTGGGGCGCCTGCGGTTCGCGACGCTGTACGGCCTGAGCGCGCTCGGCGGGTCAGTCCTGGTCTACCTGTTCGCCGCCCCGAACAGCCTCACGGAGGGCGCGTCCGGCGCCGTCTTCGGGCTGTTCGGGGCGCTGTTCGTGGTGGCCAAGCGGCTGCACTACGACGTACGCGGGATCACCGTGCTGATCGTGCTCAACCTGGTCATCACGTTCGTGTTCCCCGGCATCAGCTGGCAGGGGCACCTGGGCGGCCTGATCACGGGCGCGGCGCTGGGCCTCGCGTACGCATACGCCCCGCAGCGGAGCCGCACGCTCGTGCAGGTGGGCGCGAGCCTGGCGGCCGTCGTGCTGTTCGCGGTGTTGATCGCGGTGCGGACGAGCCAGCTCACGGCCCAGCTGGGCCTCAGCTAGCCGAAAGCGCTGAGGGTCAGCGCCACTTCGTGGACAGAACCACACCCACGATGATCATGCCGAACCCGATGAGCAGGTTCCAGTTGCCCAGCGCCGTGAGCACCGGGACGTTGGTGTTGGTGCTCGCCGTCACGTAGTAGGTCGCGATCCATGCCAGGCCAAGCAGCCAGGAACCCACCATCGCCGGCACCAGCCAGCGCGGGCTGACCTGGATCTTCTGCGACCGTTGCGGCGGCGTGTAGACGGCCTTCTTACGTACTTTGGACTTGGCCACGGTGGATCTCCTCGGGCGGACACGACGCGACGCCGCGCCCGCATGGGTGGTTTGTCGGTTAGCGTAGTCGCTGGTGTGCGGCGCAGGCTATTTCGCGGTGAACGAGGCTCGGCCATGAGGGCGAATCTCGGCACCTGGCGATACATTATTCCCGTTCTGACGCTCGGTGCGGGCACGTTGTTCGCGGCCGGCGCGAGCACGGCCCGCGGTACCGACCTGCGCGGCGGCAGTACCAAGAAGGTCACCGAGCTGATCGCCGACGCGCAGCTCCGTACACGCCAGGACCGCGCCACCTACCAGCAGCTGCGCCGCCAGGTCGACGCGCTGTCCAGGCAGGCCGGGCAGCGCGACGCACGGGTGCGGCAGGCGCAGTCCCAGGCCGACGGCCTCGCCGGGCGGGCCGGCTTCGCCCCGCTGACCGGCAGCGGCCTACGCGTGACGCTCGACGACGCCCCGCGCCGCCGTTCCGGGCTCGACCAGCGGCACCCGGCGGCGAGCGCGGACGACCTTGTCGTGCACCAGCAGGACGTCCAGGCGGTCGTCAACGCGCTGTGGGCGGGCGGCGCGCGCGGAATGCAAATTATGGACCAACGCCTGATCTCCACCAGCGCTGTACGGTGTGTGGGCAATACCCTGATCCTGCAGGGCGTCGTCTACTCGCCGCCGTTCCGGATCATCGCCGTCGGCGACCCGGGTCGGCTACGGGCCGCCCTCGACGCCTCACCCGAGATCAGGACCTATCAGGAGTACGTCGCCGAGTTCGGTCTCGGTTACGCCGTAACAACCCTCGACAGGGTCACATTGCCCGCGTTCACCGGCAACGTGTCCATGACCTACGCGACTGGCCCGGAGGAACCAGCGGGTGCGGACGATCATCCGTAGCATCGGCGAGCTGTGTATCACCGCCGGACTGATACTGCTGCTGTTCGTGGCTTACGAGCTGTGGGGTACGGGCCAGTACACGCAGAAGGAGCAGGACCGGCTGGGCCAGGAGCTCAACCGGGACTGGAACGACGGGCACGTCACCACCGAGCGCGTCCGGCTCGGCCACGGCATCGCCCTCATCCGCATCCCCCGGCTCGGCAAGGGCTATCACTACGTCGTCATCGAAGGCGTCAGCATCGCCGACCTGCGCAAGGGGCCGGGCCACTACCCGGGCACCGCGATGCCCGGCCAGGTCGGCAACTTCGTCGTCTCCGGGCACCGTACGACCTACCAGGCGCCGTTCAACGGGATCGACAAGCTGCGCGACGGCGACACGATCCTCATCGACACCCGCACCAAGCAGTACGTCTACAAGGTGACGACCAAGAAGATCGTCATGCCGAGCGAGGTCGACGTGACCGCCGCGGTGCCGTTCCACCCGAAGACGCGGCCGACCCAGCGGCTCATCACGCTGACCACCTGCCATCCGAAGTACTCCGCCGCACGGCGACTCATCGTGTTCGGGCAGCTCGTCGATGCGCTGCCGCGAGTGAAGGAAAGCGGGTGAGCCGATGTACGGGTTGATCTGGCGACTGCTGCCCGGCGATCGCACCGCCAAGCTGGCGACCGCGGCGGTCCTCATCCTGATCGTGGCCGCGGTGCTGTGGTACCTCCTGTTCCCCTGGGTCGAGCCGAAGATCCAGTTCGACCACGGCACGGTCCAGGAGCGCACCTCCTCCGCCTCCGCCACCCCTCGTCCATGAACAAGACCGTGCTCAGCGAGGGTCGCCACCGGCTCGGAGCTACGGGCTGCGACGTATACACCGATGCCCGTAAGGTCACGATAAGAAAACTTCTCCCACCGGCGTAACGTAGCGAACCCCCAGTACGAACCAACCATTGAGGGCTTCCGCCATTGCCCCCGAGTGGCGGAAGCCCTCCTCCATTGGGCTGCTCGCTGGGCCCGCGGCCCAGCTTCGCCGGCCTCTTGTGTTTATCGGGGGGCGACCCCCCGACCCCCCTGCTGTGGGGGCTTCGCCCCCACACCCCCGCCCCTGTAAGGGTGCGGCCCCGGTCCTCGGGTTGAGGAGCGGGGCCGCGGTTTCGTGTTAGCCGGTTAGCGGGTTAGCCGTTGCCGCGACCGCCTCCGCCGTCACCGGGGAAGCCGGGCAGGGTGGGGTCGTCGGTCGGCGGGCCGCCCTGGTTCTCGGCGACGAAGATCGTCACCGTGGTGCCGGGCGAGACCGACTGGCCGGCGGGTGGCGACTGCCGGTACACCGAGCCCTCCGGGGTGTCGCCCTCAGGCGGGCCCTTCACGACGTTGACCTTGAGTCCGGCCTGCCGCAGCGTGTTCCTGGCGTCCTGCTCGGACAGGTTCGTCACGTCGGGCACCTTCACCGTCTCGCGGCCCGTCGACACGTACATGACGACGGTGGAGCCCTGCGGCGCCTTTTCGCCCGCGTCGGGGGCGGTCTTGAAGACCGAGCCCTTCGGGGTCGTCGAGTTGGACTGGTTGCGTCTGGTGACCTTGAAGCCGGCCTGTTCGAGTTGTTCTTGTGCCGCCGCGGCCGGTTGACCGGTCACGTCGGGCACTTCGACCTCGACCCTCTCCTTGCCCTTGGAGACGACCAGATCGACCTGGGAGCCCTTGTCGACGTCCTGGTTGGCCCCGGGATCGGAGCTGATCACGACGCCCTTCTTGACGCTGTCGCTGAACTCCTCGGAGACGTCTCCGAGTACCAGGCCCTGGTCGGTGATGGCCTTGGTCGCCGCCTCCTGCGTGAGCCCGGCCACGACCGGCACCTTGACCTGGTCGGCACCGCCGCCACCGCCGTGCCCGGACAGCGCCCAGCCGATCGCGGCCGCGCCGCCGATGAACAGCAGCGCGAGCAGCACCCAGAGCGCGACCTTCTTGCCCTCGCTCCCGCCGCGCGGCGGCTCGTCGTCGTACCGTACGGGCGGTAGGTCGTAGCCGGTGGCCGCGCGCTGCACGCGCGTCGCCGTGGGCCCGCCGGCGCCCATCACCTGGGTGCGGCCCATCGCCATCGTCGGAGCCGCCACCGGCATGCCCTGCAGAGCCCGCTGGATGTCGGAACGCATCTCGGCCGCGCTCTGGTAGCGCATCGCCGGATCCTTGGCCATCGCCTTGAGCACGATCGCGTCGGCCCACCGAGGAATCTCGGGGTCGAGCTGCGACGGCGGGATCGGGTCCTCCCGTACGTGCTGATAGGCGATCGCAACGGGCGAGTCGCCGGAGAACGGGGGCCGCCCGGTCAGCAACTCGTACAGCACGCACCCGGTGGAGTACAGGTCGCTGCGGGCGTCGACCCGCTCCCCCCGCGCCTGCTCCGGCGAGAGGTACTGCGCGGTGCCGATGACCTGCGCGGTCTGCGTCATCGTGGCCTGCGTGTCGGCCATGGCCCGGGCGATGCCGAAGTCCATGACCTTGACCTCGCCGTTGGGCGTGAGCATCACGTTGGCCGGCTTGATGTCACGGTGGATGATGCCGCCACGATGGCTGTAGTCGAGGGCCTGCAGGATGCCGTCGACGATCTCCAGCGCGCGCTCGGGCAACAGCCGGCGGTCCGCGCGCAGCAGGTCGCGCAGCGTCATGCCCTCGACGTACTCCATGACGATGTACGGCACGGGAGCGTCGCCCAGCATGTCCTCGCCGGTGTCGTACACCGCGATGACGGACGGATGGTTCAGGGATGCAGCCGACTGTGCCTCCCGGCGGAACCTCGCTTGAAAGGTCGCGTCTCTGGCCAGGTCGGACCGCAGCGTCTTGATCGCAACCGTACGATCCAGCCGCAGGTCACGGGCGCGGTAGACCTCTGCCATGCCGCCGCGGCCGATCACGTTGCCGAGCTCGTATCGGCCACCGAGAAGCCGAGGCTGTGTCATGTCTCGCACTTTCCCTCGTCTACACCTTGCTGTCCGAACTTAGCCCGCGTTCCCTGCCGGACCCCCGCTGGGATCGCCAGACGGCGACGGCGGGGTGGACTCCGGCGGAGTCGGCGGAGGCTCCTGGGACTTCGTCTTCGTCGGTTTGCTGGTGGGCTTCATTGTCGGGGTGACTGTTGGCGTCGGCGAACCTACCCTGCCGGTCGGCGTGGGCGTTACCGATCGGGACGGCTGGATCGGACTATGCGAGCCGCCGGCCGGCTGCCTGGCCTGGTCGTTACCAGCCGTACCCGGTGATGATGCGGGTTGTCCGCCCTTTCCATCCATGAGGTTACCGGCCCGCCCGCCCTTGGCGAGCGAGCCGAGGACGATGATGCCCAGCACGAGCAGCGCCACGGCCACGGAGCCGAACAACAGCACGTTGCGGCGGTTCACGCCGTCTTCAGCGTCGTCGGCGCCGATGGCCGTCGTCCGCGCGCCGAAGGGGCCCTCGTCGGCGCCCGCATAGGCGGGTCCGGTCTCGGCGACCGGATCCTGGGCGAGCTGCTCCTCCTCGTACTCGGCGAGCGCGGTCCCGAGGGCGAGCGACTCGTGGATCACGTACGCCCGGTCCGCGAAGGCCTGCGCAGGGCCGGGGCGGGCCGCCGGGTCCTTGGAAAGCAGCTGCCGGACCAGCTCGCGCACCGGAGCCGGTACGGAAGGCGGCAGGTCGGGGGGCGTCTCCCGGACGTGCTTGAGTGCGATCGCGACCGTGGAGTCCGCGTCGAAGGGAGGCCGTCCGGCCAGGCACTCATACGCCACGACGCCGAGCGAGTAAAGGTCGGTCGCGGGCGTGATGTCCTTGCCGGATGCCTGCTCAGGCGACACGTAGTGCGCGGTGCCCATGACCATGCCGACCTGGGTGAGCTCGCTCACCTGCCCGTTGCGGGCGATGCCGAAGTCGGTGATCTTCACCGTGCCGTCGTCGGTCACCATCAGGTTGCCCGGCTTGATGTCGCGGTGGATGATCCCGGCGTCGTGCGCCACCTGCAGAGCCCGGGCGGCCTGGCTCACGAGGTCGAGGGTGGCCTCGGCGCTGAGCACGCCGTTCCGCATGAGGATCTTCGACAGCGGCTCGCCCGGCACCAGCTCCATCACCAGATAGGCCAGATCGTCCTGCTCGCCGTAGTCGTACACCTGGGCGATCCCGCCGTGCTGCAGGGCCGCGGCGAAGCGCGCCTCGGCGCGGAACCGGGTGCGGGCCGCCTCGTCGGAGACATACTCGCGGCGCAGCAGCTTCACGGCCACCGGCCGGATCAGCAGGTTGTCGGTCGCTTCCCAGACCTCACCCATCCCACCGGTGGCCAGCTGGCGCTCCAGCCGGTACCGGTTGCTTAGCACCAGCTCGTCTCGGCTCACCGCGCTCCCCGCTCAGGCTCGCCGGGGTCGGGTGCCCAGGCCCGCTCGGGCTCGCGGCGCCCAGGTGCCCACATACGCCGCCGCGGCGCGTTCGGGGCGATCCGCTCAGCCTCGCGGCGGGTCGATGCGGCGGTCGCTCCGGCGGTCATTTGTTCAGCACCGCCTGCATGATCGTCGCGGCAACCTCGCCGGCCGAGGTGGCGCCGGCGCCGGGGCCCTCGGTGACCACGGCGAACGCGTAGCGCGGGTTCTGGAACGGGGCGAAGCCGACGAACCAACGGTCGTTGAAGGGGCGCCCCGTCTCGGCGGTGCCGGTCTTGCCCGCGACGTTCTTGCCGTTGAGGTTCTTCGCGGTGCCGGTCGCGACGACGTCGCGCATCATGTCCTCGAGCTGGCTCGCGGTGCTGCCGCTGATCGGCTGCGCGAGCTCCTGCGGGCTGGCCTGGTACAGCACCGACTGATCGGCCGACTTCACCTTGTCGACGAGGTACGGCTTCATGATCGTGCCGTTGTTCACGACCGCAGCAGAGATCATCGCCATCTGCAGCGGGGTCGCCCGGTTCTCGCCCTGCCCAATGGAGGCCAGCGCGGTCAGGTCGTGGTCGCCCTTGGTCTCGAACTCGCTCGCCGCGCTCTTCACGCCCTGCCCGACCTCGGTCTTCTTGTCGAAGCCGAACTTCTGGGCCTGAGCGTTGACCTTCTGGCTGCCCAGCTGCTCGGCCCCGAGCTTGGCGAACGTCGTGTTGCAGGACTCGGCGAACGCGGCGATGAGCGGTGGGGTGCCGCCGCCGCACGCGCCGCCCTCGTGGCTGTTCGGCAGCGGGTGGCCGCTGCGCAGCTGGTAGACGACCGGCGTGTCGACCGGGGTCTCCTTGGTCATTCCGTTCTCCAGCGCGGTGGCCGCGACGACGATCTTGAACGACGACCCGGGCGGGAACGTGTCGTTCATCGCCTTGTTCACCATGGGCTGGAAGTCGGCCTTGGCCAGCTGCTCGAACGCCTTGTTGGCCTTGTCGCCGTCGTGGGTGGCGACGAGGTTCGTGTCGTACGACGGGTAGGTGGCCATGACCTTGATCGCACCGGTCTTGGCGTCCATGACGACGGCCGCGGCCCGCCGGCCGGTGCTGTTCTTGAGCGCGTTGTACGCCGTCTCCTGCGCCTGCGGATTGATCGTCGTTTCGACGTTGGCGCCCTTGGCCGGCTTGCCGACGAACGTGTCGAACCAGCGCCGTACGGCGAGCCGATCGTCGGTGCCGTCGAGCAGGTCGTTCTCGGAATGCTCGACGAAGGTCGTCCCGCCGTTGGCCGAGAAGTAGCCGGTGATCGGCGCGAAGATCAGCGCTTTGTTGTACTTGCGCTGGAACTTCTGGTCGCTCTTGCCGGTGGCCTGGGAGTACGCGAGCTCCTCTCCCCCGGCCATGATCTTGCCGCGGTCGCGGTTGAAGATGTCGAGGTACTGCCGGCCGTTCAGCGGGTCCTTCTGCAGCTTCTCGGCCTGGCTGCCCTGGATGTAGTTGATGTTGATCATCAACGCCAGGATGAGAATCAAGGCGAAGATCGATACCCGCCGCAGCGGCTTGTCCAGATTCATCGTCGCGCCCCCCTGAGCGCTCGCATTTCCGCCCCCCACACGTCAGCACGCACGTGGTACGTCATCAGACCCTCACCACCTGCGTCAGGCCTTCGTCCTGGATCGACTGCGGCGCCGGACGGCGCGCGAGATCGCTGATCCGGATCAGGATCGCGATCAGGATCCAGTTGGCGAGCAGCGATGACCCGCCTTGCGACAGGAATGGCGTGGTCAGACCCGTGAGCGGAATAAGCCGGGTGACGCCGCCGACGATGACGAAGACCTGCAAGGCCAGCACGAAGGAGATACCACCGGCGAACAGCTTCAGGAACGGCTCGCGGGCGACGACCGCCGTCTTCATGCCGCGCTCGACGATGAGGGCGTACACCAGCAGGATCACCATGAGCCCGGCGAGCCCCAGTTCCTCGCCGAAGGACGTGATGATGAAGTCGCTGAACGACAGCGGGGTACGCCATGGCTCGCCCTGGCCCAGGCCCTTTCCGAGCACGCCGCCCTCGCCCATGCTGAAGATGCCCCGCAGCAGCTGGCCGCTGTCGGCGTACTGGCCGCCCATGGCCGTGCACTTGGCGGCGGTGGCGTGGACGACGTGGCCGTCGACCAGGCACCCGCCGTCGAAGTACGGCTTGGGGTTCAGCCAGGTGTCGATCCGCTGCCGTACGTGCCCGAGGAAGGGCAGCAGCGTGGCGAGATAGCCGCCGACGAGCAGCAGCACCATGCCGATGAACACCCACGACGCCCGCTGGGTGGCGATGTAGAGCATTGACACGAACAGGCCGAAGAACAGCAGCGCCGAGCCCAGGTCCTTCTCGAGAATGAGGACGCCGAGGCAGAGCAGCCAGATGACGAGGATCGGCATCATGTCCCTGGCTCGCGGCACCTGGATGAAGCCGTACCGCTTGCCGACCTGCGCCAGCGCGTCGCGCTTGTTCACCAGATAGCCGGCGAAGAAGATGACCAGCAAGATCTTGGCGAATTCACCGGGCTGGAATGACAGCGACCCGATCCGGATCCAGATCTTCGCGCCGAGCGCGCCGCTGATCGACGACGGCAGGAAGCCGGGCAGCGCCAGCAGGAACAGGCCGATCGCGCCGAGCGTGTAGATGTACTTCTGCAGCGCCTTGATGTCGCGCATGACGATGACGGCGACGACAAACAACGCGATGCCGACGAACGACCACATGAGCTGGCTCGGAGTCGAGGCGCCCACCACGGCGTTGAACTTCTCGCCCCTGGCCCTTGCGATCTGGACGTCACGGCTGGTGGACAGGTCCAGCCGGTAGATCATCGCGAGCCCGATCCCGTTGAGGAACACGGCGAGCGGCAGCAGCATCGGGTCGGCGTACGGCGCGAACCGGGAGACCACGTAATAAGCGGCCGCGGACAGCCCGGCCAGCCCGGCGCCATACCCGACCATGCCGGCCGGAAGTCGTCCGTCGCGGGCCAGCCCGACCTGGGCGAACGCCGCGATCGAGACGATCATCGCGAAGATGAGCAGCGTGAGCGAAGCAGTTCGGCGCGGGCGCGCCGGCAGTAGGTCGGCTATCGCGCTCATGATGACTTCTTACGTGGGCAGTCAGGACGGGCGTTCTCATCGGCCTGGCACTGTTTGGCGGCGCTGGCGAGCGCGGCGAGGCGCGTGTCGGCCTCCTGCCGGTTGGCGACCGCGATCGTCTTCTTCACGGCGTTCTGGTCGGCCCCGGGCAGCGCCTTGACCTCGAGCTTGGGGGTGCCGGGGATGATCGGCGGCGTGCTGCCGTCGACGCACTTCGCCTGGTCTTTGCCCTTGAAGATGACGACCTGGCTGCCGTTCGCACCGATGCTGTACCGGCACATCTCCTGGCGCAGCGAAGCGACTGTGGCGTGCGCCTTGTCGATGCTGTCGAGGCCCTCGATGTTCTGCCGTACGGAGTCTTGTTCGGCCTTGGGCAGATCGGCGAGCGCGATCGGCGGGTTGGGCCGTTCCTTGACCTTCGACGAACCGATGCCGAAGACGCCGTCGGGCGAGCCCTGGAAGATCGCCACGTTGCCGTTGTCAGCGCCCACGTAGTAGCCGCTCTGCAGATACCGCCAGCCGACGTATCCGCCGCCGCCCACCAGCACGACGAAGACGACCAGCGCGACCACGAGCCATGTCCAGCCGCGCCGCGAGCGCACGACCTGTGGCTGCGCCGCCGCCCGCTCGCGGGACTGACCGGGCGCGGGCATCGGAGAGGGAGCATCCTCGACCGCGATCGGCGGCTGCGGCATCGTGTCGCGCAGTGCGGCCGCCCGCTGGGCGGGCGTGTCGTCGGCCATGGTGAGGCCGCCGGGCCCGGGGCCACCCGGGCCGCCGGCGCCGCGCGGTGCGCCCGGCCCGCCCGCTGTCCCCGGGCCGCCCTGCGCGGGCGAGCCGCCGCGCGGCCCGCGGTCGCGGCCCGCGTTGGAGGCGGCGCCCGCAACGATCGGATGCGTGCCCGGAGGCTGCTGCCTGGCCATCTCGACCACGTCGGCGATCACGCAGGTGATGTTGTCCGGGCCGCCGCCGCGGTTGGCCAGGTCGATGAGCTGCCGGACCGCAGCCTGCGGATCCTCGATCTGGGTCAGCACCTGGTGGATGGTCTCGGCGGTCACCACGCTCGACAGGCCGTCGGAGCACAGCAGATAGCGGTCGCCGACCTGGGCCTCGCGCAGCGAGATGTCCGGCTCGACCTCGCCGCGCCCGTCGAGGGCGCGCAGCAGCAGTGAGCGCTGCGGGTGCGAGGCGGCCTCGTCGATCGTGATCCGGCCCTCGTCGA
Source organism: Streptosporangiaceae bacterium (assembly GCA_036555725.1). GTDB lineage: Bacteria > Actinomycetota > Actinomycetes > Streptosporangiales > Streptosporangiaceae > CALAED01. Next base: position 78,547 of record DATBKU010000072.1, on the reverse strand, counting down.
CCAGCGACTGCACCAGGGTGTGGTCATGCGTGATCTGGAACAGCTCGCCGTTACGCAGGAGGTACGCCCGCGAGTCGCCGATGTGGATCAGGGCCACGTGCGGCCCGGCCCATAGCATCGCCGTCAGCGTGGTGCCCATGCCCTGCAGCGACGGGTCGGACTCGACGATGCCGTGCAGGTTCTCGTTGGCCTGTTTCACCGCGTGTTGCAGTGCGGCGAGCAATTCGTTCGTGGGAACGTCGGTGTCGAGTGGCCGCAGCGCGTTGACGGCCGCCGCACTCGCAATCTCGCCGCCGACGTGGCCCCCCATCCCGTCGGCGACGACAAGGAGGCGCGAGCCGGCGTACGCCGAGTCCTCGTTGCCCTCGCGGAGCATGCCGACGTCCGAACGTGCGGCATATCTGATACCGATTGTCATTTGCGCAGCTCAAACACGGTCTTGCCGATACGGATGGGAACGCCAACAGGAACCGGGGTCGGCCTGGTCACTTTCGTGCGTCCGAGGTAGGTGCCATTGGTCGAGCCGAGGTCTTCCACGATCCACTGACCGTCCTGCGCGAAGATTCGGGCATGCCGGCTAGAAGCGTAGTCGTCGGTCACGACGAGTGTGGCGTCATTGGCGCGGCCGATAGTGATAACGGGGGCCGCCGCTAGATCAAGTGTGGTGCCCGCAGTGGGGCCTTGGGTGACAACGAGCTTGTTGGGCTCGCTACGCCTGACGCGCGCCGGCGCCTTGCTCTGCCGCTGGGTCTGTCGCCCGGGCTTCGGCTTGGCTGCCCGCGAGCGCTGTGCTGCACGCACCGCGGCCTTGGACCCGAAGAGGTCGGCGCGGATCACGCCGACGGCCGCGATGACAAAAAGCCACAGCATGGCAAGGAACGCCAGCTTGATTAGCGTCAGGGTAAAAGGGTTCATGGAGTTGGGGTCTACTCCCTGTCGCGTCGGAACACCAGAGTCGTACGGCCGAGCGAGATGCGCGCGCCGTCAGCAAGTGTGACGCGTCGAATCGGTTGTCCGTTCACGAAGGTGCCGTTTGTCGACCCTAGATCCACCAGAACGATCTCTGGACCCTCGATGCGGATCTCGGCGTGATGGCGCGACACACCGGGATCGACCAATCTAAGGTCGCAGTCTGTGCCGCGGCCGAGCAGCGTCACCGGCGTGCTGATGTCGTACGACCGCTGCATGGGACCGCCCTGACCCTCGCCGGACGATGTCACCAGCAGCCGCGGCCGCCCCGCGAACGCACCTGGCCGCCCGGGCGGCACGTCGCTCGTCGGCTGGCGGATCTCGCCACCCTCCACGGTCGACCCGCGGATCACGCCGGAGCGGATCCGGAACATACCGACCGCCAAGTCGGGGGCGGTCTCGAACCGCACACGCACCGGGCCGACGAACGAGTAACCCTGCTCCTTCGCATAGTCCCTGGCGAGGATGGCCAGCTCCTGGCCGAGCTGGTCGGCGTACACCGCCAGCCGTTCGCCGTCCGCCTGCGAGATCTCCACGACGAAGTCGTTCGGGACGAGTGTGCGGCCCTGGGCCACGATCGCGGCCCGCTCGTTCATCTCCCGCTGGACAGCGCCACCGACCTCCAGCGGCTGAAGATCGGACTTGAACGTCCGAGCGAAGGCACCCTCAACCATGCCTTCGAGGCGTCGCTCGAAGCGCTGTAGGACACCCACGGGCACCTCCCTTCTCCACTGCCTAGACGATCGTATCTGTGAACAGGTTCGCGGAATGAATCCACGTTCTGGGCCTCTATCTCACCGTGCTAACCTTTCCACGCACCCGGGGCGGGTGGCGGAACGGCAGACGCGCACGGTTCAGGTCCGTGTGTCCGCAAGGACGTGAGGGTTCAAATCCCTCCTCGCCCACGAAAGTCCTAGGGTCAGTGTGCTCGGAGGGAACCTCCTCGCCACTGGCCTTTCGTCGTATTTATCAGGGGACGACCCCCGGACCCCAGGCTGTGAAGGCCGGCGCCCTTCACGGTGGCGTGCGCCCGAAAGCGAAGCTCCCTCCCGTAAAAACCCCTCGCGGTGCGGACCTTTAAGTGTCCCACGTCTTGACTAGGCGCGACACACGTCTTACGTACGTGGGCGGCGGATCGTGCCCGAGTCTTCGCACGGCTGAGATGCTGCCTTGGGGTGTAGTGGGTTGAGGGACGCGAGGGCTTTGGGTTATGGGGTTGGCAGAGCATCTGGAGGAGGTCGGCCGGCCGCTGGTCGATGAGCAGCTGCGGCATCCGACGGTGGCCGGTATCGGGCGGGGCGATCTCGACGAGGCGGTGTTCCGGTCCTGGCTGGAGCAGGACTATCTCTTTCTCTTGGACTACGTACGGGTGTTCGCGCGGCTGGCGTGGCAGGCGCCGAGTGGGCATCTGGGGGACTTGGTGGATCTGGCGCACTCGACGTTCCACGAGGAGTTGTCGCTGCATCGGTCGCTGGCGGCCGAGTTCGGCGCGGATCTGGGGGGCGCGGTCAAGGGGCCTGCGTGCGCGGCGTATACCGCTTTTCTGTTGGCGGCGGCGGGGTCTTATGGCGACGGGCTGGCCGCTCTCTATCCGTGTATGTGGGGGTACTCGACGCTGGGCGCGATCCTGGCGGAGCGCCCGCCGGCCGAGCCGCGCTACCGCAGGTGGGTCGAGACGTACTCGGACCCGGGCTTCGCCCGGCTGACGCGGCGGTGCGCGCAGATGCTCGACGAGGCGGCGCCCGGGCACGGGCGGGCCGAGGAGCTGTTCCTGCAGGGCATGCGGCACGAAATCGCGTTTTGGGACGTACCACGGTGACCCTGCGTGAGGTCACGACACGGTCTCGTAATACCAGTGCAGGTTATCCACAGGACCGGCGATATCCACAGGGGTTATCCACAGGGAATCGACAGCGGTCCGTGCAGGGTTCTTTGCCGCATACTGGAGTACATGCCTGAGCTACCAGAGGTCGAAGCGCTCACCGCGTTCCTGCGGGGGCGGGCCGTGGGGCACGCGGTCGCACGGGTCGACGTCCTGGCCATCTCCGCGCTCAAGACGTACGACCCGCCGGTGACCGCGCTCAGTGGGCTGACCGTGACCGGGGTCGGGCGGCACGGCAAGTTCCTCGACCTCGACATCGACGGCGTGCACATGGTCATCCACCTGGCTCGGGCCGGCTGGCTGCGGTGGAAGGACGAGGTGCCGGTCAAGCCGGTGCGGCCAGGCAAGGGGCCGCTCGCGCTGCGGCTGCACCTCGACGACGGGTCGGGCTTCGACCTGACCGAGGCCGGCACCAAGAAGGGCCTGGCGGTCTATGTCGTGCGCGATCCGGGAGAGGTGCCGGGAGTCGCGGCGCTCGGGCCCGATCCGCTCGCCGACGACTTCACCCCGGCGGCGCTGGGCGAGATCGTCAAGGGGCGGCGCACTCAGATCAAGGGGTTGCTGCGGGACCAGAAGGTGATCGCCGGCATCGGCAACGCATACTCCGACGAAGTGCTGCACGTGGCGAAGATGTCACCGTTCAAGATCGCGGCAACGCTGACCGACGACGACATCGCCGTGCTGCACGACGCGATCGTCACCACGCTTCGCGACGCGGTGAAGCGGTCGAGCGGGCTCGCCGCCGGCGACCTCAAGGCCGAGAAGAAGCTCGGCCTGCGCGTGCACGGCCGGGCCGGGCAGAAGTGCCCTGTCTGCGGCGACACCGTACGAGAGGTGTCGTTCGCCGATTCGGCCCTGCAGTACTGCCCGACGTGTCAAACCGGCGGCAAGCCCTTGGCCGACCGCCGGCTCTCTCGTCTCCTCAAGTAACCACCGGCGTCTCCTCAAGTAACCACCGGCGTCTCCTCGAATAACACTTGGAACCGGGCCGATTGCGGGGTCGAACCGGGTCGCGGGCGTGAGGGTCAGCGGGCGGGCGGGACCTTGCCGAAGAGCGCGCCGAGGTCCGACCAGCGTTGGATCTCGCAGCCGTTCTTCCGGGTGAACGTGGCGTCGACCGGCTTGCTCTGCCAGGTGCCCTTGACCGTGGCGACCGCGGGGCCGCCATAGATCTGGGTGCACATCTGGCCCTGCGGCGTGGGGGCGAACGGGTCCTTCGCCTGGCTCTTGGCCTTGGTGAGCGCGGCGCACGCCGTCTGCGCGTTGGGATGGTCACCGCCGACCGGGTCGCAGGTGAGCTTCCATGTTTTCGCGGGCGACGTCTCCGCCGCCTTGACCGAGACGGTGAGATCGGTCTTTGGAGCACCGGTCGGTTTGACGGTGCCGGATTCCGATGGGCCCGGGTTGGCGCCGCTGCCGGCCTGCTGGGAGCCGCATCCGCCCAGCGCGATCGCTGCGGCCAGACCCGGTATCGTGAAAAAGAGCGTCCGATACCTCATGCGAGATTCGACGTAACGGGCCGTTACACGGTTCCATGGAAGCTGTGATGATTTTCGGCGAAGGTGTTCCGGCGGTCGATGCGACTGCCGTGCCCGACGGAGCGTACCTCCTCGACGTACGAGAGCCCGAGGAATGGCGGGCCGGGCACATTCCGGATGCCGTCCACATCCCCATGGGCGAGCTCGGCGATCGGGCGGGTGAGATCCCGCGTGACGCCGACGTCTACGTTGTCTGCCGGTCTGGGGCACGGTCCGCGCAGGTCACGGTTGCCCTCAACAACGCCGGCTGGCAGGCCAGGAACGTCGACGGCGGCATGGAGCGGTGGGCCGAGGCGGCCCGGCCGATGGTCAGCGAGACGGGCACGGATCCCTTCGTCGCCTGACACTCCACCCCGCGCACTGGGACAAGATCGAAAAGTGGCGCGGGCGACGCGTAACCCGGCGCCGGCGGGGGTACGATTCGGGCCGAACATGTCAAATCCCCGCGGGAGCTCGGGCGTACCGGGCTGAGAGGGCGGCAATCAGCGCGCCGCCGACCGCATGAACCTGACCGGGTAATGCCGGCGTAGGGAGTGCGCGATGACCCCCAGCGCAAGAACTGCCGTAGATCAGCCCCGTGACGAGGTTCCCTACACCCTCGACAAGCCCGCGCCCAAGGTCCTGAGCTTCTGGGACCAGAGCGCGTTCTGGGCCAACCTCGGCGTGAGCCTGCTCGCATTCTCCGGCGCGTACACCGTTCTCGCGCCGGACGACAACAACAAACCGCAACTGTCCATCCTGGCCGGCATCGTGGCGATGGCGGTCGGCACCGTCATCGGCGGGCTGATGCTCGGCCTCGCCGCCGTGCCCGGCGCGCGCACCGGCGCCCCGGCGATGGTGCTGCTGCGCGGGCTGTTCGGCACGCGCCTGTCGTACGTGCCGACGGCCCTCAACATCGCCCAGCTGATCGGCTGGGGCACATTCGAGCTCATTGTGATCGCCGACGCGACGAAGACGCTGATCGGCGGCGGGCCGCGTTGGCTGTACGTCATCGTCGCCGCCGTGCTCACGACGCTGCTGACGATCTGGCCGCTCGGCTCCGTACGGCTGCTGCGCCGCTTCGTGACCGTCGCGGTGGCGATCTCGCTCCTCTATTTCTATGTGCAGTTCATCCGAGCCGGGATCCCCGACCTCACCGAGGGGTCGTGGAGCAAGTTCTGGATCGGCGCCGACGCGGCGCTGGCCGTCTCGATCTCGTGGGTGCCGATGGCGGCCGACTACACGCGCCACTCCCGGACCGCCCGGTCGGCGTTCGGCGCGGCCAGCGTGGCGTACTCGGTGACGCAGATCGTGGCGTACATCCTCGGCCTGTTCGCGCTGGCGCTCGCCGCGGGCAGCACCGACAACGCGTACGAGCCGTTCCAGAAGGTCGCGCTCGGCGGGCTGTTCTTCGGCGTGCTGGTGTTGCGTGAGGTGGATCAGTCGTTCGCCGACAACTACTCCACCGCCGTGTCGATCCAGAACCTCGTCCCCCGGGCCGACCGCAGGGTGCTGACCATCCTGCTCGGCGTGCTGACCGCAGGACTGGCGCTGCGCCTCAACATCGACAACTACTTCGGCTTCCTCGGCCTCATCGGGTCGGTGTTCGTGCCGATGCTCGGCGTGCTGGTCGTCGACTTCTTCGTGCTCGGCCGGGGCCGCGACTGGAATGTCTCCGCGCGGGCGCCGTCGCGCTGGGGGATGATCGGCGCGTGGGCGATCGGCTTCGTCGTCTACCAGCTGATCAACCCGGGCGACGCCGGTCGCTGGTCGCGCTTCTGGACCGACGTGCAGGGCTGGCTGCACTTCACCCCGGCCACGTGGATGAGCGCGTCGCTGCTGTCCTTCGTGGTCGCCGGCCTCGCGACATACGGCATCGGAATCCTCGCCGCCAAGACCTCCGCGACGGCGGAAACTTCTGCGTGACCGGTCGGACGCGTTTGAAAGTTCCCAGGCAGGAGGCCCTTTCCAGGACGTATGACCCGGCGCGACGGGGTTTGCGGTGGCACCATGACCTGTGTGCGACAGGACGCTCACGATGCGACGGTCCGCGCGGTCATCCAGTGCGCGGCCGACGCCATCGTGGCCGTAGATCACAACTTCGCCACGACGGTGTGGAACCCCGCGGCCGAGCGCATGTTCGGCTGGCGCGCCGCCGAGGTGCTCGGCAGGGTGCCGCCGATCGTGCCGGACGAGCTGCAGGCCGAGCACAACGCCGTGCTGGAGCGGGTCCGCACGGGCGGCCAGATCTCCATCGCGACCCGCCGCTTCCACCGCGACGGCGAGCTGATCGACGTACGGATCGACACGAGCGCGCTGCGCGGCCCCGGCGACGACGTCGTTGGCTGGGTGGGCGTCTACCACCCCGTCGAGGGGGACGACGTCGCACAGCACCACATGGCCGAGCGGGCCCGGCTGGTCCGGCGGCTCAACGACGTCATCGCCGACCTGAACGCCGAGCTCGACCTGGCCGTTGTGCTCGACCGCATCACCGAGGTCCTGATCGAGCTGACCGGTGCCGACGCGGCCGGCTTCGTCCGCATCGAGGAGACGGCCGACAGGCTGCGGCTGGTCAGCATCAGCGGGCTGCCCGAGCGCATGCGCGGGGCGACCGCCAACCTGCGCACCAGCCTGGTCGGCGAGCTACTCCGGTCCGGCAAGACGATCATGCTGGCCAGCGGCGAACGCCGGCTGGGCGACCTGATCTGGTCGGAGCTGCCGGGCCTGCACACGATCGCGCTGGGCGTGTCGAACCTGCACAGCAGGCCGTACGGTGCGCTGTACGCCCTGTTCTCCGGGCGGAACGTCGGACATACCGAGCTCGAGCTCCTGGAGCTGCTGGCCGGGCACGCGGGCGTGGTGGTAGGCAACGCCGTGGCCTACGCCGGGGTCGTACGGCAGCGGGCCCACGAACGGGCCGTCATCGACGCGAGCGCCGACGGCATCGCGGTGCTCGACCGCGACGGGATCGTACGGCAGTGGAACCCGGCGGCACACCAGATCACCGGGGTCGCGCCGACGCGGGCCATCGGCCGCCGGCTGCCGTTCCCGCAGCCGTCCCCGGGTGAGACGCTCACCCATCAGCTGGAGTCGGGCACCTGGCTCGACGTTCTGTGCGCGGAGATCGACGGCGCCGATGAGTTCGTCGTCGACTTCCGCGACATCACCGAGGCCAAGGCGCTGGAGGAGGCCAAGGACCTCTTTCTCGCGACGACGAGTCACGAGCTGCGGACCCCTATCACCGTCGTGCAGGGGTTCGCCAGCACCCTCGTCAACCGCTGGGACAAGCTGACCGACGCCGACCGCAGGCAGGCGGTCGCCACGATCGCCGAACGAGCGCAGTCGCTCGGCAGGCTGGTGGAGAACCTGCTGCTCGGCTCCCGGGCGGGCGCCGACGAGCTGACGGTCACGATCGAGCGGTTCGACGCGGGGGCCCTGCTGCGCGGCACGGCGGCGGCGTTCCAGTCGCTCTCGGAGCTGCATGCGGTGAAGATCGAGGTGCCCGACGACCTGCCGCCCGTCAGCGGCGACGCGATGGCGACCGACATCATCATCGGGCAGCTGCTGGAGAACGCGATCAAGTACTCCCCGGACGGTGGGACGATCACTGTCACCGCTCGGCTCGACGGCGACCACGTCGTCGTCACCGTCGAGGACGAAGGCGTCGGCATCGCCCCGGGCGATCATGAGCGCGTCTTCGAACGTTTCGTGCAGGGCGATGCCGGCGATCGGCGCCGGTTTGGCGGGATCGGACTGGGCCTCTACATCGTCAAACGACTGGCCCTGGCGCAGGGGGCGGACATTACCGCCCACTCGCGCACGTGTGGCGGCACGTGCATGCGCCTCGTGCTACGGCAAGCACATTAACGGGATCTGTACGGAATGTGACGAACGAAACATTCGATTTTTAGGGTAGATCCGCGGCAACTTGGAGATGTTTCTCATGTGTTGCCGGTCTCTGGCGGGGATGCCGGAGAGATGGCACTTTCGAGGTGGATGGGGCGTGTCAACAGCAGCGGTTACTCAGGGTGACGAGGACCGGTTTTGGTGTCCTGGTTTCCAGACTGCCCTTACGGGGCATTTCGGTCGTACCTGGAGTGTGGCGGGGGCCCGTGACTGGAAGGTCTCCCAAGGGAGGTGAGGGCGTCGAGCGTCGTGCTGCTACCGCATGCACCGTCAAGCGTCGCGGTGGCTCGCCAGCATCTCTGCGCACAGCTACTCGCCTCCGGCGTCCGCGAGTCGACCGTGGACGATGCGGCGGTCATCGTCAGTGAGCTGCTCAGCAACGCGCTGCGGCACGCCAGGCCGCTGCCGTCCGGCGAGGTTCGCGTCGCCTGGAACCGGCAGGGTGACGTGGTCGAGGTATCCGTGAGCGACGGCGGCTCGTCGACCGAGCCGCGCCGGAGCCGCCCGACCCTGTCGTCGCTCGGCGGCCGCGGGCTCGGCATCGTCGAATCGCTGGCCGACTGCTGGGGCGTGCGCCACGAAGACGGCGCGACCACCGTGTGGGCGCTGCTCCGCGCCGCTCGGACGGCGGAGCGGGACCGGCCCGTTACCGCCGGCGCTCGGCGCGTCGACGCGACGGGGCACCCCACCGCGAACCTCCTGAAGGGTTCTCGCTAAGGTCGTCGAAGCTCGGGCGCCGCCGAGCCCCCGTCGGCGGCGCCCGGGCGCACAGTCCCCGCGCCCCCTCGGAATCATGAACGGCATGAGCCGCTATTCCGCCCCCGGTCCGCGCGGCGTGGCGGCGGCCCGCGTCATCGCGGGGTTCGCCAACCGGCCGCTCGGCAGCTATCGCGACCTCGCCGCCTACGGCGACATCGTGGAAATGCCGCTCTACCCGGGCCGGCGGCTGTTCGTGGTCAGCCGTCCCGAGTACGCGGAACACGTCCTCGTCCGCAACCAGGACAACTATGTCAAGGCGTTCACGTACCGTCCGCTGCGGATCTTCCTCGGCAGCGGGCTGCTGACGAGCGAGGGGGAGACGTGGCGCCGGCACCGCCGCCTGGTGCAGCCGGTGTTCTCCCGCCGTCAGGTGCTGGCGTTCGCGCCGCAGATGGTCGGGGGTGCGCGGCGCACGCTGAGCCACTGGGACACGCTGCCGTCGGGCATCGTGATCGATGTCGCGGCACAGCTGAGCCGGCTCACCCTCGACGTGGTGGGGCGGGTGCTGTTCGGCGCCGACCTGGGCGGCGAGGCCGTTGGGCTGGGACGCGCGATGACGCGGGCCCAGCGGGGCATGGGGCTCGCGGCGTTCCTGCCGTTCCTGTGGGGACCCAAGGCCAGCCGGGCCATCGTCACGGCCACCCGTGGGTTCTGGGGCACGATCGAGGCCGTGGACGCGCCCGTTCGCGGGGTGATCGCGGCCCGCCGGGCGGCCGGGGCCGTCACGGAGCCGCGTGACCTGCTCGATCTGCTGATCGTGGCGCGCGACGAGGCCGACGGCTCGGCGTTCACCGACGACGAGATCCGCGACGAGGTCGCGACGCTCATGCTCGCCGGACACGAGACGACCGCCGTCGCGCTGGCCTGGAGCCTGGCGCTGCTGTCCGCCCACCCGTACGCGCGGGACCGGCTGGAGGAAGAGGTCGACGCCCTGCCCGCCGACCCGGCGGTGACCGACGTCGACCGGCTGCCCTGGACGCAGGCCGTAGTGAGCGAGGCCATGCGCATCTACCCGCCGGCGTGGACGGTCGAGCGCGACGCCCTCGACGACGACGAGGTGGACGGCGTTCGCATCCCGCCGGGCAGCACGGTCGCCGTACCGCCGTACCTCGTGCACCGCCACCCGGCGACCTGGCCGAACCCGGAGGGCTTCGACCCGCGCCGCTTTCTGCCCCGCGGCGAGCGGCCGCGCGACGAGGGGCCGGGCAGGGAGCGGCCGGGCGGGGAGCGGCCGGGCGGGGAGCGGCCGGGCGCCGAGGCGGAGCGGCATCGGTACGCGTACATCCCGTTCGGCGGCGGCCGGCGCGGCTGCGTGGGCGCCGGGTTCGCGCAACTGGAAAGCGTGCTCGTGCTCGCCACCCTCACCCGGCGGTACCGGCTCGATCTGGTGGCGGGCGGCCTGCCCGACCCGATCGCGCACGTCACCCTCCGCCCCGGCAAACACCTTCCGATGCGCCTCACTCGCCGCTGATCCCCGTCGGGGTGGCGGCACCGCCAATGCCCGCCCTGGCCAGGAAATTCGATCGACGGCGGGAACGCCGGACCGTACCCTCGATGCCATGTTCGCCGCGGTCGTCACGTTCGCGCCGGCAGCAGACCTGCTGCCGGGTGCGCCGGCGACCGCGCTCGCGGCGGCCATCGACGGCGCCCGAAGCTGACCCTCCTCTGCCCCGCCCTGTCGAGAACCAGCGGAGGAGGGTTGTCGCGAGGCAGGCGGGTGACGCCTGCCGGTTCTCCCGTACATCTGACACGAGAGGACGCACGTCATGGCCAAGCGGCTGTACGAACGGAGCAAGCCGCATCTGAACATCGGCACGATGGGGCACGTCGACCACGGCAAGACCACGCTCACCGCGGCGATCACCAAGGTGCTCGCCGACCGCGGGCTGGCCCGCGCCGTGCCGTTCGAGGGCATCGACCGAGCCCCCGAGGAGCGCGAGCGCGGCGTCACGATCAACATCGCGCACGTCGAGTACGAGACGGCGTCCCGGCACTACGCGCACGTGGACATGCCGGGTCACGCCGACTACGTGAAGAACATGATCACGGGTGCCGCCCAGATCGACGGTGCGGTACTGGTCGTGTCCGCGCAGGACGGCGCGATGCCGCAAACGCGCGAGCACATCGTGCTGGCTCGTCAGGTGGGCGTCCGGCACATCGTGGTCGCGCTCAACAAGGCCGACGCGGTCGAGGACACCGAGCTGCTCGACCTGGTCGAACTGGAGATCCGCGAGCTGCTCACCGAGTACGGGTTTCCGGGCGACGAGATCCCCGTCGTACGGGTGTCCGGGCTGCGGGCGCTGGAGGGCGACCCGTACTGGACAGCCCGGATCGGCGACCTGCTCGACGCGATCGACGGATACGTGCCGATCCCGGCGCGGATCCTCGACCGGCCGTTCCAGCTGTCGATCGAGAACGTGCTGACGATCACCGGGCGCGGCACCGTCGTGACCGGGGTGGTGCAGCAGGGCAAGGTGGCCGTCGGCGACGCCGTCGAGGTCGTCGGGCTCGGCGACACGGTGGCCACCGTCGTCACCGGGCTCGAGACGTTCGGTCAGCGGATGGACCACGCCGAGGCCGGCGACAACGCGGCGCTGCTGCTGCGCGGGGTCAAGCGCGACCAGGTCCGGCGCGGCCAGGTCGTCAGCGCCCCGGGGTCGATCAGCCCGCACACCCGGTTCCGGGCCAAGGTGCGGGTCCTGACCGGCGACGAGGGCGGCCGGCACCGGCCGTTCTTCACCCACTACCGGCCGCAGTTCCACTTCCGCACGACGGACGTGGTCGGCGAGATCGACATGGGTGAGGGCGGCATGGCGCTGCCGGGCGACACCGTCGAGATGACGGTCGAGCTGGGCAAGCCGGTCGCCATGGCCGAAGGGCTCGGCTTCGCGATCCGCGAGGGCGGCCATACGGTCGGCGCCGGCACCGTCACGGCCCTGCTCGCCTGACCGGGCCATAACGATCATGCGGCGGGTTTCCCTGGGGAAGCCCGCCGCATGATCATCAGTGCACGGCGCGGGTGTGACCCTCCCAGTACGGGCGGCGCAGTTCGCGTTTGAGCACCTTGCCGGTCGGATTGCGCAGGATCTCGGTGCGCCATTCGACCGAGGCCGGGCACTTGAAGTGGGCCAGCCGGGCCCGGCAGTAGTCGATGAGGTCTTGCTCGGTCACATCGCCGGACTTCACGACGAGGGCCTTCGGCGTCTCGCCCCACTGCTCGTCCGGGACGCCGATCACCGCACAGTCGGCCACGGCGGGGTTGCTCATCAGGACGTTCTCGACCTCGGCCGGGTAGATGTTCTCCCCGCCCGAGATGATCATGTCTTTGACCCGGTCGTGAATGTAGAGGTAGCCGTCCTCATCGAGGTAACCCGCGTCGCCCGTACGCAGCCAGCCGCCCGGGAGCAGCGTGTCGCTGGTGGCCTGGGCGAGGCCCCAGTAACCCTTCATGTTCTGGGCGGTCCGCGACAGGATCTCGCCGACCTGCCCGGGCGGCAGCTCCTCGCCGCTCGCCGGGTCGACGATCTTCAGCTCGGTGCCCGCGTTGGGCAACCCCGCACTGCGCAGCCGATGCGCGTTCGGCCCGTCCGGATCGTGGTCCTCCGGCGGCAGCATCGTGATCGCGCCGGTCGTCTCGGTCAAGCCGTACACCTGCATGAACGCGGTCTGCGGCAGCAGCCGCATGGCGCCGCGGAGCACGTCGTCGCTGATCGGCGAGGCGCCGTACAGCATCAGCTTGAGACTGGTCAGGTCGGCGGTCTTGGCCTGCGGGATCTGCTGCAGGAAAAGCAGCAGCACCGGAACCAGGAACACGATCGTTACGCCGTGCTCGTCGATGGCCCGCACGATCGCGACCGGATCGGGCTCCCGCATGATCACGCCGGTGATGCCGAGGTACAGCGTGACGACGCTGAGCGCGCAGCCGGCGATGTGGTACATCGGCATCGCGACCATCATCACGCTGTCGGCGTCCAGGTCCCACGCGTCGTTGAGCAGCGGCAGCACGGCGTTGAAGTTGTCGTGGGTCAGCATCACGCCCTTGGGCAGGCCCGTCGTGCCCGACGAGTACAACTGGACGAAGACGCCGGCCGTGGTGACCTCACCGGTGACGGGTTGCTCGGCGTCGAACAGCTCGAGCCACCTCGCGTAGTCCATGTACGAGGGATTGCCGCCGCCGATCAAGACCAGGTACCGGGTGTGCTCGAGCTTGTCGGCGATCGCATCGAGGATCGGGGCGAACTCGGGCCCCACGATGAACACCTGAGCCTGGGCGTTGTTGACGATGAAGGCGACCTCGTCGGGGGCCAGCCGGTAGTTGACCGGCACCTGCACGGCGCCGAGCCGGGCGGCGCCGAACAGCAACTCGACGTACTCGATGGAGTTCTTGTCGAGGATCGCCACCCGGTCGCCGTAGCCGACCCCGGAACCACGCAGGGCGTCCATGACCTGGTCGACGCGCCGGTCGAACTCTCCGTAGGTCATCTGCCGGTCGCCGCAGATGAAGGCGGTCCGGTCGGGATGCGTACGGGCGCGATCGCGCACCACATCGGTCAGTGTGGTGGGTGCTGCGAGGTCGGACGTCACGACATGCCCCTCCCGCCGGCGGCCGTTGCGCGCATCATGCGCTCACCGCCGGGCTAGGGGCAAGAGCCGCGCCTCGTCGGCGCGGCCCTGGCTAGTGGTTTCTAGAGAGGCGACCGATGACCACGACCGCGAAGGTCACGATCAGGGCAAGGAGGCCGACGATGAACAGGAACTTCACCGCGGCGATGATCGCACCGATGACCATGAAGGCCAGCCAGATCGCGAGCAGGATGCCCACTACGGTCAGAATTGTTCGACCCATGCCATTACGGTACGCCCTCCGGCTCGCTCCGAGCATTGTCCGTAGGGCTGATCTCCGTGCGGTCGGCTCCTCCGTACGGCCTAGGGGGTTTCCCCGATGGCCAGGTCCCTTGAGTCGGCCCGGGTCTCGGGGCCTCTTTACGGAGTGATGACGAGATCGGCGGGTCGGGCCAGGTCAGCCCTACCGTGTAGGGGTGACGAGACCTGACGCGACGGTGACCGGCCGCATCCTCGTGGTCGACGACGACCCGACCGTCGCCGACGTGGTGGCCCGGTACCTGCTGCGCGACGGCCACGACGTGGAGTGCGTGGCCGACGGCCGGCTGGCGCTCGCGAAGGCCGCCGAAAGCCCGCCTGACCTGGTCGTCCTCGACCTCATGCTGCCCGGCATCGACGGCCTCGAGGTGTGCCGGCGGCTACGGGAGACCTCACCTGTGCCCGTCGTCATGCTCACCGCGCTGGGCGATGAGACCGACCGCCTGGTGGGCCTCGAGACCGGCGCCGACGACTACGTGATCAAGCCGTTCAGCCCACGTGAGCTGGCGCTTCGGGTGCGCTCGGTGCTGCGGCGCGCCCGCGGCGCGGTCGGCCCGGTGAGCGCCGAGGTGCTCGACGACGGCGACCTCGTCGTCGACGTGGGCGCGCACGAGGTCCGGCTGCGCGGCGCCGAGCTGGCCCTGACCGCGCGCGAGTTCGACCTGCTCGTCTTCCTGCTGCGGCACCCGCGGCAGGCGTTCACCCGCGACCAGCTGCTCGAACGGGTCTGGGGATGGTCGTTCGGCGACTCCTCGACCGTCACCGTGCACGTACGCCGGCTGCGGGAGAAGATCGAGGACGATCCGACGGCGCCGCGCCGGATCGTGACCGTGTGGGGCGTCGGCTACCGGTATGAGGAGGCCGGCCCATGATGTCCATGCGGGGTCTGCTCGAGGTGGCCGCATACGCCGCCGGGGCCGCCCTGCTCGTCGCCGCCGCGGGCCTCGGCGTGCTGCATCTCCTTCGTACGCGGTCCGTCGCCACGCAGCTCGCCGTCGTCGCCGCGGCCACGGTCACCGCCACCATCGCCGGCATCGTCGCGAACACGCTGGCGATGATGATCTCCGATCACGACCGGGCGGTGGCCCTCACCGTCGTGATCGTGGCCGGGCTCGTCGGCCTCGGCGTATCGCTGCTGCTCGGCCGCCGGCTGATCGCCGCGAACCGGACGCTCCTCGAGGCCGTACGGGCCGGCCGCTACCGCGTGCCGGACGAACGGCTGCCCGCCGAGCTGGCCGAGCTGGCGCGGGAGCTCGAGGAGGCATACGGCCGGCTGGGCGCGGCGCACCAGCGCGAGCAGACCCTGGAGGCGAGCCGCCGCGAGTTGGTCGCCTGGGTCAGCCACGACCTGCGGACGCCGCTGGCCGGGCTGCGCGCGATGGCCGAGGCGCTGGAGGACGAGGTGGTCACCGACCCGGAGACCACGCGCCGCTACCACCGGCGGATGCGCGTCGAGGTCGACCGGCTGTCGGAGATGGTCGACGACCTGTTCGAGTTGTCGCGCATCCACGCGGGCGCGCTGCGGCTGTCGCGGCAGCGCATCGGCCTCGCCGACCTGATCGCCGACACGGTCGCCGGCGCCGAGCCGCTCGCCCGCGCCAAAGGGGTACGGCTGCGCGGCGACGCGGGCCCCGACCTCCCCGTCGAGGTCGATGCGGCCGAACTCGGCCGGGCGCTGCGTAACCTCGTCGTCAACGCGATCCGGCACACCCAGAGCGACGGCACCATCGAGATCGCCGGCGCCGTCGAGGACGGCATGGCCTGCGTGAGCGTGGCCGACGGCTGCGGCGGCATCCCCGACCAAGACCTCCCGCGCGTCTTCGACATCGCCTTCCGCGGCGAGTCCGCCCGCACCCCCGGCGGCGGCGCCGGACTCGGCCTCGCCATCACCCGCGGCATCATCGAGGCCCACGCGGGCCGCATCGTTGTCACCAACGCAGGCCCCGGCTGCCGCTTCACCATTCACCTCCCGCTCCACCCTTAATGGACCTGACGACCTAAGGCCCGCCGCTCGACGATCACGCAGTGACACCGTTTGAGCCGGAAATGTGTACGCCTTGAAAGACGTCCGAAGAAGCGAGAAAACCGGTAAACCAGTTATCAGTTCCGGGCGTCAATCTCACGCGTGCGCATATCGGTGTGCGCAAATAGCGGGGAGGATCCCTTTGCGTCCTAGTGGCAAGGTGCGGGGGCTGGCTATCGCCGCCATTACCGCCCTGAGTGGGCTGAGCCTTATCGGGCTCGCGTCGCCGGCCTCCGCGGCGACCGCCAAGCCGTACGACTTCAACGGGGACGGCATCACCGACGTGGCCATCGGCAGCCCGTACGGCACGGCCGGCAGCGCGAAGTTCGCCGGTTTCGTCGACATCGTCTATGGGTCGAGCAACGGCCTCAACACGGGTAAGCATCAGGTTTTCAGCCAGGCCAGCGCCGGCATCGCCGGCAGCCCGGAGACCAGCGACCACTTCGGCAACTCACTTACGTCGGCCGACTTCGACCATGACGGTTTCGCCGACCTCGCGGTCGGCGTGCCCGACGAGGACACCGCGGACGGCGCCAACGCCGGATACCTGCAGATCCTGTGGGGCTCCGCGGCCGGCCTCTCCGGGACGGATTCGAGCGCGACGGTGGAACCCACCCTGACAGATCCGACTACCGGCGAAGTAATCGTGGGCCCGGGCCCCAGCCACCGCTTCGGCGAAACGCTGTCCGTCGGCGACATCGACCGGAACGGCTGGTCGGACCTGTTCTACTCGGTTCCGGGCGCCGGCATGTTCAATTGGTTCGACTTCACCCCGGTTCCCACGGCAAAGGCGGTGGCCAAGACCCGCACGCCGCACCCGGGCAAGGGGCTCGCCATCGCCTCGGCCAACAAGACCAAGGGCGAGGTCACGGCCCAATCCGAAGAGGACGTCAACACCACGTTCTTCGCCACGGGCAATGTCACCGGCGACAATCTCGGCGATCTCGTCGTCGGCTGGTACGACGCCGACGGCGAAACTGTGCACGGCTTCCAGGTCCTGACCGGCGTCATCGACTCCGAGACCGGCCTGGGCGCGCTGGACGGCACCACCGCGGAACTGATCGATACCCAGGTCAGCTCCCTGACCGCTGGCGACTTCGACGGGGACGGCTTCGACGATGTCGCGCTCGGGCAGACCCCGGATGCCACGCATCTCGGCGGGCAGATCGCGGTCTACGAGGGCTCGGCCACCAACGTGAACCCGGACGCTCCCACCACCGTGCTCAACCAAGGCTCGCCGTCCGTTCCCGGGAACGACGAGGCGGGTGACGCGTTCGGCGCGTCGGTGGCCGCGGGGGACGTCAACAAGGACGGCAAGGCCGATCTCGCGGTCGGCGTGCCGACCGAGGATGTCGACTCGGCGGCCGACGCCGGCTCGGCTGTCATGCTGTACGGCTCGGCGACCGGGTTGACCGGGGCGGGGTCACAAGGGATCACGCAGAACACGGCCGGTGTGCCGGGCGGCTGCGAGACCGGCGACAAGATGGGCACGCAGGTGTCTCTGCTGGACACCAACAACGACGGCTTCGCCGATCTGCTGGCCGGTGCGCCGGCGGAGAACGCCGGGGACGGCATGGTGTCGTGGCTCGAAGGCGTCACGGCGGGCGTCACCGGGACCGGGTCGCTGGGCATCACGGCGACCACGTTCGGCGTGACCGGTAAGAAGGCCGAAATCGGCCGCCGACTCGGACGGCTCGGCTGACCGGAAAGCTGACCTAGGAAAACGTCAGGGCGGGCGCACGGGGGTGCCCGCCCTGATGTTGCGAAGCCGTTACGAAACGTCGTGACACGCGATGAGCGCGCATATGGTTAACGGGTAGTAAACCGCCCTGTCCTACGGGGCGTCTCCCAATAAGCGACAAACCCGTACAAATTGCGTGGGGACTCATGGGCATTGCGACGCGCTCCACAACCATTGCCGCCGTGGCGGCGCTTGCGGCGTTCGGGCTGGCAGGCCTCGCACCGTCGGCTTCGGCGGCGACCGCCAAGCCGTACGACTTCAACGGGGACGGTTTCACCGACCTGGCGATCGGCAGCCCGTACGGCACGGCCGGCAGCGCGAAGTTCGCCGGTTTCGTCGACATCGTCTATGGGTCGAGCAACGGCCTCAACACGGGTAAGCATCAGGTCTTCAGCCAGGCCACCGCCGGGGTGCCCGGTACGCCGGAGACCAGTGACCACTTCGGCTACTCGCTCGCCTCGGCGGACTTCAACCAGGACGGTTTCGCCGACCTCGCCGTCGGTGTGCCCGACGAGGACACCACGAACGGCGCCAATGCCGGCACCGTCGACTTCTTGTGGGGTACGTCGTCCGGCCTTTCCGCGGCTGCGTCGAGTGCGGCCGATGAGTTCGGCGCGCCCGCCGCCGGCCACCGGTGGGGAGAAAGCCTGTCGGTCGGCGACATCGAGCACGACGGCTTCCCCGAGCTGTTCATTACGATTCCGGGCACCAGCAATTTCGCGTGGTTCTTCTTCGGGCCCACCGCGGCCGTCGCCAAGGCGACGGCGACGGGCCGGACCCCGCATCCCGGCAAGGTCGTGAACCCGTCCAAGGCCAAGAATCGCAAGGGCGGCATCACGACGCTGTCCGCGGACGACGTCAACAACTCCTGGATCGCCACCGGCGACGTGACCGGCGACGGTCACGACGACCTGGTCTACGCCTGGTTCGACGCGGACGCGCCGACGGGCGACGTGCACGGCTTCTTCGTCTTCCCAGGGGTGCTCGACAGTACGAATCAGGGCGATCTGGGCACCCCGTCGGTCGTCCTCACGGACGTCAACTCGGTGACGGCGGGCGACTTCGACGGTGACTCCTTCGCGGATGTCGCGGTCGGCCAGACACCGGACGCCGACCACCAGGGCGGGCAAGTCAAGGTGTTCAAGGGCGGGGTCGGCAATGTGACCGCGGACGCCTCGTACGTCGTCAATCAGGACACGGCCTCCGTTCCGGGAGGCGGCGAGGCGGGGGACGCGTTCGGCGCGTCGGTCGCCGCGGGTGACATCAACAAGGACGGCAAGGCTGACTTGGCGGTCGGCGGGCCGACCGAGGACATCGGCACGGCGGCGGACGCCGGCGCCACGTGGCTGCTGTACGGCTCGGCCAGCGGGCTGACCGGCACGGGTTCGCAGATGATCACGCAGAACACGGCCGGGGTACCGGGCGGCTGCGAGACCAACGACAAGATGGGCACCCAGGTCGCGCTGCTGGACAACAACAAGGACGGTTTCGCGGACCTGTCGGCGGGCGCGCCGGCCGAGAACGTCGGCGACGGCATGGTGTCGTGGCTCAAGGGCGTCTCGACGGGGGTCACCGGTACCGGCTCGCTGGGCATCACCGCGACGACGTTCGGCGTGACCGGCAAGAAGGCCGAGATCGGCCGCCGGCTCGGACGGCTCGGCTGACACAACGAACGGAACGGGCGGGCGCGCCGACGGGGCGCCCGCCCTTTTGCTGCAAAGCCCTACGAACCGTGTGTTTCACGGGCATCTGGTTAACCAGTGGTAAACCCCTGTGTCCTGTGAAGCGTCCACCAAGGGCCGTCACGGGGAACCCAGACGGTACCTGATCTCTGTCCTTTTCCGGGTGGGGGCCCTTCATGGGAATTGCGACGCGCTCCATGACCGTCGCCGCCGTGGCGGCGCTGGCGGCATTCGGACTGGCCGGGCTCGCGTCGTCGGCGTCGGCGGCGGGTCCGGCGAAGCCGTACGACTTCAACGGCGACGGCTACCAGGATGTGGTGCTCGGCAGCCCGTACGGCACGGTCGGCACGGTGGCGAACGCCGGCTTCGTGACCGTCTTGTACGGCTCGCCGAACGGCACCAGCGCGGCGAGCAAGCAGGTCGTCAGCCAGAGCAGCGCGGGCATCGCGGGCAGTTCGGAGAGCGGCGACCACTGGGGATACGCCGTCGGTTCGGCCGATTTCGACGGCGACGGCTATGCCGACCTGGTCGTCGGCGCGCCCGACGAGGACTACGCGTACACCGCCGACGACGGTACGGCCGCGACCGCGACCGACGGCGGCGGACTCACGGTCATCTACGGGTCGCCCGCGGGATTGTCCGATGCGTCGGTCTGGCTGGCCGAGCCCAAGGATCCCGAAGGCAACAACGCGGGCCCCGGGGACGGGCACCGGCTCGGGCTGACCCTGACGACCGGCGACTATGACAAGGACGGCACTCCCACCCTGATCGCCTCCGCGCCGGGGTCGGCCACGTTCTATGACTTCACCGTTCCGGACAAGCCGACGATCGCCCAGCTGACGACGTTGCTCAGCAAGCCCGCCAAGGCGCGCTTCACGGCGCACGCGATCAAGGTGCCCGGCAAGGCGAGCACGCTCGCGGCCGCCGCCACGACCAACAAGCTGAGCTGGCTCAGCCTGGCCACCGGCGACGTGACCGGCGACGGCTACCCTGACCTCGCACTCGGGTGGACCGACGACGACGCCGGGTCGTACCAGTTCGGCGTGACCGTGTACCCAGGCGCGGCGGATCCGTTCGTCGACACGGCGGGAACGGTGGAGCTCACCGAGGGCAGCGACGTCGCCGCGGGTGACTTCGACGGCGACGGTTTCACCGACCTGGCCGTGAGCTCGCCCTCGGACGCAAAGGCGTTCGGGGGCCTGGTCACGATCTACCGGGGTGCCGCCGCCGGTATCGATGAGGCCGGTTCGTACTCGATCAGCCAGGACACCGAGGGCGTCAGCGGCGCCGGCGAGGCGGGGGACGCCTTCGGCTACTCGCTGTCGGCCGCCGACACCGACGGCGACGGCAGAGCGGACCTCGCGGTGGGCGCGCCGTACGAGGACATCGGCACCACGGCCGACGCCGGAGCCACGTGGATGCTGTACGGCTCGGCGAAGGGCCTCACCGGCGCCGGGTCCGGCGCCTGCAACCAGGACAGCCCGGGCGTGCCGGGAGCCCCGGAGCAGAGCGACCGGTACGGCTGGACGGTCGGCATGGCCGACACCGACGGCGACGGCAGGGCCGAGATGATCAGCGGCGCCCCGTTCGAGAACGGCAACGAGGGCTACGCGCTCCTGCTGCCCGGCTCGGACGGCGGTACGACGCTGTCCGGCCTCGTCGCGTACGACGCGCCGTCGCTCGGTCTGTCCGGCAGGAGCGCCAACCTCGGCATCCGCCTCAACCGCAGCCTCTAGGAGCGTGTTCCTCGCCAGGTGGTGGATGACAGTTCTGTTACGACCTGCGGTGAAACGGGTGGTTTACGACTAATCTGCTGATGCCTTGTGAATCACGGATGAACCCAAGTGATACGCGGGGCTGCCGTCAACCGTCGCCGCAGGGCAACACACCAGCTCAGCGCGATCCGCCTGGAGGTACTCATGGGCAGCAGAGCGTGCGCCGCGTCGGCGCTCGCCGTCGCCGCGCTGGCAGCGTACGGCCTGGTCGGCCTCACGCCGACCGCCTTGGCCGCCGGGCCGGCGAAGCCGTACGACTTCAACGGCGACGGCTTCCGCGACGTGGCCCTGGGCAGCCCCTACGGCACGGTGGGCACGGTGGCGAACGCCGGGTTCGTCACGATTCTGTACGGCTCGGCGAGCGGCACCAGCGCGGCCAAGAAGCAGGTCGTCAGCCAGAGCAGCGCGGGCGTCGCGGGCAGCTCCGAGGCGGGTGACCACTGGGGATACTCGGTGGCCTCGGCCGACTTCGACGGCGACGGTTATGCGGACCTTGCGGTCGGCGCCCCGGAGGAGGACTACGCCTACACCGCCGACGACGGTACGGCCGCGACGGCGACCGACGGCGGCGGCATCACGGTCATCTACGGCTCGCCGTCCGGGCTGTCGGCCACCTCGGTCTGGCTGGCCGAGCCCAAGGACCCGGAGGGTAACAACAAGGGCCCCGGCAACGGCCACCGGCTCGGGCTGACCCTGGCGGCCGGTGATTTCGACAAGGACGGCACGCCGACGCTGGTCGCGTCGTCGCCGGGCGCGGCTACGTTCTACGAGCTCACCGTGCCCGCCAAGCCGACGGCGGCGCAGCTGAAGACACTGCTGGCCAAGCCGGCCAAGGCCGCCTTCACCGCGCACAAGATCACGCCGTCCGCCGATCCGTCCGCCAAGGCGGCCAAGGCCGGTACGTTGGCGGCCGCCGCCGACCCGACGACCAAGCTGGACTGGATCAGCTTCGTCACCGGCGATGTGACCGGCGACGGCTTCGACGACGTCGCCATGGGCTGGGCCGACGACGACGTCAGCCCGTACCAGTTCGGCGTCACCGTCTACCCCGGCGGGGCCCAGCCGTTCGTCGACACGGCGGGCACGGTGCCGCTGGTCGAGCTCGGCGACGTCGCGACCGGTGACTTCGACGGCGACGGGCATGCCGACGTCGCGGTGAGCGCGCCCTCCGACGCCAAGGCGTTCGGCGGGCTGATCACGGTCTACCGGGGTGCCGCTGCCGGCATCGACGAGGCCAGTGCGTACTCGATCAGCCAGGACACCGCGGGCGTCCCGGGCGGCGGTGAGGCGGGCGACCGCTTCGGCTACTCGATCGCCGCGGGCGACGCCAACGGCGACGGCAAGGCCGACCTCGCGGTCGGTGCGCCCAGCGAGGACATCGGCACTATCGCGGACGCCGGCGGGACGTGGATGCTATACGGCTCGGCGAGCGGCCTCACCGGCACCGGTGCCGGGTCCTGCACCCAGGACAGCACCGGCGTGCCCGGTGCGGCCGAAAAGAGCGACCGGTATGGCTGGTCCGTCGCCATGGCCGACACCAACGGCGACGGTGACGCCGAGATGGTCAGCAGCGCTCCGTTCGAGAACGGCAGCGAGGGCTACGCGCTGATCCTGCCTGGCTCGGCCACCGGCACGCACCTGTCCGGCCTGGTCGCCTACGACGCGCCGTCGCTCGGCCTGTCCGGCCAGAGCGCCAACCTCGGCATCCGCCTCAACCGGACCTGACCCAGAGCGGCCGCCTGGCCGGGCGCTCAGCGGTCGATGGCGTCTTCGATGGCGCGGAACGTCGGGCAGGGCCAGCGCCACATGCAGGCGCGGCAGCGGCGGATCGGGCTGTCGGGGTCGCTGGAGATGCCGCCCGCGTCGCGTGGCTGATGCAGTTCGAGGAGCCGGAGCCCCAGCTCGGCGAAGGAGATCATGTCGTCTCGGGCGCTCGACAGGAAGGCGAGGTCCTCGCGGGACACCTTGGTCTTGATCGGTACGTAGCCTTCACGGTTGATCAGCCGGGAGAAGTACTGCGTCACGCAGCGCCACGACGTTGACTTCTCCGCACGCGTCCGGATCGTCTCGAGCCGCTCGCGGAGCCACAACCGCTGTGCGTCCCCGGAACGATCGCCGGTCACGTGAGCTCACCCCCCGCAATGCCGAGCTCTTCTCGCACGTGACAAGCTTCCCGCAGGGCAGGGCCCGGTGCGAGTGGAATGGCCCAGTCCGTAGAACGCACTGGCCGACAGCGCCGCAGCCCGATAGTGTGCGGCTCGTGGAGCTTAAGGTCTCGACTACATCTCAGGGAGGTCACGCCGTCGTCACTGCGAACGGCGAGCTGGACCTGTACACCGCGCCCCGTCTCCAGACGGAGCTCGCGGCTCTCCTGAGAGAGAACGTCGACCGCGTGGTGGTCGACCTCAGCGGGGTCGAGTTCTGTGACTCGACCGGAATGAACGTGCTGCTTGCCGCGATGAAGCGGGCAAAGGAGAAGGGCGGCGTCCTGGAGCTCGCCGCGCCGCGCCCGGCGGTACGGCGGATTTTGCAGGTCACCGGCCTCGACACGGTGTTCACCGTGCTCGACGCGATGCCGGCCGACGTAACGTGACCTGACCCGACTCGGCACGGCGACAACCCACCCTGGCTACCATCAGCCCATGCCTGAGAAAGAGATCTCGGGGGAGATGGAGCCTCCGGCGGGTGGCGACGTAGCCGTCATCATCGCGGCCAAGGATGAGCAAGATCGCATCGGTGCGACGGCGCAGGCTGCCCGGCAACTGCCCGGTGTCGACCTGGTGATCGTCGTCGACGACGGCTCGGCCGACGCGACCGCGCGGCTGGCCGAGGGCGCGGGTGCGACGGTCATACGGCACGGGCGCAACCGCGGCAAGGGCGCCGCGATGGAGAGCGGCGCCGAGGCCATACGGGTGCTGGAGCGGCACGAAGGCCGGGACACACCGCGGCATCTGCTGTTCCTCGACGCCGACCTGGCCGAGACGGCGAAGGCCGCCGCCCCCCTCATCGACCCCGTACGGGCCGGTGCGGCCGACATGACGATCGCCGTCTTCACGTCCATCGTGAAGCTCGGCGGCCATGGATTCGTCGTACGGCTGTCCCGCGACGGCATCAAGCGGGCCACCGGCTGGGACGCGACGCAGCCGCTCAACGGGCAGCGCTGCCTGACGCGCGCGGCGTTCGAGGCGGGCCGGCCGCTCGCGGCGGGCTTCGGCGTCGAGACCGCCCTCACCATCGACCTGCTGCGCAAGGGCTTCCGGGTCGTCGAGGTGGAGGTGCCGCTCGCGCACCGCGCCACCGGTACCGACTGGCGCGCGCAGGTCCATCGAGCCAAGCAGTTCCGCGACGTGGCGCGCGCGCTCGCGATCCGCGATCCGGCGCTGACCCGCGGCGTCGGCCGCTTCAACCGTTCCGCGTGACCCACGCGGGTCCACCCGGCCGCACGGCTTCGAGAGCGCGGGAACGATCGCATGGCGACGCCGAGATGAGCGAGGATGCCCGGCGGACGCGTGTCCGGCTCGGCGTCGGAGGGCTGGCCGCGATCGCGGTCAGCCTGGGGTGTTTCCTGATCACGGCGCTGCTCGGGCCGTCCGCCTGGCAGCCGGCGCTACCGGGATCGCCCGGGCAGCCTCCCTACGCCCTGGACGCGCATCCGTCGCCGTACCTCGTTCTCGGCCTCGTCGTGGCGGGCATGCCGGCCGGCGCGGTGGGGCTGGGCCTGTGCCTGTACGCCGTGCGGCGCGGATGGTCGTGCCCGGCCCGTCCGCTGCTGATCGCTGGGCTGCTGGTCGCGGCCGCGTTCGTGTTTCTGCCTCCCGTCGGCTCCGGCGACCACCTGAACTACGCCGCGTACGGCCGGATGGCGGTCACTGGGCACGATCCGTACATCACCGGGGCCCGCGACCTGCCCGGCGACCCGATCGCCGGCGCCGTGGAACGGCCGTGGCGCGAGGAACCGTCGATCTACGGGCCGATCGCCACGGCGCAAGAGGCCGTCGCGTCCTGGATCGGCGGGGACTCGGTACGGGTCACCGTCTTCGTGTTGTCGCTGACCAACGCGCTAGCGTTCGCGCTGGTCGGGCTCGTGCTCTATCGGGCAGGTGGACCGAGCCCAGACGGACGGCTGCGCGCCGTGCTGCTGTGGACGGCCAACCCGCTGCTGCTGTTCCACCTGGTGGCGGGCGCGCACAACGACGTGCTCGCCATCGCCGCGGCCGTCTGCGCCCTAGTGGTGTTCAAGGCCGGTTCGGCGCGGCGGACCCTGATGTCCGGCGCGCTGGCGGGCGCCGCCGCGGCGATCAAGCTGCCCGCCGCGCTGGTCGGCGGCGGCCCGGCGTGGGTGCTGCTCCGCGACTGGTACGCGACCCGGCGGCGCGACGTGTTGCTCCGGCTGGTCGCGCTGGGCGGCGCGGCGCTCGTCGTGGCCGTGGCGGCGTACGCGCTGGCCGGGCCGCACGCGTTCGACCAGGTAAGGCGGGCCGCGCAGTCGGTGTCGCTGGCCACGCCGTGGCACCTCGTCGATGTCGCGCTGGGGAAGGGGTCGCAGCGCTCGGTCATCCAGGTGGGGTCGCTGGTGCTGCTCGTGGTCCTTGGTCTGCTGCTGGCCCGGGCCCTGCCACGCCCGGTCGGCACCCAGCCGCAGGACGTGGCCGACGCGCGCGCGATCGCCGCCGCGCTGGTGCTGGCGTGGCTGTTCGCCGCGCCGTACGCGCTGCCGTGGTACGACGCGCTCGGCTTCGCGCTGCTCGCGTTGCTGCCGGCCTCGGCGTTCGACTGGCTGCTGCCGGCCCGTACGCTCGCGTTGAGCCTCGCCTATCTGCCGGCCCGCGACCCCCAGGTGGTACGGCTCCCGTCCAACCTTTCGTGGCTGTTCACCGTGGTGCGGCCCACGGTCATCCCGTGGGCGCTGACCGTGGTCCTCGGTGCGCTGGTCGTGTTGGCGGTGGCGGCGATGAGGCGGGCCGGCCGGACAGCTCCACACCCCGTACGCCCACGGCGAGCGTGAGCGGCACCGCCAGGCCGAGGGCGATCGCCGGGATCACCACGCCGGAGTCGTTCACCAGCATGCCCACCGACGCCGTCGTCAGCGCGGCGATCAGAGCCGGCCGCAGCGTGCGCGTCCGCGTGTAGGCGTCGGCCAGCACGGCGGCCCGCCACCGCACCGGACGGGCGAGCACGAAGAACACGAAGCAGACGGCGCCGATCGCGATCACCGTGAACTGCCAGTAACGCAGGCTCTTCAGCATCGCCAGGAGCTTGCGGCCGATGACCCCCCAAGCGTCGCCGTGCACCAGGTCGTCCCAGAATCGGCCGAGATGCGTCTGGTCCGTCACCGGGCGAAGTGAGTCGGCGAACGCGATGACCAGCACGACCGCCACCGCGGCCAGCGCGATGAGACCGACCCTGACCGGGGAAATCCGCTTACCGGCGATCATCAGCGCCAGCACCGCCGTACCCGGGATGATCGCGAGCACGCCGCCGAAGTCGCCGCCCCACGAGGGCCAGCCGTCCAGCGCGGCCGCCACGACGCCGACGGCGACCACGATGGTGACGGCGATGGTGCGCCGGCCGGCCCGCAGCGGCCATTCGGCCAGCCAGGCGGCGGCGAGAATCGACCCGGTCGCGAAGACGGCGAACGCGATGTTGCCGAAGCCGTAGAACCGCCCACCGACCAGCGCGGTATAGCCCATGAGGCTGTTGATCTGCAGGTGCGAGCCCGTCAGCACGTCGAGCCCCAGCGTCGCCGCGGTCACCGCGGCGATCACCAGCGCGGGGGCGATCAGCGACCGTCGCCACGGACCGGCCAGCGCGAGCGCCGTGACGGCCG
Organism: Streptosporangiaceae bacterium; assembly: GCA_036555725.1. GTDB lineage: Bacteria > Actinomycetota > Actinomycetes > Streptosporangiales > Streptosporangiaceae > CALAED01. The sequence goes on along the minus strand of DATBKU010000072.1, from coordinate 51,585 downwards.
CGGTGGCGAGCAGAATGAATCCGATCAGGACCGGCACGGGATGCGTGGACCGCCACCAGGGCACCACGTTGGCCAGGAAGGACGCCACCGGCACCGCCGCCCCGGCCAGGGCCACCGGCCGCGTCCAGGCGAGCACGCGCTGCCTCCCGTCCGTACGGCGTCGCAGCGCGAGCGAGGCGAAGGCGTACAGCAGCAGCTGCGCCCCGAACAGCAGGATGAAGAACGGGGCCTGCAGCCGGCTGACCGAGCGGGCCGCCACGTCTTCGTCGTCGAGTTCGCCGACCTTCGCCGCCGCCGACGCGTTCGACGCCTGCGACCGCCACGGCGCGCCGATGGCGGCGGACGGCTGCGGCAGCCCCAGGTCGCGGAGCGCGGTCGAGGTGACGTCGGTGAGCGTCACCAGGCCGTGCCGGCGGGTGGCGTTAGATGTCAGGTAGCCGCCCTGATTGCCGTGGGCGGGCCCGGCCGCCAGCGCGACATGCAGGTGCGGCGCGTTCCCGGTGTCGGACAGACCGGCCAGCAGCACGGTCGTGTCGTACGGCAGCCCGGCGATCACCTGGCCGATCCGCTGGTCGGCCCGCGTCGCCGCGGCCGCGCGCTGCTTGTCGGTGACCGGCACCTGCGCGCCATGTGCGTCGACGCCGGCGGCGATGTAGGCGCGGAAGACGTCGTCGACGTCGACGACCGTCAACGCGCACTGGGACCAGTCGGTGACCTGGCTCGCGTTGGCGGCGTAGCGGTCGACACGGCCGCTGGTGTCGGCCGCGCCGAACACCCCGCCCGGCCCGACCGCCAGCGTGCAGCCGCCCGCCCGGTGGACGGCCTCGCCGAGCAGCCCGACCTGGGCCTCGTAGGTGGTGTTCGCGTTGTCTCGGTGCATGGCGGCGAAGCCGGGGACGTAATAGTTGCCGCCGATCCGTACCGGCGCGGGCGGCAGCGCGCAGGAGCCGTGGGCCAGCCGGGCCCGCTGTCCCGCGGACACGGTCAGCCAGCCGTCGACCGGGCAGGTGGTCGGGGTTGTGGTGCGCACGCTGAGGGCGGCCGCCGAGCCGCGGTCGGTGAACGACCACAGCGCGGGCGTGCCGGTCTCGCTGAGGTCGCTCCACCGCAGCCCGGGCACCCCAATGATCACGACCCGCCCCGACGGCGCCAGCGCGGGCGCCGCATGTCCCCGTGCGGCCGTGTCGCCGGCTCGGGCGGGCGAGCCGTGCGGCTGGGCGGTCGTGGCGGCCGCCGCGGGTGGCCGTGACGCTGCGTACAGCGCGGAGAGCAGGGCGAGAAGCGTGGTCAGGGCCGCGCTGATCGCGACCGCGCGAGAGCTCCGGGCGCTGCCGGCTCCCGGTTGCGGCACCCTGCACACACCTCCAACATCACGTCCGTCTCAGGTTAGAGGTCTGGTACGTCAGGATGGGCACATGGGTGGAAGGCGAGCAATGCTCGAAGCGATGGCCATCGTTTTCTTGATGGCCGCGGGCACTGCCATCGCGGTGGCGGCGATCGCCCCGATCGTGGCGCACTGGCTGACCAATCCGCCTGATCAACGGCTCGTCGACCTCGACGTCTACCGGTCCGGCGGGCAGGCCGTGCTGCGCGGCGCGCCCGTGTACGAGTTTCTGACGCAACCGCCGCAGTTGCTGCCGTTCACCTATCCGCCGTTCGCGGCGCTGCTCGCCGTACCGCTCGCGCTCCTATCGTGGCCGGTGGCGCAGTGGGTGTGGGTGGCGCTGATCTGCGCCGGCCTGACGGTCACGGTCTGCTACGCGTTCCGCGAGGTGCTGGCCCGGGCCGGGCGATGGGCGCCGGTCGCCGTGGGCGTGCTGGTCGGGGCCACGGCATGGCTGATGCCGGTGCGCGACCAGTTCCGGTTCGGTCAGGTCGACATCATCCTCGTCGCGCTCTGCGTCGCAGACTGCGCTGCTTGTCTCCGACCCCCTAACGGGGGCCCACCCCCAACCTCCCGATCGCCGCGCTGGCCGCGCGGGCTGCTCGTCGGGCTGGCCACCGCGATCAAGCTGGTGCCGGGGGTCTTCATCGTCTACCTGTGGCTGACCGGTCGCCGGAAGGCGGCGATCACCGCGGCGGTGACGGCGGCAGCGGCCACGCTCGCCTCCTTCGTCGTGCTGCCCGCCGACTCGGCCGGCTTCTGGTTCGGCGCGCTGCTCGACAGCGACCGGGTGGGCGCCAACAACGGCACGGCCAACCAGTCGGTACGGGCCGTCCTGCTCCGGATGTATCTGCCCGACACCGTCACCACGCTGCTGTGGCTGCTGTGCGTGGCGGCGCTGGTGTACTTCGGGTTCCGCTGGGCCCGCCGCGCCGGGCTGCTCGGCTCGTACAACGGAGAGCTCACCGGGATCGCGATCACCGGCCTGCTGGCGGTCACGCTGTCGCCGGTCGCGTGGATCCATCACCTGGCCTGGCTGGTCGTGGTGCTCGGCGCGCTGGCCGGCGACGGCCGCGACCCGCGCCGCGCATTCGTCGCCGCGGGCGTCTGGCTCGCGTACGTCGTGCCGCTGCCCTGGTGGGGCACCCGGCTGATCGGCCCCGGCCACGACGTGGTTTCCCGGTTCGCCGGCCGGATCATCCAGAGTTCGTACGGACTCGGCGCGGTTATCCTGATCGTGGTGTTGGGTACCTGGTTGACCGCCCGGCTGGGGTCCAGTTCGGCCCAAGCGCACCCGGATGACCAGCATCGAAGGCGCCGTGTGGGTAGTCTCAGAGCGTGATTCTTGTGACGCTGGCCGTAGCCGGCGCCAGTGCGGGGGTTGCGGGGTTCGCGATAGCTCTGGCTGCACACAACCGCGTCAGCCAGGTCGTTCAGGAGTGCGCCGACGTGCTGCGCAGGCAGCTCCAAGTAGCGAACGGCACCGCGGACAGCCAGGCCCTGCGCGACCTGGCGATCGTGCACTACGACGCATTGAAGGAAATGTCGGGACAGCTGTCGTTCTCTATGGCACTGATCAACGCCGAGGGCGACGGGGTCGTCCTCACGTCGATCAACGGCCGCTCCGAGACGCGGACGTACGCCAAGATCGTGCGCGCCGGGCGCGGCCTCCAGCTGCTGTCGCCCGAGGAGCAGCAGGCGCTGCGGGCGGCGCGGCTCGGCAAGGGCCCGTCGGTGAGCATGGACGATCCGCTCCCCGACTTCGGCAACGTCGACGAGACGGTCGACCAGGCGGCGGCATCCGACACCACTACGGCCACGGCTTGATCGCCGACCGCGTACGCTGAGGGCCTATGCCGGACCGTTACGCCTACCTGGGACCGCAGGGCACCTTCACCGAGGCCGCGCTGCATACGCTGCCCTACGCCGCGGGCGGCCAGCACCTGCCCTTCTCCACGGTCTCCGCGGCGCTGGACGCGGTGCGGCAGGGGGACGTCGACGCGGCGCTGGTCGCCCTGGAGAACTCGGTCGAGGGCTCGGTGCCCACGACGCTCGACGAGCTCGCCACCGGGGAGCCGCTCCAGATCGTCGACGAGGTGCACCTGCCGGTCTCGTTCGCGCTGCTCGTCCGGCCCGGCATGACGCTGGCCGATATCAAGACCGTGGCCAGCCACCCGCACGCTCAGCCGCAATGCCGCCGCTGGCTGGCGGCGAACGTTCCGGACGCCGAGTGGCGGGCGGCCACCTCCAACGCCGAGGCCGCTCAGCACGTGGCCGATGGGCACTACGACGCGGCGCTGGCGGGCTCGTTCGCGGCGGCGCGTTACGGCCTGTCCGTGCTGGTGTCCGACATCCACGACGTCGCCGACGCCGTGACCCGGTTCGTGATGCTGCGCCGGCCCTGCACCCCGCCCACGCCGACCGGAGCCGACAAGACGTCGATCGTTGCGTTCATCGCCGACGATCACCCCGGCGCGCTGCTGGAGATCCTCACCGAGTTCGCGGTGCGCGGCGTCAACCTGACGCTGATCCAGTCCCGGCCGACGGGCGACGGGCTCGGCCGATACCTGTTCTGGATCGACTTCGAGGGTCACGTCACCGACGCCCGGGTCGGCGAGGCGCTGATGGGCCTGCGCCGCATCTGCTCGGACATACGCTTCCTGGGCAGCTACTCGCGGGCAGACCAGGGACGACCGGAGATCCGCCGGGGCACCCACGACGCCGACTTCACCGAGGCCGCCGCGTGGCTGGCCGCCATCCGTACCGGCCACGAACACGCCTGACCGGCCTCGTGGCACCCGCCGTCTCGACGGGGTAATCGGGGCGCGGGTGGTGGGCCGGCACCGGTAGCCTCGACGTTGTGATTGACCTGCGAGCTCTTCGAGAGGATCCCGACCGCCTGCGCGCCTCGCAGCGCGCCCGCGGTGAGGACGAGGCCGTCGTCGACAAGCTGCTCGACCTCGACGAACGGCGGCGCGGTGCGCTGACGCACTTCGAGCAGTTGCGCGCCGAGCAGAAGAGCGCCGGCAAGTCGGTCTCCAAGGCGCAGGGCGCCGAGCGGCAGGCCCTGCTCGACCGGGCGAAGGAGCTGGCGCAGCAGGTCAAGGACGCCGACGCCGAGACGTCCCGGCTGGCCGACGAGCTGCAGACCCTGCTGAAGGGCGTCGCCAACGTCATCGAGGACGACGCGCCGCCCGGCGGCGAACAGGACTTCGTGGTCCTCGAGCACGTCGGCGAGCCGCCCGCCTTCGACTTCGAGCCGCGCGACCACCTGGAGCTCGGCGAAAGCGTCGGCGCCATCGACATGGAGCGCGGCGCCAAGGTTTCGGGCGCCCGGTTCTACTTCCTGACCGGGGTCGGGGCACAACTGCAACTGGCCCTGCTCAACCTGGCCATGGAGCAGGCGATCGAGGCCGGGTTCACGCCGATGTACCCGCCCGTGCTGGTCAAGCCGGAGGCCATGGAGGGCACCGGGTTCCTCGGCTCGCACGCGCCGGAGGTCTACCACCTGCCGCAGGATGAGCTGTACCTGGTCGGCACGTCCGAGGTGCCGCTCGCCGCGTACCACATGAACGAGATCCTGAGCGAGCTGCCGCGGCGGTACGTCGGCTGGTCATCGTGCTTCCGGCGGGAGGCGGGGTCGTACGGCAAGGACACCCGCGGCATCATCAGGGTGCACCAGTTCGACAAGGTCGAGATGTTCTCGTACTGCCACCCGGACGAGTCGCACGACGAGCACCTTCGCCTCCTCGCCTGGGAGAAGGAGATGCTCGCGAAGGTGGAGCTGCCGTACCGCGTGATCGACGTCGCGGCCGGCGACCTCGGGGCGAGCGCCGCCCGCAAGTACGACTGCGAGGCCTGGGTCCCGACGCAGGGCACCTACCGCGAGGTGACCTCGACGTCGAACTGCACGGAGTTCCAGGCGCGGCGGCTGAACGTACGGTTCCGCGACGAGGGCGCCAAGAGTAACCGGCCCGTGGCCACGCTCAACGGCACCCTCGCCACCACCCGCTGGATCGTCGCGATCCTGGAGAACCACCAGCAGGCCGACGGCTCGGTGCGGGTGCCGAAGGCCCTGCAGAAGCACCTCGGCCGCGACGTCCTCACGCCGGTCGCCCGCTGACCCTTCGTCCGCTCGCGCCCGCGGGCGCGGAGCGTACGACCGCGTGAGTGCTTGCTCGCGTCCGGCGGGCGGGTGATCAGGCCGGGTCGGTACATAGGGGAAAATAAGCGGCATCATGTCCGAGCTCCCACCCCGTCTCGTCGCCACCGACCTCGACGGCACGATCGTCCGGTCCGACGGCACCGTGTCTGCCCGTACGGTGGCCGCGCTGAGCAGGGTGGAGGAGGCCGGGGCGACGGTCGTCCTGGTGACCGGGCGGCCGCCGCGCTGGATGAGCGGGATCGCCGAGGCCGTCGCCCACCACGGGCTGGCGATCTGCGCCAACGGCGCACTCGTGTACGACCTGCACACCGAGGAGGTCGTCGAGCAGCACCTGATTCCGGTGGAGACGCTGCGCGAGGCGATCGCCCGGCTGCGGACGGCGCTTCCCGGCCTCGGGTTCGCCGTGGAATACCAGGACGGGATCGTGTTCGAGTCCTGCTACGACCGCGCCGGCTGGGACCGGTCGCCGAAGATCGGACGGATCGCCGACGGCGAGGAACTGCTGGCCCGTCCGTGCGCCAAGCTGCTCGCGCGGCATCCCAGCGCGGGCCCCGATGAGCTGCTGGAACACGCGCTGCGAGCGGTGGGCGACATTGTGACGCCGACCCATTCGAACGGCATCCGGCTGCTGGAGATCAGCGCGCTCGGGGTGAGCAAGGCGACGTCACTGGCCCGGCTGTGCGCGCAGCGGGGCATCGCGGCGGAGGACGTCGTGGCCTTCGGCGACATGCTGAACGATCTGCCGATGCTGACCTGGGCCGGCCGGCCCTACGCCGTCGCCAACGCGCATCCCGACGTGCTCGCGACGGTGCCGGGCCGGACGGGCAGCAACGACGAGGACGGTGTCGCCCAGGTGCTGGAACGCTTCTTCCCGCCCCAGTGACAATGACCCCGTTCGGGCGGGAGTGTTACAGGTAGGGGCCGGACGTACTGGGACCGGATTGCTGTTGCGGCTGCTGTTCCGCGCCCGGCGGGATCATGCCCGCCGGCAGCGCCCGGCGCATCTGCTCCAGCTGGGCCCGGGCCGCCATCTGCTGGGCGAACAGGGTCGTCTGGATGCCGTGGAACAACCCCTCGAGCCAGCCGACCAGTTGCGCCTGGGCGATGCGCAGCTCGGCCTCGCTGGGCACGTCGGCCTCGACGAACGGCAGCGACAGCCGTTCCAGCTCGTCGATCAGCTCAGGTGCGAGGCCGTCCTCCAGCTCCTTGATCGACGCCGCGTGGATGTCCCGCAGCCGGGCGCGGCTGGCCTCGTCGAGCGGCGCCGCCTTCACCTCGTCGAGCAGCTGCCTGATCATGCTGCCGATCCGCATGACCTTCGCCGGCTGCTCGACCATCTCGGTAATGGGGCGCTCTTCGCCGATGTCCTCCCCACCTTCGGTGGCCATCCCATCAGGGCCGACGATGACGACTTGCGGGTTCTGCTCCTGATCGTTATTGCGCGGCTCGTTCATATCTCCAGTGTCACACCCTCAGTAGGATCTTGCCGAAATGCCGGCTTTCCTCCATGACCTGATGGGCCTGCGCGGCGTCGGCCATGGGGAGCTCTCTGTCGATGATCGGTCGTACCTTGCCCGACTCGATCAGCGGCCACACGTTCTCACGGACCGCGGCGACGATCGCGGCCTTCTCGTCCAACGGGCGGGCCCGCAGGGAGGTTGCGTGCACCTCCGCCCGCTTGCTGAGCAGCCGGCCCAGGTCGAGCTCGCCGCGCGCGCCGCCCTGTAGCCCGATCACCATGAGGCGGCCGCCGGTCGCGAGGGCCTGCACGTTGCGGGGCAGGTACTTCGCCCCGATGCTGTCGAGGATGACGTCGATGGGCGCCGCCTCGGCGAAGTCCTCGTCACGGTAGTTGAACGCCCGCTCCGCGCCCAGCTCACGACAGCGGGCGGCCTTCTCCGCACTGCCCACCGTACACAGCACCCGGGCCCCCATCGCATGGGCGAGCTGGATCGCCATCGTGCCGATTCCGCTACCCCCACCGTGGACGAGAAACGTCTCGCCCGCCGCCAGCCGGCCCCGCATGAACACGTTGGACCACACCGTGCAAGCGACCTCAGGCAGCCCGGCCGCCTCGGCCACGCTGACGCCGCTCGGGATCGGCAGCAGCTGTCCCGCCGGAACGGCCACCCGTTCGGCGTAGCCGCCGCCCGCCAGCAGCGCACATGCCTCGTCGCCCGCCTGCCAGCCGGTCACGCCCGCGCCGATCTCGGTGATCCGCCCCGCGGCCTCCAGCCCCGGATACGGCGGCGCGCCCGGCGGCGGTGGATAGAAGCCGAGGCGCTGCATCACGTCGGCTCGGTTGACGCCGCCGGCGACCACGTCGAGGACCACCTCGCCGGGTCCGGCGGCCGGGTCGTCGACCTCGGCCTGCTCGAGGACCTCCGGTCCGCCTGGCTCGCGGATCACTATCGCGAACATGCCGATCACGCTACTGGGACGAAGATGACCACACGCGACTGCGGTCGGTATTGGTTGGCATGGGATGTGTCTTAGTCTTTCTTTACCGCGATTCCGGATGATCGCGTAGTGCCAGGCCCGCAAGGGGGAAAACGGTGGCAAAGAACGACCAGCAGAAGGGTCGCTCGCTCGAGGAGCAACTCGCGTCGCTCGACGCGTTGAGCAATGAGCGAGACGAGCCGTCGGAGGCCGCGTCGCCCGCCGAGCCCCCCGAGGCGCCGCGGCCCGAGAACGGCGAGCCGGCCGTGCCGCCCAACCCTTGGCTGCACCGGCCGCCCCAGGCCGCGGAGTCCGCGTCCGAGCCGGATCCCGACCCGGAGCCCGAGCCTGAGCCGGCGTCCGAGGCGTCCGAGCCGGAGCCCGCCGCCGAGGCCGAGGCCGAGTCGGCGACGCAAGAGCTGTCCCCGGTCGAGCCCGCGCCCACGGCGGAACCCGAGCCCGCGGTGGCCGAGCCGGTGGCGGCCGAGCCCGACCCGGGGCCGGCTCTGGCGGAGCCCGAGCCGGTCGCGGTCCAGCCACCGCCCGCCGAGTTCGACGGCCCGCCGCCGTTCTCGTCGCAGGGCTTCACCGGCTTCGCGACCTCCCCCGCCGGGCCGTACGGACAGGCCGACCCGCCCCCTCCGGAGCCCGGGCCGGAGCAGCCCACCCAAGAGGTCCGGTGGCCCGCGGGTGCCGCGCCGCAGCCCGACGGTGCGGGCACATACAACGCCCCGCCGCCCTTGGGTCCGCGGCAGCCCCGCTTCGCCGAGCCACCGCCGTACCCGGAACCGGCGTACGGCGACCAGCCACCGCCCGCCGAGCAACAGCCGTACGCCGAGCAACAGCCGTACGCGGAACCGCAGCCGTACGCGGAACCGCAGCCGTACGCGGCGCCGCCACCGTATGCCGGACCGCCGCAGGCGTACGGCGGGCCGGTCCCGTACCCGCAGGGGCAGCCGTACGCGCCGCCGGAGAACTACGCGCAGGCGCCGCCCGCGCCCGCCCTCCCGATGCCGCCGGCCAACATGGCGCCGCCCCCGCAGCTCGCGCCGCCGCCGCAGCCGGGGAGCCCGCACAGCTGGGACAGCCTGAGCTCGGAGAACCTGCTGCGCGACCGGCCGCAGGCGCCCGCGGGTGGCTGGCGCCGGCTCGTCTACAAGGCGACCGGCGGGATGGTCGACCCCGGTGAGTCCCAGGTCGAGCTGCGCCGCCGCGAACTGATCGCCCGGGCGTCCACGCCGGTGGCGGGCGGCCACCACCGGGTCGCGGTGATGAGCCTCAAGGGTGGCGTGGGCAAGACGACCACGACCGTGGGCCTGGGCGCGACGCTCGCCTCGCTGCGCGGCGACCGCGTGATCGCCGTCGACGCCAACCCCGACCGCGGCACGCTGTCCGACAAGGTACGGCTCGAGACCCGCGCGACCGTGCGCGACCTCGTCAACGAGCGCGAGCAGATTCAGCGGTACGCCGACGTACGCGCCTACACCTCGCAGTCGCCGTCGCGGCTCGAAGTGCTGGCCTCCGACCAGGACCCGGCCGTCTCCGAGGCGTTCAGCGAAGACGACTACCGGACGGTCACGCAGGTGCTCGAGCACTACTACTCGATCTGCCTGACCGACTGCGGCACCGGCCTGCTGCACTCGGCGATGGCGGGGGTGCTCAGCCTGGCCGACCAGCTGGTGCTGGTCAGCTCCCCGTCCGTCGACGGGGCCCGGTCGGCGAGCGCGACGCTCGACTGGCTGCAGGCGCACGGCTACGGCGACCTTGTGCAGGGCGGCGTTGTCGTGCTGTCGATGGTCCGGCCGCGCAGCAAGAGCTCTGTCGACCTCGACCGGCTGCAGGAACACTTCGAGGCCCGCTGCCGTGCCGTCGTGCGCATCCCGTACGACGCGCACCTCGAGGAGGGGGCCGAGGTCGAGCTCGACCAGCTGGCCTCGGCCACGCGCGACGGTTACCTGCAATTGGCCGCGATGGTCGGCGACGGTTTCGCCCACCCCCGCTGACCGGCTTCCAGCCGGACGAGACGCGCGTCTTCCGGGCGTCGATGCTAGGCGTGGACGGTGCCGGCCGCGGCGTGGTGGTCGACGAGGAGGGTGAGCAGGCGGACGAGCTCGGTGCGTTCGCCGGCCGACAGGGGTGCGAGCAGTTCGTCTTGGGCTTCGGCCACCAGTCCATCGAGCCTGGCGAGATGCCGGGTGCCGGCCGGGGTGAGGGTGATGATGTTCCGGCGGCGGTCGTCCGGGTCCGGGCTGCGGACGATGAATCCCCGTTCGGCCAGCTCGTTGGTGATCGCCACGATGTCGCTGCGGTCGATGCCGGTCCGGCGGCCGAGGTCCGCCTGGCTGGCCGGTCCGTACTCGGCCAGCGCCGCGAGCAGGGCGTAGTGGTAGCGGCGCGACCCGGCGGCCGCCAGGCCCCGATCGGCGAGCCGGTTGGCCGGCAGGGCGGCCAGGCCGAGCAATCGGCTCGGCAGGACACGTAGCCGGGCGGGCGCGACCCCTTCGGCGTTCTCCATGACCGCAATCTAGCAAGATTCGTTGGCGCTACCCACGATCCGGAGGAGGGTTGGTCAATCGCCCAAGCCGGCGCGACGCGAGATGAATGCTTCGTCCGATCCCGGGTAGGCGAATGCGACCAGGTCAAGCATTCCGCCGTGCGTCCGCGGATCGGCTTCCTAGGATCTGCGACCGCGAAGGATTTTCCATGATGCATATAGACACAGAGGCGCTACAGGCGAGTCTGGAGAGCGCCCGCGGGGCGCCGCAGGAGGCCGATCTGGCGCGCGCCCTGGAGCGGGTGGTCACCTCGGTCGATCAGCTGTTCGGCTACGACGGCGCCGGGATCATGTTGGTCGACCAGGAGTCGCGGCTGGCGTACGTGGCCGCCTCCGACGAGGTCGGCCGGGCATTGGAGGAGGCCCAGGCGACCGCCGACCAGGGTCCATGCGTCGACGCCTTCGTGTTCGCCGGCACGGTCGTCACCAAGGACGTGCAGGGTGACGCCCGCTGGCCCAAGCTCGCCGATCTGCTGGACGAACGGATGAGAGCCGTGGCGGGCGTTCCGATCCTGCTCGGCGGCAGCCCGGTGGGCACGCTCAACGTCTATCGGTCCGAGCCGTCGGACTGGGACGACTCCGACACCTCCGCGTTGGAGGCGTACGCCGGCCTGGTCGGGGAGATCATGACGGCTGCGCTGTCCTCGGACCACCACAGCGAAACCGTTGCGCAGTTGCAGTACGCGCTCGACTATAGAGTGGTCATCGAACGTGCCATCGGTTTCCTGATGGCGACCCACGGCGTCGACGCCGTCACCGCGTTCTCCCGGCTGCGCCGGGAGGCCCGCGACCGTCGCCGCCGGGTCGCCGACCTGGCCGCCGAGATACTGGGCGGCACGACGCTGCCGTCACAACGTGTCCGATCCGACCCGCCACCCGACCGACGTTCGTGATTCATCGTTCTTGATTCTTCATATGTCACGGTCCGGCCCTTGACCCCCGTCCGGCCGCGGAGATTCTCCCTTGTGTTGACTGGAGGCCCCGTGACCCACGCCGAGGAGCGCCGCGCCGCGCCGCGCCGGACGACCGGCCAGACCTATACGAACGGAAGGAGCAAAACCGCCGCGCTGTCGCCGCCATGGTCATCCCCACGATCGGCCCGGCGGCCGTCCCCCTTGTCGATCGCCCTCGATCTCGACGGCTCGACGGCCGTGCTGCGGCTGAAGGGTGAGCTCGATCTGGCCACCGCCGAGCAACTGCGCGGCAGCATCCGTACGGTCCTCAAGGAGCACGACCCGCATCGCCTGCTGCTGGACATGACCGACCTGTCGTTCGCCGACTCCAGCGGGCTGGCCGTGATGGTGTGGGCCCACAAGCAGCTGGCCGCCCGTGACCGGCAGCTACGGCTCCATCACCCGCAACGCAACGTCCGCCGGATCCTGAGCATCACCGGGCTGGACACCCGGCTGCACATCACCGACCCCTGATCAGAGCACCCAGAGTGCGACCGGCCCGTCCGCGATCGACGTCCGTCATCCGCGCGCCGTCCGGGCCTACCGTCACGCTCGCCGAACTGACGGGAAGTTGAGCCCGGTCACCGTCGCGCGGATAACGCTTGCGGACCGGCGGTCTCGCGCTCGGTGGCGGGGCGGATGAGCAGGCTGCCGGCGATCACGACGAGTCCCGACGCGGTCAGCACGGCCTGGGATGGTGCCAGCGAGCCGAGCGGGCCCAGGTCGACCTGGCCGATGAGATCGGCCGCGGCGCCCGCCCCCAGTGCGGCCACGGCCAGGGCGAACCTGAGACAGGCGTGGAAGGCGGTCAGCCCCAGGTTGCGGGCCACGCCGGCCAGGTTCTGCTGGAGATAGGTGATCCCGCTGACCAGCGCGATGGTGGTGGCCGCGCCGAACACCACGGCGCCGCCGAACGCCCAGGCGGTGACGGCGATCGCGCCCATGGTGGCGATGACCGTGCCCTGCGCCGCGGTGCTCAGCCGGAGCGTCCGGAGCAGGTTGGTCCCGCCCGTACGGCCCTGCAGCGCCAGCCCGGCCGCCGCGCCGACCCCGAACAGTGCGACGAGCGCGCCGAAGCCCAACGGGCCCGCGTTCAGCACCTGCTGCACGAACACCACGCCGAGCGAGAACAGCGCGCCGAGGCCGAGCGCGACCACAGCGGTGGCGGGGAGCACCGTACGGACGACGGGGATCCGCAGCGCCGCGAGTAGCCCCTCGCCGCCCGGCCCGTTATCGGGTTGAGCCGTCTCACCCGGGCGTGGTCCCAGGTCGGGGATGGTCCGGATCGCCGCGTACGAGGCCAGATAGGACAGCGCGTTCAGCCAGAACACCACGACGTACTGCCACTGCCCCTCCCAGCCGGCCGACCGCGACCACAGCAGGATGAGGCCGAAGGCCCCCGCACCCAGCGGGATCATGCCGTAGGACGCGCCCATCGTGATCCCGTTGGCCAGTGCCAGCGCCCGGGTGTCGTCCTCTTCTTCCTGTTCGCGGCCGGTCACCAGCAGCGGGATCGCCGCGTCCCGGGCCGGTAGGAACACCAGCCCGACCACCTCGATGGCGAACGCCCAGAAGTACACCCAGCCCAGCCACGGCAACAGCGGCAGCGCAACCGCCATCCCGGCGCGTACCAGGTCGGAGGTGAGCATCACCCGGCGCCGGTCCCAGCGGCTCACCACCCGCGCCGCCAGCGGCCCGCCCACCGCCGACGGCAACAGCCGCAACACCAAGATCCCGCCGACCGCGGTCGTTGAACCGCTCAGCTCCAGGACGAAGTACATCAGCGCGAGCGTCCCGGTCCAGTCGCCCAGTAGCGAGATCGCCTGACCGATGAGGAGTCGGCGAAAATCGCGCCGCCGCAGCAACTGTTTCACGCTTCTTGACTTCCCCGGCACGCGCTGTCAATAGCCGGGCCGCACGACATTCCGATGCGGCACTGAGGGTAGAGGGCACATCGCTGCCCGAAATTTTCGGGCGAGTGCCGCCGCAAAATTGCCTGGCTACGTGTCGGCTCTCCTGGGTATTGTCGGCGTCGGTCGGCGCTCGCGAAGGGCCCTGCCGAAATGTTTCGGGGTCGGAGGTCAACGTATGCGGCGCTCTGCGGGCACGCCGGTGATCCTGGCTTACGCCACGTTCGTGCTGATCGGGGTGAGCGCGGGCGTCAACGGCGTGCTGCTGGTGGCACAGCTCCGCGACTACGCCGTGGACCGGGCCACGATCGGCATCACCTTCTTCACCGGATCGGCGGGGTTCGTGCTGGCCGGCCTCACTGCCGGCGCGCTGATCCACCGGTTCGGCACCCGGCTCGCCCTCGTCGTGGGTGGTGGCGGATTCGCGCTGGCCGGCCTGTATGCGGCCACGCACCCGCCGTTCACGGCTTACGTGATCTTGCAGGTGCTCGTCGGGTACGCCACGGGCGTGCTCGAGTCGGTCCTCAACGCCTACCTCACGACACTGCCCGGCTCGACCACGCTGCTGAACCGCCTGCACGCGTTCTTCGGCGTGGGCGCGCTGCTCGGCCCGCCGCTGGCGACCTGGATCGTTGGCCGTACGTCCTGGACCGTGGTCTGGCTGGTGCTCGGGGTGGCATACGTGCCGGTGGTCGCGGGCTTCTTGATCTTCTACCCACGGTCCGATAGGTCGGCGCGTGAGCTGCACGAAGTGCCGGGCGGCCAGGCGTCCGGGGGAATGCTGGGGGCTGCCTTGCGACAGCGCGCCGTGCTGCTCGGCGCGGCGCTGCTGGCCGTTTACGTCGGCCTCGAACTCGGTGTCGGCAACTGGGCGTTCAGCTACCTGACCCAGGGGCGCGGGCAGAGCGAGCTGCTCGCCGGCTACACCGTCAGCGGGTACTGGCTCGGCCTGACCCTGGGCCGCTTCCTGATCAGCCCGATCGCCGCCAGGCTGGGCGCGACCGCGGTGGGGCTGATGTTCACCAGCCTGGCCGGCGTCACGGCCGCCGCGGTGGTGACTTGGGTGCTGCCTGGCACCGCGGCGGCCGGCGCCGGCTTCGCCGTCCTCGGCTTCTTCCTCGGGCCGGTCTTCCCGACCACCATGGCCGTGGTGCCACAGCTCACCGACGCGCGGCTGGTGCCCACCGCCATCGGTGTCATGAACGCCGGATCGGTCATCGGCGGCTCGGCGTTGCCGTGGGCGGCCGGCGCGATCGCACAGGGCGCGGGCACGTGGACGCTGCTGCCCTTCGCCCTGACGCTGGCCCTCGTCCAGCTGGCCGTGTGGCGGCCGATCGCGCAGCACATCCGCGCCCATCGCCCGGCCGCCGAACCGGCGTGACCTGGGACCTCCATCCGATTTAGCGGCCGGTACCGGCAAGCGCCTGGAGGGCGCCCTCGACGTGGCCATCATCGGCGTCTCCGCCGGACGGCTACCCGCCGGGCCCGCGGGTCAGCGGCTGCGCGCCACGCTGGCCGCGCACACCGTCGCGACCGAGCCGCTCGTGCTCGCCGTCGCGCCCGGCCACCCGCTCGCCGCCGCCACCGAGACGACCTTGGAGAGCCTGCGCGCCGAACCCGTCGTCACCCTGACCCACGGCACCGGCCTGCGCACGGTGCTCGAGAGAGCCTGTGCGGAGGCCGGCTTCGTCCCGCACATCCAGGCCGAGACCGATGACCTGACCGTCCTGGCCGATCTCGTTGCGCACGGGCTAGGCGTCGGCCTGCTGCCCGGCTCGGCGGCGGCGCGGGCGCTCGGCGCCCTGGTCACCCTGCCGGTGCGCGACCTCACCCAGCAGCGGCACATGGTCCTCGTCTGGCACCGCGACCGGGTCTCCGCGCCGGGACGCGCCTTCCTCGATGTGTGTGAAGCCCACGACGAGGCGCGGACCTAGGAGGAATAACCCATGCCCCCTGCACCGAGGCGCGGGTTATTCGGCACCCTCCCAGGGAATCAGGACGATCTTGCCGCGGGTGTGTCGTCGTTCGAGCTCGCGGTACGCGTCGCGGACCTGGGCCAGTGGGTAGGCGGCGGCGATGGGGACCTCGAGGCGGCCGGCGCCGATCAGGCCGGCGAGCTCACCGAGGACGTCGGCGTTGGCCGCGGCGGCGGTGCCCTCGGTCTTGACGCCGTACTTCGGTCCGGCCGCGAAGTTGGCGATGGTGTCGATGCGGTCCGGCTGGACGCCGAGGTCCAGGGCCAGCTCGACATAGTCGGCGCCGAAGGTGTCGATGAAGGCGTCGACGTGGCCGGTGACCGCGCGGATGCGGTCGGCGACCCCCTCGCCGTACGCGACCGGGGTGGCGCCGTGGGCGGTCAGCCAGTCGTGGTTGGCCTCACCGGCCAGGCCGATCACGATGGCGCCGGCGTTGGTGGCGAGCTGGACGACCAGGGAGCCGACCCCGCCGGCGGCCGCCGCGACGACGAGCACGTCGCCGGGCTGGAGCGCCACCGCCCGTACGGCCGCGTACGCCGTCGTCCCGGCCACGAACAAGCCGCCCGCTTGTTCCCACGGCGCGTTCGGGGGACGGCGGACCAGGTTGCCGGCCTCGACCACGACGTACTCGGCCTGGCTCGCCCGATTGTGGGTGAAGCCGATCACTTCGTCGCCGGCCGCGAACCCGTCGACGCCCTCGCCGGGCTCGGCCACGACTCCGGCAAGATCGCTGCCCTGCCCGGAGGGAAATGTCGCGGGCCAGCGCTCGTGCATGAGCCCTTCGCGGATGGCGGCCTCGCCCGGATTGATGCCGGCGGCCCGGACCCGCACGAGCACCTGACCAGGCCCTGGCACCGGCCGATCCACCTCGTCGACTCGCAGGACCTCGATCCCGCCGTACTCGTCGAACCGCACCGCCTGAGACATCCGATCACCCTCCCATGGCGCCGTAGTCGCGGCAACGATCGACCGCGCCGGTCCGTACCCGTCTCGTCATGGTCCGCCGCGACCAGGTAGGTGGTCAGGTATTCCCGGTGATCCGGCAATATCCCGATCAATGAATGCGGAATGGCGAAACTTATCGACTGTCCAGCTTTTGCTAACGTCAATTATCAGAGCAGGTGGATGCTGGTCGGCGATCGCTATTGTCACCTTGACTAACAAGGCGTTCCTGGAAACTTTCGGCACCCGCTCGATGTCGTATTGCGGACAAGCTACCGTTCGTATTCCTGCCCTCCTTGACCATTCGTGCTAGGCTCATGATCAGCCTTCGACGGTGGCCCGCTCGTGACGTCGGACGGCAGCAACCCCGCTCTGTCGAAAGTTTCGGCGAGGTGATCGGTGACAGAAAGTTATCATCGTCTCACCATTCCGGAATTGCTATTGGCGCGCGCCACGACAACGCCGGAACGGCTCGCGCTGCAGGTCGAGGGCGCGGAAAATATCACGTTCGGCGAATGGGATCAACGGTCGAACGCGCTAGCGCACGAATTGGCCGGCCGTGGTATCTCGCGCGGCGATCGAGTCGGGCTGCTCTACGCGGAGCGCGACTGGACCGACTTCGCGATCGCCACGTGCGCGGTCCACAAGGTCGGCGGCGTGATCGTGCCGCTCTCCGATCGGCTGGCCCCCGCGGAGGTACGGCACATGCTGCTCGACTGCGAGGTGTCGGCCATCCTCCACGGGCAGGGCGTCGAGCCGCCCGCGGTGGGCCGGTGGCGGGCGACGGCCAAGGACCTGGGTGGCGGCGACACCGCCCCGGTCGCCGGTGGCCCGCGGCCCGACGACCTCGCCCAGATCCTCTACACGTCCGGTACGACCGGGCGTCCCAAGGGTGTCGGCGCCAGCCACGCCAACCTGACCTTCGGCTGCCAGATCGGCCCGCGCCGCCGCAAGCTGGCGCACTCGCGGCATTTCCTGCACGCGTTTCCGATCGGGAGCAACGCCGGTCAGACCATGCTCGTGAACGCGCTCGAGACCCGGCCCACGGCGTTGACCCTGCCTCGCTTCACTCCCGGCCGGTTCGCCCGGCTGATCGAGTCGTACCGGGTCGGCACGGTGTTCGTCGTGCCGGCCATGGCGATCGAGCTGCTCAACGCCGGCGTCCAGGACCGGCACGACCTGTCGAGCGTGCGGCTCCTCGGCTCGACCGCGGCCGGGCTGCCGCCCGCGGTCGCCGTACGGCTGGCCGGAGCGTTCCCGAACGCGACGATCGTCAACTACTACACCTCGACGGAGGCCGCTCCCGCGCAGACGGTCATGGTCTTCGATCCGGACCGGCCCCAGTCCGTCGGCCGCCCCACCTCGGGGAGCCGCCTCATGATCGCCGATGCCGGCGGCCGGCGCGTACCGCCCGGCGAGATCGGCGAGGTGTGGCTGCGGTCCCCGGCCGGCTCGCGCGCGTACTATCGCGACCGTCGCCTGAGCGAGCAGGTCTTCCGCGACGGCTGGGTGCGCATGGGCGACGTCGGCTACCTGGACCACGACGGTTACCTCTACCTGGTCGACCGCGACGGCGACGTCATCAAGTCCGGTGCGTTCAAGGTGTCCACGTTGCAGGTCGAGGCGGCGCTGTACGAGCATCCCGCGGTGGCCGAGGCCGCGGTCGTCGGCCTCCCGCATCCGGTGCTCGGAATGGTGGCCGGCGCGGGGGTCGTGACGCGCTCGCCGGTCTCGGCGACCGAGCTGCGGACCTTTCTGCTGGACCGGCTGGCCGCGCACGAGCTGCCCAACCGGCTGGTGTTCCTTCCGGCGCTGCCGAAGAACCACCTCGGGAAAGTGATCAAACCCGAGATGCGCCAACTCCTCACAAGTCCGGACGCCTGACATCACCGAGGACAGGAAACCGACATGTCGCAGGTTCTCGATGGGCCGGACGGGGCCCTCCGCGGGGAAAGCGCGTCGTTCGCGCAGCAGGGCATCTGGATCAGCGAACGCATGGGCCGCGGTGGCTCGGCGTACCACATGCCGCTTGCCATCTGGCTCGACGGGCCGCTCGACGTGCCCGCGCTGCTGGCCGCGTGTACGGACGTGATCGACCGGCACCGGGTGCTGGCGTCCGTGGTCGAGGAGCGCGATGGGGCGCTGCTGCTGGCCGCCGCCGCGACCGAACCGCCGGTCGAGTACGAGGAGGTGACCGAGAGCCTCGAGGAGTTCGTACGACATGAGGTCATCCGCGGGTTCGACCTGGAACGGGGGCCGCTGTCGAGGTTCACGCTGGCCGCTGTCGCACCCGGCCGGCACTTGTTGTTGTTCGTCGCGCATCACCTCGTCTTCGACGGCGTGTCCAAGGACATCCTCGTCCGCGACGTGGCCGCCTACTACGCGGTGCGGGTGGCCGGTGGGGCACCACCGCCGCCATTGCCGACGTCTTTCGCCGCCGCGGCCGCGGCCGAACACGATCGGGTCGCGGCCGGGCTGCCCGCCGCCCAGGCGTTCTGGCGGCATCGGTGGGCGGAGCCGGTCGAGATCGTGCTGCCGGGTCAGGGACGGACGGCGCGGCTGGCCGCCGCCGGGGACGCGATCGAGTTCGTCGCCGACGACGAGCTACGGGACGGCGTCCGCGCCATCGCGCAGGAGGCCGCTGCGACCACCTTCGAGGTCCTGCTCTCGGCCCTGCACGTCGTCCTGCGCCGGTACGGCAACGACGAGGTCGCGGTCGCCATCGACATGACGACCCGCGGGCCGGACACCCGCGACCACATCGGCCCGTTCGTTAACGAGCTCCCCGTCCTGACCGGCCCGGCGCCGGGCCGGCCGTTCCGGCAGTTCGTCCAGGCCGTCCGCGCCGAGCTGCGCGAGTTGTACCGGTTCCGCGAGACGCCGCTCGCGCGTGCGGTCGCCGGGGTGACCCCCCGCGCCGCGCTGACTCCGGTGTCGCTGAGCTATCGGCGGCGCGACGCCGAGCCGAGCTTCCCCGGCCTGGCCGTCCGCGTCGGCTGGATGCTGTTCAACCAGGGCGCCCGCAACGCGCTGCACATACAGGTCGTGGACGAGCCGGGCGCGCTCACGCTGAGCCTGCAGTTCAACCCGGCCGCCGTCGACCGGGTCACGGTCGCGGGCTTCGCCGGCCACCTGCGGGCCCTGCTGCGGAGCGCCGCCGCCGACCCGGACGGCGCGCTGGGCGACCTCGACCTGCTGCCGGTCGATGAGCGGCGGCGGACCCTCGTCGACTGGAACGACACCGGAGCGGCCTTCGCGCCGGAAACCACACTGCTCGACCTGTTCGGCGAGCAGATCCGGGCCCGGCCCGACGCGCTCGCCGTGACGTACGAAGGCAGGTCACTCAGCTATGCGGAGCTCGACGCGGCGGCCAACCGGCTCGCCCACCGGCTGCGCCGCGAGGGCGTCGGGCACGGGGCGCTGGTGGCGGTGTACCTGGCGCCGTCCGACTCGATGCTGATCGGCCTGCTGGCCATCCTCAAGGCCGGCGCCGCCTACCTGCCGCTGGACCCCGCCTACCCAGCCGAACGGCTCGCGATGATCATGGCAGATGCCGAGCCGCGGCTCGTCCTCACTGAGCCGGGGCTGCCCGTGCTGCCGGGCCGTACGATCCTGGTCGACGGCGACTTCGCCGGCGAGCCGGAGACCGATCCGACGCCCCCTCCCGCCGCCGTCGAGACGGCGTACGTGATCTACACCTCCGGGTCCACCGGACGGCCGAAGGGCGTCGAGGTCGAGCACCGCAACCTGGCCAACCTGCTGCTCGCCATGCGCGATCAGCTGGCGGCGGGGGCCGGCGATGTCTGGCTCGCGCTGACGTCGCTGTCGTTCGACATCTCCGCGCTGGAGCTTTTCCTGCCGTTGGTCGTCGGGGGCCGGGTCGTGATCGCGCCGGAGGGCGCCGAGCGGCGGCCCGCCGCGCTGGCGAGCCTCGTCGCGGCGGAGGGCGTGACGCACGTGCAGGCCACCCCGTCCGGATGGCGGCTGCTGCTCCCGGGCGGCGTGGCCGGTCCAGAGGTGACGGCGCTGGCCGGGGGCGAGCCACTGCCCGGGGCGCTTGCCGCGGAGCTGGGCGGCCGGGCCCGTGAGCTGATCAACGTGTACGGGCCGACGGAGACGACGATCTGGAGCACGCTCGGCCGGCCCAAGGGGGTCGTCACGATCGGCCGTCCGATCGCCAACACCCAGGTGTACTTGCTCGACGAGCGGATGAACCCGGTCCCGGCCGGGGTCGTGGGCGAGCTGTACATCGGCGGCTTCGGCGTGGCGCGCGGCTACCGCGGCCGTCCCGCGCTGACCGCCGAGCGGTTCGTGCCCGATCCGTACGGCCCGCCCGGCGCGCGCCTCTACCGCACCGGCGACCGGGCCCGATACCAGGCGGACGGCGCGATCGAGTTCCTTGGCCGGCTCGACAACCAGGTCAAACTCCGCGGCCACCGCATCGAGCTCGGCGAGATCGAGGCGCGGCTGGCCGACCATTCGCACGTCGACCAGGCCGTCGTCCAACTGCATGAGGCGGACGACCCGAGCCTGGTCGGCTACGTCGTCGCCAAGGACGCGGTGCAGGTCGACGCCGCCGAGCTGAGCGCCTACCTGGCGCGGACGCTGCCGGCCATCATGGTGCCGAGCGCCTTCGTCGCGCTGGAGGCCCTGCCGCTCACGCCCAACGGCAAGCTGGACCGCACGGCGCTGCCCGAGCCGGTCTGGACCCAACCAGCAGGCGGTGCTGCCGCCCCGCCCGGCGGCCTCGCGGCGGAGGTACGGCAGATCTGGCAGGAGGTGCTGGGCTTCGACGACATCGGCCTGGAGGACGACCTGTTCGACCTCGGCGGGCACTCGCTCACCATTACGCAGATCACCGCGCGCATCCGGGAGCGCATCGGTGCCGAGATCTCGCTCGACGTCTTCTTCGACGACCCGACGATCACCGGTGTGGTCGAGGCGATCTCCGCGGTCCGCACGGAACAGCCCGAAGAGACCGGGCCGGTGCCCCGTCCGGACGGCATGGCCCCGCCGTTGTCGTTCGCCCAGGAACGGCTGTGGTTCCTGCAGGCGCTCTATCCGGACGACGCGGGCTACAACATGTTCTACGTGCTCCGGCTGCGCGGGGCGCTGGACCACGACGCACTCGGTGCGGCGCTGGACGGCGTGGTGGCGCGGCACGAGAGCCTGCGCACCTCGTTCGGCAATGTCGACGGCGTGCCGGTGGCGGTGATTCATCCCGCCGAGCCGGTGCCGGTCGAGCACCTCGACGTGATCGGCGCCGGCGCCGCGGCGGAGGCCGAGGCGCGCCGGTTGGTCGCGGAACGCACGAACGCGCCGTTCGACCTGGCCGCCGGTCCGCCGCTCCGGGTGACGCTCCTGCGGCTGGCCGCCGACGACCACGTGCTGTGCATCGTGCTGCATCACATCATCGGCGACGGCTGGTCGCTGAACATCCTGTTCGACGACCTGGCCTGGCTGTACGAGGGGGACTCCGAAAGCCTCGCACCGCTGCCGGTGCGGTACGGCGACGTCGTCCTGTGGCAGCGGCAGCAGGAGACCGGCCCCGCCGGAGAAGCCGCCGCAAACGCCGCGCTGGACTACTGGCGGCGGCAGCTCGCCCGGCCCCCAATGCTGGAGCTGCCCGCCGACCACCCCGATGCCGAACGCGACAGCGCGAACGGCGGCTTCCACGCCTTCCGGATCCCCGAGGACGTCATCGCGACCGTCGAACAGATCGCGGGAGACGACGGCGCGACCCTGTTCATGGCGCTGCTGGCCGCCTATCAGGCGTGGCTGGCCCGGCACACCGGCCAGACCGACGTGCTGGTGGGCACGCCGTGGGCGGTACGGGACCGGGTCGAACTGGAGCCGGTGATCGGATACCTGACCGACACCCTTGTGCTGCGCGGTGACCTGACCGGAGACCCGACGTTCCGCGAGCTGCTCGGCCGGGCCCGGCGTACGGTGCTCGACGCGCTGACCCATCACAACGTGCCGTTCGAGCGGCTGATCACCGAGCTGAACCTGCCCCGCGACACGCTCCGCAGCCCGCTGCTGCCGACCATGTTGACCCTGCACAGCGAGGGCCTGCCGCGCGCCCGCATGGGCGACCTTGCCGTGGAGTTCATCGACCCTGGGGCCCACCAGGCCAAGTTCGACCTCGCCCTGGAGGCGTGGCGCGACGACGACGGCCTGTTCTGTCTCCTCGGTTATGACGCCACGCTGTTCGAGGCCGACACCATCGCGGCCCTCGCCGTTCGGTTCGGGCTGCTCCTGGAGGGCCTCGCGGCCGACCCGGACCGGCCCGTCTCGGCGGTGCCGCTGCTGACGGACACCGATCTGGCCGCCCTGTCGCAGCCGGTCATGGCGGACCCGCCGACCACGGTGCCCGCGATGTTCGCCACGACGGTCGCCGCTGCCCCGGACCTGGTGGCGATCGCCTGCGGCGACGAGCAGATCACGTACGCGGAGCTGAACGCGCGGGCGGCCGGCCTCGCGGCGGTGCTGCGGCGGCGCGGGGTCACCGCCGGGAGTGTCGTCGGCGTGTGCCTGGACCGGTCGATCGGGACGATGGCGGCGCTACTGGCGATCTGGCGAGCGGGCGGCGCCTACCTGCCGCTGGACCCGGACTACCCGGACGAGCGGCTCGCCTTCCTCATCGACGACAGCGGCGCGCGCGTGGTGCTGACCGGCACCGGCCTGGCGGACCGGCTCCCGGCGTCGACCGACACGCTGATCGTCGATGTTGTGGACGTGGGCGACACGGAAGACCTGCCCGTCGTAGGGCCGCGGGACGCCGCGTACGTGATCTACACGTCCGGGTCGACGGGCCGTCCGAAGGGTGTGGTGGTCGAGCACGGCGCCCTGGCCGACCGGATCCGCTGGATGCGCCGGGCCTACGACCTCGGCCCGGGCGACCGGGTGGTGCAGTTCGCGTCGCTCAGCTTCGACGCGCACGCGGAGGAGATCTACCCCGCGCTGACGGCCGGGGCGGCGGTGACGCTGTTGCCGGACGGCGCGACCAGCCTGCCCGACGTGCTGCGCACCCCGGCCGGGCGGACCGTAACGGTGCTGGACCTGCCGACGGCGTACTGGCAACGGCTCACCGAGATGCTCGGCGACGTGGCATGGCCGGAGGCGCTGCGGCTGGTGATCCTGGGCGGGGAGCAGGTGCACGCGGCCGCGGTCGCGCGGTGGCGGGTCCGGTTCGGCGATCGGGTCCGGCTGGTCAACACGTACGGGCCGACCGAGGCGACCATCGTCGCCACCGCGGTCGACCTGGGCGAACGCGACGCGGCGGAACGCCCGCCGATCGGCCGACCGCTCGCCGGTACGACCGCGTACGTGCTCGACGAACACGGCCGGCCGGTCCCACCGGGCACGCAGGGGGAGCTGTGCCTCGGCGGCGCCGGTCTGGCGCGCGGCTATCTCGGCCGCGCCGCGTTGACCGCGGAGCGGTTCGTCCCGGACCCGTACGGCCCGCCGGGGGCCCGGCTCTACCGCACCGGCGACCGGGTGCGGTGGCGGCGCGACGGCGTGCTGGAGTTCCGCGGCCGCCTCGACGACCAAGTGAAGGTGCGCGGCTTCAGGGTCGAGCCCGGCGAAGTGGAGGCCCGGCTGCGCGACCACCCCGGCGTCGGGCAGGCCGCCGTGGTCGCCACGGCCGACGCGCTCACCGCGTACGTCACCGGCCCGGCCACGACCGAGGAGTTGCGCCGGCACGTCGCCGCGGCCCTGCCGCCGCACCTGGTGCCCACCACCTGGGTGACGCTGGACGCGCTGCCGCTCACCGTGGCGGGCAAGGTCGACGTGGCGGCGCTGCCCGCGCCGGATCCGGTTTCGGCCCCGGTCTTCGTGGCGCCCCGTACCGACGCCGAGGAACTCGTCGTCTCGGTGTGGGCCGAGGTGCTGGTGCTGGAGCAGCACCGGATCGGGGCGCTGGACGACTTCTTCGCGCTCGGCGGGCACTCGCTGCTGGCCACCCGGATGGTGGCGCTGCTGCGGGCCACCCTCGATGTGGACGTGCCGATCCGCACGGTGTTCGACCATCCGAGCGTCGCGGCGCTGGCCGGCGCCGTCGAGGAGCTGCTGGTCGAGGAGCTGTCCGGGCTCCCGGAGGACGAGGCCGCCCGGCTGGTGGAGTCGCCATGACCGACTCGTCCGCCGTGTCGTCGTCCGCCGTGTCGCCGTCCACCGTTTCTGAGTCCGCCGTGTCGCCGTCCACCGTTTCTGAGTCCGCTGTGTCGTCGTCCACCGTTTCGCCGGCCGCCGGGCAGCTGTCGGCGGCCAAGCAGGCGCTGCTGGCCGAGCGGCTCCGCCGCCGCGCCGGTACCGCCCGGCGGGCGACGATCCCGGTCCGCCCCGAGGGCGCCGCGCCGCCGCTGTCGTACGCCCAGGAGCGGCTGTGGTTCCTGGAGCAGTTCGCGCCGGGCACCACCAGGCTGACGATCCCGCTGGCGCTGCGGCTGACCGGGCCGCTCGACATCGAGGCTTTGCGGCAGGCGCTGGACGCCGTCGTGGCGCGGCACGAGGCGCTGCGCATGCGGTTCCCGGCCACCGACGACGGCCGCCCGCTCGTGGTCGTCGCGGACCAGGCCACCCTGCCGCTGGAGGTCGTCGATGCCGTCGACGAAGAGGCGGCCCACGCGGCGGTCGACGCTTTCATGGCGGTGCCGTTCGATCTGGCACAGGGCCCGGTGGCACGAGCCCTGCTGGTCCGGCTGGCGGACACCGACCACGTGCTGGCGATCGCCCTGCACCACATCGCGGGCGACGGCTGGTCGGCCGACGTGCTGACTCGCGACATCTTCGCCGGCTACGCGGGTCAGCACGGGCCGGAGCCGCCGGTCGGCTACGGCGACTACGCGGCCTGGCAACGGGCCACGCCGCCCCCGGTACGTGAGCTGGAGCACTGGCGGCGCCGGCTGGCCGGGCTGGAGCCGCTGGATCTGCCGACCGACCGGCCCCGCCCGCCCGAGCAGACCTACGACGGCGCCGCGCACTCCTTCGCGCTGGACCCGGAGGTCACCCAGCGGCTGCTGGCGCTGGGCCGTGATCGCGGCGCGACGCCGTACATGGTGCTGCTGGCGGGGTTCGCCGCGCTGCTGGGCCGGTACGGCGGAGCCGACGACGTGGCGATCGGCTCCCCGGTCGCCGGTCGCTCCGCGCCGGAGCTGACGGACGTGGTCGGCTGCTTCGTGAACATGCTGACGATGCGGGCCGACCTGTCCGGCGACCCGTCGTTCGCGGAGCTGCTGGCCCGGATCCGCGATGTCGCCGTGGACGCCTACGACCACCAGGAGCTGCCGTTCGAGCAGCTGGTCGCCGAGCTCGACCTGCCGCGCGACGTGTCGCGGTCGCCGCTGTTCGGCGTCATCCTGGCGATGCAGAACTACGGCTCGGGCGCGCCGAACCCGCCGCCCGGCCTGACCGCGGAGGGCTTCGCGCTCGGCTCTTGGGTCACCCGCTACGACCTGGAGCTGTACGCCGTCGAGGACGCTGACAGCGGCCTGTCCGGCCTGATCATCTACAACACCGACCTGTTCGAGCCGGACACGATCGGCCGGCTCGCCGCGCATCTGGACGCCCTGCTCCGGGAGGTCGCGGCCCACCCCGACCGCCCACTGGCCGAGCTGGACCTGCTCACCGAACGCGAGCGCCGGCTCGTCCTGGACGACTGGAACGACACCGCCGCCGCCCTGCAGGACGCCGCGGCCACCCTGCACGGCCTCATCGAGACGCAGGCCGCCCGTACCCCCGACGCGGTGGCCGTCCGCTTCGAGGGGACCTCGCAGTCTTATGCCGAGCTCAACGCGGCGGCCAACCGGGTCGCGCACGTGCTGCGCGCCCACGGCGTCGGCTCCGGCACGCTGGTCGCGGTCTGCGCGGAGCGGTCGCCGGAGCTGATGGCCGGGCTGCTGGGCGTGCTCAAGGCCGGCGGGGCCTACCTGCCGCTCGACCCCGACTATCCGCCGGACCGGCTGGCGTTCATGCTTACCGATGCCTTTGCCGACGACCCGGCACCGGTCCTCCTTACCCAACGGGCGCTGGAGCCGGCGCTGCCCGCCACCACCGCCACGGTGCTGCGGTTGGATGACTCTCCGACCTGGGCCGAGGCACCCGTGACCGACCCGCCGCCCGTCGCCGGCCCGAGCGACATCGCGTACGTCATCTACACCTCCGGCTCCACGGGCCGGCCCAAGGGCGTGCCGAACACCCACCGCGGCATCGGCAACCGGCTGGACTGGATGCAGCGGCGGTTCGCGCTGACCGCCGGTGACGTGGTGGTGCAGAAGACGCCGATCAGCTTCGACGTGTCGGTGTGGGAGCTGTTCTGGCCGCTGCGGTGCGGCGCGCGGCTGGTGCTCGCCACGCCCGGCGGCCACAAGGACGCGGGCTACCTGCGCGAGCTGATCGACAGCGAGGGTGTGACGACCGCGCACTTCGTGCCGTCTATGCTGAACGTCTTCCTCACCGACTTCCCCGAGGGTGCGTGCGGGGCATTGCGCCGGGTGGTCTGCTCGGGCGAGGAGCTGCCGGTCGACCTCGCCCGGCGCTGCGTCGCCGCGCTGTCCGCCGCCGAGCTGCACAACCTGTACGGGCCGACCGAGGCGGCGGTCGACGTATCGGCCTGGCACTGCCGTCCGGACGCGCTCGCGGACCTGGCCCGCGTGCCGATCGGCGCGCCCATCGCCAACACGACGCTGTACGTCCTGGACGCGGCGCTGCGCCCGGTGCCGGTCGGCATCCCCGGCGAGCTGTTCATCGGCGGTACCGGGCTGGCCCGCGGCTACCTGAACCGGCCGGCGTTGACGGCCGAACGGTTCGTGCCCGACCCGTACGGCCCGCCGGGCGCTCGCCTCTACCGCACCGGCGACCTGGCCCGGTGGCGGCCCGACGGCACCGTCGAATTCCTCGGCCGTCTCGACAACCAGATCAAGCTGCGCGGCCTGCGGATCGAGCTCGGCGAGATCGAGGCGGCGCTGCGCGGCTTGCCCGGCGTCCGGGACGCCGCCGTCATCGTCCGCGAGGACCGGCCCGGCGATAAACGCCTCGTCGGCTACCTCGCGGGCGGGGCGCCCGACCATGTTGCCGTACGGGCCGAGCTGAAGCGGTCGTTGCCCGACTACATGGTCCCCGCGGCCTTCGTCGACCTCGACGCGCTGCCGCTCAACCCCAACGGCAAGCTCGACCGAGCGGCCCTGCCGGCCCCCGTGATCAGCCGGGACGCCGCCACCGCGTACGCCGCGCCCGGCACCCCGACGGAGCGGCTGCTGGCCGGGATCTGGGCCGAGCTGCTGGGCCCGGCCGATGACGCAGAGACGATCGGCCTGGACGACGACTTCTTCGACCTCGGCGGCCATTCCCTGCTCGCCACCCAGGTCGTCGCGAAGCTGCGTAGGGAGGTCGGCGACGGCGTCAGCGTGATGGACCTGTTCAAGCACCGCACCATCCGCGAGCTGGCCGCGCTCGCCGACACCCCGGCCGAGCGGCGCGGGCCGCGGGCGCTGCTGCACGAGCTGACGCCACGCCGCACCCCTGGATCGGCTGGGGCGCCGGCGCTGAGCTACGTGTGCGTGCCGTTCGGCGGCGGCAGCGCGGTGGTGTACCAGCCGCTCGCCGACGCGCTGCCCGGTACGTACGCCCTGTGGTCGGTGGCCATCCCCGGACACGACGTCGGCCTCGACGAGGACGCCCTGCCGTTCGACGAGCTCGCCGCCCGTTGCGTACGGGAGATCCAGGAGAAGGTGTCCGGGCCGGTCGCGCTCTACGGGCATTGCGGCGTCGGCTCCGCGCTGATCGTGGAGATCGCCCGGCGCCTGGAGGCCGCCGGACGGGAGCTCACCGCCGTCTACATCGGCGCGATCTTCCCGTTCGCCCGGCCGGGCGGCACCGTCCTGTCGCGGCTGGCCAGGTTCGCCGCGGCCGAACGGCTGCGCGGCAACCAGCCGTACGTCAACTGGCTGATCTCGATGGGCGTGGACATGAGCGACCTGGACCCCGCCCAGGCCCGTCAGATCATCCAGAACATGCGCCGCGACTCCGAGGCCGCCGAGGACTACTACACCGGCCTGCTCGTTTCCGGCTCCGATCGGCTGCGCGCGCCCGTGATCACGATCGCGGGCACCGAGGACCCGGCCACCGACTACTTCCAGGAACGGTTCCGCGAGTGGCACTTCCTCACGTCGACGTCCGCGGTCGTCGTGCTCGATGAGGCCGGCCACTTCTTCCTCAAGTACCGCGCTGACGAGCTGGCCGAGATCGTCACCGGGGTGCACGAGGCCGTTGCGTCCGAGGCCCGCCTGACCAGGGAGGATCGGGGCCCGGACGCCACGTGGTGGCTGCACGGTGTGTCGCGGTCGCCGACCCGGGTGGTGCCGACGGGCCCGCAGCCGAGCCTGCGGCGCTTCCTCGCCATCGCCGCCAGCCAGCTGGTCTCCGTCACCGGATCGGCGCTGACCGAGTTCGCCGTACCGCTGTGGATCTACATCACCACGGGGTCGGTGGTGCGGTTCGCGCTGCTGGCCGTGGTCGGCCTCGTCCCGGGCCTGCTCACCGCGCCCATCGCCGGCGCGATCGTGGACCGCACCAGCCGCCGCCGGGTCATGCTCTACGGCGACATCGCGGCCGGGACGATCCAGCTGACCTTCGGCCTCCTGCTGTGGACCGGGCACCTGCAGCTGGGGACGATCTATCCGCTGCTGGGCTGCCTGTCGGTCGCGCTGACCTTCCAGCGCCTGGCGTACGCTTCGGCCGTCCCGCAGCTGGTGCCCAAGCAGTACCTCGGACACGCCAACGGCGTGGTGCAGCTGGGCTGGGGCACCGCCCAGCTCCTCGTTCCGCTGGTCGCCGTCGGGTTGCTGGCCGCCATCGGCCTGGGCGGCATCCTCGCCCTCGACGTGGCCAGCTACACGGTCGCCGTCGCCGTCGTCATGCTGGTCCGCTTCCCGGCCACGATGGCCTGGCGCCGCCGGGAGTCGGTCATGGCCGAGACCCTGGGCGGGCTCCGGTACTCTCTCGGCCACCGCGGCTTCGTCGGCATGCTGCTGTTCTTCGTCGTGCTCAACGTGTTCCTGTCCCCGCTGTTCCTGATGTTCTCGCCGCTCGTGCTGTCCTTCGCCGAGCTGGGCGACGTCGGCCGGATCTCCTTCCTCGCCGGGCTCGGCACGTTCGTGGGCGCGCTGATCATGATCGCGTGGGGCGGGCCGCGGCACAGACGCATGCACGGGGTGCTGCTCGCGAGCCTGGCGCTGGGCTGCTGCTGCCTGATCACGGGGGTGCGCGCCGACCTGCCCGTCATCGCGGTCGGCGTCTTCGGCATGGCGCTGTGGTTGACCCTGCTCAACGGCATCTACGCGACGATCGTCCAGGTCAAGGTGCCGCAGCGGCTCCACGGCCGGGTCTTCGCGATGAACACCCTGATCGCGTGGTCGACGCTGCCGATCGGCTTCGGCCTGATCGCGCCGTACGGCGTCACCCTGCTCGACCCGCTGCTCGCGCACGGCGGGCCGCTCGCCGGCAACGTCGGCGCGCTCATCGGCACCGGACCCGGGCGCGGCATCGGGCTCATGTACGTCCTGTTCGCCCTCGCCATCGTGACGATCACGGTCGTCGCGATGCGCACCCCCACCCTGGCCCGCTTCGACGACGAGATCCCGGACGCCACCCCCGACGACCTCATCGGCGTGGAGCGGCTGCGCCGCCGTACTCCCGCCGCGACCACGGAGGAAAAGAGATGACCGAAGCCGTACCGCACCAAGTGGTGACCAACGACGAGGACCAGTATTCGATCTGGCCGGTCGGCAGGGAGCTCCCGGCCGGCTGGTCGGCCGAGGGATTCACCGGGACCAAGGAAGAGTGCCTCGGGCACATCGACGAGGTCTGGGTGGACATGCGCCCGCGCAGCGTACGGCTCCGGATGGACGGCGAGCGGACATGACGGGTTCCGACGGACGGCTGCGCCGGGTGCTGGCGGATATGGTCGCCGACGCGTCCGACGGCGACGTCACCGCCGAGGAGGTCCTCGCGGCACGCCATCCGCTGTCGGCGCTCGGCGTCACGTCGCTGACCCAGATCAGGCTCATCGACGCGATCGAGGACACCTTCGGCATCGACGTCGACCTCGACGACGGCCTGACCTTCCTGGACAGCCTCGACGCCATGGTCGCCTACCTCGACGGGCGCGGGGTATGGCCGAGTGGCAACGGCTCCCCGTCCGCGCCGGGGGTACCGGGCATTCGTTAAAGGAGGCTTGATGTTTCGGTGGACAGCGCCTGCGATGTCGGGTTTGTTCGGTACATGGAGAACAGCGAAGGTGCTGCCCGCACAGGCTCGACTCGCCGTGCGTTCCTGTCCGTCTCGGCCGCCACCGCCGTCGCGGCGCCCGTACTCGCGGCCCCTGCCGTCGCCTCGGCCGCCACCAGCGGTCGCGATAGCGGGCCAGGACGCCCCATCACCGCGCAGCGACCCGACAAAGACCTGCGGGACCTGCTGCGGCATGTAGATCGCAACCGCATCAAGGCCACCATCCTGCGGCTGGTGCAGTTCGGTACCCGACATACCTTGTCCACCCAGGACGACCCGGTGCGCGGCATCGGTGCCGCCACCAACTGGGTGTACGAGCAGATGCAACAGTTCGCGGCGGCCTCTGGCGGCCGGATGACCGTGGAGAAACAGTCGTTCGTGCAGCCGGTGTCGCCACGGGTTCCGGTGCCGACCACGATCACCAACGTGATCGCCACCCTGCGTGGAGACGCCTCCCCGGAGCGGGTGTACGTGATCACCGCGCACCTCGATTCCCGGGTCACGGACGTCATGAACGCCACCAGCGACGCCCCCGGCGCCGATGACGACGGGTCCGGCGTCGCCGTGGTGCTGGAGCTGGTCCGGCTGTTCGCCACCCGCCGTACGGAGGGCACCGTGGTGCTCGCCGCCGTCGCGGGCGAGGAGCAGGGGCTGTACGGCTCGGCGCACATGGCCGCGCAGATGAAGGCGGCCGGCGCGGATGTGCAGGCGATGTTCAGCGACGACATCGTCGGCGCCAGCTCGGCCTGGGACGGCACCAAGCCCGACCCGCACACGCTGCGGCTGTTCGTCGAGGGCGTGCCGACCACGGAGACCCCGGCCCAAGCGGCACTGCGGCAGTCGGTCGGCGGCGAGAACGACGGCCCGTCGCGACAGCTGGGCCGGTTCGTCACGGACGTGGCCGACAACGACCAGACCGACATGAACGTACGAGTCATCTGGCGGCGCGACCGGTACCTGCGCGGCAGCGACCACCTCTCGTTCCTACAGCAGGGCTATCCGGCGGCCCGGTTCACCGAACCGCGGGAGAACTTCAACCACGAGCACCAGGATGTACGGGTCGAGAACGGCGTGCAGTTCGGCGACCTCCCCCAGTTCGTGGACTACGACTACATCGCGCGGGTCGCCAAGGTGAACGCCGCCACCATGTGGTCGCTGGCCCAGGGACCGGGCACGCCCAAGAACGCCCAGATCCACGCGGCCGTGCTCACCAACGACACCACTCTCACTTGGGACCGCGGCACCGAGCCCGACCTCGCCGGGTACGAGGTGGTCTGGCGGGAGACCACCGCCCCCGACTGGACCCACCGCATCGATGTCGGCGACGTCACCTCGGTCACCATCGATCTCTCCAAGGACAACGTGCAGTTCGGCATCCGCGCCGTCGACCGCGACGGCCACCACAGCCCGGTCGCCTTCCCGCTCACCGTGACCACCTAACTCCCTCGGCGCCGGCGGGCTCGCCGGCCATGTTCCAGCTCCACGAGACGATCGGCGTGACCCGCATGTAAGGCCCGGGCCGACCGGCCCGTCTCTCCATACGCATGCCGTACGCCGACATCGACCCGCCGGGGATGGTGCGTCAGCTCCGGGACGCGCGGTCGGCATTGACGATGGCGTCGACAAGGCCAGGGAAGACGCCGTCGATCTCGTCGCGTCGCAGGGTGTTCATTCGCGAGGTGCCGACGTAGTACTGCCTGATCAGACCGGCCTCGCGCAGGATGTGGAAGTGGTGGGTGGCCGTCGATTTGCTCACACGCAGATCGAAGCCGCCGCACTTGATGTCCGCGCGGGCGTCGGACAGCTGCGTGACGATACTCCGCCGCACGGGGTCGACGAGGGCCTCGAGGACCTGTTGCAGCGTGATCGTCCGCACGTCGGGATGCCGCGGGATGCGCTCGTCGTCCACGAGTCCCATAGTACGATGGCTATCAAAGTTTGACATTCATCGTACTTAGATTGGTGTTAAGAGAAAGGACGACGTGATGGCCAAGACGGTGCTGTTCCACGAGCTCGGCGGGCCCGAGGTGATGCGGCTGGAGGACGTCGAGGTCGGTGAGCCGGGGCCGGGTGAGGTGCGGGTCCGCGTGGACGCGATCGGCCTGAACCGGGCCGAGGTGTTGTTCCGCAGCGGCCGCTACATCAGGCCGGTGGAGCGGTTCCCGGCGCGGCTGGGCACCGAGGCGGCAGGCGTGATCGAGGTGGTCGGTGAGGGGGTCACCGGGCTCCGGCCCGGCCGGCCGGTCAGCATCGTGCCCGCGTTCTCGCCAAACGACTACGGGGTCTACGCCGAGCGCGCGATCGTGCCCGCGACGGCGGTGCTGCACCGTCCCGAGGGGCTCGGCGCGGTCGAGGGCGCGGCTGTGTGGATGCCGTACGTGACGGCGTATGGGGCGCTGGTCGAGGTCTGCGGGATGCGGCCCGGGGACACGGTCGTGCTGAACGCGGCGTCCAGCAGCGTGGGGTTGGCGGCCATCCACGTCGCCAACCGTGTCGGCGCCACGCCGATCGCCCTCACCCGTACCGCGGCCAAGAAGGAGGCGCTGCTCGAGGAGGGCGCGCCGGAAGTCATCGTCACCGAGTCCGAGGACCTGGTGGAGCGGGTGCTGGCGTTGACCGGCGGCCGGGGCGCCGAGATCGTCTTCGACGCCGTCGCCGGGCCCGGCGTAACGGACCTGGCGAGGGTGGTCGCCGCCGACGGCACCCACCTGGTGTACGGCCTGCAGAGCGGGCGGCCGACACCTTATCCGGCGATCGACATCGGCATGCCTCCGCTGAACATGCGCACGTACACCCTGTACGAGACGACCACCCGGCCGGAACGGCTGCGCCGGGCCGAGGCCTTCGTGGTCTCCGGGCTGCGCTCGGGGGCCTTCCGGCCCATCGTGGACCGCACCTTCGAGCTGAGCGAGATCGTCGAGGCGCACCGGTATCTGGAGTCGAACTCCCACATCGGCAAGATCGTCGTCACCGTCCCGCACTGACCCGGAGCGGCGCCGGCGAGTGGCGCCCGGCCCACTTATTCGCGGATTAGCCCGGCTGGTCACGGCGGCCGGCGCTGGGCTTGCGGCGATGAGTGGTCGAGATCGGATGCAGCTCATACATTTGCAGGGTGAACAACTCCGCGGGCGGTTCGGGCGATGTCACCCGCAAGCTAGAGAACATCCAGGCGATCACCGACGAGGCGTTCGTGCACATGGACGTCGACGAGTTCCTGGACACCTTGCTCAAGCGTGTCCGCGACATCCTGGAGGTTGATACCGCCGCCGTTCTGCTACTCGACCGCCGCACGCAGGTGCTGGTGGCCACGGCCGCGCAGGGCATCGAGGAAGAGGTCAGCCAGGGGGCGCGCGTGCCGGTGGGCCAGGGCTTCGCGGGGCGCGTAGCCGTGGAGCGGCGGCCGGTCTACATCGACGACGTGCCCGCCGCCAACGTCTTCAACCCGCTGCTGGTTCAGCGAGGTCTGCGCTCGCTGCTCGGCGTTCCGCTCATAGCCGCCGGCACGCTGGTGGGCGTGCTGCACGTTGGGACCGTCACCGCGCGCCGGTTCACCGCCGAGGAGTCCGAGTTCCTGCAGTTCGCGGCCGCACGCGCGGCGATGGCTGTGCAGTCTCTGCTGAGCCGGATAGAGCGGAGCGCGGCCTTGGAACTGCAGCGCAGTCTGGTGCCCTCCGCGCTTCCTGACATCCCCGGTGCCGACCTGGCCGCTCGCTACCGGCCCGGCAAGGCGAACGTTGGCGGCGACTGGTACGACGTGTTCACGCTTCCCTCGGGCGAGATCGGGATCGTCATGGGAGACGTGGCCGGGCACGGGCTCTCGGCCGCGGTCGTGATGGGGCGGATGCGTAGTGCGCTGCGGGCGTATGCCCTGGAAAGCAGCGATCCGGCCGAGGTCCTGCACAAGCTCAACCGGAAGATCGAGTACTTCGAACCCGAGGCGACCGCGACGGTGCTGTACGCGATCTGCGACCCGGCATTGAATCGGGTCCGGGTGTCGTCGGCGGGCCACTGGCCGCCGGTCCTCGCCGTCCCCGGGTCTCCGACGCGCCCGGTCGACATGCGGCCCGACGTTCTGATCGGCTTCGGCGGAGACCACGCCCGCAAGACGACTACCATCGAGCTCACGCCGGGTGCCCTGCTGTGCTTTTACACCGACGGGTTGATAGAGCGACGAGACAGCACGATCCACAGCGGTATCGCCCGGCTCTGCGACACGGTCTATGCCGGTCCCGCGGAGGGAGTCAGCGCCGCGGTAATGGCCGAGTTCATCGGCCGCGAACCGCCCGGAGATGACGTCGCCATTCTCCTGATTCGCAGCCGGCCGCGATGAGATCGGCTCTGTCCGGCCCCTCCTCTACGTAAGGACGCACGATGGCGCGAACGTACCGGTCGACAACGCTCGGACGACTCCGCGATCGCATGATGACGTTCATGCTGCGCAAGGGCATCGGCCCGCCCGGGCTCTACCTGCTCACCGTGCCCGGCCGCAAGACCGGGATTCCCCGGACCGCGCCGGTCGCCCCCCTCGAAGACGGCGCGGACCGCTGGGTCATCGCGCCATACGGGCCGGACGGCTGGGCGCGGAACGCGCGGGCCGCCGGCCGGGTGACGCTGAGTCGCGGCCGTACTGCCGAGACGTACGACGCCATCGAGCTGGAGCCGGTGGAGGCCGCCCCGGTTCTCAAGCGCTACCTGACGGAGCACCCGCGTACCGTCGGGCCCTACTTCGACGTGGACAAGGACGCCGGGTTGGAGGACTTCGCGGCCGAAGCCCCCCGGCATCCGGTGTTCCGTCTCCAGGCCGCCGGTTCGTGACAGACGGCCGCGGTTCATTGGTTGAGGTGGTCTTTCAACGCATCGAGCGGGCCGTCCCAGTCGCGCGCCAGCGCGGCCAGGAACTGCTGCGCCACCTGCATCGGGGCCGAGCGGAGCCGGTACCGCACCCGGCGCCGCTCTCCCGGCTCGGCCGTCACCAGGCCGGCCTCGGCCAGCAGGGCGAGGTGTTTGGCGATCGCCTGCCGCGTGATCGGCAGCCGGGCGGCCAGGTCGGTGGCCGTGGCCGGGCCGCCCGACGCCAGCTCGGCCAGGATGGCCCGCCGGGTCGGGTCGGCCAGGGCGACGAAGACCTGCTCGGCGATCGCCTCGGTGTCAGGCGGCATCGAGGTGGTCGGCCAGCTCGCCCAGCTCGCTCGCCCAGCCCCCCACGTGGGCGTCGTACGCCTTGCGGTAGGCGTCTTCCGGCAGCTGGGAGAAACCGGTCTCGACGACACTCAGCCGCGTGCCCGCGCCCACCGCTTCGAGGGTGAACTCGACATAGGTGCGGCGGGGGTCGTCCTTGGGCAGCCCGTAGATCTGCCAGGTGAAGCCGAACACCGTCGGCTCCTCGACCCGTTCCACCCGCATGTCGACGCTGGCCCCGTCGGTCCATGTCATCCGGGCTGCCCCGCCCGGGCGCAGGTCGATCGTCGCCTCGTGGCCGAACCAGGCGCCCAGCCCCTCTGCCGTGGTGAGCGCCGCCCACACCTTGCCCGGGGGCTGGGCGACCTCCAGGGTCCGTTCGATGCGATCCGGAAAACCCATGACAACCTCCATCAAATAGCAATCGGATGGTTGCCATCTTATGGCAACCATCCGGTTGCGTCAACAAAGTGTGGTCGTTAACGCGACGCCGGCACGGCCGCCCTCGGCACGGTGACATTTGCCGAGGTCATGGTGGTGCGCGGGTCGGCGCGGCGCTCGCGGCGCGGGCGCAGCCGAAGCCAGACGAGGGCCACGCTGAGCAGCGTCACGACCACGTCCACGCTCAGCGCGAGGTGGATGCCGGTCAGCTGCCGGCTCTGGGTCGCGGCGACCGAGCTCAGGAG
Organism: Streptosporangiaceae bacterium; assembly: GCA_036555725.1. Taxonomy (GTDB): domain Bacteria; phylum Actinomycetota; class Actinomycetes; order Streptosporangiales; family Streptosporangiaceae; genus CALAED01. The sequence continues at coordinate 15,109 of DATBKU010000072.1, read as the reverse complement.
CGGGATGCCGATGGTGATGGCCACCTGCTGCGTCATCGAGGTCAGGCCCGTGGCCAGGCCCTGTTCCTGGTTTGGCAGCCCCGAGGTTCCGGTCACTGTGAACGCCACGATGGCGGATACGTGCCCGAAGAACCCGATGAACAGCGCGGGCAGCACCACCGCGAGCGCCGTCCGGTCGGCGCTGAGGAACACCAGCGGGAGGGTGGCCAGGCCCTGCACGGACATGCCCACGGCCAGGACCGTCCGGCTGCCGAAGCGGCCGATGAGGCGTCCGGCGGCCACCCCGGCGGTCACCGCGGCCAGGCCGGGTACGCCGAAGATCAGGCCGGTGGCCAGCGGGCGGTAGCCCAGAATGTTCTGCAGGTAGAGCGTCATCAGGAAGATCATGGCGGGTTCCATGATGAAGATCACGAAGCCCGCGTAGTTGCCCCACTTCACCGTGGACCGCTTGAGGATGCGAACCGGGGCGAGCGGCGCGGGCGAGCGCAGCTCGATCATCCAGAACGCGGCCAGCAGCAGTACACCCACGATGCCCGCGAGGACGTTCCGCTCGATGATCGCGTAGATCACGGCGAGCAGGCCGCCGGACACGGTCACCGCACCGGGCAGGTCCAGCTTCGTCCGATCGGGCCGGCTGCTCTCGCTGATCAGGCGGAGGGTGAGCGGCACGACGGCCACGGCGACCGGGACGTTGATGAAGAACGCCGCCCGCCAGCTCAGCAGACTGACGAGAGTGCCCCCGACCAGCGCGCCGACGGTGAAGCCGCCGGAGAGCAGCGCGCCGTTCAGGCCGAGGACGCGGGCGCGCTGCGCGCCCCCCGTGAACGTAGTGGTGAGCAGCGACAACGCCGCCGGAGTCGCGATCGCGGCGGCGAAACCCTGCAGTACGCGCGCGGTCAGCAGCATCCCGGAGTTCACGGCGAACCCGCCGAGTAGCGAGGCGCCGGTCAACAGGATCACCCCGGCCAGGAAGAGCCTGCGGCGGCCGGCCAGGTCCGCCAGCCGCCCGAACACGAGGGTGAAGCCGGCCGCGGGCAGCGCGTACGCGGAGGCGATCCACGGCAGCCCGGTCAGCCCCAGCCCGACGCCCGCGCCGACCTCCGGCAGCGCGACGTTCAGGATCGAGAAGTCGACGGACAGCATGAACCCGACACTGAGCAGAACGAACAAGATCAACCGCTGCCTTGTGCTGAAGCGGAATGACGACGTGGTCTTGGTGGTCACGGCGGGAACGCCCATGACGGCCTCCAATGAATAGCAACCGAACGATTGCCACATTATGGCAACCGTTCGGTTGCGTCAAACTCGGCGGTATGGATACGGGCCGGCTTCCTCTGCCGTGAGTGGCGCGGCGTGGCCGAGTGTCGGCCGGTATCGATACCTTCGAAGTGCTATGCGTACGCTCGCCGCGGACAGGGGCCCGGCATGACGACCGGGTTGATCGGCCGGGACCATCCCGCCGGGGTACTGCGCGCGCAGATCGACCGCGCCGCCGAGAGTCACGGTGGCCTCGTGTTGGTCACTGGGGAAGCCGGGATCGGCAAGACCACCTTGGTCACCGCGGCGATGAGCGAGGCGCGGCGGCACGGAGCGCTCGTGCTCAGCGGATCGTGCTGGGATTCCGATAGCGCGCCAGGCTACTGGCCATGGGTGCAGGTCATTCGCGGGCTGCGGCGGAGCGCCACGGCCGAGGAGTGGGCCGCGGCCGACGATGCCGCCGGCGGCGACCTGCCGATCCTGCTCGGCGAGGCACAGCGGGCGCGGAGCGCCGACGCGGCGGAGGGCTTCCAGGTGTACGACGCGGTGACGACCGCGTTGGTATCGGTCTCGCAGCGCCGGCCTTTGGTAGTCGTGCTCGAGGATGTGCACTGGGCCGACGCCGCGTCGCTCAAGCTGCTCGAGTTCGCGGCCCGGCACACCTGGTTCGAGCGGCTGCTGCTGGTGGGCACCTACCGTGACGTCGAGGTGGAGACGGCGACCGGGCATCCGCTGCGGCCGCTGCTGACGCCGTTGCTGGCGAAGGCGACGACGGTGACGCTGACCGGCCTCGACCGCGACGGCGTGGGCACGCTGATGGCTCGTACGGCCGGCCGCGAGCCGACGGACACGCTGGTCACCGAGGTGCACCGGCGCACCGGAGGCAACCCGTTCTTCGTCGAGCAGACGGCCCGGCTGTGGCAGGGCGGAAGCGCGATCACCGCGATCCCGCCTGGCGTCCGCGACACCCTGCGGCGGCGCCTGTCGCTGCTTCCGGAGCCGGTGGTGCGGCTGCTGTCCACGGCCGCCGTACTGGGTCGCGAGTTCCACCGCCAGGTGCTCGCCGCCACCGCGGAGGCCACCCAGGATGCGGCCGCGGAGGGTGCCGCGCCGGACGTCGACCGGCTGCTCGAGCAGGCTGTGGCGGCCCGGCTGATGGTGACGCTCGGCCAGGGCTCGTCGGGCTCGTTCATGTTCGCGCACGATCTGGTACGCGAGGTCCTCTACGACTCGCTCGACGAGGCGGAGACCCGCCGGCGGCACGCTGCGGTCGTCCAGGCACTCGACCGGGTCCCCGCCCTCGCCGACCGGGTCCTCCCGGCCGATCTGGCCCGCCACGCCTATCTCGCCGCCGATGACATCGAGCCCGCACGCGCCGTGGATCTGCTTCTGGCCGCGGCCCTCGACGCCAACGGCCGCATGGCCTTCGAGGAGGTGGCCGGGCACCACCGCCGCGCCTACGAGCGGGCCGCGTACGATCCGCGCCGGCAGGTCGTGATCGCGCTCGATCTCGCCCACGGGCTGTATCACAGCCATCAGCGGGATGAGGCCTGGCGGTATTTCGAACAGGCCCGGGCGGCCGCCGCCAAGATCGATGACCTCGCGTTGCTGGCGCGCCTGGCACTCAGCCTGTACGAAACCGAGTACACCGGTGACCGGCGAGAGCTATCGATCGAGCTGCTCCGCGAGGTGCACGGCAGACTGATCGGCGGGGGCGTCCCGCCGGACGGCCGGATGTCAATCGACCGGCTCGCTCAGGAGCTCTCGCTCGAGGCCGCCGCGCTGGCGCGGCGCGACAAGGACGACGAGGCGTTGGGGTTCAGCCTGTGGGCGCGCCACAACTGCATCTGGGGCCCCGGCACCGCGTCCGAACGGCTGGCCCTGACCGATGAGCTGATGGCCCTGGAGCGCCGCGCCGGTCGCACCGAGTCTGAGGTCGTCGCCGCGTCGTTCCAATGGGTGGCGCTGCTGGAGCTGGGCGACCCGCGGTACCTCGACCGGCACCACGCCTTCATCGACTTGGCGGAACACCGCGGAATGCCGCTGTCCAGCTTCGCGTCGTTCATCGATCAATGCATCATCACGACCTTCCGGGGCCGCTTCGACGAGGCGCAGAGCTTCCTGGATCGGACGCACGCCGCGTTCGCGAACCGGCGCGAGCACGCGATGTTCGCGTACATGGCCGATCACCTCAATTGGGAGCTGTGGATGCTGCAGGGCCGGTTCGACGAGCTCACGAACCTGATTCGGGAGCTGGCCGAGCACGGTCACCCCTATCCGTACCTGCTGGCCGGGCTCACCGCCGTAGAGCGAGGCGACGTCGACGCGGCGCTGCGCCATCTCGACGAGGCCACGGCCGGCGAGGGCGAGCCGCCGCGCAGCTACCTGCCGCTGTGGCTGCGGTTCAAGGCTCAGGTCGCGGCGGCTACGCGCGACCCCGAGCGGTGCGCGCAGGCCCGTACGGCGCTCGCCCCGTTCATCGGCCAGTGGGCGGTCTCGGCGTACGGCTGCGACATCAGCGGCCCCTTCGTCCTCTGGTCGGCCGTGCTCGACGCCGCCGAGGAGCGCTGGGACGAGGCCGTCGACGGGTTCACCGCCGCCTATGAGTCGGCCGATCGGATGCGGTCGCGGCCCTGGTCGATCGAGGCGCGCTGCCGGCTGGCCGAGACGTTGCTCGCGCGCGGCGGCGCCGCGGACGTCAAGGCCGGGGCGGCGTTGCTCGACGAGGTCGAAACAGCGGCCGCCGAGATCGGGATGCGGCACATCGCCGAGCGCGTCCGCCGGGCCCGTACGGGCGGCACCGCACATCGGCCGGCCAGGACGTCCGGTCCCAACGAGTTCCGGTTCGACGGCGAGGTCTGGGCGCTGGCCTTCGGCGGCCACACGGTCCACATGCCCGACGCCAAGGGGCTGCGCGATCTGCATCTGCTGCTGAGCCGGCCGGGCCGGGACATCCCCGCCGTACGGCTCCTCGACCCGGCGGGCGGTGAGGTCGTGGTCGCCGCACGGCGGATGGGCGGCGACGCCGTCCTCGATGACGAGGCCAAGGCGCGGTATCGCCGCCGCCTCGACCAGCTCGACGAAGAGATCGACCGGGCGGCCGGCCTGGGTGACGACGCGCGGGCCGTGGCGTACGACCAGGAGCGGGCGGCGTTGCTGCGTGAGCTGCGCGCCGCCGCGGGGCTGGCCGGCCGCGACCGTCGCCTCGGCGATGAGGCGGAGCGGGCCCGCAAGACCGTGACCGCCCGGATCCGCGACGTCTTGCGCAAGCTCGACCAGCGCCATCCGGCGCTGGCCGAGCACCTGCGGGCCACCGTCTCCACCGGCGCCACCTGCCGCTACCAGCCCGACCGCGAGATCGACTGGCACCTGTAACCGCGGCAGCCGCCTACTTCCGGTCGTACAGGCGCATGGTGAGCGTCCCGAACACCGTGACGAGCGCCGCGCAGCACACCAGCACCCAGGCGACCTCGCCCGTGTCCACGGCCCCCGCCATGAGGCCGCGTACCGCCGCGACGACGTGGGTGATCGGGTTGACCTCGACGAACGCCTGCAGCCAGCCGGGCATGGTGTGCGGCTCGACGAAGACGTTGCTGAGGAAGGTGAGCGGGAACAGCACCATCATGGCGGCGCTCATCACCGCCTTCTCGGTGCGCATCAGCAACCCGAGCATGGTCCAGGCCCACGAGAAGGCGAACGAGAACGCCACCAGCAGCGCGATGCCGCCGATGACCCCGGCGACGTTGCCGTCCGGGCGGTAGCCGAGCGCCAGACCGACGGCCAGGATGACCGTGGAGGCCATCGTGTACCGGAACGCGTCGCCGAGCAGGTAACCGACCATCGGCGCGGGCCGCCAGATCGGCAGGGTGCGGAACCGGTCGAAGATGCCCTTCTCGATGTCCTTGTTGACCTCGACTCCGGTGTACATCGTGATCATCACGACGCTCGTCACCATGATCCCCGGGAGCACGAACTGCAGGTACTCACCGGTCGATCCGGCGATCGCGCCGCCGAACAGGTAGGTGAACATCAGCGTCATCATGATCGGGAACGCGGTGACGTCGAACAGCTGCTCCGGCACGTGTTTGATCTTCAACATGGCCCGCCATCCGAATGCCGCGGACGCCGCCGGCGCGCTGGGAAGGGCCGGCCGGGCGCTGGGCGACAGCACGGTGCTGAGGGCCTCGGCCGCGGAGACGAAGGGCGTGGTCTCGGTCGTCTGCATTGTCGTGTCCGTGCTCATGCCGCTTCCTTGTCGGTCTCGGTGTCGTTCTCACTGGTGGGGTGGCCGGTAAGGGTGAGGAACACCTCGTCCAGGCTGGGCTGGCCGAGGGCGAAGTCGTCGACGGTGATACCAGCCTGGGCAAGTTCCGCGAGCGCGCGCGAGGCCTGCTCGGCCGCGCCGCACTCGGTCTGCTCGCCCGAGATGCGCGCGGTCAGCGCCACGGGATCGGCCTCCAGCTGCACTTGCGCGCCCAGCGTGAGCGAGAGCAACTGCTCGGCCTGCGGCCGTTGCGCCGCGTCCCGCAGCCGCACGTGTACGGCGCCCGCGCCCACCGAGGACTTCAGCTCGCCCGGGGTTCCCTCGGCGATGACCTTGCCATGGTCGATGACCGCGATCCGCCCCGCGAGCTGGTCGGCCTCGTCGAGGTACTGGGTGGTCAGCAGCACCGTCGTGCCATGGGCGACGACAGTACGCACGATCTCCCAGACCTGGTTACGGCTGCGCGGGTCCAGGCCCGTGGTGGGCTCGTCGAGGAACAGCAGATCGGGCGTGTTGAGGATGCTGGCGGCGATGTCGATCCGGCGGCGCATGCCGCCCGAGTAGTTCTTGACCTGCCGGTCGGCGGCGTCGGTCAGCCCGAACGCCGCCAGCAATTGCGCGGCGCGCTCCCGCGCTGCCGGTTTCTTGTGGCCGAGCAGCCGGCCGAGCAGCACCAGGTTCTCGGTGCCGGTCAGGTCCTCGTCGACCGAGGCGTACTGCCCGGTCAGACTCACCCGGCCGCGTACGGCGTCCGCCTCCCGTACGACATCGTGGCCGAACACTCTGGCTTCGCCGTCGTCTGGCCGCAACAGGGTGGCCAGCACCCTGACGGTGGTGGTCTTGCCGGCGCCATTGGGGCCGAGCACGCCGTACACGGTCCCGGCCGGCACGGCGAGGTCGATACCGTCCACGGCCCGGGTCTCGCCGAACGTCTTGACCAACCCGGACGTTTCGATTGCGAGCGTCATCAGATACCTCCGGTGAACTGTCAGCAGTCACTCCGGAGGCGCGAGCCGCGACCCGGCACCCGCTAGATCCGATCTAGCGGGTGCCGGGCCGGCCTCACCGCGACGTCAGGACACGGTGGGGCGGATGAGGTAGTCGAACTCCCCGTCTTTGGCGCCCAGCAGGAACGCGGCGATCTCGGCCGGCGTGTAGATCAGGGCGGGACCGCGCGGATGGCGCGAGTTTCGGACGGCAACATCCCCGTCGGTTAGCTTGGCCACTTCGAGACAGCTTCCGTCCGGATTGCTGTAGTGGCTTTTGCACCAATCGAGCTCTCCCAGCGCCGAGGCGGGCATGCCGTTGTACATCTGGCGCATCATTCCTCTTCCCGTGTAGGAGGGCGTTGGCCTGCGGTGTTACGGCGGTCGCAGGGCTTGTTGAGCAGCGTGGGCGGCGGCGCGCGACGGACTATCGGCCCGGCTCTAGCGCCCGTGCCGACTGGACCGTTAAGGCCCCCGCACCTCCGAATCGTAGACCCTTTGCACATGCATCTGCGTTTGCATTTGAGATTTCTTTTGCCTGTTCTCGCAACGGAGCTTGCGGCTGCACGGTCAGCTGAGGAGGATTGTCCACAGCGGCGTGGCCCTCCAGACCACGAGTGATGGAGGGCCTGGCCGAGGGGCGTTCCTCGTCCTTGGTCGGTGTGCGCGGATCCGATCAAGGACGAGAAACTCCCCACAAGATCACACCGACCCCCGCGCCTGCGTCGATCGAACGTGAGGAGCTGGTGGACGATGCGGCACCGCTACGGGCGTACCCGCCTGGAACCGGCGACCCGAGACCACCTCGACAGTCAGCAGCGGACCGTTGCCGATCAACTCCAGACCGCGATGCCGGGATGGGTGGTGTTGTGGAGCTACGGCAAGCGCGCTTTCACCGCGTATCCCTGCTGGAGCGCACCCAGCGGGCTCGTTATCACCGACAGTGACCCGAATCGACTGCTCCATGCCATGCGGGTCGCACAGACGAGGCCGCCCGCCGCCGCTCCGGGGACCGCCGCTTAGCAGCCCTGACGCGCCTCGTCCCCGCCTGTGGGGCGCATGACAATCCCCGCGGCCTCCGGGTGACTGCGTTCTCCATAACAAAAGCCGTATAGGTGTTTGCCAATAGAGAGGCACTGCGAATACTTGGCATGATAGCCAAGAAATCAGTCATTCATCACTCTGTGTAGCACTCACGATGCGAGCCGCACAGCACGAGACCAATCCACGAGAGAGCCCTTTCCCATGAATACGCCCTCACCTTCGGATGAGTCCGCTTCTTCGCCGGTGATCGATACCAGCGTGTCGCACTCGGCACGGATCTGGAACTACTGGCTGGGGGGCAAAGACAACTACCCCATCGACCGGGAGGTCGGGGATCAGGTCCGCGAGGTCCTGCCGGAAATCGTCGACAACGCCCGGCACGATCGGGCGTATCTGGGCCGGGTCGTGCGGTACTTGACCGGTGAGGCGGGAATTCGCCAATACCTGGACATCGGCACTGGGTTGCCCACCGCCGATAACACCCATGAGGTCGCCCAGCGAGTGGCTCCCGAAACACGCATCGTCTACGTTGACAACGACCCCCTCGTGCTGGTGCACGCTCGCGCATTGCTCACCAGCTCCCCCGAAGGGGCCACCGACTACATCGACGGTGACCTGCGCGACCCCGAGCCGATTCTGGAGCGCGCGGCGAACACGCTGGACTTCGGCCGGCCGGTCGCGTTGATGCTGCTGGGCGTGCTGCACTACCTCGGGGACGACGAAGAGGCGTACGCGACCGTGAACCGGTTGCTGGACGCCGTTCCCTCGGGCAGTTACCTGGCGATTCAGCACCCCACCAACAGCGTCACCGGCACGCGGATGGAGGAGGCCGTACGGCGGTGGAACGAAGCCGGCGGGGCCCCGATCTACCTGCGCACCCCCGAACAGCTGGCGGGCTTCTTCGACCGCCTCGAACTGCTCGAACCCGGCGTGGTGTCGTGCTCGCTATGGCGGCCCGACCACAGCCCGTGGGGCACCCCCGAGGCGGTGGACGTCTTCGGTGCCGTGGGACGAAAGCCCTGAACAACCGCGACAAGGGAGCAAGCGGCGGCTCCGCGCGAGGCCTCCTTGCTAAGATGCCCAGCCTGGAGGCTTATTCGCCCGGGCCGCACCCCACGGTAAGCCAATGACATCTTGGGAGGGGGTGCTTATGGACCCGGCTCAACGGAAAGAAGAATCCGTCCCCGGGGGCGTGGCGGCCTCCCTGCCTCAGGCTGGGCCGACGGCATTGCGGATCATGGTCGGCACGCAGCTGCGCCGGTTGCGCGAGTCCAAGGGCGTCACCCGGGAACAAGCCGGCGCGGCGATCCGCGCGACGCACTCGAAGATCAGCCGTCTGGAGCTGGGGCGCAGCGGGTTCAAACAACGCGACGTGGCGGACCTGCTCACCTTGTACGGAATCACCGCCGAGCGGGAACGCGAGACGCTGCTGGACCTGGCCCGGCAGGCAAGCGCCCCGGGCTGGTGGCACCAGTACAACGACATCATGCCCAGCTGGCTGGAGGTCTACGTCGGGCTGGAGGCGACCGCCTCGGTCATCCGCAGCTACGAGATGCAGTTCGTACACGGTCTGATGCAGACCCCGGAGTACGCGCGCGCCGTCGTCCTCCTCCGCCACAAAGACGCCCCCGAGAGTGACATCGAGCGGCGCGTGAGCCTCCGGATGAGCCGCCAGCGACTCCTCCGGCAGCCCGATGCGCCTACACTCTGGGCGGTGCTGGACGAGGCCGCCCTCCGCCGTCCGCTGGGCAGCCGCAGCGTCATGCGCGGCCAGCTGAAGCACCTCATCGAGTTGAGCGGCCGGCCCAACGTCACGCTGCAGATCGTCCCGTTCCGCGCCGGCGGGCACGCCGCCGCCGGGGGACCCTTCACCATCCTGCGCTTCCCCCAGCCGGACCTGGCCGACGTGGTCTACCTCGAACAGCTCAACAGCGCGCTCTACCTGGACAAACGCGAAGATATCGACGACTACACGGCGGTCATGAACGAACTCAGCGTGGTGGCCGCATCCGTGAACGCCCTCGACATCCTGCACAGCATCCTCGACGAAATCTGAACGCGCCCACGGCTACCGGTCGTCGTCGATGAGTTCCAGGGCGAGGGCGGGGCAGTCGGCCACGGCGCGGCGGGCGAGCGGGATGAGCTGATCCGGCAGCGGGCCGATGATCGGGTAGCCCCATTCGTCGAGGCCGATCGCCTCGGGTAGTAGTTCGGCGCACAGGCCGTGCCCGGTGCAGGTGATCGGATTGACACGGAGGCGCCGGCCCATGTCGCTCACCGCCCGCCCGGTGTCGGCAGTCCGCCGGGTCGCCGCGCGGACAGGCAGCCGCCGGATCGTTCGTGTGCGGCCAGATGACCAGCGAAGACGCGCAGCGCGCTGGCGGCCAGCCGGACGGCGCCGTCGGGGTGGCGGCAGGCGCCGCGGCCCGGGATGACGTCGAGCCGGTTCCGCAGCCGCTGGTACAGCTGCCGGTCGGCGGCGCAGCCGGCGATCTGGGCGAAGTCGCGGGCGATCGCGGGCAGCCCGAACACACAGGGCCCGCACTGGCCCGCCGTCTGGTCGGCGAGCCAGGCCAGTACCCGGGCGGTCTCGGCCAGGCCGCAGGCGCGTGCGGGCAGGGCGATGACGATGCCGGGGCCGAGCGCCGATCCGGCCGCCCGCAGTGCCGACGGCGTGGCGGGCGTGCCGAGCAGCTCCATCGGCAGCCACGCGCCGCCGTAACCGCCGACCAGCAGGGCCTGCAGCGGCTCGGCGGCGTCTCCGGCGAGGCCGAGCAGGTCCCTGAGGGGAGTGCCGAGCGGCGCCTCGATGACGCCCGCGCGGCGTACGGCGCCCGTCACCGTGAACAGCGCGGTGCCGGGCGCGTCCGGCGCGCCGCAGGAGCGGAACCAGTCCGGGCCGTGCCGGGCGATGAGTGCGATGTGGGCGTAGGTTTCGGCGTTGCTGATCAGGGTGGGCCGGCCGCCCACACCGCGCTCGAATGGGCGTGGCGGGGTGAACGCGGGCAGCGCCTTGCCGTCGTTGAGCCAGCCGACCAGGGCGGTCTCCTCGCTGGCGACGTAGCGGTCGGGGATGGCCGTCACTCGGGTCGGTACGGTGGTCAACCGGGCTCGGCCGCGGTCGGCGATGGCCCGTTGGACGATCGAGCGCAGGTCGGTGCGCGGGTCGCCGCCGGAGTGGGTGCAGACGATGATCTCGCTGGCGCCGACGGCCTCCGCCGCGAGGGCGGCTCCGTCGAGCACGAGGTGCGGGGCGACGGTGAGCAGCAGCCGGTCCTTGCCGCTGACCGGCTCGCTCTCGCCGCCGTTGACCACGACGACCGCCTGCCGTTTGGCGTCGGCAACCGTGTGCAGCTTGCGGGCGGTCGGGAAGGCGCCGCCGCCGCGCCCGGTCAGGCCGGCCCGCTCGATGATCCCGATGAGCCGGCCGTCGCCGGACCGCCCCGACAGTGGCGGCGGCCCATGCCGCCGCAGATGGTCGCCCAGGTCGGCGGCCCGGCCTGTCTCGTGGTAGCCGGTCAGCAGGCGGGTGATCGTCGGCGAGATCCCCGGCGCGACCGTGGTAGCCGTCATCAGTCGCCGCCCGCGGTTGTGGCGGCCGAGGTTGTCCGGGCACCGGGGAGGACCCGAAGGACGCCGCCGCTGGTGTTGGGGGGGAGCGTGACCCGTACGGTGACCGCGTTGCCGGCCGCGTCGTGCAGGACGCCGATGAGGCGGCCGTACCGGTCCGTATGTGACCGGCCGACGTAGAGCCGCTGATCCCCGGTGGTGCCGAGCCAGATCGTACGGCCGCTCAGGGTGAGCCGCCCGGCCTCGCCGGCGGGGCCGGTGAAGCGGGCGTGGGCGCGCCCGGTGAAGGGGGCGGTGAACGGCGCGTGCAGGACCGTCGAGGCCGCGGCTCGCGAGCGTCGAGAAGACGGAGTGGGCGGGGAGCCGGCGGTGTCCGCGATGTTCGCGCCGGCCACCAGGCTCGGCGGCGTCCCCGCGCGGAGAGCCCAGCCCCCGGCCAGCGGGCCCCACATCGCCCACCCGCCGATCGCGGCGATGGCGATCACCGCGCCCAGGCCGGCGCCGACGCGCAGCATCTCATGGCCAGGACCGCCGGCCGCCAGCCGCCAGGCCAGCGTGCCCAGCGCCACCGCCGCGCAGCCGCCGGTGAGCAGCAGGAAGACCGACGTGCGGGTGTCGGAGCCGGTACCCAGCGCATGCACCACGGCGAGCAGCCAGCAGCCGTACGCCGACCAGTGCGCCGCCCGCCACCACCGCGGGTTCAGGCGCGTCCGCAGCAGGCTCGTCACGGTCAGCACGAGGAGCGTGTCGAAGGCGAAGGCGCCCAGGCCGAGCCAGATCGGCCGGTAGGCGGAGGCGAAGGGCACGACGCTGTCGACGACGTCGATCGGCACATACGAGTCCAGCACCGTCGCAAGTATGTGGACGGTGAGGAACCCGAGCCCGGCCAGGGTGAGGTTGCGATGCATTCCGGCGATCACGAAGCGCGGCACCCGGCGGCCGCCCACGCGGACCGCCGACAGCGCGCCGAGCGCGAGGACGATCGTCAAGAACAGCAGCGCCACCTCGCCGGTGGCGCGGGCCGTCAACCACAGCACGCTCATCGCGGCCTCCTCGCCGGCGCTGCGATGTCGTCCGGCCGCCGGGCGTTCACGCGGACGCTCCGACCGGATCGCCGGCCGGCCAGCCGGCGACGGTGACGACGGATCCATCGACGTCGACGAGCCGTGCGGGCAGCCGCCGACCGGCCAGCCAGGCGTCGGCTCCCCGCCCCTTGACGATGGCCGCGGTCGCCGCCGCGTTGGCGTCGACACAGCTCGCGGCGGTGACGCTGACCGTGCGCCAGCACGATGACGCCGGCGTGCCGTTCGCCGGGTCGATGATGTGGTGCAGCAGGCGGTCGCCACGCTGCCAGCGCCGTACGGTGACCGACGAGGTGGCCAGCCCGCCCGCCATGATCGTCACGTCCTGCCCCGGATCGGCGGGCCCCGCGCGGTGGTCGTCGGTCACCCGGACGCGCCATCCACCGGCCGGTGGCGGTCCGCTGACGGCGATGTCACCGCCCAAGCCGACCAGCACCCCGCAGCCGGTGGCGGCCGCGGCGCGCGCCGCCGCCCGGTCGGCCGCATGCGCCTTGGCGGTGGCCCCGAGATCGAGTACGACTCCGGCACGGGTCCGTATGACGTCGTCGTCCAGGCGCACCGTCCGCCATCCGGCGACCGGCCGGATCGTGATACTCACCGCCGTACGCCCGCGCTGTACCTCCGCCAGGTCGCGGTCGTATCCGGCCGCGATCAGTGCGCCGCCGACGGTTGGATCGACCGCTCCATCCGTGGCGGCGGCCACCCGCAGCGCGTGGCCGAGCGTCTCGGCGAACAGCGGCGAGACGGTGAACGGACGCCCGGGCCGGGCGTTGAGCCGGGACAGCTCCGAATCGGGGCGGAACCGGTCGCACGCATCGCCCATCGCGATGATCTCGGCCGCGAGCTCCTGCCGGGCCTGACCCAGGCGGCGCGGATCGGTGACCAGGAGGCCGGCCGTCGTGCCCCACACCGGAAAGCTGACCGCGGCCTCCATCACGAGCCGCCGGAGGTCACGTGGGAACCGCCCTGCGCCGGAGCCGGCGGCTGGGCGGGCGGGGCGAGGGTTTCACCGTCGTCCGGGACCGCGGGCTCGCGGCTCTGGGCGGACGCCGTCGGCGCCGGCGAGGTCTGCGAGGTCTGCGTGGACGGGGACGATGCGGCCTGACCTGGGAATGCGTGGGCCGCCCAGGCGGCCAGCCCCGCGGCCAGCACGACGCCCGCCGCGATCGACCGACGGGTCCACGCGCCTATCTGGGCAAGACCGGAGTCTCGGCGCCTGAACTGTCGTCGCCGCTGGTGGTCGTACATCGGTCACGCTCCAGACAGGTCCGGAATCGTCGAGCCTCGGGTCGGCGCGCTGCGGAACCGCACAACAGAGCCCGAGAGTGCTACGCAAACTGCCGGTGGATGGCTCAATGTGCGGTCCACCCGTCTGCGCCGCCGCTGCCCGGAAGTCGCCCTTCCTCCGCCCAATCAGCCCGCTCACCTGCGGACTTAGGTTGAGGACAGGTTCAGCAGCCGTCCGGATTCGGTCGGCATGGCGAACCGGCCCAGATCGGCCAGCAGATTATCGCCAATCGCCGTTGGTTTTATTGCAGGCTGGGTACGGCAGACACCGGCCAGACATTCGGGCTTCAAAGGAGAGCCAATGTCAAACTCACGCTTCACCCGCGTGGCGGTCGTCGCCGTGGCAGCCACGGCCGCGTCCACCGTTCTCGCCGGCACCCCGGCGCTCGCCTACCGCGACACCACCCCGCCCACAGCGCCCCGCATCGACTATGCCCAGGGCTACAACTGCCTGCAGGTCATCGTCGGATTCAGCCGGTCGACGGACAACGTCACGCCTCAGCCCCAGCTGAAATACGACGTCTTCGCCGACGGCAGATTCATCGGTACGGGCATCGACCAGGACCAAGTGTCGGGCGTATGGGCTTGGTTGCACAACGTCCTGACGCCGGGGACCAACATGATCACCGTCAAGGCGCGGGACGCGGCCGGCAACAGGTCGGCACCCAGCCGTGCGGCTGCCGTTACCGGGTTCCCCTGCTGACGGCCGAGTCGACCGAGCCGAAGTGACCAACAAGGTAAGAGCTAGGGAGGTCCAGGCCTTGTCGTCAGGGCCTCCCTGCCCTCGTCCCATCTCCAGCGCACGTCGCGGCCGGTCAGGTGCACCCCGCCGATCCAGCGATCGACGCCGTTGAGCCGCACATGGTCCTCCTCGCCCGCCGGCACCCCGGCGCCGGTGGCGGTCAGCCGCAGCCGGGTGGTGCGTTCGACCGGGGGGCCGGGGGGCCGGATGTCCAGCAGCGGGTGCGGGGCCCGGGCCAGGCGGTCCATCGCGGCGAAGCAAAAGGTGTCCCCCAGATAGGGGCGGGCCTCGCGGGCGGAGGCGCGCAGGAAAACCTCCCCGGCGGTTGCCCCCGGCGCGGTCTCTACGGCCTGGGCCTGCTGCGCGTCATCTCCGGCGTCGGCCTCCTGCGCGGCGTCCGCCGTCGCGGCGAGGACGCGGCGTTCGGTGAGGGAGAGCCCGTCCCGGGTGGAGGGGTACTCGCGGCTGAGACGTTCGAAGGCCTCGCCGAGGAAGCGCAGCTCACCGGAGCGGGTGGCGGCGATGACGGACAGCCCGTCCGGCGTCGGGGCACGGAAGGCCGCCCATGCCCGGGTGGCCAGGTCGAGCGCGGCCGGGGTGAGCGTCGCGCACGCCTTGGTCGCGGGCAGCTCGGCCAGCTGTTCCGGGCGCAGCTCACCGAGGCCGCCGAAGCGGGCGATCCCGGGGTGCTCCCCGATGCAGATCAGCGTGACGCGCCCGGCCGGCACCGCCAGCTCGGCGAGGCGGGCCAGGATCTGCACGATCTGCAGCTGGTCGTAGAGGTCGGCCTCGAACCACAGCACGTAGTGGCCGTCGCGCTGCGCGGCCAGGGTCTGATCGCGCTCGGTGAACCACGCGATGATCGTGTCCACGTCCG
>DATBKU010000071.1:0-11830 GCA_036555725.1 Streptosporangiaceae bacterium | reverse complement strand
CAGCCGGCGAGGGCAAGCAGGAATGACGCCGCGAGGCCCGCGGCCGCCGCCCACCTACCCAAAGAAGACCTCGGCCTCTTCGTAGAGAGCTTTCGGGACCGTCTTCAGCTCCGCCGTCGCTTCGCTCAGCGCGACGAGGTCGATCTCGGTCCCCCGCAACGCGGTCATCATCCCCCAGCGGCCGCCGTCGGCGGCGTCGATCGCGTGGAGGCCGAAGCGGGTCGCGAGGACGCGGTCGAAGGCGGTCGGCGTGCCGCCGCGCTGGACATGGCCGAGGACGGTCGCCCGCGTCTCCTTCCCGGTGCGCGACTCGATCTCGCCCTCCAGCCAGTGGGCGATCCCGCCGAGCCGGACGTGGCCGAAGGCGTCGTGGTGGGCCTCGTCGGCATCCGGCATGCCGCCGACCGGGGCGGCGCCCTCGGAGACGACGACGATCGGCGCGAAGCGGGCGTCGAGGCGACGCCCGACCAGCTCGCAGACGCGGTCGAGGTCGAAGGGCTGCTCGGGGATGAGGATCACGTTGGCGCCGCCGGCGAGGCCGGCGTGGAAGGCGATCCAGCCCGCGTGACGGCCCATCACCTCGACGATCAGGACCCGGTGGTGGCTGTCGGCAGTCGTGTGGAGGCGGTCGATCGCCTCCATCGCGATGTTGACCGCGGTGTCGAAGCCGAAGGTGTAGTCGGTGGCGTTGAGGTCGTTGTCGATGGTCTTGGGCACCCCGACGACATGCACGCCGTTGTCGTACAGCTGCCGGGCGACCCCCAGCGTGTCCTCGCCGCCGATCGCGATGAGGGCGTCGACGCCGAGCCCGGCGAGGTTGTCCTTGATCCGCTCGATGCCGCCCTCGACCTTGATCGGATTGGTCCGTGACGACCCGAGGATCGTGCCGCCGCGGGGCAGGATGCCGCGTACGGCCTGAACATCGAGCGCGATCGTGTCGCCCTCCAGCGGACCGCGCCAGCCGTCGCGGAACCCGACGAACTCATATCCGAAGACCTGCACGCCCTTGCGCACGACGGCGCGGATGACGGCGTTGAGACCGGGGCAGTCGCCGCCACCGGTCAGCACTCCGACGCGCATGCCCTTGTCCTCCATCTATTCCAGGGTTGTCCCCAGCCTAGTGGCGACGGCGCGGCCGCACCGAGCACCACGCGAACTCCGCGTGACGAGGTCGTGGGCGAGGACGCAATTGGTCTAGACCATAGCGGGTCGACGGGGTGCGCGCGACCGGATCGGTCAGCGTCCGCCCAGCGTGATCAACCGGCCGAACGTCAGCACGACGAACCCGCCGGGAACCCGTCGCATGGCGAACCGTCTGCGCCGCGGCTCGGACGTCCCGTCGTACAACCAGCGCGCCTCGCAGATCGCCAACTCCATCGCGGCAGCCGGGCCGAGCGACTCGCGGTGGGTGCGGGCGAAGTCCCAGCCGTCGCGCCACGAGCCCCGCGTCGGGCAGCCGTGGGCCCACTCCGCGAAGGTCGTCCGCCATGTGTCCCCGTACGACGCGGCGAGCAGCGGCCAAGCATGCGCCACCTCGCCGGCCCGCTTGCGCAGCAGCGCGCTGCGTGCCACCGCCAGCAGCGCGGGGTCGAAGCCCGGCGGCGCCGGGCCGCACGCCACCAGCGCGGCCACCAGGCGGCGCTGCGCCGTGGCCAGATCGTGCAGCCGCGACTCCGCGGAGTCAGCGGAGTCAGGGCCTGCCACGGCGACGCCGCCGGCCGCGTCCGCGTCGGCCGCGTCGGCCGGGTCGGCCGGGTCGGCCGGGTCGGCCGGGTCGGCCGGGTCGGCCGGGTCGGTCACCTCGGTCACCTCCGCGTCGGTCGCGTCGGGACGGCCCGTCACCTCGGGGCTGCCGGTCATGTCACCCTCGCCAGACCCGCGGCGGTGGCGATGGCGTCGAGTTCTGCGCGCAACACGTCGGCGGCGGGATAGTCGCCGTCGCGCTCCAGCAACAACCCCGGCCGGTCGTCGCAGTCGGGACCCATCCGCTTGCACAGCTCCGTCACCAGCGACAGCACCTCGTCCGGCACGGGGTCGCTGTGCGTGTCGTGGTAGAGCCCGTCGCGCTCGGATCCCCCGGCGACGTGGACGTACGCGACGCGCTCCAGCGGCAGCCGGTCCAGCAGGGCGCACGGGTCCTCGCCGCGGTTGCGCGCGTTGGCGTACACATTGGCCACGTCGAGCAGCAGCAGCACGTCGGTGCGCTCCAGCAGCTCGGTCAGGAATTCGGCCTCGCCGTACTCCGCGTCGGGCCAGTCGAACAGCGCGGCGATCGGCTCCACGGCGAGCGGCACCGGGAGTTCCGCGCACGTTCGCCGGATGTTCGCGGTCAGCGCGTCGAGACCGGCCCGCGTGCGCGGGATCGGCAGCAGGTGGCCGACCTCCATCCCGCCGGCCCTGACGAACGCGATGTGCTCGCTGACCAGCGGCGCCCCCGTCAGCTCGGCGCAGAAGGCCAGATGCGTGACGCGTACCGGATCGACCGGTTCGGCCCCGCCCAGGGAGAGCTTCACGCCGTGCGGGATCACGGTAACGCCGCGATCGCGCAGGTCGAGCAGCGTCCGGGGCGGGTGGTGGAGCGACTCGGCGATTACCTCGGTGAAGCGCAGCCCGGGCAGACCGCCGACAAAGCCCGCGATTTCCGGGCGCCAGCCGATCCCTACTCCGAGGTTCATCCCCCACATCCTCCTCCGCCGCAGCCCCCGCCGCCACACGAGCTGCCGCCCCCGCACGAGCTGCCGCCGGAGCACGAGCTGCCCGACGAACACGACGAACCGGTGTACCCCGAGCCCGCCGAGCTGGTGCCCGCCATCAGTCCCAGCTGCCGGTGCAGCGCGGCCGTCTCGGTGAACTCGGGGTCGAGGCTCCACAGCGCCGCCGCCCCGAACAGCGCCACGCCGAGGGCGGCACCGGCCGGACCGTACGTGCCCCAGGCCGGCGACATCGCGGGATTGAGGTGGCCGCCGGCGGTCCGGGCGTCCCGCACCGCGGCCCGCCCGGCCACGGTCGAGCTCACCGGCTTGAACAGCAGGATCACGGTCACGACACCCATGGCGATGAGCGCGGCCACGAGGTATCCGACGGGCCTGCCGTTGTTCAGCCCGGCAGCCAGGCGGGCCAGTCCCACCCCGGCCACCAGCAACAGCGGAATGGTCGCCAGCCGCACCTGTGCCTTCTCGGCGGCGCCGGGCGCCAGCCCCTCGGTCACCAGACCGTCCCGGAGGCCGCGGACGGCCTGCCGTACGGACGACCGCATCGGCAGCTTGCCGATCGAGGTGCCGCGCTGCACCTCGAGGAGGACTGCCTGGTCGAGGGGGGTCTGGCGGCCCGCACCGGTCACCCCGGTGACCTGGAGCCGGCCTCGCCCCGTCGCCTCGACCGCGCCGTCGGCCCGCAGCGCCGCCACCACCGCGGCGATGGTGCGCTGCGCGCCCCCGACGAGGTAGGCCACCTCGTACGGATGGAGCGGACGCTGGGCCGGACGGCCGTGGCGCGCCCATCGGCGAAAGATCAACGTGAGTACGAAGGCGGCCACGGCGGCGATGACGTAACCCCTGATGAACACCGGACCCGAGATTCCCCAGGTGTCGGTCTGCACGAGCGAGCCCATGATGCCCTCCCCTGCCATCCGGCAAGAGGCGCCCCCTGTTTAGAGGGTGCTCCTAAGCGCCTGTAGGAGGGTGCCCCCAGCGCCTCATCGAGTAGACGCCGGCGGGCTCGGGACGGTTCACCACTGCCCTATGACCGCGCTCACATCGGTGTGGGGAGTGTTGCCGGGATCGGGGTCACTCCTCGTCCAGGCCGCGCTCGATGGCGTACCGCACGAGCTCGACGCGGTTGTGCAGCTGCAGCTTGTTCAGGGTGTTCTGGACGTGGTTCTGCACGGTGCGGTGCGAGAGCACGAGCCGCTCGGCGATCTGCCGGTAGGTGAGGCCCTTGGCGACGTGCCGGAGGATCTCGGTCTCGCGCTCGGTGAGCCGCGGGGTGTCCGCGCCCGACCGGACAGGTGCGGCGGCGAGCCTGCGGTACTCCCCGAGCACGAGCCCGGCGAGCCCGGGCGTGAAGACGGCGTCGCCGGCGGCCGTACGCCGCACCGCGTCGAGGAACTCCTCGCGGTCCGCCGACTTGAGCAGGTACCCGGTCGCCCCCGCCTTCACCGCCTCCAGGACGTCCTGCTGCTCACCGCTCGCCGACAGCACCAGCACGCGTACGGGCGGGTCGGCGTCGGCCAGCCGCCGCGTTACCTCAACCCCGCTCATGTCCGGAAGCTGCAAGTCGACAACGGCCAGGTCCGGCCGTGTCGCGGCCGCGATCCGCAGGGCCTGGCCGCCCTCGCCCGCCGTGGCCACCACGTCGAAACCCGCCGTGGTCAGGTCGCGAGCGACGGCCTCCCGCCACATGGGATGATCGTCGACCACCATCACCCTGGCCAAAACATTCGTCACGACCAGAGAGCGTAACGATCCTCTAACATCCGTACTGGGTCGAAGTCCGTATTACGGGTACTAGCTCAACAAACTCAGACCAAATCCCCCTCGGAGGCCTCCTAGTGAGCAGATCCATGCGGGCGCTGTGGGGCGTCCTCCTGCTCGTAGGATCGGTCGGAGCACTCGCGGCCTGCGGGAGCCCGCAGTACACCTACGTAAAAAACTCCGGCGAGAAGACCTACTTCAAGGTTCCCGCCGGATGGCACAAGATCGACCAGGCCACGCTCGACCGCGTGCTGACCTCCGAGGATCCTGACTCGGCCTCCGCCGAGGTCAGAAAGAAGATCAGCTGGTCCATCGCGTACGACGCGGCCACCGACCCGTCGGCCAACCACCTTCTCGGCACGGGTTCGAGCCAGCCCTTCGTCTACGCGACCATCAGGCAGCTGTCCGACAGCGAGCGCGGCGTCATCTCGCTCAACCACCTGCGCGACATCTTCCTGCCGGTCACCGACCAGGCCCGGCAGACCGCCGCCTCGCAGGGCGCGCCGTTCGATGACTTCGAGCTACTGCGCGATCAGGAGCTGACGCCGGGCGGCGGGATCCGCGGGGTGCGGGAGACGTACAACTACACCGTTCCGCTCGGCGGCCTGCAGACCTTCGACCTGACCGCCTACCTCAGCGACGACGGCCACATGTTCCTGATGATCGTGCGGTGCACGGCAAAATGCTTCAAGCAGCGCTCCGGTGAGCTCGAGTCGATCATCAAGTCCTTCACGGTGAGGAAACAATCATGATCTTCCGACGCAGGCGGCGGCCCGAGCCGGAGCCGGAGATGGGCGATGGTCTGGGCCCGGACGCCGCGGAGGCCGTCGGACCGAACGGGGTACATCCGCCAGAAGGTCCGCGCCCATCGGACGACTCTCCTCACCCGGACGACCGCCCCACTCGCAAACGGATCTCGACGTGGGATCGCATCAAGTACCTGCTGCTGCTCACGCTGATCTGGTTCATCATGGTCTGGGCGGCGATGGCCGACGACCAGATCCTGCCGTTCGGCGACGCCATGCGGCTCCAGGTGCACTCCTCGGCCGGGAAGTTCCTGTTCGTCATCGCCGGGCTCGAGGTCATCCGGCAGCTGCATTTCTTCCTCAGTGAACGCTGGTCGGCCTACCACGTCTTCTGGACCAGAAAGGTGTTCGGCGGGCTCAACCGGTTCGGCTACCGGCACTTCAGCGCGTGGACCCGGTTCCGCATGTGGCGGGCCGTCACCTGGCTCTTCTGGATCGCGGTACTGGCATTCGTGCTGTCCCGGGTGCTGCACACTTCGCCGATCCTCGCGCTGTTCCAGGCGCCCGCTGTGCTGGTGCAGGCGCTGCCGCTCATCCTGCAGCTCGCGTTCGGATTCTTCTTCGTGATGATCCAGTTCATCGGGCTGTTCTGGTTCCTGTCCCGAGGCGGGATCGACACCTACTACCCCGATGACATCAAGACCCGGTTCCGCGACGTCTGGGGCCAGGACCACGTCGTCGAGCGGGTCAAGGAGAACATCGTCTTCCTGGAGCGGCCGGATCTGATCGAAGAGCACGGCGGGTACGTGCCGGGCGGCATCCTGCTGTGGGGGCCGCCGGGCACCGGTAAGACGCTCATGGCCGAGGCCGTCGCCGGCGAGACGGGCAAACCGTACGTCTTCGTCGACCCGGGAGCGTTCATCAACATGTTCTTCGGCATCGGCGTGCTGAAGGTGAAGTCGCTGTTCCGAAAGCTGCGCCGGCTGTCGCTGCGGTACGGCGGCGTGATCGTCTTCTTCGACGAGGCCGACTCGCTCGGCCGTCGCGGTGCCCTGGCCCAAGGCGGTCCTGGTGGCGGGCACCACACCGCGCCGTTCGAGCCGTCCGGCTGCCACGGCTTCTCCTACCTGTCCCGCGACTCCAAGTCGATCTTGACCGAGTCGGTGCTCGCGCAGTTCGGCAAGGATGCCGCGCCGGTACGCGACCGGCAGATGTTCGGCGCCGGCATGGGCGGGGGCGGCGGCGACATGGGCACGCTGCAGGCCCTGCTCACCGAGCTGTCGGGCCTGAAGAAGCCGCGCGGGCTGATCAACCGGTACGTCCGGCGGATGCTCGGCATGCGGCCGAAGCCCCCGCCGAAGTACCGCATCCTCGTCATGATGGCGACCAACATGCCGCAGTCGCTCGACGAGGCACTGCTGCGGCCGGGCCGGATCGACCGCATCTACAAGGTCGGCTATCCGTCGAAGGCCGGCCGGCTCCGTACGTACGAGGGTTACTTCGCGAAGGTCCCGCACGAGCTGTCCGCGGAGCAGATCGACAAGCTCGCGACCATCACGCCGTACGCCACGGGCGCGTCCATCAAGGACCTCGTGAACGAGGCGCTGATCACCGCGATTCGCGACGAGCGCGGGGTCATCACCTGGGCCGACGTCATCAAGGCCAAGCACCTCAAGAGCCTGGGGCCGCCCGAGGGCGTGGAGTACCACGACCGCGAACGGCATGCCACCGCCGTACACGAGGCCTGCCACGCCGTCGTCGCGTACCGGGTCCGGCAGCACCTGGAGATCGACATCGCGACGATCGAGAAGGGTGCCGAATACCTCGGCATGGTCGCCAGCATCCCCGTGGAAGACCAGTTCACCCAATGGCGCACGGAGTACGAGGCGGACATCCTCGTCTCGCTCGCGTCCCTCGCCGGGGAGAAGATGTTCTTCGGCGGCGATAGCTCCTCCGGCGTCTCCGGCGATCTGGAGTCTGCCACGCGGGTGGCCTCGCATATGGAGGGCTACTGGGGGATGGGCCGCACCGTCTCGTCACACGCCGTCTCCACCCAGCTCGGTGTCGGTACGCCGGGCGGCGGCGGCCACGGCGGCAAGGAGGCCGAGCACGAGATGCGCAACCAGCTCGCCGACCGGATCGAGAACAAGCTGGACACGCTGCTCCAGCGGGTCGAGGAGATCTTGACCGAGAACCGGCGCGAGGTGCTGGCGGTCGCCCATGCCCTGGAGACGCGGAAGACGATGCAGGGCGACGACGTCGTGGCCGTCATCGAAGGCCGTGAGGGGTCGCTGATCGACGGCAGAGTCTATAGCGACCCGGCGTTCGCAGAGTCGATCGAGGCCTACCACCAGGCGTCGCTCGCCGCGCACGAGCGGCGGGGCAGGGTCGAGCTGGGGCTACCGGACGCACCGCCCATGATCTTGCCGCCGCTCGAGCACGAGCCCGTGGCCGGGTTGAGCGGTTCCGACGAGTCCGGTGCGCCCCCCGTACGGCTGTGGCCGGACAGGGCCGACGAATCCGGTGACTCCAGCGACCGCGGCGACCGGGGCGAGAGTTCGCCCCGGGAGCCGGCGCCCGGAGACGGGCAGGCCCCATCGACCGAGGACGCTCGGGACGAGTCCCGTAGGGATCCGCCGGAGAACTGATCAGGTGGCCGGCGTCGCCGACGGAGCCGACGACGGCGCGGGTCGGCGGCGGCTGTCCCGGCGGCAAGCCGGACGTAAGTACGGCAGTCCGTTGTGATCATGCAATCGGGACGTTCGGACCCAGGTGTCATTCAGGCGTGGTGGGAATGATCATTTCGATCTCGGTGCCCTGTCCGGGGGCGGAGGCGATCGTGACGGTGCCGCCGAGATCCTCGATGCGGCCGCAGATGGACTGGGCGATGCCGAGCCGTCCGTCGGCGGCGGCCTGGTCCAGCCGTCCCGGCTCGATCCCCGGGCCTTCGTCCCGCACGCTGACGATCACGTGATCGGCGGCGTCCTCGACCAGCACCCAGGCTCGGGCATCCGCCCCGCAATGCCGCCGTACGTTGTCCAGCGCCGCTCCGACGGCGGCCGCGACCTCGGTGGCCGTCCGGGCCGGCAGCCGTACGGGAGTCGCGGGCGTGGAGACGGTCACCTTGGTGGAGCCGCGGGCGGTCAGCAACGGGCCGAGATCGGTGATGCCGGGCGCGTCCGGCTCGGCGCGCGGCGGACCGGACCCGATCAGAGCCCGCAGGGTCGCCTCCTGCTCCCCCGCCAGCCTGCCCAGTTCCGCGGCCTCCCCGCCGAGTTCGCCGCCGCGCCGTTGGACGAGCGAGAGCACCTGCAGCACCGAGTCGTGGATGCCGCGGGCGAGCCGTTCGCGTTCCCGCGTCGCCGCCTCCAACTCGACCGCCTGCGCCAGCCGGGTCTCGGCGTGGAGGGCCAGCCGGGCGACGTGTCCGCCGACCACCCCGGCGAGCAGGAGCAGCACGGCGCCGTTGAACGTGCTCTGCGTGGGCCCGTCGGCGGCGAACGTACGGAGCAGGTAGTCGGCGAGCGCGACTATCCCGGCCGCGATCACCCCGCCCCGGCGTCCCTTGGCGACGGCCCAGGCGAGTACGGGTGCCGCGACCCAGCTGACGGGCAGGTTCGGAGCCCCGAGCAGCAGCCGACCGGCCGACTCCACCCAGCCCGTCGCCAGCAGGCAGGCCACGGCGACGGCCAGGTCGGCGATCAGCAGCGGCCAGCCGCGCCGCACCGGATCGGCGTAGGCGTACGTGGCGATGGCCGTCCACACGGTCATCACGCCGAGGACCAGCCAGCCGCCGACGGGATGGGCGTACCACGTGAAGTGCAGGCTGATCAGGACCCCGGCGTAGACCAGCGACGCGGCGCGATAGACCGCGATGGCGCGCCACAGCGTCGCCTCGAACCCCATGGCGGCGTCCGGCCGGGCCTGCCGGGGGCCGGGCGACGGCGCCGCGGAACCCTGTGCCGCCGCCCGCCGTTCGGGCGACGCCCGGCCGCGTCGTTGCCGGGCGCCTGGATGCCAGGACGTGCCGGGCCGACCGTCCGCTCCGCCCTCTCCGCCGCGCGAGGCGCCGGCCGGTCGCCGCTCGCGACGGAGGAGGTCCACCGGACCCGTCCTAGCTGTCGCTCGCGGGCACGGACTTGTCGCCCGCCTGCTTCGCCGCCTTGCCGTCCTGCACCGTGTCCTTCGAGGCCTGCACCGTGTCGTCCGAGGCTTGGGCCGTGTCGTCCGAGGCTTGGGCCGTGTCGTCTGAGGCTTGGGCCGTGTCGTCTGAGGCTTGGGCCGTGTCGTCCGAGGCCTGTGCCATGTCGTCCCGGGCCTGCGAGGGCTCGGCTGCGGACGCCGATTCCGGTTCGGCGCCGTCGTCCAGGGCGGCGAACGGGTCCTCCGGCGGCAGCGCTTTGCCCTGCTGTTCCGCCTTGACGTCGGCGGCGTACCGGTTGACGTACTCCTGTCCCGACAGCTGCTGCAGGGCCTGCATGATCTCGTCGGTCACCGTCCGCAGTACGGTCCTGTCACCGGCCTTGTCGTAGTACTGGGAGAAGTCGAGGGGCTTGCCGAACCGTACTCCTGGCCGGATGCCCAGCCGGGGCTTCTGCCCCGTCGGCATCAGCTCGTACGTGTTGATCATGGCCATGGGGACGACCGGGACGCGCGCCTCGAGCGCCAGCCGGGCCACACCGGTCTTGCCCCGGTACAGCCGGTTGTCCGGGGCCCGGGTGCCTTCGGGGTAGATCCCGAGCAGCATGCCCTCGCGGAGCACCCGCAGCCCGGTCTGCAGGGCCGCCTCGCTGGCCTTACCGCCCGTACGATCCACCGGGATGACACCGACCCCACTGAAGAACGCCTTGGTGAGCCGGCCCTTGATGCCGCGTCCGGTGAAGTACTCCTGCTTGCCGAGAAAGACGATCCTCCGGCGCAGCGGCAACGGGCCGAAGAAATGATCGGCGAACGACAAATGATTGCTGGCCATGATCGCCGGACCCGTACGCGGCACATTCTCGACGCCCTCGGCCCACGGACGCCACACGACCTTGAGGATCGGGGCCAGGATGGCCTTGACCACCCACCAACCCATGGCTGCCACCTTCCTCATGACACGCTTCCCCGGGCGTGCCGAACCGGAGATTGATGGACATCTTCCCATCAGAGCGCGCTTACGCCCACCAGGTCGGGACGACCTCGGTGCGGCCGACCAGGGTCGGCCTCTCGCGCCCCCGAGCGGCGCATGCGACGATTCGGGCCGTAGGCTCGTTGAGGTAGCGCGTATCGAGGGGAGCGGAGGCCACCATGCGGCGACAAGGCACCCCGAACCGGTCACCGGAGACGGCTCCGTGAGCGGACGGACGAGCCGCCGGGCGGTGAGTGCAGCACACAAATCCATACGGGGATCCTCCACACGCGCCGCCGAGTTGCCTTCGGGCGAAGAGGGGGTCGCGTGAGCGAGTCGCAGGCACGCGACAACGGGTTGCCCGCCGAGTCGTACACGCCGCTGGCCGATCTCCATCCGCAGATGGCCAGCGAAATGCTCGACGCGCTGCGCGACGCGGGGATCGCCGCGTACGCCACCCCCTCCCCCACGAGCGACGACCTGATCGACAGCGCCGAGGTCAACTGGTTCGTTGATGCCGGGGTGGCACCCGACCGGGTCTTCGTCGACGCCGCGATGAAGCCGCGGGCCGAGCAGATCCTGCGCACCCGGCTGCCGCGTTTCGGCGACCGCACCGCCGACGACGCTCCCCCCGCCGCCCTGGACAAGGACCGCGACGCCGATCAAGACGTCGGCACCGGCGTCGTCGAGCGTGACGAGGACGCGATCTGGGCCGAGATCGTCGCCTCCTTCGACCGGGACACCGCCACCGAGGACACCGAGACCCCCTGGCCCGAAGAGGAGAACCTCTCCCGAACCGCCGACCAGGACGACGAGGCCAGCCAGGACCGATCGGGCAAGCTCCCGACCGCCCGCGTCATCCAGCCCGCCGCTGAAGACGACGAGTTCCCCGACGACGAGGACGAAGACGAGGACGAAGACGAGCACTTCGTGCCGCCGGCGCCCCCACCGCTCCCCAACGTCGACTCGGCCACCAAGGGCGCCTGGATCGCGCTGTTCAGCGGCCCGCTCTACCTGCTGCTGGCGGCGATACTCGGCTGGCAGGTGCCGGGGTGGGTCGCCTTCGTGGCCGTCGCCGCCTTTGTGGGCGGCTTCGTCTACCTGGTGCTCCGCATGGGCGACGACCCACGCGACCCTGACGACGGCGCCGTGGTCTGAGGCCCTTCGGGAAGACGGCGGCCCGGCCCGAAGGTCAGGCCGCCGCATCGCGGGAGGCGAGTGGTCTCCCTATCCATAGATACGGCCGCCGTGCGTCGCCAGATGACCACCCCGATAAAGGTTCGCTAACGCTTTCGCTTGTGACTGTGCAGGTAAGCGCCGCGATGCTGGTCGTGATCATGGATTCGGGAGTCATTTCGGGAGCTCACTCCCCTACGCTGATTTGTTGATCTTGACCTTGAAGATGTCGTTCATGTGCTCGGCGCCGTCTCTGATCTCCGGCTTGAGCTGGTGTAACGGTAGACCGTCTCCGTGATCTTGGTGTTCTTGTGCCCCACGAGATC
>DATBKU010000070.1:0-2453 GCA_036555725.1 Streptosporangiaceae bacterium | reverse complement strand
GGTGTCTTGCCCAGCGCCTCGCGGAGCACGTCGTCGGTGACCAGTTCGTCGGCGGCGTGCAGCAGGGTCGGCGGCAGCGCCCGGATGCCGCGGGCGGCGACGGCCTCGGCCGGCAGCACGTGCAGGTTGTCACGGTTGGGCTCGCCCGGGTCCAGGGCGCGGTCGATCCCGTCGAGCCCGGCGGCCAGCTGGACCGCCATGGCCAGGTACGGGTTGGCCGAGCCGTCGCAGGCCCGGTTCTCCACCCGGCCGCCGTCAGGAACGCGAAGCATCTGGGTCCGGTTGTTGCCGCCGTAGGTGGCGTAGGCCGGAGCCCAGGTGGCACCGGAATTGGGCGCGCCTACCCCGAAGCGCTTGTAGGAGTTGACGGTCGGGCAGGTCACGGCGGCCATGGCTGGCCCGTGCTCGATCAGGCCGCCGATGTAGTGGTAGGCGAGCTCGGAGAGGCCGAGCTCGCGGGGGTCGGCGGGGTCCGCGAAGAGTTCGGCGCCGGTCTGCGCGTCCCACAGGCTGGAGTGCAGGTGCAGTCCGGAACCGGTCAGGTTCCCGAACGGCTTCGGCATGAAGGTGGCGGCCAGGCCCGCGTTGTGCGCCAGCGTGTGGATCATGTAGCGATAGAAGATGAGCCGGTCGGCGCTGGTCAGCGCGTCGGCGTAGGCGAAGTTCTGCTCGAACTGGCCGTTCGCGTCCTCGTGGTCGTTGGCGTAGTTGGCCCAGCCGAGCTGGTTCATGTACGTCGACACCGTGGACAGGTGGCCGAACATCCTGGTCAGGCCCTTGGCGTCGTAGCAGGGCGCCTCGGCCGTGTCCAGCGGGTCGGCGAGGTCGATCTTGTTGCCGTCGCGGCGGCGGACGAGGAAGTACTCCGCCTCGCAGCCGACGTTGTAGACCAGGCCGCGGTCGCGGACCTTGTCCAGCATCCGCTTCAGGATCAGCCGCGGGGTATACGGCCAGGGCTGGCCCTCGACGTGGATGTCGCACTGCAGCACGGCCAGCCCCGGCTGCCACGGCGTGAGCGTGTACGAGGCCGGGTCCGGAACGGCGATCATGTCCGGATCGGCGGGGCTCTGCCCCATCGGCCCGGCCGCGAACCCCGCGAAGCCCGCGCCCCCGCCGGTCAGCACGTCGACCGCCTCGACCGGGATCATCTTGGCGCACGGCTTGCCATGCATGTCCACGAACATGGCGAAGAAGAACCGCACCCCGTCGGACTCCGCGCGTTCCCGCAGCTGGGCCTCCGCGTCTGACATGTGCACGCTCCGTTAGCTCGTTTCGATCGCTCCGTGGTGATCAGGTGGTCGCGCGCCTGATGCGGTGCCGACGGTACGGCCGGTAGTGCTGGCTGTCTGGGGATGCCTTTAAGCAGAGTGGACAATGTTTACTAACACGGCACTTTAGGTTGAGAGTACGACGGACCCGCGAAGTTGGGAAGACGCGGTTTGCCGCCGTTTTCGGGCTGTCAGATCTTGTCCTGACGGCCGGGAATCCATTCGGTGCCGGCCAGGGGGACCTGGGCCATGGCAGCCGCCTCCACGGTGAGCGCCACGAGGTCGTTCGGCTCGAGGTTGTGCACGTCGGACTTGCCGCAGGCGCGGGCGAGCGCCGCCGTCTCCATGGCCATCGCCTTGAGGTAGCTCGTGACCTGACGCGCGCCGCGGTCCGCGTCGAGCCGGGCCTCCAATCCGGCGTCTTGGGTGGTGACGCCGACCGGGCAGCGCCCGGTGTGGCAGTGGTGGCAGTAACCGGCCTCGGTGCCCAGCGCCTGGTAGCCGTCGGAGGCGTCGTGGTCGCTCCCGTCCTGCCAGTAGGTGGGGCTGTTGCAGCCGAGGGCGATGAGCGGGGCCACCCCGACCGAGACCGCGTCCGCGCCGAGCGCGAGCGCCTTGGCCACGTCGGCGCCGGTACGGATGCCGCCGGAGGCGATCAGCTGCACGGTGTCCTCCATGCCGATGTCGCGCAGCGCCTCCGCGGCCAGCCGGACCGCGGCCAGGGTGGGGATGCCGGTGTGCTCGATGAAGAAATCCTGGGTGGCCGCGGTCCCGCCCTGCATGCCGTCGACCACCACGACGTCCGCGCCCGCCTCGACCGCGAGCTTGACGTCGTTGACGACACGGGTGGCGCCGAACTTCACGTAGACCGGCTTCTCCCACCGCGTTGCCTCGCGCAGCTCCTCGATCTTGATCCGCAGGTCGTCGGGTCCTACCCAGTCGGGGTGGCGGGAGGCGGAGCGCTGGTCGACGCCGGCCGGCAAGGTTCGCATGCCGGCCACCCGGTCGGTCACCTTCTGCCCGAGCAGCAGCCCGCCGCCGCCCGGCTTGGCGCCCTGGCCGATGACGATCTCGATGGCGTCGGCCTGGCGCAGGTCGTCGACGTTGAACCCGTAGCGCGACGGCAGGCACTGGTACACCAGCAGGCGGGAGGCGGCCCGCTCCTCGGGGACCATGCCGCCGTCG
>DATBKU010000069.1:0-6296 GCA_036555725.1 Streptosporangiaceae bacterium | reverse complement strand
CGGTCGTTGATCACATGCGTAGTCGGAGAGCTGGGTATTTGTTGCGATGTCCCCGTGAGTGACCGTGAGTTACCTTGCGCGGGTGCATCCAGGCCCCTGGCGGCAGGGATGGTTCGACGCCTCCCCGTTGCCGGTCAGGCGAGGTAGCTGACGAGTAGGTCGGCTAGTTCCCGGGGATGGCTGAGCGCGACGCAGTGACAGCCGGGAACCTCGTCGGGGACGATGCCCAGGCGTTGTTTCGCCACCCGCCGCACGAACGCGGCCGGGAAGAACTGGTCGTCTCTGCACAGGATGAACCTGGTGGGCACGTCCGGCCACGCATCCAGTGGCCAGGGCGTATCCCAGACCACCGTTGACTCCCCGCGTCCCCGTCGCAGGGCCTCCTCGGCCAGCGGGCGCGGTACTCCGTTGTAGTAGCTGATGAGCGGGTCGGCGTGGCCGGTCTTGCCGCCGTCAAGCCTGGCCTGTTCCTCGGCGGCCTGGCGGTAGCCGGTGTTGTCCCACCACAGGCCCGGGCTTTCTCCGGGGGCCGGGATCATCCCCGCCACCAGTACGAGCAGCCGCGCCGGGAGCCGGCTGGCCGCCAGGGTCGCGGTGAACGCGCCGTAGGACTGGCCCACGATCACTAGATCCGGCCGGTCGGCGGCCGCCTCGGCCACAGTGCCCGCGTAGTCGTCCAGGCTTGCGGTGTCGTTGTCGCAGGGCAGATCCGGCGCGATCGCCTGGTGCCCACGGGTTAGCAGTTCCGCCTCGGTCAGATGCCAGTACCAGCCGCCGTCGCCGGCGCCGTGAATCAGCACGAAGGTCGCCATGGCTTTGGGGTCCTTCCAGGGGGAGTCGAGTGCGAAAGCCGGGGTGCGGGGAAGCATCCGCCGAATCGGGTTGATCCTCGATGACGGGCAGAGCGAACGAGGGTTCCGCCGTGACTGGTCAATGCTCGCCGACCCGGTCCAGCGCCAGTGTGCGCGTCGGCCGGATGCGGACGAGAGAGCCCAGCGCCGCGGTCGCGAAGTGGACGAACTGCTCGATGTTCTCGCCGCCGTCATAGCGGTGGCCGATCTGCACGGCCGCGTGGCGTAGCTCGTCCGGGTCCTGTGACATCTCGGCGGTGCCTTCGATCATCACGAAGGCGAATGGTGGAGTCTCGTCGTCGACCACGAGCGTGACACGTGGGTCGCGCCGCATGTCGGCGCCCTTTACGCTGTCGGCGTTCGTGAGAAACAGGAGGTCGTCTCCGTCGAGCACGAAACATATCGGTATAGCGTGTGGTCTGCCGTCTTTACGCGTGGTCGCCAGAATGGCGGTACGCGTGCCTTCCATCAAGAATTCCTGGCGGCGCTTTGAACTCATCGCTTCGGCCACGGCTTCCTCCTTGTGATTTGGCGCTTGTGCGCGGTTCCCCATTCAGCTCGCGATATCGGCTTCGGCGGGCTCGGGTTCGCTGTCATCGCCGCTCTCCGCGACTCGCACCCGTGACCTGCCGTGGATGTTGTTGACTGGTGCGCCGGCGCAGGGCTGGCGCGGCAGCTAGTTGGGCGGCGAACAGCGTGAGTCCGGTCAGCGCGCAGCCCACCCAGAGGAGAGTCGGACCGGCTCGGTCGAGCAGGGCGGTGCCGAGCAGGGGCCCGAGTACGTTGCCGACGCCCCATGTGGTGGCGGCGAGTCCCATATATCCGCCGCGCAGGTCGGCCGGCGCCAGATCGGCGAACGTAGCACCGAACATCACAGCGACGCCGACCTCGCCGGCAGTCCACACCAGAACCGATCCGGCGTATCCGACACCGCTGTCGACGACGGCTCCCAACCCGAAGCCCAACCCGACCAGAAGCATCGAGACACTGACCACCGTGTGTCGGTCCCAGTCGGCGAGCATGCGTACCGCAAGCGGCTGAGCGGCCAGGATCACGATCCCGTTTCCCGCGAGTACCGCCCCGTACGTCGCGGCGCCGAGCCCATCGGCCGCCATCACCAGCGGGAGAGTCGAGAACGCCTGGAAGAAGAGCGAGAAGTACGCCACGAAGATCAGCGCCAACGCGATCATCAGGCGGTCGCCGAGCACAACCGGCAGCAACGCTCGTCTGCGCGCCCTCGGCCTCGGCGGACGGGTCTCGGGCACCCGGCGCCAGACGATCAGCGCCGCTGTTACCGAGGCCACCGCGTTGAGCCAGAACAGCAGCCCATAGCCATGCCGAGCCAGAACCCCGCCGGTGACCGTCGAGACGGAAAAGCCCAGGTTGGCCGCCCAGAAGAGCAGCCCGAAGGCACGAATCCGCTCCCGTGGGCCAGGCAGGTCCGCCACCGTCGCCGATCCGGCCGGCCGGAACAGCTCCGAGACCAAGCCGACCCCGACCGCCGAGACCCAGATCGCCGGCATCGTATCCACCGAGCCGAGCGCGATCAGGGCGAGCGCGGTGCCCGAGAAGCCGACCATCATCGTGCGGCGGCGGCCGATCCGGTCGCTCAACCAGCCACCGATCAGCAGCGACCCGACCGTTCCGGCGCCAACCGCCGCGGCCACCGCACCGGCGGTCGCGGGTGAAAGCCGCCTCTCCTGCGTCAGATAGAGAACGAGAAACGTCTGCACGAACCCGCCGGCCCGGCTCACGAAGTGACATGTCGCAAGCGCACCCACCAGGCCCGGCAGGCCCAACCACGATCGGAAAGGCCGGGCCCGATGGGCGGCGCCGCGTTCTTGGTGGCGCCGCGCAGGCGTCAGATCGATCGTCATGGCAGCCACGCTAAGTCTGCCGGTAATAAAGGAAAAGCGATAGTTCTCGATCGTTTTGATCGCTATAGGTTATGGTTGGACCCATGGCCAACGTCGAACTGCGGCATCTGGCGACGATGGCCGCCATCGCCGAGGAAGGCAGCTTCGGGCGGGCGGCCGACCGGCTCGGCTATACCCAGTCGACGGTCAGCCAGCAGATCGCCGCACTGGAACGGGCCGTCGGCGGCCCGGTCTTCGACCGCCCCGGCGGACCCAAGCCGGTACGGATCACACCGCTCGGCGCCATCGTCCTCGAACGCGGACGCGACCTGCTAGCGCACGCGGACCAGCTGTTCGAGGCGATCGACCGGTTCAAAGCCGGCGAGGGTCGGATCGACATCGGCACCTTCCAGAGCGTGTCCAACCTGATCCTGCCGGCCGTCGTCCGCCGGCTGCTCGACGAGTACCCCGGCTGCGACATCAGGCTTTCCGAGGTGGAACCGGAGGATCCGCAGATCGGCGATCTCGATCTGCTGTTCTACGACGGCCACGTCGACGGCGACGTCGAATACGTCAAACTGCTCGACGAGCAGTACCTCCTGGCGGCCGGCGTCGGCGCATTCCCCGATGGTCCAGTACGGGTGAAACTGCTCGACGACGCTCCGATGGTCGCCTGGCCTCCCACCTATCACCAAACATGGTTGGAGCGGACGCTCGCCAGCGCCGGCGCACAGCCACGAATCGTGTTTCGAACCGCCGGCCACGAAACCATCCTGTCGATGGTGCGGGCGGGCATAGGCTCGGCGGTCCTGCCATGGCTGGCCCTCCACGGAGCCGACGCCTGGTCCGACGACCGGCTAAACATCCACGAGCTACGACCATCACCAACCCGCGAGATCTTCCTCCACTGGCCCGCCCGCCGCACCCAATCCCCGCTCGCCAACCGAGCCATCCAGATCGCCGCCGAAGTGGCCAACACCCTCACCAAACAAATATGACCGACGAGCCGCCACCGCCGCGCCCGAGGCGTGCGGGGCTTGTTGGCGCCGGGTCGTACTACTTGGATTCGCTAAAGGGGGACACTCAAAGCATTGACACGATCCATATTGTGTCCAGCACAAATAGGATAAGCATGACTATGATTTGCAGTATGAGGAGCGGTCGGTTCGGGGGTTGCCCGCGTGTTGTAAATATTCTCACCAGGATTGCGAAGGCAACGATAAGGCCAACCGCTGACACAGCTCCAACCAAGATCCTTATCTTGCAATCTCTATTCGCACGCTAGTCCGCAGAGGCACGCTAGTTCAGGGTGCGGATGACTTTTTTGGAACTCTGTAGTCGCCTGCTGTGGGTCCGAAGTAGGCCGGTGACCTGCGGTGTTACTGCACGATAATCGCGGTCGGCGCACACCGGGAGGCTGGTAGGACGGCCGGATCGACGAAACCCAGTACTCGCGCCGACCACGGCGCCGGGTGCGTCGCCCAAGCGATTGGTTGACTTACCGGGATCTTGCCGGGGAGGGCTGCCTTGCCGGGTGGGCTGGCACACCTGTGAGCCGGGATAAGTGGTCAGGGTTCTTCGGCCAGGGCCGCGAGCCGCTCGAGCGAGGCCCGTAGATTAACGCTCGTGGTCGCCCGGGCTCGCGGGAGGCGCTTCTTATCCGTCAGCTGGGTCCAGTCGTAGGTGTGAGTGACCCGCGTACGTGAACCGCCGACTGGCTCCAATTCCCATCGCCACAGGTGCCCAGGCGGCCTCTTCCCCGCTTCGGCGGGCATCCAGGCAAGTCGGCGGCCCTCTTCGAACTCGACCACGTGATTCTCCCGGATGCTGCCCCGGGTGAGCGTCATCGTGAAGACATCACCCGCGCGGCGGACGCGCTGCCCGGCGGCTGCCACGGCCAGGTTGTCATTGCCGTCCCAGCGTGGTTGCTGAGCCGGATCAGCGATCAACTCGAAGATTCGCCCTGGCTCAGCCGCGATCTCACGGCTGGCACTGACCACACGCGGCGGCTCGTCCCTCGTTGTCATGCACCCATCCAAGCACCCCTCAAAAGACGTCACCCAGCTCGGCACAGAAGGGAATGCGGCCAACCGGCGTCCGCTCAGGCAAGAAGGTGATCCTCACCCGGCAGCTCAAGGACGCCAGATGTTGCCTCACTGTCGCGCGTCGAGAAATCTGGCCCGCTCGGCGGCCGCGGCCCACTCGACGATCAGCCGGCCCGCGGATGCCGGGGTGGTGGACGGGGAGCCCGATGCCGATGTCCACGACGTCCTAATTCGCGTAACCGAGGCGGCGCAGGGACTCATGCGGAAGCCGAGGTCGACGGCGCTCGCCTCCGCCAACCTCGCCCGGTGCTCCGGCTCCAGCGTGACGTCGAAGACCCCGAGGTTGTCGTCCAGTTGGGCGGGCGTCCGCGCGCCCACGATCGGCGCCACCACGGCCGGGTTGAGCAGGTCCCGTTAGCCTGCGGCCTCGCCCCGAGCCGGCGATCCCTCGAGTGGGACCGCGCCCGTTCCGGGATAGCTGACTCTTGGTTTGGGGTGCATCAGAAACTCGCGGGGCTCAGCGTCCCAGTACGGGGGCCGATCGAGATCGGTCCGACGACGCTGTGGCCGTAGCGCGCCACCAGCGGCGCGACGCCAGGGCGGCCAGCCCGGCGCCGGCGGTGTTGAGCAGTACATCGTCCACAGAGGACACCCGGTCCAGCCGCAGCACGTACTGCGCGGTCTCGACCAGGACCGAGCAGCCCGCCGCGAGCGTCAGGACCCGCGGTAGCGACGCCAGCCCCGCGAACCGCAGCGGGGCGAAGAACCCCAGCGCCGCGAACACCAGCAGGTTGCCGACGACCTGGCCCGTATCCATCGTGAGCAGGTCCCGCAGCGGTACCAGGCTCACGACGGCGCCGGCCTCGTCACCCGGCAGCATGATCATCCATACCCACGGTACCGTCCCGTAGACGATGCCGACCTCGGCCAGCGACATCCGCCACGCCGGCGTGACGCCGGTGGCACCCCGACGGCGTGCCAGGGCCCACACCGTCAGCGCGGCCAACGGCAGTGCGGCCACCGTGATGAGTGCCACGCCATTGAACGTAGCGACCCAGACATGCCACCCCGGCCTGCGCAGCGGCATGGACAACATCTTCAGCACCGCGTCGATCGGGCCGAACGCAGCGATCGCTGCGACCAGGATCGCCAGAGTGACGAGCACGATCCTGCCCGTACGACGGGCTGAGGCTGACAGTGATGCGCCGTGGTCCATGCCTGCATTGAAGACGGAGGACCGTATCGCTGGCGTATGCGTTTTTCGATGCGCCCGTGAGACACGCAATCCCCGGCATCGAAGAAGCGGCTGGCCGCGACGTACGCCGCGAAACTCGGTCTTGTCGAGGCACACGATGACAAAGTGCGTTTCCATCACAGTCTCATGCAGGCCTACCTGGGGTCCAGGTACACGGCGGTCATCCAGATGTGGGTGAGGACGTCGATCAGCTTGTCTTGGTCGTCGAAGGGCGGTATGTCGATGGCGGCGAGGTAGTAGAGGCGTTCGCCGAGCCAGGTCAGCGCGGCGGCCAGCGTTTCCGCGTCGA
>DATBKU010000068.1:0-113510 GCA_036555725.1 Streptosporangiaceae bacterium | reverse complement strand
CGCGTGATCAGGCTGATCCAGGTGCCTGGTCACGCGGACGCTCGTCTCACGCCCGGTGGCAGACCCAGTGGCCGTCCTTCCAGGCGCAGGTCTCCTCGTAGCCGGAGCGGAACGAGCCGAGCCAGGGGATCGCGTCGTTGTAGTTCACCGGTGGTGGCGTGGCGGTGAAGTTCACCGCGTCGTCCGTGCTGCCGGTCCCGTCATACCGTGCGACCAGCGGGTACGGGAAGATTGGACGGGTCCGGACGACTGAGCCGTTCTGCGTCTCCGTGGCGACCAGCCGGTCCGGGGCGACGCCCCGCTCCACCCAGTCGAGTACGGGCGTCAGCGCATCGAAGGTGTTGGGCGCCTGACCGCCGCCGCAGTGGTTGACGCCGGGCAGCATGAACAGCCGTGCGAACTTCTCCGTGGCCTGGCGGCCGCCCATCCGCTCGGTGACGGCGTGGTAATACGCCACCGTCCCGTACGGCGAGATCGCCTGGTCGGCCCAGCCGTGCCACAGGATCAGCTTCCCGCCCCGGGCCCGGAACGCCGACAGGTCGGGGTCGGTGGCGTCGTAGATCCCCGACTGCTCGGCCGTCGTACGGAACGTGGCTGCGTCGAAGCGGAGGTCACGCAGGGTCATCGTCGGCCGGGGCGATCGGAAGGCCAGGTACTTGATGGTGTTGATCGCGATGTTCTGGGTGATGGTGGTGGCGCCCGGCGCGGGCGGCACGACCCACGCGATCCAGGCGAGCTCGGACCCCATGGCCTGACCGCCGGGGTACATCCGCCGGCCGCGCTCGTCCCGTGGCCCGGCATACAGCTTTCGTACGACGTCGACCTGTGCGGCGGTCAGGCACGAGGGGGAGTCGGCCCCGGCGCAGCGCAGGCTCGCGGGATCGAACGTGCAGGCCCGCGGATCGTCGATCTGCCCGTCCACCAGGCCGTCCTTGCCGTCGCACTCGGCCAGGACGGCGGCGTGCAGGGCCGGCAGCTTGCCGGCCGTCAGGATGGGCCCGCCCTTGGCGTCGGTGTTGGCCAGCGCGTTCCAGCCCTGGTACCAGACGTTGAGCGCCGTGAAGATCGACGCCGGGGCGCCGGCGACGATTCCGTCGAAGTCGCCCGGATAGCGCTGCGCCTCGGTGAGACCTTGATGGCCGCCCTGGGAGCAGCCGTCGAAGTACGAATAGCGTGGCCCCTGCCCGTAATAGATCTTGATGAGCTGTTTTACGACCATCGAAACGGCATGATCGGATCGGTAGCCGTAGTCGACGCGCAATTGCGGATCCGCGCCGAAGACCCCGTCGAATCCGCCCGCGCCTACGTGTCCCTCATTGTTCGAGGCCATGACGAAGTCGCCGCGGGTGAGCGGGACGCAGCCGGTCGCCGCCTGCGCGTTGATCGACAGGCTGCCGCAGAAGCCGCCGCAGCCGGTCTGCAGATAGCGCTGCCGCCAGGTCTTCGTCGGCAGCAGCACCTCGAACTGGATCTGCGGCGCCACTGTGCCCTTGACGTCGCAGGCCTCCCAGCCCTGCGGTGCCGTCACGACGCTCGCGGTCCCGATCACCGCCGGCGCGCCGGGCACGCCGGACAGGTCCTGGCTCGCCAGCGCGGCGCAGTCCACCTTCGGGGTGACGACCGACGGCTCGGTCGCCGCGCGGGTCGGGGTCGCCGGACTTGCCGTCTGGGCCACGGCCGCGCCGCTGCCACCCAGCAGGAGCAGGGCCAGGACGGCGAGCAGTACGGACGGGGTCCGGTGCGGACGGCGAAAGTCGGCCCAATGAGCACGTGTGCGGAACCGCATGTCTGACCTCCCGGGGCCCAAAGGGGGAGATCCCCCGAGTTGTTCGTAATGCGAACGCTTGGGCGATATGCGCAGCATCCGGAACGTAAGCGCGCGGCGTTCTCCTGTCAATGGCGCCGTTATCGGTTCCGAGGTTTCGCGCGACGGCCAATTCCTTAGCTTGGAAAGGGTTTTCTGGTCCCGACAACCGACGCTAAACGAGGCATACTGATCGCGTGCCGGTGGAGAACCGACGACCAGCCGAACGCGTCAAGCGGGTCAAGCGGTCACAGCCCAAGGACCCGCTTATCGAGCTGCGGTCGCGGCTCGAGGCCGTCCGGGCCACTCGGGGCCGCGTACACGCGCTGCTCGAGGTCGTCGTGTCGATCGGCAGCAACCTCGAGCTGAGGACCCTGCTAGAGCGGATCACGGAGGCCGCCGCCGCCCTGACCGATGCCAAGTTCTGCGCGCTCGGGGTGCAAGACGACGTGGGCGAGGGGCTCGTGGAGCTCATCACCGTCGGGCTGTCCCCGGAGGAGATCCCCGCGATCGACGAGTGGCCGGTGGGCCGCGGCGTCCTCGGCGGGTCCCCCGACGAGCCGGATCCGGTCCCGCTCTCCGGCGTCCCAGTCGAGCCGGGTGCGCACGACCTCCCCCGGAACCGACAGGCGACTCGGCGGTTCCTCGGGGTGCCGATCCAGGTCCGCGACGAGCTCCTCGGCAGCATCTATCTCGCCGAGAAGGCCGGCGACGCCGAGTTCGACGAGGAGGACGAGGTCGTCGTCACCGCGCTCGCGACTGCGGCGGGCGTCGCGATCGAGAACGCCCGGCTGAACGAGGAACGGGTCCGGCGCGAGCGCTGGCTGGCGGCGTCCGCGGAGATCTCCACGGCGCTGCTGTCCGGCGCCGCCCCCGCCGACGTGCTGGAGCTGGTGGCGGAGCGGGCCCGCGAGATCTGCGACGCCGACCACGCGCTGGTGTGGCTGGTCGACGACACCGCGCAGGAGTTCGTGCTGACGGCGGCCGCCGGGCCGTACGCCGACGACATGCGCGGGCTGTGCATCCCGATCGAGGACGCGTTGGCCGGCCAGGTGTATCGCGGCGGCTCGTCCGCGCTGGTACCCGACATCCGCAACTCGACGACGCGAGCCGGGCTGCCCGACACCCTGCCGGCGGGCGCCACCCTGATCGTCCCGCTCGGGGAGGGCGACGCGGCTCGCGGAGTGCTCACCGTCGCCAACCCGCCCGGGGGGCGCCGCTTCACCCAGCCGATCCAGATGGTGCTCGAGGCGTACGCGGGTCAGGCGGCGGTCGTGCTGGAGCTCGCTGAGCAGCGTCGCGAGACCGAGCGGCTCGTCGTGTTCGAAGATCGCGACCGGATCGCCAAGGACCTGCACGACACGGTGATTCAGCGGCTGTTCGCCGTGGCCATCAGCCTGATGAGCGCGCTCAAGCTCACCACGAAACCGGACGTGGCCGTACGGGTCCAGCACGCGGTCGACGAGCTCGACGACACGATCCGCGAGATCCGCTCGACCATCTTCGCGCTGCAGGCGCCGACGGGGGAGGGCGGCCTGCGCAGCCGCATCCACGCGGTCATCGACACCGCGGTGGAGAACCTCGGCTTCGCGCCGTCGGTGCGGCTGGACGGGCTGCTCGACATCGCCGTACGCGAGGACATTGCCAAGAACGCGCTGGCCGTACTGCAGGAAGCGCTGTCCAACGTCGCGCGGCACGCGCAGGCGCATCAGGTGCACGTCTCGGTCGAAGTGGGCGACGACCTCGTACTCAAGGTGGAGGACGACGGCATCGGCATCCACAGCCGGGCGCAGCGCAGCGGGCTGCGCAACATGAACGACCGCGCGCGGGCGCTGGGCGGGCAGTTCGAGATCAGGTCTCCCGGCGGCGGCACCGTTATCGTCTGGCAGGTCCCGCTCAACACGCCCGCCGACTGATCCCCCCGCTCAGTCGCGGCTCGTCAGCGCGCGCAGCAGGGTCTGCGTCAGCACGGCGGGTGCGGTCTCCGGGGTCAGCCGGCCGTCGTCGGCCGCCTGCGCCGCGGCGTGCGTGAGCGTGTAGAAGGTGGTCACCAGCCAGTCGAGCGGCACGTCCGTGGCGAAGACGCCCGCCGCCTGGCCGCGGGCGATGAGACGCTCGACGCGGGACATCACCGACGCGTGCTGCTCGCGTACGCGGTCCGAGCCGAGGTGCTCGAGGGCGGCGGCCAGCAGGCTGCGGTGGCGATCGACGATGCGCCAGGACGAGGCGATCAGCCGCCGGAGCGCCTCGTCGGGCGGGCCGCTGTCGACGTCGAGGTCGTCGAGGGCGGCGTTCGCGCTGGCGAGGCTGCGCTCGACGACCGCGTCCAGCAACGCCTCACGCGAGGGGAAGTGCCCGTACAGGGTCACCCGGCCGACCCCGGCGGTGCGTGCGATCTCGGTCATGCTCGCCGAGGGGCCGCGGCCGAAGCAGACCAACGCCGCCTCGAGGATCGCCTCGATGTTGCGCTCGGCGTCGGCCCGGCGGCGGGCCGGTGCCGAGCCGGGTGGGGCGGCGGTCTCAGGCGCCGCCCCTCGGCTGCGTGCTTCCATGAATCGGGAGCCTAGTGCGCGAGCAGTGGCCGGCCGCCGGTGTCGGGGCGCCCGGCGGGGATGAGGAACAGCGCGAGCAGGGCGATGACCCCGGCGGCCGCCGCGAAGACCCCGAAGGCGGTTTGGAAGCCCTCGACGGTGTGCCCGCCGACGCTGGTCCCGGCGAGCGCCGCGGCCAGCGCGACGCCCAGCGCGCCGCCGATCTCGTGACCCGTGTTGACGATCCCGGACGCCAGGCCCGCCTCCCGGTGCGCGACGCGGCGCATAGCCGTGGTCGTCGCGCAGACGAATCCTGCGCCTAGACCCAGGGCGAGCACCACGAAGCCGGGCAGCACGTCGACGAGGACGTGCCCATCGGCCGGCACGCGGGCGAGCAGCAGCAGACCGATCGCGGCGAGCGCGAAACCGGTGACCGCGACCGGGCGCGTGCCGGCCCTGCCGATGAGCGTGGAGCTCAGGTGCGCACCGACGGCGGTGGCCAGTGCGACCGGCAGGAACACCAGGCCGGTCTCCACGGCCGACAGCGAGAGCAGGTTCTGCAGGTACTGCGAGGTC
The DNA here is from genome assembly GCA_036555725.1 of Streptosporangiaceae bacterium. GTDB lineage: Bacteria > Actinomycetota > Actinomycetes > Streptosporangiales > Streptosporangiaceae > CALAED01. Next base: position 108,599 of record DATBKU010000068.1, on the reverse strand, counting down.
AGGAAGAACGTGGCCAGCAGCAGGCTCGATGCGGCCAGCATGACCAGGTTGCCGGTGGCGATCGTCCGGCGGCGCAGCAGCGCGAGCGGGACGAGCGGCGTGCGCGCCGTCCGTTCGATCATGACGAACGCGAGCGCGCCGACGAGGGCAACGGCCAACGGAACAACGGTGACGGCGTCGCGCCAGCCGTACTCGCCGGCCTTGACCAGACCGAAAATGAGCGACGCCGCGGTCGCGGTCGCGGCGAGCGCGCCTGGAACGTCGAGCGGCCGCCGTGCGCCCGGCGCCGCCGGCACGAACCGGGGCAGCAGCGCCAGCACCGTGACGCCGATCGGGACGTTGATGAAGAACACCCACTCCCAGCCGGGCCCACTGGTCAGCAGCCCGCCGAAAAGCACGCCGACGGCCCCGCCTCCGCCGCCGATGGCCGCCCAGAGCCCGAGCGCGCGGCGCCGTTCCGCGCCGCGGAAGGTGGTGGTGATGATCGACAAGGCGGCGGGGGAGAGCAGCGCGGCGCCGACGCCCTGGGCGACGCGCCCGGCGACGAGCGAGCCGCCGCTCCACGCCAGCCCGGACGCCAGAGACGCCGTCGTGAACACCGCCAGCCCGGTCAGGAAGGCGCGCCGTCGCCCGAGCGTGTCCGCGAGCCGGCCGCCGAGCAGCAGCAGGCCGCCGAAGCAGAGTGAATAGGCGGCGACGACCCACGTCAGGTCGGTCCTGCCCAGCGACAGGTCGCGGCCGATCGACGGCAGTGCCACGTTCACCACGGTCACGTCGACGATGAGCATGAACTGGGCCAGGCAGAGCAGCACCAGCGCCCGCCAGCGCCCCGCGTCCGGCGCCGGCCGGGCATCGGTCCGCGCGTCGGGATGCGTTTGCGTCATGAGATTTCCTCACTAACTCGAACAGCTATGTACGAGTTAGTCTATTTAGAAAACGCATCAACCCGAACACTGATGTATGAGTTATTCTCCGCCGAGCGACCGGAACCGGCGCAGCCGCAGGCTGTTGCCGACCACGAAGACCGAGGAGAATGCCATGGCCGCCCCGGCGATCATTGGGCTGAGCAGCCCGGCCGCGGCCAGCGGCAGCGCGGCCACGTTGTAGGCGAAGGCCCAGAACAGGTTGCCCTTGATCGTGCGCAGCGTACGGCGCGACAGCCTGATGGCATCGGCCGCCACCCGCAGGTCGCCGCGGACCAGGGTGAGATCGGACGCCTCGATCGCCACGTCGGTGCCGGTGCCCATGGCCAGCCCTAGGTCTGCCTGGGCGAGCGCCGCCGCGTCATTGACGCCGTCGCCGACCATGGCGACCGTACGACCCTGGTCCTGGAGCCGCTTGACCACGTCGACCTTGTCGGCGGGCAACACGTCGGCGATGACGGTGTCGGGTCCGGGGTCGATGCCGACGGCCTCGGCGACCGTGCGGGCGACGGCCTCGTTGTCGCCGGTCAGCAGGACGGGGCGCAGTCCGAGCGCCTTGAACCGGGCGATCGCCTCGGCCGAGGTCGGCTTGACCTGGTCGGCGACCGTCACCACGGCGCGCGCGGCGCCGTCCCAGCCGACCGCGACCGCCGTGTGGCCTTTCGCCTGGGCCGCCGTCATCGCCTGCGTCAGCTCCGGCGGGAGATGCTGCGACCACTCGGCCAGCAGCCGGGGGCGCCCGACGAGCACGGCGTGCCGGTCGACGATGCCCTGGACGCCGAGGCCGTCGACGTTGGCGAAGTCCTCGACGGCGGCGAGCGGGCCCGAACGCTCCGCCGCGCCCTTGGCGATGGCCTGGGCGATCGGATGCTCGGAGGCGTTCTCCAGCGCCCCGGCCAGCCGCAGCGCTTCGTCAGGGTCGACGTCGGCGGCCGCGATCACATCGACCAGGGCCATCGTGCCGGTGGTCACGGTGCCCGTCTTGTCCAGCACGATCGTGTCGATCGTCCGGGTGGACTCGAGCACCTCCGGGCCCTTGATCAGGATGCCGAGCTGAGCGCCGCGCCCGGTGCCGACCATCAGCGCGGTCGGGGTGGCCAGGCCCAGGGCGCACGGGCAGGCGATGATCAGCACGGCCACCGCCGCGGTGAACGCGCCGGCCGCTCCGTCGCCGGTGCCGAGCCAGAATCCCAGCGTCGCGACCGACAGCGCGATCACGATCGGCACGAAGACCGCGGAGATCGAGTCGGCGAGCCGCTGCACCTGGGCCTTGCCGTTCTGGGCGTCCTCCACCAGGCGGGCCATCTGTGCCAGCTGAGTGTCGGCACCGACACGGCCGGCTCGCACCAGCAGCCGGCCGCCGGCGTTCACGGTGGCGCCCGCCACGGCGTCGCCCGGCTCCACCTCGACCGGCACCGACTCGCCGGTCAGCAGCGAGGCATCGACCGCGGACGAGCCCTCCTCGACGACGCCGTCGGTGGCGATCTTCTCGCCCGGACGGACGACGAACAGGTCGCCGACGGCGAGGCGGTCGATCGGGATGCGCTCCTCGCGCCCGGCCCGTACGACGGCGACGTCCTTGGCGCCAAGTTCCAGCAGCGTGCGCAGGGCGGCGCCCGCCCGGCGCTTGGCACGGGCTTCGAAGTAGCGCCCGGCGAGGATGAACGCGGTCACACCGGCGGCCGCCTCGAGATAGATGTTCGCCGAACCGTCGCCACGGGTCATGACGAACTCGAAGCCGTGCCGCATGCCCGGCTTGCCCGCCGCGCCGAAGAACAGCGCCCACAGCGACCAGCCGAAGGCGGCGAGCGTGCCCACCGACACCAGCGTGTCCATCGTGGCCGCTCCGTGCCGCAGGTTGGTCCAGGCCGCCTGGTGGAAGGGCAGGCCGCCGTACACCACGACCGGCGCGGCCAGCGTGAGCGACAGCCACTGCCAGTTGTCGAACTGCAAGGCCGGGATCATCGCCATCAGTACGACCGGCACGGCCAGCACGATCGAGGCGAGCAGCCGGTGCCGGAGCGAGCGCAGTTCGGCGGCCGCCTCATCGTGGTCGTCCATGGCGTCAGCGGAGGCCGTGGGCTGTGGGGGCGCGGGCGGCGTGGCCGTGTAGCCGGCCTTCTCGACCGTCGCGATCAGGTCGTCCTGGCTGATCTCGGCCGGGTAGGTGACCTTGGCCTTCTCGGTGGCGAAGTTGACGGTGGCGGAGACGCCCTCGATCTTGTTGAGCCGTTTTTCGACCCGGGCCGCGCAGGACGCGCAGGTCATACCGCCGATCGCCAGCTCGACCTGGCCGGGCGTGCCGTCGATGACCGTTGCCATTGCTCTCTTCCTTGATCCTAGTGACCGTGCGGGGCGGTCGGGTGGCCGGGCGATGTGGTCTCGGTGTGGTCGCCGCCGGCGACCATGGTGAACGCGGCCGTACGTACGGTGCCCTGGTGCTGGAAGTCCAGGTAGAGCCGGTACGTTCCGGAGCTCGGCACCTCGGCGTAGAAGGTGATGTCGGGGCCCGGCCGGGTGGTGCCGTCGCCCGGTTCGCCGTCCGGATGCACGTGGAGGTACGCCAGGTCGCCCGCGCGCAGCGCCACGAGGTGTCCGTAGGCCTGCAGGTAGGGCTGGAGGTCGGTGACCGGCCGGCCGGCCTTGCTCACCGACAGCGTGAGCTTGCTGGTGCGACCCGGAGCCAGATCGCCGGCCAGCCGTACGGTGTATCCGTCGACGTGCGCCGTCCGCTCGGGCTGGGGCGGTGTGGTCGGCCGGTAGTCGCCCGGCGCGGTCAGGTCCATGCCAAGGGTCAGCTGCCGGGGCGCGCCGACCGGCCGGATGTCGGTGAACACTCGGTACGTACCGGCGGCGGGCAGCGTGAGCGGCACGGACCAGACCCCGCCGCCGGCCTCGACCGGGTGCAGGTGCTGAAACCCGGTCAGATCCCGGCGGGCCACGATGAAGTGCAGCTTCTTGCCGTGCAGGGCCGTGTAGCGGGTGACCGGCCGCCCGTCCGGCCCGGTCACCGCGAACCGGAAGTCGGTGCGGTGGCCGGGCGTCACGGTCGTCGTCCGCGGCACCAGCGTGTAGCCGTCCTGAGAGATCTGCAGGCCACCCGGAACCTCCGAGCCGGTCCCGCCTTGCCCAGAACCGGCGTGGCCCATCGAGGAGGGCGCGCCGTGCGCCGCCATCTCGCCGTGGCCGCCGGCACTCGCCTTCGCCGTGGCGTCCACGGGTCCGACGAGGTTGCCGACGCCGGCCGCCCCCGCGAAGACGGCGGCCAGCCCCAGCGCGTACGCCCCTACTTTCGTCATCGTTTTCATCGGCCCGGGGTCACCCCTGCCATCTCGTAACCGGCCTCCTCGACGGCGGCCTGGATGTCGGCGTCGGCTACCGGGCTGTCCATGCTCACAGTCACCCGGCTGCCGGCTTATTTACTACCCCTGGGGGGTATCTGTGACTCATAGTGGCATGCGCGGCGTGGCAGCGCAACCCCTACCCCCTATGGGTTTATGTCCGATCATCGAGGATCACTTGTGCCCAAGCGCGGAGATAGCATCACCAAGGGCGTCAAAGCTCGCGTTCTCTACCCCGTCACGAGCCGCCGGCGTCCGCGGATCCTTTGACATCCCGGGTAGCAGGAGTGCGCAGTGAGCTCGAAGAAGCGGTCGTCGGCCAAGCCCAGGTCCCAATCGGGCCGGTCGCAGTCAGGCCGGTCCCAATCGGCGAGATCACAGTCGGGCAAGTCATCGTCGGCCAAGGCGGCGTCCGGCGGGACGCGCACGTCGGGCAAGGCCCAGTCCGGCACCGGGCGTACCGCCGACAAGCGGGCCAGCGCCCGGGAGCGGGTGGCCGCGGCGCGGGCCGCCCAGCAGCGGCGCGAGCGCATGCGGTGGCTGATCACCTTCGCCGCGACCGGCGCCGTCGTCGTGGCGCTCGGCGTGGGGGCGACACTGGCGATCATGTCGAACAACAAGAAGGCCGCGCACCCGGCGGCCGACAAGGGCACCGGAAAGCCGCCGTGGCCGCTGCCCGCCGATTCGCTCGCGGGCGCGCGGGCCGCCGGGCTGGCCATCGCACCTGCCGAGGGCACTACCACGCACTTCCACACACATCTCGACCTGCTGGTGAACGGCCAGAAGGTGACCGTGCCCGCCAACCTCGGCATCTCCACGGCGAGCGGCATGCTGGCCGAGCTGCACACCCACGACGACACGGGCATCCTGCACATCGAGTCCCCCAGCACGAACAAGCGGTACACCCTCGCGCAGGTCTTCAGCGAATGGAACGTACGGCTGACTCCGACCCAGATAGGCGGGCTCACGACCGACGCCACGCACACGCTGACCGCGTACGTCGACGGCAAGCAGCAGACGGGCGACCCGGCGGCGATTCAGCTCACGCCGCATCGCGAGATAGCGCTGGTCTACGGGGCGGCGGGGGCCAAACCGCAGGTGCCGTCGAGCTACAAATTCCCCGAGGGCCTCTGAACCCTTGAACCGCTGAGCCGGCCCACCCCGTCAGTCGCGGCGCCCAGAGTCGCCGTTCACCGAGCGCGGTAGGCGGCCGGGTCCCGCGGAAACCCTGGCCGCCACTCCACGGACTTCCCCCCTTAGCCCCTTGTACGGCCGGAGCCGTACCGTCCATGGAGTGGCGACCAGGTCGGTGCGGGTGATTCCCGGTGTCCGGTGCCAGCCCCTCCCAGACACCGGACACCGGGAATCACACCATCCGGGCCACGGCTACTCTCCCGCGGAACGCAAGCCGATGGTGGTGAGCGCGCGACGGTAGGTGTGGGCCTGCTGTCGCTCGCTCGACCCTGTGTGGCGCAGCAGCTCGGCCACGTCGAACCACGCCTGGGCGGCCTCACGCGGCAGGCCGGCCGTCTCGAGGTACTCCGCCCCGAGGGTCAGCGCCGTGATCGCCTCGTCGTGGTCACCGAGCCGTACGTATGCCTCGCCGAGCACCGCGAGCGCCTGCGCGCTCGCCCGTCCGGGGGTGGGGCCGAGCAGCTCGATCGCCCGCTTCGCCTGGGTGACCGCCTGCTCGGGCCGGCCCAGCGCGATCTCGGCACGGGCCAGCTCGATGATGCACTCGGCCAGGTCGCCCTGGTCCGACGCGGTGACGACCATCTCGCGCTCATGGGCGAGCAGCAGCGTGCGGGCTTGATCGGCGGCCTCGGGCCGGGCGCGCAGCAGCAGGCTCGCGTACTCCACCCGCAGCCACCCGATCGCCCGGAATTCGTCGTCTTCGCTCAGCACGGAGAGGGCCCGCTCGGCCAGCCTGACCCCCGTGTCGTAGTCGCCCTGCACCTCGGCGGCGATAGCGGCCTGCCGGTAGGCGGCGATCCGTACCTTGGGACTGCCGCCCTCGTCGGCGGCGCGGACGAGCCGCATTGCGAGCTGACGAGTGGCGAGCACGTCGCCGCCCTCGAGATACGCGTCGAGCAGCGCCACGCCCACCCGGATCGCGGCGTCGGCCGAGCCCTCGCCCGCCGACTGCAGCGTGCTCAGCGCTTCCTCGCCGGTCGCAACGCAGGCGGCGAGGTCATCACGCTTGCGGTGACACCGGCACAGCGCGATCTGGATCGTCGCCCACTCTTCCCAGTCGGCGCCGCGCGCCGCCGCCGCGATCTTCTGCAGCTCGGTGACCGCCTCGTCGAGTCGGCCCGAGGCCTCGAGAGCCAGCGCGTGTCCCCGCTGGATCTCGCGGTGCAGCTGGGGGAACGCGTCGACGCCGTACGCGTCGAGCAGCTCGGTGAAGCGCGCGAGCGCATCGCCGGTCTGGCCGGCGGCCAGCGCGCTGTGCGCCTGCCGCACACCTGCCTTGAGGTCAGCGAGCGCCTCTTCGCCGACACCGCATTCGAGGTACGTGGCGGAGCAGCCGAGCTTGCGTGCGAGCGCTTTGATGACTGCGGGTGACGGATCACGCTTCCCGGATTCGATCAGCGAGATATAACTATCCGAGAAGTCAGGCTCGGCGAGCCGGGCCTGGGACATGCCGAGTTGGGTACGCCGCTCGCGCACGCGGTCGCCGAGGCCCGTCAGCGAGGTTTCGGTGACGATCGTCATACGTCATCCTCATTCAGCTCGTAGCCGCTACCGGCCGACATCGCGGTTCGCGCGATCCCCTGGACAGTCCAGATTTGTTGAACGTTCTGAGTATCTATCGGTAGTCAGACGGCTGCAAGGGCTTTGGCCGAACATCGCCAGGTAAGACGCGAGGGCCGGAACCGAGTCATGGCGATCGGCTCCGGCCCTCGAGCTTGACAAGAGTTGATGGCTACGGTTGATCGAAGTGGCCGGACTTGGTGCCGTAGACGAAATCGGCCCACTCTCCTGGCGAGAACTCCAGTACGGGACCGCGTCCGCCCTGCTTGGAGTCGCGGACCCCGACACCCCGGTCGGCTCCCTCGTACCGGGTCGGCGCGATCTCCACACAGTTGTCGCCGCCGCTGGACCGGCTCGACTTGCGCCAGTGGTTGAACGTGATCTTTCGGGTCATGACGATGCGGCTTTCTTATGGTCGGGCAGCGTCTTCGCCGCCTGGATCAAAAATTCGAGGCTGTCGTTCATCGGCAACGCCGCCCCACGGAGCCGCTCGTACAGCTCGTCGTAGCGCCGTACGGCATCGGGCTCGATGAGCACCAGGTCGTCGGTCACGGTGTCGACCGCGACGACGGCCGGATCTCCTGGGTCGGGGAAGGTGTACAGGGAGAAGGCCGAGCGTGGCACGCTGAACCCGCCGATCACCGCGTCGACCGGCAGCACCCGTACGGTGATCTTCGGGTGTCCGTTGACCGTTGCGGCGAGCTGGTAGAGCTGCTTCTTCACCACTTCCGTCGGGGCGGCCAGCCGACGCACGGCCACCTCGTCGATGATCACCTCGTAGGTGGGGCCGCCGGGCCGCCGCAGCATGCGCTGCCTGCCCATTCGGGCCTCCACGGCCTTGGTGGGTTTGTACCCGACCGCGCCGCCCTGACGATCGGCCTCCACCCGGGCGCGGGTGAAGTCCGGCGTCTGCAACAACCCCGGTATGAAGGTCATCTGAAACTCTCGGATCGTCTCCGCACCAGCCTCCAGATTGGCAAACAGGGCCTGGCGCTCGCCCATCGCCTTGTTGGACTCCCACCAGCCGCGTTCGCCGGCCTCACGCGCGATCGTGATGATCTGTGTCCAGCGATCGCCGTCCACGCCGAGCGTGTCGAGGATCTGGATGATGTCCGCCTGGTCGACGACGTGCCCGTTCTCCAGCCTGGAGATCTGCGCGCGAGACTGGCCGATCCGCTTTGCGAGCTGCTCATGGGTCAGTCCAGCGTCTGCGCGCAGGGCACGCAGCTCAGCAGCCAGCCGCAGCCGACGTACGTAAGGGCTAATCATCGACGTCCTCCGGACAACAGCCACGTCTGGACGGTACGAAATCTTCGCCTGTTCAGGATATCGACACAAAGCGCGGGTACCTAGCCCCGTGACTCAAGATCCTCCTGTGCCCCCGGCAGCCCGTCCGTCCGACCCGGCCTTGACGCGTCCTGACCGAGATACTTGCAGGTAACGTCTGTACCGCGACGAACCCCGGATAGCCAAGAATGCTGGATTGTACAGGATGCCTGTCACCTGGCCCGGAGCCCATTTCGGCCGTTCGGGCAGGACGAGCAGGGGTCCGCGGAACGGACGTGCGGCCGCGGCGTCCAGCGGCCTCCAGCGCGCTCGTCCCCTGACTGGTTCCGTCGTCGTGGTATGCGCTTTCTGGCGTGTCGGCAAGTAATAATCTCCGCCGCCGCTAGCGCCGATCATGGACCGGGCCATGGCGACCGGCTCGCCGAGCCACGTGCGTCACGGCGACCCCCCGGGGGAGTCCCCCAGCGGCCCGGTGCGGCTCGACGGCCGGAAGCGCCGCTCGCTGCTGATCGCACTGCTCGTCCGCCCGCGAGGTGCTGCGGCGCGAGATCGGTCTGGACCCCGGGCCGGTCCTCCGCAGGATGGAGGCCGTCATCCTCGCCGACCCGGGGGAATGCGCCCCGGACCCCGGCTCTCCGAGGACGCTCGTACTCCCGGAGACGTAGTCGCGGCACTGTCCTGCGCCCCGCGCAGTAGGCGCAACTGCCTTCCCTCGCCCGACGACCTGGAGCGGTCCGGCCACCACGATCGGTGGTGTGATCGCCGCGTCGCGGCGGCGGACGAAGGGAGTCATTGTGCGCAAGGCCTATGTCGCGCTGGTGGGGCTGTTGATGCTGGCCATCCTGGCGCAGTTCTATTTCGCTGCGGTCGGGGCGTTCGACAAGCCGCAGGACGACAATTCGTTCGCGTTGCACATGCTGACCGGCATGATGATCATCCCGCTCCTGTCGCTGCTGGCCACCTTGGTCGCGGCGCTCGCCCGGGCGCCCGGACGGCTCATCGGACTGACCATCCTGCCGGCCGGCCTGGTCGTGCTGCAGGTGCTGATCACCGAGCTCGGCAAGAATCTCGGCGGCAGCACTGACGACAAGACCACCCCGATCGCGCTCGCCTTCCTCGGCCTGCACGCGATCAACGGGCTGGCCATCATGGCGGTCGCCGGCCTGGTGATGCGCGGAGCCAGGCAGCTCGTCGCGGAGCCGCGCCCGGCCCAGCGCACGGCGGTATGAGCACCTCGGGGCTCGTCGCGCTCGACCTGATCGTCGCCGTGGTGGCCGCCGCCGCATGGCTGGGGGCAGGGGTGGCGGCGGCCAGCGGCCGGGCCCGATCGGTGCCGCCGCTGTTCGCCGTCGCCCTGCTGGTCACGTTCGTACGGGTCGGCACGGTGGTGACGCTGGCGGGCAGCGGCTGGTGGTTCGTCCAGGAGAAGGCGACGGTGGCGCTGCCGCTGCTGGGGGCGGCCGCGCTCGCCGCCGTCGTGATCGCCGGTCCCCGCCTCCGCGCGGTACGGTCGCCGGCCGTCGTGGTGCCGCTCCTCACGGCCGGGTACGCGACGGTGGCCGGGGTCGTCGTCACGTTCCTGGTCGGGTACCCGGCGAGCCTGAGCGTCGGGCTGATCGCCGCGGCCCTGGTCGGCGCGGCGGCCTTCATGACCTGGCGGCTCGTGGCGCCGGCGACGCCCGCCTGGCGCATGGAGATCGGCGGGGCGGCCACCTTGGCCGTGGGCGTCGCCGGAGTGAGTCTGGCGTTCGCGCCGTTCGGCGGGCAGAGCGGGTTTGGCGGGCTCGGCGGGTCGGACCGGTTCGACGCGGGCGGCGGCCCGGCCGGCACCCATCGGGGCGACGGTGGCACGGCGGTCACCGCGCTCACCGGGCCTGCCGGCCCGGATTCCGGCGGCACGGTACGCCGATACACGCTGACCGCCCGGACCACCACGGTCGCGCTCGCGTCGGGACGCCGCATCACGGCGTGGGCGTTCAACGGCCAGGTCCCCGGGCCGCCGATCACCGCGACCCAGGGCGACCTGGTCGAGGTGACGTTGCGCAACGCCGACATCGGCAAGGGCGTGACCCTGCACTGGCACGGGTACGACGTGCCGTCGGCCGAGGACGGGGCCCCGGGGCTGACCCAGGACGCCGTACGGCCGGGGCAACAGTTCGTGTACCGGTTCCGAGCCGCACAGACCGGTACGTACTGGTACCACACTCACGAGGCGTCGGCGCTCGGGGTCCGGATGGGCCTGTACGGATCGGTCGTCGTCACCCCTCGCGCCCAGCCGCCGCGGGGGGTCGACCTGACCGTGCCCGTGCACACGTTCGCCGGCAGTGCGGTCGTCGGCGATCCCGGCCGGCCCGCCACCCGGCGCGTTCCGCCCGGCGCGCCCGTACGGCTGCGGCTGATCAACACCGACAGCGCGCCGCGCCGCCTCACGCTGACCGGCACGTCGTACCGCCTGGTCGCCGTCGACGGCACGAATCTGAACCAGCCGGGCCCGCTGTCCCGGGTCGCGCTCGCGCTGGCGCCCGGCGGCCGCTACGACGTCGTCTTCACGATGCCGCCGGGCCCGGTGGCGCTGCTCGTCGGCGACCGGGCGGCCGGCGGGCTACGGCTGAGCCCGGACGGGGCGGCCGCGGCCGCGGTTCCCAGCACCGCCGGCTGGCCGGAGCTCGACCTCACTCGCTACGGCAGGCCGGCGCCCACGCCGTTCGGCGGGCAGAGCCGGTTCGACCGGCGCTTCACGCTCGTGCTGGACCGCGGGCTCGCCCTTTCGAACGGCCTGCCCAGGTACGCGTACACCGTCAACGGCCGGGCCTTCCCGCGGGTCCCCACCGAACTGGTCCGTCGCGGCGACCTCGTCGAGATGACGGTGGTCAACCGAGGGTTCGACACGCATCCCTGGCACCTGCACGGCCACCACGTACTCGTCCTGTCCAAGAACGGGCACCCGGCGACCGGCAGCCCGCTGTGGATGGACACCTTCGACGTACGGCCCGGGGACGTCTGGCGGGTGGCGTTTCGCGCCGACAATCCCGGCCTGTGGATGAACCACTGCCACAACCTGGCGCACGCCGCCCAGGGGATGGCGCTGCACCTCGCCTACGAGGGGGTCACGACGCCATTTCACGGGGCTCACGGGGGATGACCGGTACGGCAGCCGCGCGCCCGCGCCGACGGGAGATGGCCACCCCCGCGAGGCAGAGCACCCCGCCGCCGAGCGTCAGCCAGCCGGGGACCTCGCCCAGCGCCGCCCACGACATGAGCACCACGAGCGGCGGGGCGGCGTACGTCGTCGCGCCCATCTTCCCCGCCGAGGTGCGGGCGAGCGCGTACGCCCAGGTGGTGAACGCCACCGCCGTCGGGAACACGCCCAGGTAGAGCACGTTCAGTGTGGCGGACGCCGGGGCATTGGCGACCGCCGACACGAACTGACCCGAGAACGGCAGGCAGGCCACCGCGCCGGTCACGCAGCCGAACGTGGTGACTTGCAGCGCGGAGGCATGCCGCAGCGCGGGCTTCTGGCCGACGACGCCGGCCGCGTACGCCACCGCGGCGATCAGGCACAGCAGCACGCCGACGATCGACGAACGGCCGCCGCCGGACATCGACAGGCCCACCACGGCGGCGCCGGCGAACGACACCGCCAGCCCGGTGAGCAGCCGGGGCGGGAACCCCTCCTGGAGCAGCCAGCCGCTGAGCAGCGCGATCAGGATCGGACCGACGTTCACGACCAGCGCGGCCGTGCCGGCGTCCACCTCCCGCTCGGCCCAGCTCAGCGAGAACGAGTAGAGGCCGAACCACAGCACCCCGGACACCACGATGCCGGGCCAGGCGGCGCGCGGCGGCAGGCCCACGCGGCGGACCAGCGCGATGGCGCCGAGCGCCACCGAGCCCGTGAGCAGCCGGCCCAGCGCCAGCGCGCCGGGGGAGTAATGGTGTCCCGCGGAGCGGATCGCGATGAACGCCGACGCCCACAGCAGCACGGTGACGCCCGCCGCGATCAGCGCACGGCGCTCCATGCCGGTCGGCGCCGCGGCCCCCCGTTCCGTGCGCTGTTCCGGGCGCTGCTTCATGCGAGGAACTGTAGGACGTGGATATTTCGACAACTGCCGAACCATGAGCCGGGCTCGCCTCCTGCGGTCCGTGATCTCACCGACTTATAGGTGAACCCCGCCGGGACCGGCGGAGTTGCACCTCGAGGCGGCGGTCAGCGTACGACGGTGGTTCGGCGCAGGAAGAGACCGATCAGCAGCACGCCGACCAGGGTGATGGCGACATTGGCGAGGATCGCGGCGTGAATCCCGCCGAGCACGGCGTCCGTTGCGGACACCGTGCCGGCCAGCGCGTGCGACCGGGCCGTGGCAATCGCGCTCAGGACCGGGATGCCGAGCGTGAGAGCGACCTGCTGGGTCATGGTGGTCAGCCCGGTCGCCAGGCCCTGCTCCTCGTTCGGCAGGCCCGATGTCGCGGTCACGGTGTAGGCGACGATGGCGAGGACGTGGCCGAAGAATCCGACGCCGCAGGCGCCGAGCACCAAGGCGACGCCGCTCTTGTGCGTCCCCAGCAGCGACAGGCTCATGAACGGCAGGGCCTGCGTCAACAGGCCCGCGATCAACGCCCGACGGCTGCCGATCCGGGCGATGAACCGAGACGAGACGAGACCGCTCACGAACGCCGCCGCGCCGGGCACGCCGAGCGCGACGCCGGCGACCAGCGGGGAGTAGCCGAGCACCTGCTGCAAATAGACCGTCATCATGAACACAGTCGCGCTGGCCATGCCGAATGCGAGCAGACCGCCGACGTTGCCCCAGGTGACCGTCCGCCGGGTCAGCACAGTGATCGAGGCCAGTGGCGCGGCGGCGCGCCGTTCGATCAACCAGAACGCCACGAGCAGGACGACCCCCGCGAGGAGCGTCACCTGGGCGGTACGGCTGCCCCAGCCCGCGCGGCCCGCCTGCGTGATGCCGTACACAAGGGTGAGCAGCCCGGCCGTCACGGTAACCGCACCGGGCACATCCAGCCGCGGCCGGTCCGGATGGCGGCTCTCCCCGACGAGCATCGGGGCGGCGACCAGGATGAGCGCGCCGATCGGCACGTTGATGAGGAACGCCCAGCGCCAGCTGAACAGGTCGGTGAGCAGTCCGCCGAACAACGCGCCGAAGGTGAAACCGGACGACAGCAGCGCGCCGTTCAGCCCCAGCGCCCGCTCCCGCAGCGGCCCTTCCGGGAAGGACGTGGTGAGCAGCGACAGCGCGGCCGGCGTGGTGATCGCGGTGGCGAACCCCTGCGTCACGCGCGCGGTCAGCAGCATGGCCGGGGACGCGGCGAGCCCGCCCACGAACGACGCCGCGACCAGCAACGCCAGGCCGGTCAGGAACAGTCGACGGCGGCCGATCAGGTCGGCGACCCGGCCGAACAGCAATGTGAACCCGGCCGCCGGCAGCGCGAACGCGGTCGCGATCCATTGCAGGTTGGCGAGGCTGAAGCCCAGCCCCTTACCGACGGCGGGCAGGGCGACGTTGAGGATGGAAAAGTCCGCGGCGAGCATGAACTGCGCGCCGAGCAACAACACCAGAATCAGGCGGTGCCGCCTGGTCATGCGCTCCGGTGCAGACGGGCTGGGTGTGCGGGGCACCTCGGCCAGAACCGACATCGAGAACCTTTCGCAATCGTCGTAGACGAGTAGACGGTCGGGAGCCGGTCGGCTCCATCGATCTCGAGCGTCCGCGACCCGGCGCTGCGTACCCAGCCCTCTGCTTTGCGTACGCACGCGGTTCCTACTACTGGCAGGGTCACGCTCGGCCCATTCGATCCGGCGCTACGTCGGGTAAAAGTGGACGGCATGGAGCAACGTGCCGAATTGGGGGAGTTCCTGCGGTCGCGCAGGGCTCGGCTGCAGCCGGAGGACGTCGGGCTGACCGTGTACGGCGGGCGCCGTCGTGTGCCGGGGCTGCGTCGCGAGGAACTGGCCCAGCTCGCCGGGGTCAGCGTGGCGTACTACACCCGCCTCGAGCAGGGGCAGAGCCAGAACGCCTCTGACGCCGTGCTCGACGCGCTCGCCCGTGTGTTGCGGCTGGACGAGGACGAGCGGGCCCATCTGCATGGTCTGGCCCAGCCCACCCGGCCGACGCGACGGCGCGCCCGCCCCGAGCGGCTCCGCCCGGCGATGCGGCACATGATCGAATCGTTCGACAGCGTGCCCGCGCTGGTCATCGGCCGGCGGTGCGACGTGCTCGCCTGGAACCGGATGGCGCACGCGCTGCTCGCCGCGCACCTCGACTTCGAGAGCCCGCACCGGCCCGCCGACCGCCCCAATCTGGTGCGCATGACCTTCCTCGACCCGCACTATCGCGACCTGTACGCGGACATCAAGCGCAAGGCCAGCGACGGGGTCGCCTACCTGCGGCTCACCGCCGGCCGGTACCCCGACGACCCGCAGCTGACCGCGCTGATCGGCGAGCTGACCGTGCATAGCCAGGAGTTCGCCGCGCTGTGGGCGGCGCACCCGGTGCGCGACTGCGTGTACGCCACCAGGGAGCTGCGCCATTCGCTGGTCGGCCCGTTGACGCTGACCGAGCAGCTCATGGTGCTGCCGGACGACCCGGGACAGCGCGTGGTGGTGCTCACCGCCGAGCCCGGCTCGCCCTCCGCGGCGGCGCTTCAGTTGCTGGACGGCCTGTCCGCGGAGACCGGGTCCGGCGCCCGTACAGGGGAGCGCGTTTCGCTCTAGTGTGTGGGCGGTGGGCAGAGCGCTGCGTGACGTCGTCGCCGGGGTCGGGTACTTCCTGCGCGGGCTCGGCTGGACCGCCCGGCACCCGCGGCAGTGGCTGTTCGGGCTGATCCCCGCGCTGATCGCATTGGTGATCTACGCGGCCGCGCTGGCTGTGCTCATCGTGTACGCCGACGACCTCGCCGAGGCGGTCACGCCCTTCGCCGACCACTGGTCCGAGGGTGCGCGGCAGACCGTACGGGTCATCGCGGGGCTCGGGATCGTGGGCGCGGGCGCGCTGTTCGCCGTGGTCACCTTCACCGCGCTGACCCTGCTCGTCGGCGAGCCCTTCTACGAACGGCTGGCGGTACGGGTCGAGGAGTCGGCGGGCGGCGCGCCGCCGGAGGCCGACGTGCCATTGATCGTCCAGCTGCTGCGCGGGATCGGCGACGCCATCGTGATCGGTGTCATCGCGCTGGTGTTCGCCGTCGTGTTCTTCGCACTCGGCTTCCTCCCCGTTGTCGGCCAGACCGTGGTGCCCGTCGCCGCCGCGTGCGTGTCCGGCTACTTCCTCTGCGGCGAGCTCACCGCCATCGCGCTGCAGCGGCGCGGGCTGCGCCGCCGCGACCGGTTCGCCCGGCTGCGCCGCCGGCGCCCGCTCGCCGTGGGCTTCGGCGCGGTCGTGTTCGTCGTGTTTCTCATCCCGCTCGGCGCCGTGTTCGCGATGCCCGGCGCGGTAGCGGGTGGGACATTGCTGGCTAGGGAACAGCTGAGTGAAGACGTTGTAGAGGTGTGATTGCTGTGGCGCCAGACTTGTTGATCTTCGCGTAACCTGTGCCGCATGTCCGATGAGGGGGAGCTCGGCGGCCGGTGGAGCAGTAGGCCGGCCGGCAGCACCAGCGATGACGAGACGACCGACCGCAGTACAGCACCGATTCCCCAGGTCAACACGGAGCCAAAGCCCCCGGAGGCGGGCCCCGGAGCCCAGGCTTACGGGGCGGCCGCACCGCCCGTAAACGACCGGTCACGTCCGGCGTTCGAGGAACCGGCCGCCATACCGACAGCGACACCGACACCGGCCGCCGAGCCGGTACGGGAGGCCGGCCCAAGTCAGGCCGGCCCAAGTCAGGCCGGCCCGTGGGAGCGGCAGCTGTTCGACGGTGACCACGGCCCGGGCGATCCCCGCTACGCGCCGGTCACGCCGTCCGGCCCGAGCACGCCGCCGAAGCCTGGCACGCCGAGCAGCGGCAACCTGCGCCTGCCCGAGTGGATGCGCGAGGAGATGAACGGCGGGCGCGATAAGACCCCCGGGCCCGGCCCGTCGGGCGGAACGAACCCATGGGGTCCGGACGGCGAAGAAGACGAGGGCCGGTCGCGGCTCATGCTGTACGGCGGCGTCGGGCTGCTGGTCGTCGCGCTGCTCGCGGCGGCGGCCGTGTACTTCCTCAAGTCGTCCGGCTCGGACGGTACGTCCGGCGGTACGGACGAGGGCAACAGGCCGGCGGGCGCGACGTCGCCGTCCGCCCAGGCGCCGGACGTGAAGGTGCCGGCCGACAAGCCGCTGATCAGCTTCCGCGGCCGGCACAGCAGGGCTGTCGGCGTGCTCCCGGACCGGCTCGCCGGGGTGGCTTACCCGCGGTTGGGCGCGCCCTGGGGGATCCCCACGGCCAAGAGCGGTCTCGGCAAGCTGGGCTGGTCGGGTCAGCAGGTCGTGGTGACCGAGGAGCGCGGTGGCCGGCCGACGTGGTACGGCCAGCTGCTCAGCGGCACGCTCAGCGCGGCGCAGCGGGACCTCTACAGCGGGCCTGGCACGGAGCGCGCGGCGGCCGCGGCGCTCGCCAAGGAGTACGAGGCCCGGTTCTACGCCTTCCCGCACAAGACCCGCGACCTGGCCTCGCAGCGGCTCACGGTCGACGGGCACAAGGGCTGGCTGATCGGTTCGTACATCGGGTATCACAAGCCGGGCATCAAGTCGACGGCCGAGGTCATGGCCCTCGCGGTGGTTGACACCGGCCGTGCCAGCCCGGCCGTGATCTTCATGGCGCTGCCCAACACGAACCGCAACCTGTGGCCCGACTTCAACTACGTGTTCGGCTCGCTGAAGGTCACCTCCTGACCGCCGTCGTCGGCACGCGTCCCGGGCGGCCGCTGTTGAACCGAACCTCGTTCTAATAGGCTGCGGCGTACGCCGAGCGAGACGAGGTGGATCATGGCGATCGGTTTGACCGAGGAGCACGAGGCCCTGGCCGCCTCCGTACGCGCCTTCGCCGAACGGCACGTACCGCGCCAGGCCCTGCGGGCCGCGGTCGAGGGCGCCGAAGAGCGCCCGGCGTACTGGGGCGCGCTCGCCGATCAAGGGCTGCTCGGCCTGCACCTGCCGGAGGAGGACGGCGGCCAGGGGTTCTCGCTCGTCGAGCTGGCCATCGCGGTCGAGGAGTTCGGCCGGGCGCTGGCACCGGGCCCGTACGTCCCCACGGTGCTGGCCGGCGCGATCATCGCGGCCGCAGGCAAGGCTCCGGCGGGCCTGCTCGCCGACGTGGCCGACGGCGCGCTGACGGCCGCCGCGGGCCTCGCCGGCGGCCTCACCGGACGACGCAGTGAGCAAGGATTGATCGTCACGGGCATGACCGAGCCCGTGCTCGGCGCGGCCCTGGCCGACCTGCTCACCCTCCCCGTCGCCACCGACACGGGCGAGGAGTGGGTTGTCGTGGACGCCGCGGCTGCCACGATCACTCCGCTCGAGTCGCTCGACCTCACCCGCGGCGTCGCCGCCGTCTCGCTCGACGGGGTGACGGTCGCCGCGGAGCGAGTGCTCCGCGACGTGCCGGACCCACGCGACCTGGCCGCGGTCATCCTTGGCGCCGAGGCCTGCGGCGTCGCCGGCTGGGCGCTGGACGCGGCCGTCTCGTACGCGAAGCTGCGCGAACAGTTCGGCCGTCCGATCGGCCAGTTCCAGGGCATCAAGCACCTGTGCGCGTGGATGCTCGTCGCGCTCGAACGGGCCCGTGCCGCGGTCTGGGACGCCGCCCGGGCCCAGGCGGAGCCAGCCGCCCAACAGGCGTACGCCGCCGCCGTGGCCGCCGCCGTGGCCCCCGACGCGGCGGTGCGCTGCGCCGAGGACTGCGTGCAGGTACACGGCGGCATCGGCTACACGTGGGAGCACGAGGCCCACCTCTACTACCGGCGCGCCCTCACTCTCCGCGCGCTGGCCGGGCGGGCGGCGGCCGGCCACGACACCGTCGCGGGGCTCGTCCTCGATGGCGTACGCCGGCCCATGGACATCGAGCTACCGCCGGACGCCGCCCCGATCCGGGCCGAGATCCGGGCGCGGGTCGCGGAGCTGGCCGCCATGGACCTCCCCGCCCAGCGGGCGGCCATGGCCGGCGAGGGCTGGGTGACCCCGCACCTGCCCAAGCCGTGGGGGCGGGCCGCCGCGCCGGTCGAGCAGATCGTCATCCAGCAGGAGCTGCGGCGGGCCAAGGTACGCCCGGTATCGCTCATGATCGGCGCCTGGGTGGTGCCCTCGCTGGTGCAGTACGGCACGGCGGACCAGCAGGAGCGGTTCCTCGGCCCGACGCTGCGCGGCGAGGTCATCTGGTGTCAGCTGTTCAGCGAGCCGGGCGCCGGGTCGGACCTGGCCGGCCTGTCCACCAGGGCCGAGAAGGTCGAGGGGGGCTGGCGGATCACCGGCCAGAAGATCTGGACCTCGCTGGCCCGCGACGCGCAGTGGGGCATCTGCATCGCCCGCACCGACCCGGCGGCGCCCAAGCACGAGGGCATCACATACTTCCTCGTCGACATGGCCGCCGACGGCATCGACATCAGACCGCTGCGCGAGTGCACCGGCGATGCGGTCTTCAACGAAGTCTTCCTCGACGGCGTGTTCGTCCCCGACTCGATGGTCGTCGGCCCGGTCAACCAGGGCTGGAAGGTGGCCCGCAACACCCTGGCCAACGAGCGCGTCGGGCTGACCACCTCCTTCCAGCTCGGCGGCGACGTCCCGCAGCTGACCGAGCTGATCGGCGAGCTCGGGCTGGCCGCCGACCCTCTCGTCCGGGCAAACCTCGGACGGCTGGCCTGCGACGCGCACACACTCCAGTTGCTCGGGCTGCGGGCCACGCTCAAGCAGCTGTCCGGCACCGACCCGGGCGCAACCGCGAACGTACGCAAGCTGATCGCCATGGAGCACGCGCAGGACGTCACGGAGTACGGCGTCGAGCTGCTCGGGTCCGCGGCCGCGCTCTGGGCAGGGCCGGGCGGGCCGGCGGACCTGCACCACCGATGGACCCACTACGCGCTGGCCTCCCGGGCGATGACGATCGGCGGCGGCACCACGCAGATCAACCTCAACGTCATCGGCGAGCGCATCCTCGGCCTCCCACGCGACCCGTGAGCCAGACCTCGGTCGAATACGGTTGATTCGTGCGTAGGGCGCCGGGTCAGGTGGTGGCGATCTCGTTCGTCGCCTGCCTGATCGTCGGCGCGGTGGTGATCGAGCTGGTCCACCCGGCGCGCCCGCCGAAATGCGTGCCGCTCACCGCGGCGTCGGCGGTGCGCGACGACGGCTGGACGCGGCGGTTCGCGGCGTACGGCGACGGCAACGCCCGGCTCGACGACTGGACCGGCGCCGACGGCACGTGGTCGGTCCGGCTGCCCGACGGCCGCACCGTGTGGATCTTCGCCGACACCTTCCTCGGCCCGGTGGAGCCCGGGCCGAACCCGCGCGGCCAGCCGTACGCCTGGCGCAGCCCGTTCGCGACGCCGTTGATCCGCAACTCCGCGATCCTGGAGGGCACGGACGGCTCGCTGACCACCCTGCGCGGCACCGCGGGCAACGGCACGCCGACGGCGTGGATCGGGGCGGGCTCGGTCTACTGGCCGATGTCGGCGGTGCTGGACGGCGGCGCGCTGCGGGTGTTCGTTCAGCGCATGGAGGGCAGCGACCGGGAGCATCCGTTCGGCATCGTGCGACGGGCCGCGGTCGCCACCGTGCCGCTCGCCGACCTGGCCCGGCCGGCCGCGATCACGATGCTCCCCGCGCCGCACCAGGACTCCTACGACGACCAGGTCTTCTACGGGCTGGGCGCGCTGCGCGTCGGCCCGTATGTCTACGTGTACGGCGCCACCAGCAACACGACGCGCGCCGGGCAGAGCGCCTATCTCGCCCGGGTGCCGTGGGGTGACGTCGCCAAGCCGGACGAGTGGGAGTACTGGCACGGCCCGGACCGCGCCGATACCGACGAGTGGGGCGGGGCACGGAGCGCCAAGCCCGTGCTGCCGTACGTACCGGGCCGTACCGGGGTGTCGGCGGGCTTCAGCGTGGTCCGGCGAGGCGGCACGTACGTGCTGTTCACCATGGACCCGACCAGGCCGGTCGGCGGGATCTCGCACATCGCCTCGTACTGGAGCTGTACGCCGGCCGGACCGTGGCACGGTCCGAGTCCCGTCTATGATCCGCCAGAGGTGGTGGGCGGCGGCACGACGTACGCCTACTTCCCCTACGCCCATCCCGAACAGGGCGGGCCGGGGTTGCTGCTGAGCTACGACCTGAACGACACCCGCCGGGTACACGACAACGTGGGGCTCTACCGGCCCAAGTTCATCCGCGTCGGCCTGCGCTGACCGGCGGGCGACCGGCGGCCGTGGCCGGCCGGAGAGGGGGTGGCGGGTGCGGGTGCCGGGTCGGGGCCGGCCCGGGCTGGTCGGCCTGGCGCTCGGCGCGATCGTGCTGGGGCCCGCGCTGGCGCCCGGCTTCGTGCTGACGTACGACATGGTGTTCGTGCCGGACCCGCCGGCCACGGCCGCCATGTTCGGGCTGACCGGGGGTTTTCCGCGACCCGTGCCGAGCGACGCCGTGGTCGCCGGGCTTGCCGTCGCGCTACCCGCCGAGATCGTGCAGAAGCTCATAATCTTGGCGAGCTTCGCGCTGGCCGCGTGGGGCGCGGCACGGCTGGTGCCGTCGTCGGGCGGGCGGCTGCCACGACTGGCGGCCGCCGTGTTCTACGTCTGGAATCCGTACATCGCCGAGCGGCTGCTGCTCGGGCACTGGGCGCTGCTGCTGGGCTATGCGGGCCTGCCGTGGGCGACCCAGGCGGCGGCCTCGGTAGCGGGTCGCGGTGGCGTGGCCCGGCTGACCCGCTCGCTGGTGCCGGCGGCGGTCGGCGGCTTCGCCGCGATGAACATCTCGGCCCTCGTCGTGCTGTGCGTCACCGCCCTACGGCCCGAGTGGCGGCGCGCCGTGCCGCGGGCGCTGCTGGTGATCGTCGGGCTGTCGCTGCCGTGGCTGGTGCCGGCCGTCCTCCAGCAGTTCGCCGGCGGGGGCGGCTCGTACGGCACGGATACGGCCGGGGTCGACCTCTTCGCCGCCCGCGCCGACACCCCGTTCGGGTCGCTCGGCAGCCTGCTGTCCCTCGGCGGGCTGTGGAACCGCGAGGTGGTGCCGGCCGGCCTCGGCGCCTGGCCGGGTGCGACGGCCCGGCTCGCCCTGTCGCTCATTGCCATCGCCTTCTTCGTGGCCGGGCTGCGCCGTGCACGTGGCACTGATGACTGGGCGGCCGGGCTGGCGGTGGCGGCGGGGATCGGCCTGGTCATCGCCTGCCTCGGCATCACTGAGCCCGGGCGGGCGACGCTGCGGTCGCTGATCGGCCTGTGGCCCGCGTTCGGGGTGCTGCGCGACGCCCAGGTGTGGATCGCGCCGCTCGCCCTGGTGGAGGCGGTCGGCCTGGCCGCGGTGGTGTCGTTCATCATCCGGAAGGGCGCCGTCGCCCGTGGGGAGGCGCTGGTGCTGGCCGGGCTGGTGGCCGTGGCCCCGATCGTGCTGCTGCCCACGTTCGGCTGGGGGATCGGCGGACGGCTCGGGGCGGTCCAGTATCCGCCGGACTGGGCCGCGGCCCGCCGGATCGTCGCGCGCGACCCCGTTCCGGGGGCGGTGCTGTCGCTACCGTGGGCGGCGCACCGGCAGCCGGCCTGGAACGACCACCGCACCACCCTCGACCCATTGCCGCGCGCATTGTCACGCCGCGTAGTTTGGAATGACGGATTGCGTGTCGGCGGGCATGCCCTCGCGCCGGAGGATCCGGTCGCGCGGAGGGCCGACGCGCTGCTCCGTACGCCGGGTAATCTCACGGATTCGCTGCGTCGAGCCGGTTATCGATTCGTGATCATTGCGCGAGACGAGAACCAATTCCAGGCTCGCTTGGCGGGGGCCCAACTGGTGCTCAACGGCACCGATCTTGACGTGTACAAAGTCCCCTCTCCAGCGCCGTTCTCCGAGGTGGGAGCCCCATCCGCACCGATCGTGTTGACAGGAGATCTAATAACTCTTTTGCTAACACTCTGGTCATTTGGTGCATCGGGTTCTAATCTCGTGGCACTACGTACTCGGGAGTAGGGAGGCTGGCCGGATGCGCATCCTGATCGCCGTCGTGATCGGCGTTTTGCTTGCTGGGGGTGCCTCGGTCGGTTTCGTCCAGGTAATGAAGCCCTCACCGGCTCCAGTAACCAAGCCTCTATACGAATACGGCACGCGCTGACCGAAGCGAGGCCGTCCGGGCAACCGCCAGCCCATCAGTTGTTGTCGTCGCGCGCTCTTGTGGAGGTGCTTTGCTCTCACGGCACACGGGGTCGTCGGGGGCAGCACCCTTGGGGTCGGCTAAGTGGCCCCACGATGACGCGCCGGCCGATTTGGACGGGCTGCGAATCGCGGTGATCAATTGGCGCGATCCCTGGCAGACGGTCGCGGGTGGCGCCGAGGAGTACGCCTGGCAGATCAGCCGGCAGCTGCGCGACCGGGGCGCCGAGGTCACCTTCGTCACGAGCCGCGAGCGCGGTCAGGCGCGCAGCGAGACGCGCGAGGGCATCACCCTGCACCGCATGGGCGGCATCTTCACCCGCTACCCGCGCGTGCTGGCCTGGCTGCTGGCGCACCGGCGGCGGTTCGATGTCGCGATCGACTGCATGAACGGCATCCCGTTCTTCTCCCCGCTCGTGCTGCCCCGCCGTACGCCCGTGATCTGCGTCGTGCATCACGTTCACGACCAGCAGTTCTTCGTGCACTTCCCGACCTGGCTGGCCACCATCGGCAAGATCTTGGAGGGGCCGGTCGCGCGGCGGTGCTACCGGCATCGCGCGGTCGTCGCCGTTTCGCCGTCCACCGTGAGCGCCATGCGCGAGCGGCTCGGCTGGACGGGCCCGATCTTCGTCGTGCCGAACGGGTCGCCGCCGGTCAATCCGGTACCGGCCCCGCGTGACGGGGCCGATCCGGTGCCGGAAGCGGCCGGCGAGCCGGCCATCGTCTGCGTGGGGCGCCTGTCGGCGCACAAGCGCGTGGAACGGGTGGTGGACATCGCCGCCGGCCTGCGCGAGCGCTGGCCGAACCTCAAGATCCACATCGTCGGGCGGGGCGCGGCCGCCGGTCCGCTCGCCGAGCGCATCAGGGAGCAGGGACTCGAGGATCACGTTCGGCTGCACGGCTTCCTTTCGGCCCCCGCCAAGAGCGCCTTGCTGGCCTCGGCCTGGCTGCACGTCTCGGCCTCGCAGTTCGAAGGCTGGGGACTGTCGGTCATCGAGGCGGCCGCCGTCGGCCTGCCCACCGTGGCGTTCAACGTCGACGGGCTGCGCGACGCGATTCGCGACGATGTGACCGGCTGGCTGGCCGCCGAGGACGAAGACCTCGCCGACGTGGTGGGCCGGGCGCTCAAGGAGCTGTCCCACCCGGGTCGGCGCGCCGAGATGCGGGCCGCCTGCGCGGCCTGGGCCTGCCGCTTCACCTGGGCGGACAGCGGAGAGCGCATGGCACGCCTGATCCTCGCCGAGCGCGCCGCCTCGCGCCGCCGCCGTACGCCCGGCGGCGGAGCCTACGTCGTGCGCTACACCGACGGCGCCGACGAGCGGGCCGCGCTGGTCGAGGACACCGACCCCGTACGGCTGCGGGCGCTGGTGCCGGAGACGGCCGAGATCATCGAGCTGCGGCCGGCGACCGACACGGAGATCCTGCTCGGCGGGCCGGGCCTCTTCGGGCCGGGCGCGTTCGGGCCGGGCGTCGTCGTCGACGCCCCGAGAGCCTTCCCGGAGACTTACGCCAACCCGGCGCTCAGCAACCCGGCCTTCGGCGATCTTGGAGCCACCGGGCCATGAGCCTGCTGTCCGGGCTTTTCTCCTCGTCCGACGGCCGGGCCGGGGGAGCTTCGGCACCCACGAACGGCTTCGGCCGGACCAGTGTGCCGCCGGAGGGCGTGGACACCCGGCTGCGGCATCGCATGCGCCTGTCGGTCTCCTGCCTGCTGCTCATCACCGCCGCGTTCTCCATCGCACCTGGCAAGATCGTCTCGGACACGAAGCTGGACATGCCGATCAACCCGGCCGGCTTTCTGACCCGGGCCCTGCACCTGTGGGACGCCAACGAGCAGTTCGGGCAGCTGCAGAACCAGGCGTACGGCTACCTGTTCCCGATGGGCCCGTTCTACATGCTCGGCAAGGCCCTCGGCCTCGCGCCGTGGGTGACGCAGCGGCTGTGGATCTCGCTCGTCCTGTGCACCGCCTTCCTCGGCGTCGTCAAGCTGTCCGGGGCGCTCGGCATCGGCACCGACACCGGCCGCATGCTCGCGGGCTTCGCGTACACCGTCGCGCCCCGCGCGCAGGAGCTCATCGCGATCAACTCCTCGGAGTTCCTGCCCACCGCAGTCCTGCCGTGGATCCTGATCCCGCTGGTCAAGGGCGCCCGCGAGGGGTCGCCGCGGCGGGCCGCCGCGCTGTCCGCGCTCGCCGTCGTGTGCTGCGGCGGCATCAACGGCGCCGCCGAGCTTTCCGTGCTCGTGGTGCCCCTCATCTACCTGCTCACCCGGGCCAAAGGACGGCGAAAATGGCGGCTGCTCGGGTGGTGGCTGAGCTGCACGGCGGCCGCCTGCTTCTGGTGGATCCTGCCGCTGCTGCTCATGAGCAAGTACGTGTTCTCGTTCATCGACTACGTCGAGAGCGCGAGCACGACGACGCAGACCACGTCGCTCACCAACATCTTCCGCGGCGCCTCCAACTGGGTCGGCTTCACCCCGGTCGACGGCGTCCCGTGGTGGCCCGCTGGATACTCGCTGTCCACGGCGCCCTGGCTGATCGTGCTCACCGGCATCGTGGCCGCGCTCGGCCTCATCGGGCTGTGCCGGCGTGGCCTCCCGGAACGCACGTTCCTGCTGATCACGCTGCTCGTCGGCGTCGCGATCATCGTGATGGGGCACCAGAGCGCGATCGCCCCGCCGTTCGCGGGCGGGCTGCGCGGCATGTTCGACACCTGGCTCGCCGCGTTCCGAAATATCCACAAGTTCGACGCGCTGGTCCGCTTGCCGATCGCGCTCGGACTCGGCTTCCTGCTGGCCGGGCCGATGCCGAAGTGGCGGCCCGCGCTCACTCTCGTCACGCTCGGGGCGCTGGCCGGCACCTTCATTCCGGTGTTGTCGGTCGGCCTGGCCGCGCGAGGCAGCTATAACGACCTCCCCGCGTACTGGCGGCAGGCCGGCGACTGGCTCAACCGCAACGCCGGGGAGAACACCGTCCTGGCCGTCCCGGGGGAGCGCTTCGGCGAGTACCTCTGGGGCCGGACGATCGACGAACCGATGCAGCCCCTGCTCAAGGCCAGATGGGCCAGCCGGGTGATCGTGCCGAACGGCTCGGCCGGGCTGGCCCGGCTGATGGAGGCGATCGACGACCGGTTCGCCTCCGGGTACGGCTCGCCCGGCCTGTCCACCGTTCTCTCCCGGATGGGCGTGCGGTTCCTGCTGGTCAGGAACGACATTCAGCGTGACGCCGGGCGTGGCACCGGGACGTGGCCGGGCCGGGTGCACGAGGCGCTGTTCCGAACCCCGGGCGTCCGCAAGGTGGCCGAGTTCGGCGGCTATTGGGGGCAGCAGTTCAACGTCGACGCGACCGTGTCGTTCGACCAGCCGTACAAGGCCCTGGAGATCTACGAGGTCCAGCAGGCCGAGCCGCTCGTCAACGCCGTACCGGACAAACGGCCGCTGCGGGTGACCGGCGGCCCGGAGGCGCTGCTCACCCTGGCGGATCAGGGGCTGCTCGACGGCGACCGGCCCGTGCTGTTCAACGACGACGGCGACGCCGCCGATGTGCCGGGCTCCGACACGGTGGTCACCGACACGCTGCGCCGCCGCGAGGTCAACTTCGCCGACGTACGGAAGGGCAGTTCGCCGACGCTGACCGAGACCGACCGATATAAGGGGTCATCGCGCGTCAAGGACCTTATCGAGCCCGGCTGGAGCCAGTACGAGTCACTGGCCCGGCTGATCGGGATCAAGTCCGTCACTGCCTCGTCGTCGGCGTCCGACATCACCTCGCTGCCGCAGCTGCGCTCCGCCGGGCAGCAGCCGTACGCCGCCATCGACGGGGACGCGCACACCACCTGGACCTCCGCGGGGTGGTACGGCGCGGAGGGCGAGTGGCTCAAGGTTCAGTTCCTGAGACCGGTCAAGATGTCCCAGCTCAACATCGCCTTCGCCGTCAACGACCTCCTCGGCCCGCCGGTCAGCGAGGTGTCGATCGAGACCGACGCCGGACGGATCAAGCAGCCGGTCAAGCCGACCGGGGCCGTACAGACCTTGGCCACCCCCAACGGCATCACGGACTCGGTGCGGATCCGGGTCACTCGCCTGGCGTACCAGCCCAAGCACAAATTCGGCACCCGGGCCGGCATCTCCGAGCTGTCGATCCCGGGCGTGTGGCCGGCGCGGGCGATCGTGGCGCCGAGGGTGGAGGCCGATGGCGGGTCGGGCGCGGAGACGATCGCGCTGACCGGGCTCACCAGCTCGGCGCCGGCGTGCATGCTGGGGTCGCGATCGTGGGTGTGCAACCCGCTGCTCGAGGTGCAGGGCGAGGACGGCGACACGTTCGACCGCGTCTTCACCACCAACGTCTCCGGGGAGTACCGCATCACCGGGACGGCGCTGCTGACCAGCCTGAAGACGATCGAGCAGTACACCACGCTGAGGCCGCCCAAGGTGACCGCCTCGTCGACGGCGGTGGAGCACCCCGCGGCCATGGGCCGGTCCGCCTTCGACGGCGACCGGGCCACCACGTGGATCTCCAACCCGCTCGACCGGCAGCCCGCGCTCAGCATCGACTTCGGCCGGCAGGTCACGTTGTCGCAGCTGAAGTTCATCTTCCCCAACGAGATCACCCAGCGGCCGATGACCCAGGTCGGCATCGCGGCCAACAAGGCGCTGCGGCAGGGCTGGCTCGACCAGTCCGGCGTGTTCCGGTTCGCCCCGATCAAGACCGACAAGCTACTCATCAAGTTCCTGGTCGGCGGCTCGCCGGTGCAGATCACCGACATCGAGATCCCCGGCGTGAAGCCGCTGGGCCCGCCGCCGGGGCTGCCCCTCAAGACCTCCTGCGGCACCGGCCCCACCTTCCTTGTCGCCGGCACCAACCAGCGCGTGCTGACCCGGCTGGTCGGCGGTACGGTCGCGGACCTCGCCCAGGGCCACCCGGTGCCGTACGAGTCGTGCGGCAACGTCCCGCTGTTCTCCGGCGAGCAGCGGCTGTACGTCGGGGCCGGCGACCCGTTCCGCATCGCGGGCGCCGTCGTCCGCCCGGTGAACGCGGTGCGGGCCCCGGCCGTCCAGGACCAGCCGATGGAGGTCAACACCTGGACGCCTGAGCACCGCTCGGTGAGCGTCAGCACGACCGGCGAGTCCTACCTGACCGTCAACGACAACTACAACGCCGGCTGGCGCGCCACCATCAACGGCCAGACGCTCCGCCCCGTACGCCTGGACGGGTGGCGGCAGGCCTGGGTGCTGCCGAAGAACACCGACGGCACCGTCAACCTGACCTACGCGCCGGACGGGGGGTACCGGTTCGGCCTGCTGCTCGGCTTCCTGCTGATCCTCTGCCTGGTGCTGCTCGCGCTGGGCCCGGCCCGCCGCGACGAGCTGGCGCGCGCCCCGGCGCTGCGGCCCGCCCGCATCGCGCCGCGCTGGGTGTGGTACCTCGCCCCCGCTCTGGGCCTGTGGACCGGCGGCCTCTACGGCCTCGTCGGCATCACGGGCACCGTCGGGCTGCTCGTGCTGCTGCGCCGGTACGAGGACCGTTCCCGGCTTGCCGCCCGCCTCGTGGCGGGGGCGCGTTCCCCGTTCGTCGTGGGCACGCTGCTCACGCTGGCCGCGGCCAGCACGGCTCTGGGCGCCCTGCTCACCACGCGAGAACGGTACGACGTGGCGGACATCTTCCACGACGTCATTCCGCAGCTGGTGTGCATGCCGCTGCTCGGCTTCCTGCTGTGGACCCTCTGCCGCCCCGCCCAGGCCCTCGCCGCACTCCCGGCCGTCGACTTCACGGCCCGTCCCACCTCGCGGGCCGCCCTGCCTGCAGGCCCGATCCCGTCCGCCTGGGGCCCGCCCCCGGGCGAACCCCCACCCTCCGCCTGGGGCCCCACTCCCTTGCCCCCGGTCCCCGAACCCGAACCCGCCACCCGCTCCTGATGACCTGGACCTGTCGCCCACCTGGAGGCGGGGAGGCGCTAGTCGAGGCGGCGGAGTCGGTTGGCTTGATGATGTGCACGTTCTCCGGGTCCGAGTCGAAGCGGACATGGGTCTTGCCGTGTGCGAGCTTGACGATCGTGCCCTGGCTGACCGCGAGTTCGAGCGGCCCGTCGAACCCGGCGCCCGTCTGCACGTCATTGCCCGGGCTCAGCGGGCCCTGGTCAGGCGCCGCGGTGCCAGCGGCCGGTGCGGGCGTCGACCGCCGGGGAAGTGACGGTCGAGGGGGCGGGGCCGGCCGCGGGGAGCGCGGTCGCTTCGGTTCGACGTTCGGGGAGGGTGACCGCCCACCGGGGGTTGACGCTCTTCAGGCGTTGCGCGGGCATCTCGATCAGGTAGTAGCAGGCGGTGGCCACCGCGATGGTGAGGGCCGTGACGACGGGGAGCACGAGCCAGAAGTCGTGGCCCCAGAACGGCCGCCCGGAGATGCTGTGCCAGGCGTAGATCACGACGAACTGCCAGAGGAAGACGCCGTAGGAGATCTTGCCGAGGAAGCGCATGACCGGGTTGCCGAGGACCGTGGTGGTGAGGGTCCGGCCGCCGGGCTGGAAGGCCGCGGGCGCGACGAGGCCGATGGCGATGATCATGTAGAGGAGGTTCTTCACCATCGTCTGAAGGAGGTTCGGCGCCTCTGGGTAGGGCGGACCGGCCAGCGGGGTGGCGACGAGGCCCCAGGCGGCCACCGCGACCAGCCAGCAAGCGCCCGGCGTGAACGCGACGGTGCGGCAGAGCCGGCCGACCGGGCCGTACGGTGTGCCTCGCTCGCTGCGGGCCCACTCCACGAGCACGGTGAGGGCCATGCCGGCGGCGAACCAGCAGAGCGAACGCGGTAGCCATAGCTCGAGGTAGTAGGCGTGCGGGGTCTGATGGATGGCGGCGACCCAGACGAACGACAGGACGCTGAGGACGCCGAGCGCCGTCAACAGCCGCCGGGCGCGGGTGTCGACGTCGGCGTTGCCATACGTGGCGTACGTCGCGAGCACCGCGGCGATGATCGGCAGCAGCAGGTAGAAGGCCACCTCGGTGGACAGGCTCCACATCTGTCCGAGGCCGTCCGGGCCGGTGCCCGACCACCACGGGTGCAGGTCGTAGATCTGGGCGAGGCCGAGCCACTCCAGCCAAGTGGTCGGGGTTCTCGCATGGGTGCCGTTGAAGGCGACCAGCGCCACGATCACGACGGCCCAGTAGGCGGGCAGGATGCGCAGCGCCCGGCGCCACAGGTACGTCCGGACCCGGGGGGCGGGGCCGCCCTCGAACGTCCGGCGGGCCCACGGACGATACAGCAGCAATCCGGAAAGGGCGAAGAAGATGGGCACCCCGACGTCGCCGTGCGCCACGATCCGCCAGCCGCCGCCGGAGCCGTTCAGCAGATCGGCGGTGCTGAATGCGACGTGGAAGATCAGTACGACGAATGCGGCGATGGCGCGGAGCCCGTCGAGGCTGTTGATATGACCGCGGTCGGCCGGGAGCAGGCTGTCACGTTGCATTGGTGTGCCAATGGATGATGGGGGTTTGTGGAACAGGTTCTATCGGAGGGGCCTGACGGCGCCGCCGGCCCACATGGCGGAGCCGCATGGCAGGCTTTTCCACAAGGTAGTACGAAACGGTAGCCAGGGCTATCGTGCCAAGGACGGAGATCAGCAGAATGGGCAAGTAGTCGAACGTCAGCGGGCCGCGGTCGACGATGTTGTAATAGGTATAGATAACGACAAACTGCCAGAGGAAAATACCGTACGAAATCCGGCCCAGAAAGCGCATCAGGCCATTTCCGAAGAGCCAGCTGACGAAGGTCTCGTTGGCCGGCTGCAGCGCCGCCGGGGCGACCAGGCCCGCGGCCACCACCAGGTAGAGCGCGAGCCGCGCCTCGTTCTCCCACAGCGGGATCTTCAGCGACGAGGGGATCACCGGTCCGCCCACATCGGTGCAGGCCACGGCGTACGCGGCGACCGCGATCAGCCAGGCCGCGCCGGGCGCCGTCGCGAGCATACGGCCGAACGAGCGGACCGGCCCCGGTTCCAGCTTGGCCCACTCGCGGATCACGGCGATCGCCATGCCGGCGGTGAACCACCACAGCGACCGGGGCAGCCAGAGATACATCTGGAAGTTCTGCTGAGTTTGGATCACCCAGGCGTTGAAGAGCGGCGAGACCAGGGACAACACGGCTAGGGTCAACAGCACCCGGCGGCCGCGCCGCGCCACGTCGGTGGTCCGCGACGGCCGTCCACGCCGGCGTCGCCGCCGCTCGCCGAGCCGGGCGATCGCGGCCAGCGCCGCGGCCAGGAACGGCAGCATCAGATAGAAGGCGACCTCCGTGGACAGGCTCCACATGTGCGCGAGGCCGCGCGGCCCCGGCAGCTCCCACCAGGGAGTCGGCACGTAGATCTGGCTGAAGGTCAACCAGCGCACCCACGTGGAGACCGAGCGGACGTGGTCGGGGCTGAAGGCGAACAGCGCGACCGCGACGAGGATCCAGTACAGCGGGAGGATGCGCAGCGCGCGTCGCCACAGGTAGGACAGGCTGCTCGGGCGGCTCGTGCCGGCCAGGGTGGCCCGCGCCCACGGCCGGTACAGCAGCAGCCCGGAGAGCGTGAAAAAGATCGCCACCGCCACATCGGCGCGCGAGCTGATGCGGCCGCCCAGCGTGCCCTGCCAGGCGATACCGGTCTGGCCGCTGACGTGGAAGGCGAGCACGGCCAGCGCGGCAGCGGCGCGCAGCCCGTCGAGCGCGTTCTGGTGACCCGGCTCGGCGGGGGCGCTGGTTTCCGCCATGTTCACCGCCACGTTTCGCAGTCCCCAGAAAACCGGATCACTGTAACATCGCGCCGGAATTGAGCTCTAGGGGGTTGACGCACGGGTAACTTTTGCGCTGTTCTACATCGGTCAACACTACGAAGTCACTTTCGGTATTTCTCCTCTGACCTAACGTAGTTGGCCAGGTCACGATTGGGTTTTGAGTCAAGACGCCCATGTCTTCCCTGGTCTAGCCTGGGCTCACTACGTAGTAGAACTAGGCGGAAGCCGGTAGTAGAAGCCGTTCTCCATACGGCTGTCCCGGGAGGCATGGATGCAGCGCACCATCGGGATGCTCTTGATCGGAGTGGGAGCTTTCT
Organism: Streptosporangiaceae bacterium; assembly: GCA_036555725.1. Classification (GTDB taxonomy): domain Bacteria; phylum Actinomycetota; class Actinomycetes; order Streptosporangiales; family Streptosporangiaceae; genus CALAED01. Next base: position 76,937 of record DATBKU010000068.1, on the reverse strand, counting down.
TCCTCACTCTGTCGCCACTCGTCCGGTTCTACGCGGCGAAGCAGCTGATCGCGTTGCCCACCGACACGTACGAGACAACAAAGTTGCAGGCGGATAACGCGACTTACTTTGACGCCGGAAACTTGAAGGTGCGTAACGGCGTCACCGTGGTGGCCACCAACACCGTGCGAGGGGACGTGCGGGCCAGCAACGACAAGGTGGCGGTCTGGGACTCATTTACCTCGACCTCGGACGCGACGACCGGGACGCCCATCGACTACCGGCAGTTCCGGCAGGCGCTGAACCGCCGGACCGCTCAGCTGGTGATGTGCTGCGGCGCCCAGATCGGCAACGACACCAGCGTCAAGCAGAGCGGGCTCGCCACGGTGTGGCCGCCGGGCAACGTGCAGAAGAAGACCTACACATACTTCGACGTGGCCACCAAGCAGCCGCTGCCGATGACCTTCGACGGCGAGGACACGGTGCAGGGCCTGAAGGTCTACCGCTTCGTCCAGCACGTGCCCGACACGAAGATCGCCGAGGTGACCGACGTGCCCGGCACGATCCTCGGCCTCGGAGAGAAGAGCGGCAACGTCGACACCGACCGGTACTACCAGGAGACCAAGACAGTGTGGGTCGACCCGCGGACCGGCGCGGTCGTCAACCAGGAGGAGAACATCCGATCCACCCTGCACACCAAGGACGGGGTGGAGCGGCTCGTGGTGGCCGCCTTCGACCTGAAGATGGTTCCCAACGACCAGAAGAAGCTGGTCAAGCTCGCCAACGACAACGCCGGAGCGATCTCCGCGGTGAAGTTCTGGATTCCGATCGGGTCCCTGGTGCTGGGCGCGATTCTCCTGGTGGCGGGCATCCTCGTCACCTTGGCCGCCGGCAGCGGCAGCCGCGGCGTCCGGCGCGCCGAGATCGTCTAGCGGCTCCTGTCCCTCTCGCGTAGCCGTCCCCGGAGGTCTGTTCCCAACCGCCGGGGACGGTTGCATCGCAGCTCATAATCCACACGGCGCTCATACGGGATGAGCGCGGGCGCCGGATGTCGTGCGGCATGAACGGGGCCATGCCCGAGGTCGTACGGGAGAGATCAGGCGAGTTTGCGAAGGACTAGGACGAGGTTCCAGGTGACGACCTCGCGCAGCCCCGGGATCCGGATCACGGCCTTGGCCCACCTCGGGTGGTAGCGCGGCAGCGCGTCCACAAGATGAGCGTCGGTACGGGACCGGGCCCAGGCCAGGGCGTCGCGTACCGACACCGCGAACAGGCTCTCCCCGAACCGGTTCTTGGGCGCCTTGCCGTACTGGCGTGCGTAGCGCTCGGCGGCCCGGTCGCCGCCGAGGTAGTGCCACGGCGACGTCTCGTGCCCGCCCCACGGCGACAGCCAGTTCGTGAACGACAGGAAGACGATGCCGCCCGGCCGCGTCACCCGTACCATCTCGTCGCCCATCTGCCACGGATCTGATACGTGTTCCAGTACGTTCGACGAGAACGTCACGTCGGCGGTCCCATCGCCGAACGGGAGCGCCAGCGCACTGCCGAGCACGCTGCCGGGCGGCGGCGATCCGTGCGCGGTCAGTTCCCCTGCGTCGCACTCGACCCCCGCGCACCGCGCGCCGGCGGCGGTGAGCGCTGCGGTGAAGAACCCCGCTCCGCTGCCGACGTCGACGACCGCGGCGCCGTCCAGCGGGATGTACGAGGCCAGCTGGGCGACCGTATCGCGGGCGAGCAACCCGTAGAAGAAGTCGGGGTCGGACTGTTCGAGCCGGAAGGCGCGCAGCAGCCGTATCGAGCGGCCCAGTGTCGCGCGGTGCGGTTCCGGGCGCACGGTGACCGGCACCTGCGGCCGCGTAGCCTGCTCGCCCATCTGTCCGAGGCCTCTCGTTGACGTCGGGGCGAGCCTACCGCACGGTAACTCAACCGCATCGCAAACTAGAACGTGTTGCAGTTTTCGGTCGGATGCGCCTACAGTCAGGGATGTGCGAACCCGTGTAACGGACCTCTTCGGCATCGAGTATCCGATCTTCGCGTTCAGTCACTGCCGCGACGTGGTCGCCGCGGTGAGCCGCGCCGGCGGCATGGGCGTCCTCGGTGCGCTGTACTTCACCCCCGAGGAGCTGGAGCTCGAGCTGAAGTGGATCGACGATCACGTCGGTGGCAAGCCGTACGGCGTCGACGTCGTGATGCCGGCGAGTTACGAGGGTGCCGAGTTCGGCGACGCCCAGGAGCTCATGGCGAAGCTGCAGGGCATGATCCCCGAGCAGCACCGGCGGTTCGTCGACGACCTGCTCGCCGAGCACGGCGTCGAGCCGTTGTCGGAGGAGGGCGCCGGGCGCTACTTGCTCGGCTGGACCGACGCCACCGCCCGGCCTCAGGTCGAGGTGGCGCTCAAGCACCCGATCGCGCTGCTGGCCAATGCGCTCGGCCCGCCCCCGGCCGACGTCGTCGAGCAGGCGCACGAGCACGGCGTCAAGGTCGCCGGGCTCGCGTCCAACGCACGGCACGCGCGCAAGCAGGTCGCGGTGGGCGTCGACATCATCGTCGCCCAGGGCACCGAGGCCGGCGGCCACACCGGCGACGTGTCGACCATGGTGCTGATCCCCGAGGTCGTCGACGCGGTCGGCCAGGACACCATCGTGCTCGCCGCCGGCGGAATCGGCCGCGGCCGCCAGGTCGCCGCCGGGCTCGCGCTGGGCGCCGAGGGCGTCTGGACCGGCTCGATCTGGCTCACCGTCGACGAGGCCGATACCCCGCAGGTGGCCCGCGGCAAGCTCCTCGACGCCGGCTCACGCGACACCGTGCGCTCGCGATCGTGGACCGGCAAGCCGGCCCGGCTGCTCAAGACCGCCTGGACCGACGCCTGGGAGAGCGAGCGGTCGCCGGGCACGCTGCCGATGCCCATGCAGTTCATGCTCATCTCGGACGCGCTGCGCCGCATCGCCCGATCCGGCGACGGGGAGCTGACCACGTTCCCCGTCGGCCAGATCGTCGGCTCCATGAACCAGGTCCGCCCGGCCGCCCAGGTGATCTACGACCTCATCGCGGAATACGTCGAGGCAATCGAACGCCTCAACGCCATCACCAACGACTAACTCCCTGGTCAGCGATCTGCGATGCGGTCGACTCGGCCGCTCAGCCATGAACTCCTCGTGAGACTTCGCCGGCTCAGGGCTGGGGGAGCTCGGTGAGCAGCTCTTGTTTGGCCGGGCTGTCGAGGAAGGAGGCCTGGACGGCGGTGCGGGCGAGGGCGGCCAGGTCGGCGGGGCCGAGGTCGAAGGCGGCGGCCACGGCCCGGTACTCGTCGGTCAGCGTGGTGCCGAACATCGGCGGATCGTCGCTGTTCAATGTGACCACCAAGCCCTCGGCGAGCAGCCGGGGGAGCGGGTGGGCAGCGAGGTCCGGCACCTGGCGGGTGCGGACGTTGGAGGTCGGGCAGATCTCCAGCGGCACGCGTTCGTCCCGCAGCCGGGCGACGAGCCGGGGGTCGTCGAGGCAGCGGATGCCGTGGCCGATGCGCTCGGCGCCGAGCCCGTCCAGCGCCTCCCAGATCGTCTCGGGTCCGGTCATCTCCCCGGCGTGCGGCACGCTGTGCAGGCCGGCGGCGGTCGCGGCGCGGAAGGCGTCGCGGAACGCGTCCCGGTGCGGCGGCCGCTCCTGCTCAATGCCGCCGAGCCCGAACCCGACGAGGGCCTGCGGCGGGTGCTGCAGCGCGTGGTCGAGCGTGGCCCGCGCCGCCTCGCCCCCGAGCTCGCTCGCGATGTCGAAGATGTACGCGACGCGGACGCCGTACGACTGCGCCTGCTTGGCCGCGAGGTCGAGCGCCTCGGTGACGGCGGGCATCGGCATGCCGCGCAGCACGTGGGAGTACGGCGTGACGGTGAGCTCGACGTACCGGCCGTTCTGCGCGGCCAGGTCGCGGGCGGCGCCGACGACGAGTGCCCCGACGTCCTCGGGCTCCCGTACGACGTCCGTGACCGCGTTGTAGACCTCCGCGAAGTGCGGGAAGTCACGGAACTCGAAGAACGCGCGCAACTCCTCCTCGGTGCGCGGCAGCCGGCTGTCCGGGTGCCGGGCGGCCAGCTCGAGCACCGTGCGCGGGGATGCCGATCCGACGAGATGAAGGTGGAGTTCGACCTTGGGCAGAGCGTCGATGAAACCGTTGAGGTCGGTCATTTCGCGACGCTAAAACGCCGCCTCGCCGGAGCGGAAGGCAAAGCGGCCGTTCCTGACAGCAATACGTCAGAAAGAGACCGGCTCACCACCTGATGAGCCACGAAAGCACGCGGCCGATCACCAGATAGACGGCGGCCGCGACACCCCAGTCGGCGTACAGCCGGTGTTTCGGGTCGGGGTTCAAGAACGCGTCGTGGAACGGCGTGGCGAGCCAGTTTCCGGCCCGCAGAATCTGGTGCACTATGTCGTTGGCCGGATTGGCATTGGCCCACGTCAGCACAATGCCTAGCAGCAGGATCAGGACTGCCGCCCAGGCCGCGATCCAGACGACCAGGCTGACCGGGTTGTGCGCGCGCCCGCGCCACCTGCGGGCGGTGCGCCGGTCGACCAGCACGGTCTGCGGCACGGCCTCCACCGGCCGCTGCCGGGTGAGCACCTCCTTCGGCCCCGTCGGGTCCGTCCGCCGCCCGAGCAGAGAGCGTTTCCGTTCCGGTTCCGCCGGCGCGGCCTCCGCCCGCATTGTTTCCGTACGGCGCCGCCGCCAGATATGCGTGACCATTGGTGAGCCACTCCTCTTGAGTCCAGGGATTGCCCCGGCTTTGTCCCACAAGGCGGACGGCTTAAACCGATCAGTGGTCCCACCTGGTATTACTTGCCTTCGAAAATGGCCGGGCGCTTCTCCTTGAAGGCTCGGGCACCCTCCTTGGCGTCCTCGGAGCCGATCACCGGCCAGCCGATCTCGTCGGAGATGCGCAGCGCCTCCTCCTCGGGCAGGTGCACCGTCTCGCGGTACGTCCGCAGGATGGCCTGGACGGCCAGCGGGCCGCAGGCGGCGATCTCGTCGGCGATCTCGCGCGCGGTCTTCAGTGCCGTGCCGTCCGGCACGATCCGGTTGATGAGGCCCATGCGCAACGCCTCTTCCGGAGTCACCGAACGGGCGGTCAGCAGGATGTCCATGGCGAAGGCGTACGGGATCTGGCGCGGCAGCCGGATCGCCGAGCCGCCCATCGGGAACAGCCCGCGCTTCGCCTCGTACAGCCCCAGCGTCGCCGACGCCGCCACCACGCGCAGGTCGGTGCCGACCAGCAGTTCGGTGCCGCCCGCGACGGCGTACCCTTCGACGGCGGCGATCAGCGGTTTGGCCGGCTGCCCGTCGCGTAGCAGGCCCTTCCAATGGAAGTTCGCTATCTCCGTGGCCCGTTGCCGTACGCGCTCGTCGTCGGACGGCCGGCCCATCGCCTTGAGGTCGGCGCCGGCGCAGAACTGGCCGTCGGCTCCGGTCAGGATGCCGACCCGCAGGTCCGGCTCCGCGGCGAGGTACGCCCATGCGTCGGCGAGCCCGACCAGCATGTCGGTGCTCAGCGCGTTGCGCGCCTCCGGCCGGTTCATGGTGACGATGAGCACATGCCCGTCTCGCTCGACGTCGCAGTGCGGGGTGCTGATCGGCAGCCGTTCCACCATCCCGTGCCTTTCTCCCTGGACTTTCCCGCCCATGTGGGCCCTCTCCAGACCGACAAACGAGAACAGATTCTAGTTATTAGCCCTCCTGTTGGACAGGTCTTGCCGAGCAAAACGAGAACGTGATCTACTGCGGGTCCGGGTGGTTATCGACACTGTACGACTGGCGAGGGAGAACCCATGGGCTCGCTGGGGTTTTGGCGGCTCGCACAGCGGGATCCGGACTGGACGGCGGCCGTCGATCCGGACGGCACGAAGTATTCGGCCGGAGAGGTGCTGGCCCGGTCGAACCGGCTGGTGCACGGGCTGCGGGCGCTCGGTCTGGAACCGGGCGACGGCATCTGCGGGCTGATGCCCAACGGAGTGGACGGCCTGGTGCTGTACCTGGCGGCGCTGCAGGCGGGCTGGTACTACACCCCGATCAACTGGCATCTGACCGGGCCAGAGATCGGCTACATCGTGGCCGACAGCGAAGCCAAGGCGTTCTTCGTGCACGAGCGGTACGCGACGGAGGGGGCGCGCGCCGCGGACGAGGCCAAGCTCGACCCGCGCCGCAGGTTCGCGCTCGGCCCGGCGGGGTCGGCGGGGCAGGCCGAGGAGGGCGGCCGAGGCGGTCGGCGGGGTCGGTTGGCCGGGGAAGCGCGGTCGGGAAAGCGCGGTTGGGGGAACGCGGTCGACGGCTTCCGGCCGTACGACGAGCTCGTCGCCGACCAGCCGGGCACGCTGCCCGACAACCGTAGCAACGGCGCCACCATGCACTACACGTCGGGCACCACCGGGCGGCCGAAGGGCGTACGGCGCAAGCTGGCCGGCATCGACCCCGACGACAGCGGGGAGCTGATGACGTTCCTGCTGTCGTTCTTCGGGATCACCCCGGGCCAGCCGAACGCGCACCTGGTGACCTCGCCGAACTACCACACGGCGGTGACGCAGTTCGGAGGGACGGCCCTCCAGATGGGGCACACCCTCGTCTTCATGGACAAGTGGGACGCGGAGGAGACGCTGCGGCTGATCGAGCGGTACCAGATCACCAACACCCACATGGTGCCCACCCACTTCAAGCGGCTGATCTCCCTCCCCGAGAACGTACGGCGGTCGTACGACGTGAGCTCGATGAAGTGGGCGATCCACGCGGCCGCGCCGTGCCCGGTGCCGATCAAGCAGGAGATGCTCGATTGGTGGGGCGACTGCATCTGGGAGTACTACGCCGCGACCGAGGGCGGCGGCACCATCGCCAGCCCGCAGGACTGGCGGGCCCATCCGGGCACGGTCGGCAAGGCGTGGCCGATCAGCGAGCTGCTCGTGGCCGACGAGGACGGCAACGCAGTGCCCCCCGGGCTGCCCGGCACGATCTACATGAAGATGACCGGGGTCGAGTTCGAGTACAAGGGCGACAGGGCCAAGACCCAGGCGGGCCGGATGCGCGACTACTTCACCGTCGGCGACATCGGCTTTCTGACCGAGGACGGGTTCCTCTTCCTGTCCGACCGCAAGGCCGACATGATCATCTCCGGCGGCACGAACATCTACCCGGCCGAGATCGAAAAAGAGATCATCATCCACCCCAAGGTCGCCGACGTCGCCGTCTTCGGCATCCCGGACGAGGATTGGGGCGAGCAGATCAAGGCCGTCGTCGAACCCGCCGAAGGCGTCGCGCCCGGCCCGGAGCTGGCCGCCGAGATCCTCGCGTCGCTCGACGGCCGGCTGGCCCACATGAAGTACCCGAAGTCGATCGACTTCATCGACCAGATGCCGCGCGAGCCCAACGGCAAGCTCCTCAAGCGCAAGCTGCGCGATCCCTATTGGAAGGACCGCGAGCGTGCCATCTGAGGTGAACCACGTCCTCGAATTCCCCGGCGGCTACACACGGTCCGTCGGGCCGGTCATCGGCAGGTTCCTCACCGAGCTGCGCGACGGGCGCGTCGTCGGCGTCCGTACGGCGGGCGGCCGCGTCCTCGTGCCGCCGGCGGAGTACGACCCGGACGACGGCACCGCGGTCACCGGCGAGTACGTACCGGTAGGCCCTGCGGGCACGGTCGAGACCTGGGCGTGGGTGCCCGGGCCGCGCCCCGCCCACCCGCTGCAACGCCCGTTCGCCTGGGCCCTCATCAAGCTGGACGGCGCCGACACCGCTCTGCTGCACGCAGTCGACCTCGGCGTCTTCGACGCGGGCGCCGAGCCGCCGCGCACGCTCAAGACCGGCCTGCGCGTGCGGCCCAGGTGGCGTACGGAACGTACCGGCGCGATCGGCGACATCGAGTGCTTCCAGCCCGAGGTCACGATGATCAACGACCCGAGCCGGGCCGAGTATCGGCTGCGTCCGGGCCGGGCGCTCGACCGGTTCCTGGAGGGCATCGCCGAGGGCCGCTTCCTCGGCCACCGCTGCGACGTGTGCGGCAAGGTGTACGTGCCGATGAAGGGCATGTGCCCGGCCGACGGGGTGCCCACCACCGCCGAGGTCGAGGTGGCCGACGCCGGCACGGTCACGACGTACGCGGTGAACAACATCCCGGACCCGCGGGCCCCGAGCGTGCCGTTCGTGTCCGCGTACATCCTGCTCGACGGCGCCGACATCGCGATGGTCGCGCTCGTCGCCGGGGTGCCCGCCGACGAGGTACGGATGGGCATGCGCGTCAAGGCCGTCTGGCGGCCGCGCGACGAGTGGGGACCGACGATGCAGAACATCAAATGGTTCGAGCCGACCGGAGAGCCCGACGTCCCCTTCGACCAGATCAGGGTCTATCTATGATCGCGTCAAGGCGGCTGCGCGCTGCGAGCGGAGCGAGCACATGAGCAGAGACGTCGCCGTCGTCGCGTTCACCCAGACCGAGCACACGGCCGAGGACTCGGGGCGCTCCGAGGTCGAGCTGCTGGCGCCGGTCATCCACGAGATCAAGGAGCAGACCGGGCTGAGCCGCTTCGGCTTCACGTGCTCGGGCTCGTGCGACTACCTGGCCGGCGCCCCGTTCTCGTTCGTGTCGGCGCTCGACGCCGTGGGGGCGTGGCCGCCGATCTCCGAGAGCCACGTCGAGATGGATGCCGCCTGGGCGCTGTACGAGGCGTGGGTGAAGCTGCAGCACGGTGACATCGACACGGCGCTTGTGTACGGCTTCGGCAAGTCCTCGCAGGGTGACCTGCGGCAGATCATGACCCTGCAGCTCGACCCGTACTATCTGGCGCCGCTCGGCCCCGACCAGGTGTCGCTGGCCGCGCTGCAGGCCCAGGCATACTTGCAGCGATCCGGCGCCAAGGAGGACGACCTGCGGGCCGTGGCCGCCCGGTCCCGCGCGGCCGGACGGGACAACCCGCATGCCCTCGACCTCCCCGAGCCCTCGGCTGACGAGCCGTACGAGGTGGCGCCGCTGCGGCCGTGCGACATCGCGCCGATCACCGACGGGGCCGCCGCGATCGTGCTGGCGGCCGATGACACGGCGCGGGAGCTGTGCGAACGGCCGGCCTGGATCCGCGGCATCGACCATCGCGCCGACGCGCACGCGCTGGGCGCCCGGGACCTGTCGCGGGCCGAGTCGGCGCGGCTCGCCGGCGAGAAGGCAGGGGCCACTCGTATTGACGTGGCCGAGTTGCACGCGCAGTTCAGCCACGAGGAGCTGATGCTGCGCGAGGCCCTGGGGCTGCCTGTATCTCCCCAACCAACCAGCCCCGACCGACCTCCCGGCGACGTGACGGTGAACCCCTCCGGCGGGGCGCTGGCAGCCAACCCGGTGATGGCGACCGGCCTGATCCGGATCGGCGAGGCGGCCACGCGGATCTTCACCGGCGAGGCGAGCCGGACCCTCGGCCACGCCTCGTCCGGCCCGTGCCTGCAGCAGAACCTCGTCTGCGTCCTTTCGGGAGAAAGCGATGGGTAACCCCTGTGCGGTCATTGGGGTAGGTCAGACCCGGTACCGCACCAAGCGGCTCGACGTCTCCATCGCCGGGCTCGTCCGCGAGGCGGCGCTGCGGGCCTTGGAGGACGCCGGGCTGACCTTCAGCGACATCGACGCCGTCGTCATCGGCAAGGCGCCGGACCTGTTCGAGGGCGTGATGATGCCGGAGGCGTACCTCGCCGACGCGCTGGGCGCCCGGGGCAAGCCGATGATGCGGGTGCACACCGCGGGCTCGGTCGGCGGCTCGACCGGCATCGTGGCCGCCAGCCTGATCAACGGCGGCGTGCACGACCGGGTGCTGGTCGTGGCCTGGGAGAAGCAGTCGGAGTCCAACGCCACGTGGGCGCTGTCGACTCATCCGCCGTTCAACGCCTCGCTGGTGGTAGGCGCGGGCGGGTACTTCGCGCCGCACATCCGGGCGTATATGCGAAGGGCCGGCGCGCCCGACCACATCGGCACGCTGGTCGCGGTGAAGGACCGGCAGAACGCGCTGAAGAACCCGTACGCGCACCTGCGGATCCCCGGCATCTCGCGGGAAATGGTCGAGTCGACGCCGATGCTGTGGGAGCCGATCCGCTACCTGGAGACCTGTCCGAGCTCGGACGGCGCCTGCGCGATGGTGCTGGCGTCCGAAGACGCCGCGAGACAGGCCCCGAATCCGGTCGCGTGGGTGCACGGCACGGCCATGCGGTCCGAGCCGATCTTCTTCGCCGGGCGCGACACCGTGAGCCCGCAGGCCGGCAAGGACTGCGCCGCCGACGTCTACCGGCAGGCGGGCATCACCGAGCCGCGCAGCCGGCTCGACTGCGCCGAGGTGTACGTACCGTTCAGCTGGTACGAGCCGATGTGGCTGGAGAACCTCGGCTTCTGCGGCGAGGGCGAGGGCTGGAAGCTCACCGAGGCCGGGGCGACGGCGCTGGACGGCGACATCCCGTGGAACGCCTCGGGCGGCGTGCTGTCGTCCAACCCGATCGGCGCGTCCGGGCTGATCCGGTTCGCCGAGGCGGCCTTGCAGGTGCGCGGTCTGGCGGGCGAGCATCAGGTCGACGGGGCTCGGCGCGCTCTCGGGCACGCGTACGGCGGCGGCGCCCAGTTCTACGCGATGTGGATCGTCGGCTCGGACAAACCGTAACCAGGCATCGGCGGAGGTCGCCGCGATGGAGTTCAACCACGCTGATCTGTTCGAAGGGCTCGCGGACGCCGTCGGCGACCGGGTCGCGGTGATTTGCGGCGACCGGCGGCTGACCTACGCCGAACTGGACGCGCAGGCCAACCGGCTGGCGCACCATCTGGAGTCGGCCGGCGTACGGCCCGGACAGCATGTCGGCATCCAGCTCTACAACGGCGTCGAGTACATCGCCACCGTGCTGGCCGCGCTCAAGATCCGGGCCGTGCCGATCAACGTGAACTACCGGTACGTCGAGAGCGAGCTGCTCTATCTCTACCGTGACTCCGACATCGTGGCACTGGTGTACGACGTGGAGTTCGACGACCGGGTGGCGGGGGTCGCATCGCTGTCGCCCGCCCTGCGCCACCTCATCGCGGTGGGCGGCCCGAGCACGGTGCCGGGCGCCGTGCCGTACGAGCGCGCGATCGAGGGCGGGTCACCGGACCGGGGCTTCCCGCCGCGGTCCGCGGACGACGTCTACATCATCTACACGGGCGGTACGACCGGCATGCCCAAGGGCGTGATGTGGCGTACCGAGGACCTGTTCATGGCGTTCGGCGGCGGCAACCCGATGGGGGCGGCGCACACGCGGCCGGAGCAGGTGATCGAGACCGCCCAGGCCTCCGGACCGCTCGCGATGATGCCGGCGACGCCGCTGATGCACGGGGCCGCGCAGATGGCCACGTTCATCGGCTGGTGGATGGGCTCGACGATCGTTTACACGCGCCGGTTCGACGCGGCCGACGTGCTCCGCACGATCGAGCGCGAGAAGGTGCTGACGGTCAACATCACCGGCGACGCGATGGCCCGGCCGCTGGCCGACGAGCTCGCGACCGGCACGTACGACATGTCCGGGCTCGCGGTGATCAGTTCGACCGGCGCGATCCTGTCCGGGTCGGTACGCGACCGGCTGCAGACGCTGCTGCCGAACGTGATGGTGCTGGACAACTTCGGCTCCAGCGAGTCGGGGTTCACGGCCGCCGGGGTCGCGGGGTCCTCGCCCGAGTCCGGCCTGAAGTACCGGCCGATCAACGACATGCTGGCCGTGCTCGACGAGTCGCTGAAACCCGTGATACCCGGGTCCGGCGACATCGGCCAGGTCGCCAAGCGCGGGCCCATCGCGTTCGCGTACTACAACGACCCCGACAAGACCGCGCGGACCTTCCCCGAGATCGACGGCGTGCGCTGGCTGCTCACCGGCGACATCGCGACGGTCGAGGCCGACGGCACGATCGCGGTGTTCGGGCGGGGCTCGCAGTGCATCAACACCGGCGGTGAGAAGGTCTACCCGGAAGAGGTCGAGGCCGTCCTCAAGGGCCACCCGGACGTGTTCGACGCCGTCGTCACCGGCATCCCCGACGAGCGGTGGGGCAGCCGGGTCGCCGCGGTCGTCCAGCCGTACGACTCGGCCACGCCGTCCGCCGGCGAGCTCGACGTGCACTGCCGGAAGAGCCTGTCCGGCTACAAGGTGCCGCGGACGTACGCCTTCGTCGACGAAATGGTGCGCTCTCCGGCGGGCAAGGCCGACTACCGCTGGGCCCGTCAGGTCGCCGAGGAATCCGTTCGGCGCGTCCAGCCGTAGGACATGTGATCATGCACCCGGTTTTCCGAGCAACCCCGGCGGCCGGGTGCATGATCATGTCGGCTCCGTTCTCACGTAAGAGACAATCGGAGTGATCGGTCGCGTCGGGTACGGTTCGCCCCGATCGGCGGAGAAGGGAGCTGAATGCCGGCAGACAGCGATGGCCGCCCGGACGTGGTGTGCGCCGGCGAGACCATGGTGATGCTGACACCGGTCATCCCGGCCCCGCTGGTCGACCGGCCGCAGCTGACCATGGAGGTCGGCGGCGCCGAGTCGAACGTGGCCTGCGGGCTCGCCCAGCTCGGCCACCACGCCGCGTGGCTGGGGCGGGTCGGCGACGACCCGTTCGGCCGGATCATCACCCGTACGCTGGCGGGCCACGGGGTCGACATCCGCGACGTCGAGATCGACCCCGCGCTGCCCACCGGGGTGTACTTCAAGGACCCGGGCGTCGAGCGGACGACGGTGCGCTACTACCGCAAGGGCTCGGCCGCCGCCGCGATGGGGCCCGAGCACGCGGAGTTCGTACGGGGGCGCGCGTCCCGGCTCGTCCACCTGTCCGGGATCACGCCCGTGCTCTCGCCGTCCTGCGCCGCGCTGGTCGAACGGCTGCTGTCCGAGCGCGTGCCCGGCGGGCCGCTGGTGAGCTTCGATGTCAATCACCGGCCCGCGCTGTGGACGCCGGCCCAGGCAGCGGACGTCCTGCTGTCGCTGGCGCGCCGCGCCGACGTCGTCTTCGCCGGACGGGACGAGGCGGAGACGCTGTGGGAGGCGCACACCGCAGACGACATCCGGGCCCTGCTGCCCGACGTGCCCTGCCTCGTGATCAAGGACGCCGAGCACGGCGCCACCTGCTACGAAGGCGACCGCCGTACGTTCGTACCGTCCCTGAAGATCGACGTGGTCGAGCCGGTGGGCGCCGGCGACGCGTTCGCCGCCGGCTTCCTGTCCGGCCTGCTGGACGAGCGGCCGGTCCGCGACCGGCTCCGGCTCGGCCACATCACGGCCGCCGCCGCCCTCGGCTGCGTCGGCGACCTCGCCGTCTTCCCGCCGCCCGCCACCCGCGACCGCATGCTCGCCGCCGCCGACGAGCAGTGGCCCGCCCTCGCCTGCTGAGTCAAGGAGGAATCGACATGCCCCAGGGCTTCGACGAGATATTCGGCGCGCAGCGGATCATGGCGATCCTGCGCGGCCTGCCCGAACGCGAGACCGTGGACATGGCCTCCCGCGCCTGGGATCTCGGCATCGACCTGGTCGAGGTCCCCGTGCAGACGCCGGACGCGCTGCCGGCCCTCCGCGCCGCCATCGCCGCGGGCGCCGAACGCGGCCGTACGGTGGGTGCCGGCACCGTGATCACCCTGGAGCAGGTGACCGCGGTCGCCGGGGCGGGGGCGATCTTCACCGTCGCGCCCGGCTTCGACCCCGCCGTCCTCGCCGCCTCCACCGCCGCCGGCCTCCCGCACCTGCCGGGCATCGCCACCCCGAGCGAGATCCAGTTGGCCCTCCGGCACGGCCTCACCTGGCTCAAGGCCTTCCCCGCGGTCGCCCTCGGGCCCGACTGGTTCAAGGCCGTGTCCGGCCCGTTCCCGCAGCTCAACCTGGTCGCGACGGGCGGCCTGGACGCTCATGCCGCCCCCAACTTCCTCGGCGCCGGCGCCCGCGTCGTCGCAGTCGGCTCCGCCCTCGCCGACCCCGCCCAAATCGACCTCCTGGCCGACTTGATCAAAGTCGCCTGAAGAGCCGCACTCTCCGCAGAGGCGACTCGCCGTGTGATCCGGCGACCGTGACCGTGTTCAGTGAACCCAAGGAGGGCCGCTACGCGCGATCGGCCTCGGTGGAGAAGGGGAGAAGCTGCACATCCCCGAACCGGTCGATTTCATCTTCGACACGTCCGCCCTGTTGGAGGACTGAGGTGTATTGCACACAAGCGAACCGGGCGATGGGGGGCTACGTCTTCTTCTCATGATCCCCGCTGATCGAGGAGAAGAGCTGGTGAACAGGGTCTGGAAGGTGGCTCCCGCGGCTGTGGCGCTGGTCGTGGGCTTGACGGGATGTGTGTCGTTCGGCAACGACGACAAGGGAAAGGACGGCGGCCCGAAGACAGAGGCGGGCCGGCCGGTCGGGGCGGTGGCGACCGTCGACCCCAACAAGGTGATCGCCAAGGCGACGTTCGATTCCCAGGCGGCCAAGGGCGCGAAGGTCGAGATCGGCATCGTCGAGCTGCGGGTCGTGGGCAAACTGGCCGATCTCACGCTGTCGATCACGCCGCGGGTGCCCGGCGACACCTCGCCCAATGTCTACGAGCTGAACGGCAACACCGACCCGGACGTGTCGCTGATCGACACGATCAACCTGAAGCGGTACGTGGTCGTGAAGGACTCGTCCGGCAAGCAGTTGCAGCCCGACTACATCTACGTGCACCTGCGCAACGGGCAGCCGAACGTGCAGACCTACACGTTCGCCGCGCCGCCGGCGGGCGTCCGTGCGGTCGACGTCGTCTTCGGTCAGTGGCCGCCGTTCCGCAACGTCCCGGTGACTCGATGATGCGCGCAGCCCTGGTCGCGGCGCTCGCCGCAATCGCGGTACCCGGCGTGGCGGCCGCCGATCCGAACGTGCCGGACCAGAACGTCCGGGAGTCGGTACGCGACCTGCAGGTGGGCCCGGCCGTACGCGCCGTCGATCTGTCCGATGCCGTCCTGCCGCTGAAGGAGGAGCAGGCCGCCGGCGGGACTGTCACCGTACGGATCTCGGCCGACGTGCTGTTCGAGTTCGGCAGGGCGACGCTCACCGCAACCGCCCGCCGCGAGATCGGCGAGCTCGCCGCCCGGCTGCGCAGCGCATCGGGAGCCGTGCGGGTCGTGGGCTACACCGACAGCATCGGCACGCCGGCCGCCAACCTGCTGCTGTCGCGGCGGCGGGCGGCCGCGGTCAAGACGGAGCTGGCCAAGCGGGCGGGCGCTGTGACGATCGTTTCGGTCGGCCGCGGCGAGGCCGATCCGGTGGCGCCGAACACGGCGAAGGGCAAGGACTTCCCGCCGGGCCGGGCCAAGAACCGGCGCGTCGAAGTCACCTTCCGGCAGACGTAACATCGCCGGCGACGGCCTGCCCGCCACGCAAAGGGCAGGCCGTCGGCGGCGCGGCGGCTCTCCTGCCCGGTAGTCTCTCGATCTGGGAGATATTGAAAAGGGGCGGTATGCCAAGCGAGGACCGGCAGCAACTCGTTGCCGAGCTGCGCAGCGCCATGCAGCGCAACACGATGTGGACGGTGCTGCTCCATCACACGATCGCGAGCAAGGCCGGTCTCAACGTCACCGACCTGCAATGCATCAACCTGCTGTCGCTCGACGGCCCGATGACCCCGGGACGGCTGGCCCAGGCCATGAGCATCACGACCGGCGGCGCCGTCACCGCCGTGATCGACCGGCTGGAGAAGGCCGGATACGTACGGCGGACCCGCGACCCCGACGACCGGCGCCGGGTGATCGTCGAACTCGTCCCCGACGCGATCGCGCGCATCTCCGACTACTTCGAGCCGGTCGCCGACTCCGTACGGGCCCGCTTCGCCGGCTACAGCGACGAGCAGCTGCGGACCCTGCTGCACTTCGCCCGCGGCAACAACGAGGCGATGCCCGACGTCATCAAGCAGGTACAGGCACTTCGCTGAGCTTCAGCGCGGCCGCCTCGGTCAGCGAGTCGAGCAGCGCCGCCGTGGCCGGCGGGTCGGGCGGCGCCCCGTAGGTCGCGGCGCTCACGTACCGCGGGGAGTCCGGCAGCGCGACCGTACGTACCCCGGAGTGCCGGGCCGCCGCGAGGGCCAGCCCCGGCAGCGTGGCGACCCCGAGACCGGCGGCGACCATCGCCTGGACGGCCACGAAGTCGTCGGTGGTGAAGGAGACCCGCGGCTCGAAGCCGGCGGCGTCGCACAGCTCCAGCAGGTGCAGCCGGCAGCGGTCGCAGCCGGCGATCCACGGGCTGTCCGCGTAGGCCGCGAGCCGGGTCGTCGGCGGCTCGGCCGAGACGAGGTACGTCGGATCGGCGAGCAGCGGGCGCATCCGGATGCCGTCGTCCTCGGGGGCGCTGTCGTCGTACCGGAAGATCACCGCGACGTCGATGTGGCCCGCGCGCAGCATGCGTACCGCCTCCGGCGGCTCGGCCTCGGTGAGATGCAGCTCCATGCCGGGATGGTCGGCGGCCAGCCGGGCCGCGGCCGCGGGCACGAACGTGCCCAGTGCCGACGGGAAGGCGGCCAGCCGCACCCGGCCCTGTCGCAGGCCCACGTGCGCGGCCAGCTCGGTTTCGGCGGCGTCGAGGCGGCCAAGGATCTCCGCGCCGCGCTCGGCCAGCTGCCGCCCCGCCTCGGTGAGCCGGATGCCGCGCCCGGCCCGCTGGATGAGCTTGGCACCGGTCTCGGCCTCCAGCCGGGCCAGGTGGTGGCTGACCGACGGCTGGGAGTAGTGCAGGGCCCGCGCCGCGCCGGTCACCGACCCGGTGCGGGCGACCTCGACGAGCACGCGAATCCGGGTGAAGTCCAGCATGAGAGCAA
The DNA here is from genome assembly GCA_036555725.1 of Streptosporangiaceae bacterium. GTDB lineage: Bacteria > Actinomycetota > Actinomycetes > Streptosporangiales > Streptosporangiaceae > CALAED01. The sequence goes on along the minus strand of DATBKU010000068.1, from coordinate 60,141 downwards.
TTTATCGATCTCGTCTATAGATCCGGAAGTCAATAGGCATTAGACCTATGGATGGATCTCGGGCAGCCTGAAGAGCACAGCAAACCACGAGGGGGAAGAGTCCGATGCTGACCCAGACCATGGTCGATCCGCGACTGATCGCGGATCTTCGGGACGTCGTGGACCGGCACGACTCCTGGCGGGACACCGCCGCCGCAGTGGCCGAGGCCCTCGTCCGCAACCTGCCGACGCCCGATGTCTTCACCGCAGAGCAGCGCATGGGCGACCTTTCGGAGTACCGCTCGCACCTGCTGCATGCCGAACCGGACGGCGCCTTCTCCATAGTCGGCCTGGTCTGGCTGCCCGGCCAGGTGACGCCGATCCACGACCACGTCACGTGGTGTTCGTTCGTCGTCATCCAGGGCGTCGAGCACGAGGAGCTGTTCACGCTCTCCGACGACGGCGCCGCCCTGCTCCCGGCCGGCGAGAACCGCAACCACGTCGGCGAGGTCAGCGGGTTCGCGCCGCCCGGCGACATCCACCGCGTCCGCAACACGGGCGACGACGTGGCCATGTCGATCCACGTGTACGGCACCGACATCTCCCGCATCGGCTCCAGCGTCCGCCGCTACTACGACCTGCCGGTACGGCTGGGCTGACCGGCCAGTGCGGTCCGGGTCACCCGCAGCGGCGTCAGCGGGTGGCGATGATGGCCGAGCCGTGGCCGAAGAGGCCCTGGTTGACGGCGATGCCGGCGCGCGGGTTGTCGACCTGACGGCCCTCGGCCTGACCGCGCAGCTGCCACGTCAGCTCGCACACCTGGGCGATCGCCTGGGCCGGGATGGCCTCGCCGAAGCAGGCCAGCCCGCCGCTGGGGTTCACCGGGATCCGGCCACCCAGGGCGGTGGCGCCGGAGCGCAGCAGGTCTTCGGCGCCGCCGGTCTCGCACAGCCCGATGTCCTCGTACCAGTCGAGTTCGAGTGCGGTCGACAGGTCGTACACCTCGGCGAAGGAGAGGTCCTCCGGGCCGATGCCCGCCTCCTCGTACGCGGCGTACGCGATCGCGGACCGGAACGGGCGGGCCGGTTCGGGCACGGCCGTCGCGGAGTCGGTGGCGAAGTCCGGCAGGTCGACGACGGTCTTGGGGAAGGTCGGCGTCACCGTGGACAGGGCGGGGATGCGTACGGCGTCCGGCACCCCGCGGGCGCCCGCGTACTCCACGGACGACAACACGATCGCCGCGCCGCCATCGCTGGTCGCGCAGATGTCGAGCAGCCGCAGCGGGTCGGCGACGACCGGCGACTCCCGTACGTCCTCCAGCGCGATCTCCTTGCGGTAGCGCGCGTTGGGGTTGGCCAGCCCGTGCCGGGCGTTCTTCACCTTGACGGCGGCGAAGTCGTCCAGGGTCGCGCTGTGCAGGGCCATCCGGCGCCGGGCATACAGCGCGAAGTAGATCGGGTTGGTCGCGCCGAGCAGCCGGAATCGCAGCCAGTCGGGGTCGTCCGGACGGTCGCCGCCGACGGGCCGGAAGAAGCCCTTGGGGGTCGAGTCGGCGCCGATCACCAGCGCCACGTCACATAGCCCGGCCAGGATCTGCGCCCGGGCCACGTTGATCGCCTGGGCGCCCGACGCGCACGCCGCGTAGCAACTGGCCACCTGGGCACCGGACCAGCCGAGCGCCTGGCCGAACGTCGCGCCCGCGACGAACCCCGGGTAGCCGTTGCGGATCGTGTCGGCGCCCGCGACGTACTGGATGTCGGGCCACGCCAGCCCCGCGTCCGCGAGCGCCGCCCGCGCCGCCGCCAGGCCGTACTCCACGAAACTGCGCCCCCACTTGCCCCACGGGTGCATCCCCACGCCGAGGACGGCGACCGCATTCATGTGCTCACACTCCGCTCGCGGCGGCTCACCGGCCGGGCTCGCTCAGGACGGGCCGCCACTTCCAGACGAGGTACTCGGCCTCGTCGTCCTCGTACAGGGTGCCGAGGGTCAGCTCCATCTCCATGCCGACGGCCAGGTCGTCGACGCCGACCTCGGGCACCACTTGGCCGAGAACGACCATGCGCTCGTCGGCGAGCTCGACGGCCGCGACGGCGTACGGCACAAACGGGTCGGCGGGCACGTACGGCGAGGGCGGCTGGTAGCGGGCGTCGGCGTACGACCAGAGCCGCCCGCGACCGGACAGCCGGCACTCGGCGAGCTCGGAGCCGTCCTTGGGGCCGGTGCAGCCCGGGTTGCGGCAGGCCAGCTCGTTACGCGGGAAGTACGGCGTGCCGCACGCGGTGCAGCGCGTGCCGATGAGCCGGACGTCGGCCGGGTCGGTCGTGAACCAGCCGGCCACGGCCGGACGGCGCTCCTTGGCCACAGGCGCTCCTCAACAACTCGGCTCTCCACTTGACCAAGCGACCGCTCAAATTTATAACACGTTCTACTCGCCGTGGAAGCCGGTCAGCGCAGCGCCTGGATCAGGAGTACGAGACCGTACGCGGCCAGAGCCGTGGTGAGGAGCAGGACCGCGAAGACGAGCAGGCAGCTCCAGCCGGGCGGCCGGTCCCGCCACGTGCCGTAATGGTCGCGGACCTGACGATCGAGCTCATCTCGATCGACGACGTCATCGGCGCAAGGCCGGGCGTTGTCGTCGTCGGAGCGGTCCTGCTCGCAGGTCACGCGCCGAGTCTCGCATTCCGTGGCCGAGCAGGGCATGGCGAACCGCCCTCCCGCACGTGGGAGGGCGGCGCCCTGGCTAAAGGGAGACGGCGGAAGGCGTCCGCCGCCGGATCTATTTACGCCTGCTGGCCGATCAAGAAGGACACGTCGCCCTTGTCGTCGATCTCAGCGTCGAGCGTCTTGTCGTCCAGCGCCGTGGCGGCACCCGCCTCGAGGAAGACACGAGCGCCCCCGGTCTCCACGACCTGGTCCCCCTCTTGCGGACCTTCGGATACCGAGAGGCTCAACGATCCCGCCGTGTCCTGGGTCACGATCCGGATTCCGGTGTCCTCCGGCAGCTGTGGCTGCGACGTCACGGTGCGAATCACCTGGACGGCACCATCGGTAAGCGTGAGCACGACCAGCTCTCCTTACTCTGGGTTTCGGACTCTGGGGTTTGGACCTTGGCCACCCTGCCCAGGCGTGGCCTCCGTAAACCCGGGAGTTTCAACGCCCGGCGGGAGAGAGGGCGCGTACGGCGTCCGCTCCGGCCAGGCCGCCACCTGGCAGGATCATGAGCACCGGAGTGGTGAGCCCGTTGTCGACGTACTCCTGGATGCGGGCTCGGCACCGCTCTGGGGAACCGTGCACGATCAGGTCGTCGACGACCTCGTCGGGGATGACGTCCAGCGCGCCCTTGCGATCGCCGGCCCGCCACGTCTCGTGCAGCGGCTTGAGCGCCTCGCCGCGGCCGAGCCAGTCGTGGAACGCCGCATACACCGGGACGGTCATGTACGCCGCGATCATCCAGCGGCCGAGTTGCCGGGCCTCCTCGGCGTTCTCGGTCGGGCAGACGAAGATGCGCGCGATCAGCTCCTTCTCGTCGCCGAACGCCTGCCGCACCGTCCGTACGTCGTGCGGGGCGAGCCAGTTGGTGATCGCCCCGTCGGCCTCGCGGGCCGCCAGCCGCAGCATGCCCGGGCGCAGCGCGGCGAGCACGATCGGGGGCGGCGACTCCAGCGGCACGTCGAGCTTGAAGCCGCGCACCGCGAACGTGTCGTACTCCTCGGTGACCTTCTCGCCGGTCAGCGCCCGGCGCAGAAAGCGCAGCGTGTCGCGGGTGCGGCGGTACGGCTCGTCGAACGGGATGCCGTTCCAGCTCTGCACGATCGCGGGCGACGAGGTGCCGATGCCCATGACGAACCGGCCCGGGGCCAGCTGGGCCAAGGTGGCGGCCTGCTGGGCGAGCAGCCCGGGGCCGCGGGTGTAGACCGGCACGATCGCCGGGCCGAGCCGCAGCGTCGGCGCCCACTGCGACGCGAGGGCGAGCGGGGTGAAGGCGTCGGTCCCGTTGGTCTCGGCCGACCAGGCGTCGGTGTACCCGAGGCCGGCCAGCTCCGCGATGATCTCCCGCTGGTCGGCCAGCGGCATGCGGGCCAGCGGAATGGTCAGGCCCCAGCGCGCACTCATACCGGGCCCCTAGGCGATGGAGGGACGGACGGTGGAGCCGCCGTCGACGACGATGATCTGCCCGGTCAGCCAGGACGCGGCGTCGCCCGCCAGGAAGACCACGGCCTGCGCGATGTCCTCCGGCTCCCCGATCCGGCCCAGGGGCATGTACTTGCTGATCGCCTCCTCGTTGTTCTCCCACAGCGCGCGGGCGAGGTGCGTCTTGACCAGCCCGGGCGCGACGCAGTTGACCCTGACCTGCGGCGCCAGCTCCATCGCGAATTGCTTGGTCAGGTGGATGACCGCCGCCTTCGACACGTTGTAGTAGCCGATGCCGATCTCGGTCGCCATGCCGCCCACCGAGGCGATGTTGATGATCGCGCCGCCGCGCTGCTCCATCGACGCCTTCCAGGCGAGCTGGGTCCACTGCACGATCGAGAACTGGTTGATCTCGACGATCTTCTGGGCGCGGACGGGGTCGATGTCGACCATCGGGCCGAAGTACGGATTCGTACCGGCGTTGTTGACGAGCACGTCGATGCCGCCGAACTCGGCGACCGCCGCGTCGACGCAGGCCCGGGCATCGTCCTCGCGGGCCACATGCGCGGCCTTCGCCAGCACCCCGACCTTGGGATGGGCCTCGCGGATCTCGGCGGCGACCGCGTCCAGCGCGTCCTGCTTGCGGGAGGCGAGCACGACGTTGGCGCCCTCCGCGGCCAGCTCCAGGGCGGTGGCCTTGCCGATCCCCCGCGAAGCGCCGGTGACCAGCGCGGTCTTGCCTTCGAGTCCGGTCCGCATGCGACCCTCCATCCACCAAACCGAATTGGGCTCGGTCTACTCTATAGAAGCTTCCTCGGGCGACCGACCGGTCGGTATGTTGCCGTCATGGATCTTTCCGGTGCCGTAGCCATCATCACAGGCGCGGGCAGCGGCATCGGTGCCGCCATGGCCCGCAGGTTCGCCGCGGCCGGCGTCGCCGGGCTCTGCCTCGCCGACATCAACGAGCCCGCCGTCGCCGGCGTGGCCGCGAGCCTGCCCTGCCGTGCGATCTCCATCCGTACGGACGTGACCGACGAAGCGCAGGTCCGGGCGATGGTCGACGCGACCGTGGCCGAGCTGGGCCCGGTCGACCTGATGTGCTCCAACGCGGGTATCGCGACCGGCCTCGGTCTCGACGCGCCCGACGAAACCTGGGACGCCGCCTGGTCGGTCAACGTACGGGCGCACATCTACGCCGCTCGCGCGGTCATCCCGGACATGCTCGCGCGCGGCCGCGGCTACCTGCTCCACACCTGCTCGGCGGCCGGGCTGCTCACCCAGCCGGGGGACGCGCCGTACGCCGTCACCAAGAACGCCGCGGTGGCCTTCGCCGAGTGGCTGGCCGTGACGTACGGCGACCAGGGCATCAAGGTCAGCGCGCTGTGCCCGCAGGGCGTCCGGACCCCGATGCTCACCGGCGGCCTGCAGATGGGCGACAAGGGCGCCCTCGTGGTCGAGGCGGCCGGCAGGTTGCTGTCGCCCGATGAGGTGGCCGATGCGGTCGTCGCCGGCCTCGCCGCGGAGAGCTTCCTGATCCTGCCGCATCCCGAGGTCGCCGAGTACGTGCGGCGCAAGGCGGCCGACCGCGACCGCTGGCTGTCCGGCCTCCGCCGCCTCGTGGCCTCGATCCCCCGTTCCTAGACCGTGTACGAGGGGGCGTGCCGGGTCCACGGGCGGCGCTGTTCCAGCTGCGCGGCCAGGCCGAGCAGCAGCGCCTCCTTGCCGGGCGTGGCGACAAGCTGCACGGCGAGCGGCAGTCCCGACTCGCCGACCCCGGCCGGCACCGTCATGGCCGGATAGCCTGCCAGGTTCCACGCCCCGGTCATCGGCGCGTACCGCACCGACGTGCCGAAGCTGCGCAGCCAGGAGGTCTCGCCCCGCCGGGCCCGCGGCGCCGGGTGCGCCGTCGTCGGCGTGACGAGCACGTCGTGACGGCCGAAGAACGGCGCGACGGCGTGCCGCAGCCGTTCGCGGTCGTTGTCCTTCGGGGCCCGCAGCTTCGTCACGATGCGGCCCGCCCGTACATGCCGCCGGGTGCGAGGTTGCAGCAGCTTCGCGAGATCGGGGTCGGTCAGGTACGGCTCGGCGTCGATGCCCGGGTACGACAGCCACCGGGCCATGAACGCGTTGGCCGCCCAGAACGGAATGCCCGGGTCGTCCTCCTCCACCGAGTGCCCGAGGGCGGTGAGCTCGGCTCCGGTCGCGGCGACCGTCCGCTTGAACTCCTTGTCGATCGTCATACCGGCCGACGGCGGCTTGACCGACACGCCGATCCGCAGCGACTCCGGCTCGGCGAGGCCGGCCAGCGACGCGTCGTCGGCCATCACGGCCAGCATCAGCGCGGCGTCGGCGACCGTCGTGGTGAGCGGGCCGTTCTCGGACAGGCCGCCCCAGCTGCTCTCGCCGACGTCGGAGGGCACCACGCCGGGCCCCGGCTTGATCCCGAACAGCCCGCAGTTGGCGGCCGGGATGCGGATCGATCCGCCGCCGTCGTTGCCGTGCGCGATCGGCACCATGCCCGACGCGACGGCCGCCGCGGAGCCGCCGGACGACCCGCCCGCCGTACGGCCGGTGTTCCACGGGTTGCGGGCGATGCCGTACACGTTGTCGGTGAACGGATAGATGCCCAGCTCGGGCAGGTTGGTGATGCCGACGACGACCGCGCCGGCGGCCCGCAGCCGGGCCACCAGCGGGTGGTCCTTCTCCTGCGGCGTGTCCGGGGTCGCGGCCGAGCCGCTGCGCATCGGCTCGCCGGCGACGGGCACGTTGTCCTTGATCGCGACGGGCACCCCGGCGAGCGGCAGATCGTTGCGGTCGGCCCTGGCGTCGACCGCGGCCGCCTCGTCTGGCGCCGCCTCTGTACGCACCCGTACGAACGCGCCGAGTTCGCCGTCGATCGCGGCGATACGGTCGAGATGCTCCTGCGTGACCTCGCGCGCCGTGACATCACCGTTCTTAACGGCGGCCGCGATCTCGGTCGCGGTCTTACCCACCCACCCGGTCATGGACGGAGTCTGGCCCACCGGCGGGGCTCAGGTAAAGCTCGGGTGCGGGCCGAGCGCCCAGTACTCGAACAGGCCGTAGCCGACGCGGCCGCCGTTGTCCGGATCCTCGTACTGGAACCGGGCCACGGCGTCGATCATGCCCCACATCCGGGCGGCGTCCTCGTCCTTGCGGATGTCGTACGAGGCGCCCTGCACCATGAGGTCCGGGCCTTGGTACATGCCGTGCTTCCAGTCGGGCTCCAGGCCGTACCCCGTGCCGACCATCATGTGCACCGGCAGGATCGGCGTCGCCTGCACGTCGAACGGCTTGCCGCCCGGGGGGTTGAACGAGATCGTCGCCGACACGACGTCGCGGGTGCCCTCGGCGTACGCGGGCCGGTACTCCGGACGCCCCAGGTACTCGGGGTCCCGCTTCTCGTCCGGCCACACCCGTACCGCCTCCTCCAGCAGCCGCCGGCCCTTCTCGTCCTCCTGCACGATGCAAAGGATCGAGTGGTCGTCGAACTGGATCGGCGCGTACAGCCAGTAGAACGTGCCCGGGTTCTTCACCTGGATGCCCGGCGGCTCCGGCTCGCCGACCGGGCGGACGCCCCAGGACCGGTCGCGCGACCCCCACCAGTGATCCGGCGTCACGTCGATCGTCTCGCCGTCGATCGTGATGGATCCGCTCCATCGCCCGGTCTGTGCCAGCCGCATCGAGTCGAAGACCACCCGCTCCTGCCAGCGCAGGTAGTGCCGGGGCTCGAGCTGGGCGGGGATCGCGCTCTCCCAGGTGAGGTCGAACGACAGGCCGTGCGGGTTGGCGTCCAGCACGACCCGCAGCCGCCGCAGTCCCTCGATCACGCTGACCTGGAACGGCCCGACCGCGGTGTTCATCCGGTCGTCGCCCAGCTCCCGCGACGCTCGGACGACACGGTGCAGCGAACCCCGCCTGACCAGCGCGAACGCATCGCTGACGCCAAGGTTCGGGTACTGGCCGAGCCCGATGATCAGCATGAGCTCGTCCGAGCAAGGGTGGCAGTTGAAGTAGTACCGGTCGTAGAAGTTGCGATCCGAGGTGCCGACGTGCCGCATCACCTGCGGGACCTGGTGGATGGGGTAGTCGTCGAGCGGCGAAAGCGTCACCGCGAGCCTCCAAACGGATCGATGGGCTCCGAGCCCGGCGCCGGCAGGTCGAGGATCTTCGCGAGCAGTTGGCTGGCGGTGTTGTTGTACGGGAAGTCGCTGTCGGGCGGAACCAGCTCGAAGTCGATGAACGCCTGGCCGATCCGAGCCATGATCACGGCGAACTTGAAGGCGGACAGCACCTCGTAATAGAACATGTTCCGCGGTGGCCTGCCGAGCAGCTCGCCGTACCGCTCGTGCGTCTCCTCATAGGTCGGGAAGCCGTCCAGCCGCGGCACGCCGATGCCCTCCGAATGGTGCCGGTCGAGGTAGCAGAACCAGGCGAGGTCCTCTTCGGGTGCGCCGAGCGTCGCGGTCTCCCAGTCGAGCACGGCCCGCGGGACTCCGTCCTGGAAGATCACGTTGCCGATGCGGGCGTCGCCCCAGAGCACCGCGATCGGCTCCGGTTCCGCCGGAGGGTGGGCGCGCAGCCACTGCAGGGCCTGCACGGCGGTGGGCTGCGGGCCCGGATACGCCCACTTCAGGTAGTGCTCGTAGTAGCCCAGCCGCTGCTCGATCCCCCGTGGGCCGTACGCCGGCTGGTCGAGGAAGCCGAAGTCACCGGGGTCCAGCGCGTGCAGCCGGGCCAGGATCTCCAGCGTCGACCACCACATGGCCGCCCGCTCCTTCGGAGTGACCTCCGTGACCCAGCCGTCCTGGTGGTAGGGCGGCATGTCGGTGGGCACCTTGCCGTCGACGCGGCCCATGACGAAGAACGGCGCGCCCAGCGGCTCGGCCGTCGGCTCGTACCAGCGGATCGGCGGCACCGGGATGTCGGTGCGCTCGTCGAGCAGGCGCATCAGGCGGTACTGCTCGGCGAACCGGGGCTCGGGGAAGATCTGGAAGTGGATCGGCGCCACCCGGGCCACGAAGCCCTCCTGCCGATCGCCCCACGTCGCGTCGAAGATCAGCGTCTCGCTGGAGAAGCCGGTGGTCGATGGGGTTTCGAGCAGTGGGATCCGGACGCCGGGCAGATGCGGAGACAGCCACTGGGTCAACAGGTCGCGGGTGATCTCGGGGTCGCGCTGGTCTGGTACGGGCATCGCCGCCTCCTTGCGCTGAACCCCCGAGGTGAAACGTGTTCTACCAACGGGTGTCCGGCGCGTCAATGTCAGGCGGCGACAGTGTGGCGCTCCGGTAGCTCTGGAATGTCGTACCTCGCCCGCGGGGCTCGGACCAGCATGCGCGGGAGCCTGCCGATGCGCTGCCGCTCCAGCCGGGTCCGGCGGCTCCGGGCGGCCAGCGTCAGCCCGGCGGCGGCCACGGCGACGATGCCGTACCACAGCGCGGCGGCCGCCCCCGTCGGCGCCAGCCCGGCGACCAACGCGCCGAGCAGCCCCGCCGGCGCCGGCACCGTCAGCGCCGGGTCAAGGGTCGCGCGCCGTACGGCCGGGTCACTCGGCCCCCACGGGTCGGCGTACAGCGGCCGGATCAGCGCGCCGAGCCGTGGCAGCGTCAGCAGTACGGCGGCGCCGGCCGGCAGCAACAGCAGCGGCGCGAGCCACGGGTCGACGGCGACCGCGGGCAGCGTGAGCAGCACGCCGACGATCAGGGCGGCGCGGGCGCGCAGCGCGGACGACCGCACTCCCCGGCGGCCGCGGCGGACTGCGAGCGCATAAAGCTGTACGGAGGCGTACGCCCAGACGGCGAGCACGGGCGCGAGAATCGAGATCATAGCTCGAGCATGGCGGCGCGCCGCCTCGTTGGCAGCGGTGCTATCGCCCCGGTTCGGGGTGGGGCTAACCCCCTGGCCCTCGCGGTGACATGATCTGGACATGCGTCTTACGAAGCTGACCCACGCCTGCGTACGACTGCAAAAGGACGACCGGACCCTCGTCATCGACCCGGGCGCCCTGACCAGGGAGGCCGACGCGCTGGCCGGCGCCAACGCCCTCCTCATCACCCACGAGCACATGGACCACCTCGACGCCGAGCGCATCCGGAAGGCGGCGAGCGACAACCCAGGTCTGGAGATCTACACCTGCCGCGCGGTCGCCGACCAGCTCGACGTCGGCAACGCGCGGGCGCTCGGCGACGGCGACGCGGTGACGATCGCCGGCTTCGAGGTCGGCGTCCTGGGGGAGAAGCACGAGGTCCTCCACCCCGACGTGCCGCCGGTCGACAACATCGGCTTCTTCGTCGACGGCGAGGTCTTCCATCCCGGCGACGCGTTCACCGTGCCGGACCGGCCCGTGCCGACCCTGCTGGTGCCGACGAACGCCCCGTGGATGAAGAATCCCGAGATGATCGCCTACCTGCGCGAGGTCTCGCCGCAGCGTGCTTACTCCGTGCACGACGGGCTGGTCAACGAGATCGGGCTGATGCTGATCGACGGCAGCCTGGGCGGTGAGGGCGAGAAGCAGGGCAAGGACTTCCGCCGCCTGCAGGCCGGGGAGTCGCTCGACCTTTGACAGAGATCGAGGCGTTGACACATATCAAGGCGGTCTTCTTCGACATCGGCGAGACGCTCGTCAACGAGGGTGAGATCAACGGCCGGTGGGCGGACTGGCTCGGCGTGCCGAGGCATACCTTCCTGACCCGGCTGGGCGCGTTCCTGGCCACCGGCGGCAGCCACCGTGACCTCTTCGAGCTGTTCCGGCCCGGCTTCGACGTGGCGACGGAGGAGAAGCGGCGCGCCGCGGCCGGGGTGCCGAACGGCTTCGGTCCGGCCGACCTCTACCCCGACGCGCGCGGCTGCATCGACGAGCTGCGCGCCCAGGGCCTTTACGTCGGGGTGGCCGGCAACCAGCCGGCGCAGGCCGCGGACGACTTCGCCGCGCTCGGCCTCGACGTGGACGTGGTCGGCATCTCCGCGCTGTGGGGGGTGGAGAAGCCGGCTCCAGAGTTCTTCGCCCGCTGCGTGGCCGAGGCCGGCTGCGCCCCGGCCGAGCTGCTGTACGTCGGGGATCGCATCGACAACGACGTACGGCCCGGGCTCGCGTACGGCGTGCGGGTCGCGCACCTGCGCCGCGGGCCGTGGGGCTACATCCAGCACGACGAGGAGGCGCTCGCGCGCTGCCTGTTCCGGCTCGGGTCCCTCGCCGAGCTGCCCGCCCTCGTGGCCCGCCACAACGAAAACCCCTAAGGGACCTCCCCTACTCCTGCGGTATGGCCGCTGAACAGTCCTTCCGGTCGATCCGCGATCTGGTGTCCGGTTCGTAGCGTGGGTAGCACATCAACGAAACACGACCGAAACCGAACATCGGGGAGCAATAGAAATGACTGGTCTCTACCGGCCGCGCAACGGCCGCATGATCGCCGGAGTCTGCGCGGGGCTGGCCCGCCGCTTCGGCGTCGACGCGAACATCGTCCGCCTGGTGGCGGTGCTGTCCTGCCTGCTGCCGGGCCCGCAGTTCGTCGTCTACATCGTCCTGTGGATCATGATGCCGAGCGAGGAGAAGTACGCGGCCCAGCGCTACTGAAAGCTAAGCCCTGGTCTCCTCGATCGGCGGTTCGTCCACCGGCTCGGCCATCCCGCCCAGGGTGGGCGTCCGGCCGGTGGCGACCAGCGCGATCACGATGACGATGCCGATGCCCAGCCAGGTCAGGCCGACCGCCTGCGCGGCGGCCTTGGCCTTGTACACCACATAGCCGATGATGATGATGCCGCAGATCGGGACCACGAGGTGCCGGAGGATGTCGCGGCTGCCCTGCCGCACCATGTAGTGCGAGATCACCGACACGTGCAGCAGGATGAACGCGGTGAGCGCCCCGAAGTTGACCAGGGTGGTCAGTGTGGTGAGGCCGTAATCCTCGCGGAAGGTCAGCCCGACACCCACGGCGATCGACACGGCCGCCACGACGAACGTGGCGTACTCGGGCACCCGGTACTTCGGATGGATCTTGGCCAGGAAGCGCGGCAACTGGCGGTCGCGAGCCATCGAGTACAGCACCCGCGACGTCGCGGCCTGCGCGACCATGGCGTCGGCGAACCCCCATGCGATCGCGGTGGCCACCGCGGTCACCACGTAGAGCCAGTGCCCGGACGCGTGCTCGGCCGCCTGGTAGAAGGCGGTGCCCGCCGGGTCGCCTTCGGTCAGCAGCTTCTGCCGGTCGGGGACGAGCAGCGCCGCCACCCATGTCTGCGCGACGAACAGCACGGCCACCACGAGCAATGAGGCGATGGTGGCCCGGCCGATCTTGCGGGCCTCGTCCTGGTGCTCCTCGGACAGCGTGGAGATGGCGTCGAACCCGAGGAAGCTGAGCGCGGCGATCGACACCGCGCTGAAGACCAGCCCGATCGAGAACGTGTCGGAGTTGTACAGCGGCGTCAGCGCGCCGCCGGTGCTCTTGCCGTTGGCCAGCGCGACGAGGCCGATGACGAGGAAGAGCGCCAGCACGATCAGCTCGCCGATCAGCATGAGCCGGTTGGTCCGGGCGGTCATCTCGATGCCGAAGTAGTTGATCACCGTGTTCAGCACGATGAACCCGACCACCCATAGCCACACCGGGATCCCGGGCACGAACGAGTGCATCGCGATGGCCGAGACGATGTAGAGCAGCGCCGGCACGAGGATGTAGTCGAGCAGGATCTGCCAGCCCGCGATGAACCCCACCGGCGGCGCGATGCCCCGGCCCGCGTACGTGTACACCGACCCGGCCAGCGGGAACGCCCTGGCCATCTGCGCGTATGAGATCGCGGTGAAGATCATGGCCACCGCGCCGATCGCATAGGCCAGCACCACCATGCCGCCGGAGGCGTTGAAGACGCTGCCGAAGATCCCGAAGGGCGCGATCGGGACCATGAAGATCAAGCCATAGATCAGCAGATCCCAGTACGAGAGGGACCGCTTGAGCTCCTGCTGATAACCGAACTGCTCAACGCTCGTCATCGGGGCACCTCACACAGCTGCGGCCGGCCCCCCCGACTTATCACCCTGAGTAGATCATCAACAAGGCATTGGAACAATTGTCATTTAGGCAGTTGCCAAACGGCGGGGAGGCCCTTGGCCGCGCCCTCGCCCGAGTAATCGTGGGCGACGTCGAGCAGCTCGGCCATCCGGGCCTGCCACGTGATGTTGACCGGCAGTCCGGCGAGCTCGCGCAGCAGCTTCTCGTACGACTCGCAGTCGATCACATGGAACAGGTCGAGCCCGCTGCGCCAGATCGTCCATTCGTGGGCGCCAGCGGCTTTGATCGCCGCGACCAGCTCGGCCGGCACCTCCCGGTGCGCCCGCTCGTACTCCTCCTCCTTGCCGGGCTTCAGCCGGGTGTGCAGCGCCACGCGCATGGCTCTCCTCGGGTGGTGACCTCGGGGTGACAGAACCGGCAACCTTGTTACCGCAGGTCCTATCAATATCAGCAGCATAACGACCGTGTCACGACCAATGACCTGGTAATCGGGTGAAATGATCTGATATCTATAACGAGAGATCCGACGAATTTGGGGGTACGAGCCGCGTGAAGCTTCTCCGCGTAGGTCCGGCGGGCGCCGAGCGGCCGGCCCTGCTGGCCGCCGACGGCACGCTGCGCGACCTGTCCGGGCTGACCCGTGACGTCGGCGGCGGCGATATCGATGGACACTTCCTCGCGAGCGACACGCTCGCCGGGGTCCGGGCCGAGGACCTGCCGCGGCTCGACGACCCCGGGCGGGTGGGGCCGCCGATCGCCCGTCCCGGCAAGGTCGTCTGCCTCGGGCTGAACTACCGCGACCACGCCGCCGAGACGGGGGCCGAGCCGCCCGCCGAGCCGATCCTCTTCATGAAGGCGTCCAACACGGTCGTCGGCCCCGACAACGACGTCCTGATCCCGCGCGACAGCGTCAAGACCGACTACGAGGTCGAGCTGGCCATCGTCATCGGCCGCGCGGCCCGCTACCTCGACGGCCCCGAGCAGGCCAGAGAGGTCATCGCGGGATACGCCGTCAGCAACGACGTCTCGGAGCGCGAGTTCCAGCTGGAGCGCGGCGGCACCTGGGACAAGGGCAAGTCGTGCGAGACGTTCAACCCGCTCGGGCCCTGGCTCGTCACCGCCGACGAGATCGCCGACCCCCATCGGCTGAGCCTGAAGCTCTGGGTCAACGGCGAGCTCCGCCAGGACGGCAACACCAAAGACATGATCTTCGGGGTGTACGAGACCGTCGCGTACATCAGCCGGTTCATGGTGCTCGAGCCGGGCGACGTGATCAACACCGGCACCCCGGCCGGCGTAGCGATGGGCCGCCCGGGCCAGCCGTACCTGCGCGCGGGCGACCTCGTCGAGCTCGAGATCGAAGGTCTCGGCCGGCAGCGGCAGCGGCTACGGCCCGCATGAAGATCACCTCGCTGACGACGCACGACGTCCGGTTCCCGACCTCGCGGCAGCTGGACGGCTCCGACGCGATGAACCCCGACCCCGACTACTCCGCCGCGTACGTGGTGCTGCACACCGACGACGGGCCCGAGGGGCATGGGTTCTGCTTCACCATCGGCCGCGGCAACGAGGTCTGCGTCGCCGCGATCGAGGCGCACGCGCCGCTGCTGCTCGGCCATGAGCTCGACCTCGATGACCTCGGCGGGCTCGCCAAGCGGCTGACGTACGACTCCCAGCTGCGCTGGCTCGGCCCGGAGAAGGGCGCCTCGCACATGGCGGCGGGCGCGATCATCAACGCGCTGTTCGACCTCGCCGGCAAGGTCGCGGGCAAGCCGGTGTGGAAGCTGCTCGCTGACATGTCGCCGGAGCACGTCGCCGACCTCGTCGACTGGCGCTACCTGACCGACGCGCTCACCCCGGCCGAGGCGGTCGACCTGCTGCGCGCCGGCGCCCCCGGGCGGGCCGACCGCGAGGCCGCGCTGCGCAAGGCGGGCTACCCGGCGTACACGACCTCGGCGGGCTGGCTCGGTTACCCAGACGAGAAGATGGTCCGGCTGGCGCGCGCCGCCGTCGCCGACGGGTTCACGCACATCAAGCTCAAGGTGGGCGCCGACCTGGCCGACGACATCAGGCGGGTACGGCTGGCCCGCGAGGTGGTCGGGCCGGAGATCCTGATCTCGATCGACGCCAACCAGCGCTGGGACGTCGGGCCCGCGATCGACTGGGTCACCGCGCTGCGGCCGTACGACCCGCTCTGGATCGAGGAGCCGACCAGCCCGGATGACGTGCTCGGCCACGCGGCCATCCGCAAGGCCGTCCACCCCATCAAGGTGGCGACCGGGGAGCACGTGCAGAACCGGGTGATCTTCAAGCAGCTGCTCCAGGCCGAGGCGATCGACGTGCTGCAACTCGACGCGACCCGGGTCGGCGGGGTCACCGAGAACGTCGCGATCCTGCTGCTCGCCGCCAAGTTCGGCGTCCCGGTCTGCCCGCACGCGGGCGGCGTCGGCCTGTGCGAGGTCGTGCAGCACCTGTCGATGTTCGACTTCGTCGCGGTCAGCGGCAGCACGGCGGGCCGGGTCGTCGAGTACGTCGACCATCTGCACGAGCACTTCATCGACCCGGTACGCGTGGAACGCGGCCACTACCTCGTCCCCGAGGCGCCCGGGCTGTCCGCCGAGCTGCGGCCCACGTCCATCACTACCTACGCCTTCCCCGACGGCCCGGCCTGGAGGGGACAAGCGCCCGCGGACAGCGAGCGGAGCGAGCACATTGAGCACTGAGTTCGACGGGATCAGGGCGCTGGTCACCGGCGGCGCGTCGGGGATCGGGCTGGCCACGGCGCGGCTGCTCACGGCGCGCGGCGCGAGCGTCGTCTGCTTCGACCTCGACAAGGTGCCGGGGCCTCTGTCCGGCGTGATCGGCGACGTGACCGACGCCGCCGCCGTACGGGACGGAGTGGCGCAGGCGGCCGACCGGCTCGGGGGCCTCGACGTGCTCGTCAACAACGCCGGCATCGGCGCGCAGGGCACCGTCGAGGACAACGACGACGACGAATGGCGGCGGGTCTTCGACGTCAACGTGTTCGGCATGGTCCGTATGGCCCGTGCGGCCCTGCCGTACCTCCGCCGGTCGCGGCACGCGGCGATCGTCAACACCTGCTCGATCGCGGCCACCGCCGGGCTGCCCAGCCGGGCGCTCTACTCGGCGACCAAGGGCGCCGTGCTGTCCCTCACGCTCGCGATGGCGGCCGACCACGTGCGCGAGGGCATCCGTGTGAACTGCGTGAATCCGGGCACCGCCGACACGCCCTGGATCGATCGGCTGCTCGCCGCGGCCGGCGACCCGGCGGCGGAGCGGGCCGCGCTCGAGGCACGGCAGCCCACCGGACGACTGGTGAGCGCCGACGAGGTCGCCGCCGCCATCGCCTACCTGGCCAGTCCGCTCGCCGGTGCCACCACAGGCACCGCGCTCGCCGTCGACGGCGGCATGCAGGGACTACGGCTGAGACCACCAACATGAACCGAGGAGCCCACCCCATGAGAAAGACGATTGTCTCTACGGCGGCGCTGGTCGCGGTCGCCGCCCTGCTGGCCGGATGTAACCGCGGCAGCGACAACGCGACCACAGGCGGCGCGAAGGCGGAGGTCGTCGGGGTCGACTACCCCCGCTCCGACACCGACTTCTGGAACTCGTACATCAAGTACGTCCCGCAGTTCGGCGGCGAGCTCAAGCTCGACCTGAAGACCACCAACTCCGAGAACGACATCGCCAAGCTCACCGCCAACGTGCAGACCCTGCTCGGCCAGGGCGCCAAGGGCGTCGTGATGGCGCCGCAGGACACCGCGGCGGTCGCGCCGACGCTGGACCAGCTCGAGCAGAAGAAGATCCCGGTCGTGTCCATCGACACGCGGCCCGACAAGGGCGACGTCTTCATGGTCGTCCGCGCCGACAACCGGGCCTACGGGCAGAAGGCGTGCGAGTTCCTCGGCGCCAAGCTCAAGGGCAAGGGCAAGGTCGTCATGTTCGAGGGCGACCTGGCTTCGGTCAACGGCCGCGACCGCACCGAGGCCTTCAACGAGTGCATGAAGCAGAAGTACCCGAACGTCAAGGTCTTCGGCCTGGCCACCGAGTGGAAGGGCGACGTCGCCGCGAACAAGCTGCAGACCGTGCTCGCCGCCAACCCCGACATCAACGGCATCTACATGCAGGCCGGCGGCGTGTTCCTGGCGCCGACCATGCAGCTGCTCAAGCAGAAGAACCTGCTGGTGCCGCCGACCGACCCCAAGCACATCTTCATCGTGTCGAACGACGGCATCCCCGAGGAGCTGAAGGCCATCGAGGCGGGCGACATCGACGCCACCGTGTCGCAGCCCGCCGACCTGTACGCGAAGTACGGCCTGTACTACGTCAAGGCCGCGATCGACGGCAAGACCTTCAAGCCCGGCCCGACCGATCACCAGTCGACGATCGTGCAGGTCCGGCCAGGCCTCCTCGAAGACCAGCTGCCGGCGCCGCTCGTCACCAAGGACGGGTCGTTCCAGGGCTCGATGAAGGCCGACGACGCGTCGCTCTGGGGTAACCAAGTGAAGTGAGCGAGCCACCGGCGCGCGGCGCGTGCTGGACTGACGAGGGAAGCGCGCGCCAACGCGCGCCGAGGCTGAGCGGGAGACACATTGAGTACCGACGCAGGCGCTGCGGCCGGCGGGGACGGCGGCCGTGCGAGGGCCTTGCCGGTCGCGGCGGCCCATGGGGTCACGAAGCGGTTCGGCGTGACCGTGGCACTCGACGATGTCTCGCTGGCCGTACGGCCCGGGGAGATCCACGCGCTGGTGGGCCGCAACGGCGCCGGCAAGTCGACGCTGGTGTCACTGCTGACCGGGCTGCTGGCGCCGGACGACGGCGAGGTGACCTTCGGCGACGACCCGGCCCCGCCGATCTCGGACCGGGAGGCCTGGCGGCGCCGGGTCGCCTGCGTCTACCAGAAGTCGACCGTCATCCCCTCGTTGTCGGTGGCCGAGAACGTCTTCCTCAATCGTCAGGACAGCCGGCGCGGCCTCATCGCGTGGACCTCCGTACGGCGACGGGCGCGCGAGCTGCTGCAGGGATGGGATGTCGACGTCGACGTCGAGCAGCCGGCCGAGAAGCTGACGGTCGAGCAGCGGCAGCTGGTCGAGATCGCCCGGGCGCTGTCGCACGGGTCGCGGTTCATCATCCTCGACGAGCCGACCGCCCAGCTCGACGGCCAGGCGATCGAGCGGCTCTTCGAGCGCATGCGGGTGCTGCGCGACCAGGGCGTCACGTTCCTGTTCATCAGCCATCACCTGGAGGAGGTGTACGAGGTCTGCGACACGGTCACGGTGCTGCGCGACGCCCGGCACGTCGTCACCGCCCCGGTGACCGAGCTGAGCGAGACCGACCTCGTCGCGGCGATGACAGGCGAGGCGACCGGCCTGATCACCGCGTCCTCCGACCGTACGGCTCCACAGGACACCGCCGTACCGGCGCTGCAGGTCAGCGAGCTCGGCCTGCCCGGGCTCTACCACGACGTGTCGTTCGAGGTACGGCGCGGCGAGATCGTCGGGCTCGCCGGGGCGGGCGGCTCGGGCAAGATGGCGGTCGCCGAGTCGGTGGTCGGGCTGCGCCGTCCGATCACCGGCACGGTCGAGATCGCGGGCAACCGGCCCCGACCGGGCAGCGTGCCCGCCGCGCTCGCCGCCGGCGTCGGGTTCGTGCCGCAGGACCGGCACCGCCAGGGCCTTGTCCCGGCCCTGTCGATCGCGGAGAACGTCACCATGACGATCCCCGATCGGCTGGGCCGCTACGGCTTCATCGGCCCGCGGCGACGGGCGGCGGTGGGCGCGCAGGCGATCGACGACCTGACCATCAAGGCGTCCGGGCCGGAGCAGCCGGTGTCCGCGCTGTCCGGCGGCAACCAGCAGAAGGTCGTCATGGCCCGCGCGCTGGCCGGCGAGCCAACGGCGCTCGTCCTGCTGCAGCCCACGGCCGGGGTCGACGTGAAGGCCAAGGAGACGTTGCTGGCCGCCGCCGAGGACGCCGCCCGCCGCGGCGCCGGCGTGCTGATCGTCTCCGACGACCTCGACGACCTGCGCCAGTGCGATCGCGTCGTCGTCATGTTCAAGGGATCGGTCGCGGAGGAACGTCCGAGCGGCTGGCGTGACCACGACCTCATCGCGGCCATGGAAGGGATTTCAGAGTGAGCGAGCTTGCGCGGGAACACATTCAATGCTGCGAATCCGCTCACGCGCCGACGAGCCGCCAGGCGAGGAGGGAGCCCGCGTGAATACTGAGGTGCGTCCCACCGCTCCGGCGGTCGTCCGCCGGGCCGGCGGGCTGCGCATCGCCCGGCTGCGCGACCTCGCGCTGGTGCCGGCGATCCTGGGCATGATGGTCGTCGGCTGGATCGTCAGCCCGGCCTTCCTGAGCTGGACCAACCTGCAGAACGTGCTGCAGCAGCAGTCGGAGATCTCGCTGCTGGTGCTGGCCGAGGCGCTGGTGCTGCTGTGCGGCCGGATGGACCTGTCGCTGGAGTCGACGTTCGGGCTGGCCCCCGGCGTCGCCGCGTGGCTGGTGCTCGCGCCGGGCGTCGCGCACGGACTCGGCTGGCTGTCCGGCGGCTGGGCGGTGCCGCTCACGCTGGCGGTCGGCCTGGTCATCGGCGTGGTCAACGGCCTGCTGATCGTACGGTTCCAGCTCAACGGGTTCATCGTGACGCTCGGCATGCTGATCGTGCTGCGCGGCCTGCTGACCGGGATCAGCGGCGGCAAGACGTTCTTCAACCTGCCGTCGTCGATGATCTACCTGGGCAACGCGGTGTGGCTGGGCCTGCCCGCGTCGATCTGGATCTGCCTGATCCTGTACGCGGTGGCGATTGTGGTCGCCGGCTATACGAAGTTCGGCCGGTCGCTGTACGCCATCGGCGGCAACGCCGACGCCGCGCGGGCCGCGGGCATCCGGGTCAACCGGGTGCTGTTCACCACCCTCGTCGTCGCCGGCCTGCTCGCCGCGCTTGGCGGGCTGCTGCTCACCGGGCGGCTGGCGTCGGTGGCGGCCTCCCAGGGCAGCGGCGCGATCTTCACGGTGTTCGCGGCGGCGGTCATCGGCGGCGTCTCGCTGAGCGGCGGCCGCGGCACGATCTTCGGCGCGTTCACCGGCATTCTGCTGCTCTACCTCATCCAGAACGTGCTGACGCTGGCCGGTGTCCCCGCGCAATGGATCGGCGCGCTCAACGGTGCGATCATCCTGGTAGCCCTGATCATCAGTCGGATCACCTCGGGACAGGCCCAAAATTAACGTCGAGAAGAACAAGCTCGGACACAGCGACGTCGAGGTCACCACCCTGGCGCTCGGCGGCGCGGCGCTGGCCGGCCTCTACGAGCCGGTGTCCGACGACGACGCGCAGGCCACGGTACGGCGGGGGCTCGAACACGGCATCGGTTACGCCGACACCGCGCCGCACTACGCGGTAGGCCGCGGCGAGGAGCGGATGGGCCGGGCGCTGGCGGGCGTGCCGCGCGGGTCGTTCGTCGTGTCCACCAAGGTCGGCCGGCTCGTCGTGCCCCGTGGCGCCGGGGAGCCGCCGGACCCGGAGGGGTTCGCCGATGAGCCGCCGTACCGGCGCCGCTGGGACTGGAGCCGCGACGGCGTGCGCCGGTCGCTGGCCGAGTCGCTGGAGCGGCTCGGCCTGGACCGCGTCGACATCCTGCTCATGCACGACCCGGACGCGCACGAGGACGAGGTCTACGCGACCGGCTTCCCAGCGCTGGCCGAGCTGCGCGACGAGGGCGTGGTCAGGGCGATCGGCGCCGGCATGAACCAGACCGCCATGCTCACGCGGTTCGTCGAGCGGCTCGACCTCGACGTGGTGCTGTGCGCGGGCCGGTACACGCTGCTCGACCGGTCGGCCGAGCGTGACCTGCTGCCCGCGTGCGAACGGCGGAGCGTGTCCGTGGTGATCGGCGGCGTCTACAACTCGGGGCTGCTCGCCGACCCGCGACCGGGCTCGACCTACAACTACGCCCCCGCGTCGGAGCTGCGGCTCGCCCGGGCCCTGGAGCTGCGCGACACCTGTGCGGCCTACGACGTGCCGTTGCGGGCGGCCGCTCTGCAGTTCCCGCTGCGGCATCCCGTCGTCGCGAGCGTGCTCGTCGGCTGCCGTACGCCGGCGGAGGTCGACGACAACGTGGCGATGTTCGGCCACTCCGTACCGGACGCGCTCTGGTCCGATCTGGCCCGGCGGGGAACAATTGCCTGATCGCTGATCCCGGCTAGGAGGGCACGTGCGCGTCGGTCTGTTCGTCACCTGCGTCAACGACACGCTCTTCCCCGATACCGGGCGGGCCGTGGTCCGGCTGCTGGAGCGGCTCGGCTGCACGGTCGACTTCCCGCTCGGCCAGACCTGCTGCGGGCAGATGCACTTCAACACCGGCTATCGCGAGGAGGCGCGCCGGCTGGCGCGGCGCACCGCCGAGACCTTCGCGTCGTACGAGGCGGTGGTGGTGCCGTCCGGGTCGTGCGCGGCGATGGTCCGCGAGTGGTACCCGACCCTGGAGGTCGAGCCGCCCAAGACGTACGAACTGTCGGAGTTTCTCGTCGACGTGCTGAAGGTCGAGGACGTCGGGGCGTACTTCCCGCACCGGGTGACCTACCACCCGACCTGCCACTCGCTGCGGTCGCTGCGGCTCGGCGACCGCCCGATGCGGCTGTTGTCGAAGGTGCGCGGGCTCGACCTGGCCGAGCTGCCGGCGGCCGAGGAGTGCTGCGGGTTCGGCGGCACGTTCTCACTGAAGAACCCGGCGGTCTCGGCGGCGATGTGCGCCGACAAGGTGCGCAACGTCACCGGCACCGGCGCCGAGGTGCTGTGCGCAGCCGACAACTCCTGCCTGATGCACATCGGCGGGGCGCTGGCGCGGCAGCGTACGGGCGTCCGCGTGCTGCACCTCGCCGAGATCCTCGCCTCGACCGAGGAGGGACCGGCATGACGACCTTTGTTGGGATGCCCGCCTTCAGCAAGACGTCGGCCGACGCGGTGGGGGACGCCCAGCTGCGGCACAACCTGCGCAAGGCCACGCACACCATCCGGGCCAAGCGCGCCAACGTCGTGGGCGAGCTGCCGGACTGGGCCGAGCTGCGGGCCGCCGGTAAGGCGATCAAGGACCGTACGCTCCGGCACCTCGATCACTACCTGGAGCAGCTGGAAGCGTCGGTCACGGCGGCGGGCGGGCAGGTGCACTGGGCCGCCGACGCCGACGAGGCCAACCGCATCGTCACCGAGCTGGTCCGGGCCACCGGCGAGAGCGAGGTCGTCAAGGTCAAGTCGATCGCCACCCAGGAGATCGAGCTCAACGAGGCCCTGGAGCGGGCCGGCATCCGGGCGTACGAGACCGACCTGGCCGAGCTCATCGTGCAGCTCGGCGACGACTGGCCGTCGCACATCCTGGTGCCGGCGATCCACCGCAACCGGGCCGAGATCCGCGAGATCTTCCTGTCGAAGATGGCCCAGTGGGGCCGGCCCGCGCCCGCCGAGCTGACCGACGAGCCGCGGGCGCTGGCCGAGGCGGCCCGCCTGCACCTGCGCGAGCGGTTCCTGAAGGCGAAGGTCGGCATCTCGGGCGCCAACTTCGCCGTCGCCGAGACCGGCACGCTGGTGGTGCTGGAGTCGGAGGGCAACGGCCGGATGTGCCTGTCTCTGCCGGAGACCCTGATCTCCGTCGTTGGCATCGAGAAGCTGGTCCCGACCTGGCGCGACCTCGAGGTCTTCATGCAGCTGCTGCCGCGGTCGTCGACGGGGGAGCGGATGAACCCGTACACCTCCATGTGGACGGGCGCGGTCGAGGGGCAGACCTTCCACCTGGTGCTGCTCGACAACGGGCGCACCGACGTGCTGGCCGACCAGGTCGGCCGGCAGGCGCTGCGCTGCATCCGCTGCTCGGCCTGCCTCAACGTGTGCCCCGTGTACGAACGAGCCGGCGGGCACGCGTACGGCTCGGTCTATCCGGGGCCGATCGGCGCGATCCTCACCCCGCAGCTGCGCGGCACCGGGTCCAAGATCGACGCGTCCCTGCCGTACGCCTCGACGCTGTGCGGGGCCTGCTACGAGGTCTGCCCGGTCGCGATCAACATCCCGGAGGTGCTGCTGCACCTGCGCGCCAAGGTCGCGTCGGGTGGCGGGCACGCCGCCGAGCGGGCCGCGATGCGAGCCGCCGGCTGGGTGCTCGGCTCCCCGCCACGGCTGCGGACCGTACAGCGCGCGGCCGGCCGGTTCCGCCGGCTGACGCCGCGCCGCCTGCCGCGTCCCTTGTCGGCATGGTCGGACACCCGTGAGGTGCCGGCGCCGCCGAAGCAATCGTTCCGCGACTGGTGGAGGGCGAACCGATGAGCGCGCCGATGGGTTCGCGAGAGCGCATTCTCGGCCGGGTGCGGGCGGCGCTCGCCGATGTCGGCGAGGCCCCTGACGAGTTCGAGGTGCCCAGGGCGTACGAGGTCACCCGCGACTTCGACCGCGTCGAGACGCTCGTCGACCGGCTCGTCGACTATCGGGCCCAGGTCCGGGTGGTGCCGGCCGAGTCGCTGGCCGGCGAGGTCGCCGGCTCGGTGCGCGGCCGCCGGGTGGCGGCGCCCGCCGGCGTGCCGGACGACTGGCTCGCCGGTGCCGACGTCGTACGCGACGAACCGGAGCTGAGCTCGTACGACCTGGACGCGGTCGACATCGTCGTCACCGGCTGCGCGGTGGCGATCGCCGAGACGGGCACGATCATCCTCAACGCGGGCGCCGACCAGGGACGGCGGGCGCTGACTCTGGTGCCCGACCACCACGTGTGCGTCATCCATGACGACCAGATCGTGCACACCGTCGCCGAGGCGCTGACCCGGCTGACGCCGGCCCGTCCGCTGACCTGGATCAGCGGGCCGTCGGCCACCAGCGACATCGAGCTCGACCGGGTGGAGGGAGTGCACGGTCCCCGCACTCTCGAGGTCCTCATCACCGCTGGAATGTGATCGGTCGCCGGCCCGGGCTGATGCCGACCTGTTGCGGTCGCGTAAGTCCCGTGTGCCTCGTGCGCGGGTAAAGTTTTGACTCCTGGATTCTGGATTGACCTGTCACGCTCCCGGGACCTTGATCACGGCAGCAGACTCGTGTTCGGTCTGGGCGAGGGGAGGTGGCCGCGCTGGACGAGCGTGTCGCGGCCGCGGCCCGCTTGGTGGGCTCGGTCCGTGGGGCTGTCGCCGCCCGGCGGGGCCGCGTGCATGACATCGAACAACATGAGCAGGTCCACTGGCTGGCCGAGTTGCCGGGTGAGGTCCACGTTCAGGCAGACGCCGGTCCCGGCCACGTGCTGTTCAGCATGCCGCCGATCGCGCTCTCCCCACCCGCCCCGCTGGGCGAGGAGTTCGACAGCTGGCTCATCCTGCGCCGGTGGTACCGCGTGCTGCGTGCCCTCAGCGAGCAGTTCGACGACGAGACCGAGCTCGTCCTGGCCACCGGACTGCTGAGCTGGCGGTCCGGGAGCGCGCGCGTACGGGATCATCTCCTCACCACACCCGCGCACGTGGTCGTCGATTCCAAGACCGATCGGGTCGATGTCGTGCTCGGCAACGAGACCACGCTGCGCGACGCCGACCTGCTCAGCACCCAGCCGGGCTTCGACAAGACCAGGACGGAATGGGTGGGCGACGCGGTCAAGGCCGGGCAGGGGTTCGGCCTGCGGGCCTCGGTCGCCGACGTGCTGCGCAAATGGTGCGGCCTTGCCTTCGAGGAGCCCGCGGTGTTCCGGGAGGACTGGGCGGCGCTCGCGGACGGCGGTTACCAGGGCGCCTCGCCGCGCGTACGGCTGGCCCCGGCGCTCGTGCTGCGCAGGCGGGGGCGCGCCGGGGTCCTCGACTTCTTCGACGCCATCCTCGCCGATCTCGCCCGGCCGGGCGCCGAGCCGCCCGCGGGCCTGCTCCGGCTCGTCGAGAAGACCGCGCCCGCCGCACGTCCCGTACGCGATCCGCTGTTCCCGCTGCCGACCGAGTCGGAGGAGCGGCAGATCCTGGCGGGGCTGCGCGACGCGCTGCCGGTCGAGGGCCGGCTCACCACCCGGTCGCTGGCCAACCTGGGCGCCGCGCTGCTCGCCGAGGGGCACCGGGTGCTGTTCGTCACGCCCCGGAACGTACGGGACGCGCTACCGGCGGAGATCGGCGAGCTGTTCGGCGCGCTCCCGGCGCGCAGCCTCGACCCGGCGCGGCACAAGCGGGTCGAGGCCGTGCTGTCCGGCCAGGTCGTCGCGGCCCGGCGCGCGCTCGCCTCGCTCCGCGAGAACGCCGCGACGTCCACGACCTACGACATGGCGCCCGGCTACCAGGGCACCGTGGCCGAGATCTCCGCGCGGGTGGCCGAGCGCGCCGATGAGTGTTCGTGGCTGCCGGCCGGGCTGCCCGGCACCCCGCCGATCGACGAGGCGGCGGCGCGCGAGCTGTTCGCCCTGCTCGCCGGGCAGACGCGTGAACGGCGGGCCCGGACCGGACAGCGGCTGCCGGACCCGTCGGACCTCCCCGCCGTCGCCGAGGTAGGGGAGCTCGTCGGCGCCGACCGGACCGCCCAGGACCGGCAGCGGCGCGCGGAGACCGACCTGTCCCGGCGGCTGTGGGGCTGCGAGCTGGCCGTACGCGCCGGCATGAGCCGCTGCGCCATCGCCATTCGCCGCGCGCTGCGCGAGCTCGGCCCGACGGCGACCGAGTGGGACACCGGCGACTGGGCCGTACGGGCCCTCGCCGACGGTCTGGCCCGCCGGAACGTGGCGGCCTGGGATCGGGTCGCCGCGAACGCGGGCCTGGTCGCCGAGGCCGACCGGGCCGTCCGCGCGGTCGGCTTCCAGAACGTACGGCTGCCGCACGAACTGACGCCGGAGCTGCTGGCGGCCGCGCGCCGGCTGCGCAGCTTTATGGTCGGCGGCGGACGGCTCAAGCGCGGCCCGATGAAGCCGGAGGAGCAGCGGCGGGCCGAGCCGCTGCTCAACTCGGCCCTGGTCGACGGCGAGCCGCCGACCACGACGGTGCTGCTCGACGTCGTGATCGCCGAGATCACCGGCCGCATGGCCTGCCGGCGGCTGGCCGAGTGCTGGTCCGCGGTCGGTGTGAGCTTCACCGGTACGTCCCTGGGCGCGGTCGTCGACCAGATCGCCGCCGCGTACGCCCGGCTCAACCACGTACGTACCGCGCTCGCCGCGATCGGCGAGACGGTCGCCCTGCTGACCGACGCCGGGGTGCCGGTGACGCTGTCCAGCGGCCCCGAGCTGCTGGCCTATCTTTCGGCGCTCGACTCGCTGCGGTTCGCCGCCGAAGCGGTACGGGCCGACGCCGAACTCGGCGAGCTGCGCGACCGGTTGGCGCGCTTGGCCGGCTCCGACAACCGGCTCCCGCCCGAGCTGACCGCCGCCATCGCCGCACTGGACGCGCGCGACGCGGACGCCTACGCGCGGTGCATCGCCGCGCTGAACGACGCCCATCGCGAGCAGCGCGAACAGGCGCGCTGTGACGAGCTGCTGTCCCGCCTGCCGGAGGCCGTCGGCTCGCTACTCGCCGCGGCGGCCACCGGCCCCGACTCGGCCGGGTGGCCGGCCCGGCTCGCGACCTGGGACGAGGCGTGGGCGTGGTCGGCGGCCTCGGCCTTCCTCGCGTCCGTGGACCTGGAGGAGTCGGAGGAGCTGGTGGAGGCGGCGGCGCGGGAGCGCGCGGCCGTCGCCGAGCTGATCGCCGCCCGTGCGCGGCGCCTTTCGGGTGGTACGCCGGTGTCCGCGGTCCTGCTCGACCAGGTCACATCCATGGTCGAGCCGATCAGGAACGCCTTCGACGTCGTCATCGTCGACGAGGCGGATGCGACCGACGTGTCGGCCCTCTACCTGCTGTGGCTGGCCCCCCGCGTGATCGCCATCGGCTTCCCCGACCCGGCGGCCGGTCCGTCGCCGTTGCGCGGCAGCCTCTTCGACGTCCTTGCGGCCCGCTGCGGCCCCGTCCTCCGCCTCACCTCCGACCAATCTCCCGCTGTCGCCCCGCCGCCGGTACGGCCCGCGGCGCCGCGTCCGCGTCCCGCCCCGGCGGCGGATCAGGCACCGGCGACGCCGCCCGCTGCGTCCCGTCCTCCAAGACCGGCCCGAGTCACGCCACCCACGCCACCTGCGCGCCCGGCCGCCGTGCCCCCACCCGCTGGAGCCCCTCCGCCCGCGCCCGCACGACCCGGACCCCCGCCAGCGCCTCCGGCCCCGGCGCACTCGGCGCCGCGCTCCACACCGGCTGCCCCTGCGGCGCAGGCTCCCGCCCCGGCGCCCGGCGCCCCCGCGCCGCCGGACGCCACGCCGGTGACTCCCGGGGGAGCGCCCGCCGCCAGGCCGCCGGCGTCGCCACCGGCCGGGCCGGCGCCGGCACTGCCGAAGCGGAAGTCGTTCCGGCCGCCGCCCTCGGAGCCGGTGTTCCAGACCCCGCCACCGCCGGGGTACCGGCCGCCCGTGGCTCCGCCGCCCCCGCCCCACCGGCCGCCGCCCCCACGAGCCGCCCCACCGCCGTCCCCACGAGCCGCCCCACCACCGGCCCCACCACCGGCCCCACCACCGGCCTCGTCACCCAGCCCACCGCCGCCGAGCCCACCGCCGCCGCGGCCCGTGGCCACACCGGAACCCCCGGCGCCGGCCGAGTCGTACGAACCCGCAGAGCCGGCACCGATCGAGCCGGTCGAGCCGGAACCCGCCGAGAGCGACCAGCGGTCGATCGCCACGTACAAGCGGGCCGAGCTGGTGGAGATCGTGGCGCGGGTGGCCGCCGACGGCGTGCCCCGCGACGACGATGAGCTGGCCGAGGCCGCGCGGGCCCTGCTCGACTGCCCGCCGGACGAGGAACTGCTCGTCGGCGCCCGCCTGCACTTCGCCGTCAGCGCCTTCCGCGAGCAGCAAAGCTCGAGCTGAGCGCGCGTACCGGCCGGCAGCCGGGCTGCCCGACCTGCGATCATGCCTTCATGACCAAGCTGACCGGCAAGCAGATCGCCGACGCAGGGCTGCACGGGTGGGTCTACCTGCTCGATGGTCTGCAGACTCGTATCCAAACCAGGGATTTCGCGACCGGCCTCACGGTCGTCAATGCCATCGGCGCGGCGGCCGAGGAGATGAACCACCATCCCGACCTCAACCTGCGCTACCTGCATGTTGATGTCCGGCTGACCAGCCACGACGAGCAGGGAGTCACCGAGCGCGACATCCGGCTGGCCCGCATCATCACCTCGATCGCCGCCGACGCGGGCGCGCCCTTGGACGCGGCGGACGTCTCGCGCCTCGAACTCGGCCTCGACACCCCGGCCCACGAGGCGGTTCTTCCGTTCTGGGCCGCGGTGCTGGCGATGGAGCATGTGTCCGGGCCCGGCTTCGGCGACGAGCTGCGCGACTCATCCGACGGCCTGCCGACCATCTGGTTCCAGGCTTCCGGCAGCGAGGAACCCCGCCAGCGCTGGCACCCGGACGTGTGGATCGATCCCGCGCAGGTCCAGCCGCGCATCGAGGCGGCGCTCGCCGCCGGCGGCACGCTGGTCAGCGACGCGGCGGCGCCAAGGTTCTGGGTGCTCGCCGACCCCGAAGGCAACCGGGTCTGCCTGTGCACCTGGCAAGACCGCGACTGAAGCCAGGGGCCCGAACCCGCACCCCCCAATGCCGGGAAGACCGCATGCCACCGGCCCCGGAAGACGATCCTGAGTTCTGCGTGACTCGCCCAAGAATGTTCGGGGTGGGACCGCGACACTCGGCGAGACTATGGACGCCCCTTCGTCCTCAGGGAGAGTTCTATGGTCAAGCGGTCCCGATTGTTCGGGTCCAAGGTTCGGGTGACCTTCTGCCTCGCCGACCATGCTGACGGCGTCGTCAGCGTGGTCGGCGATTTCAATAACTGGGAGCCAGGACGGCATGAGCTCGTCGAACGCCGAAACGGCACTTGGACCGTCTCGGTGATCCTCGAGCCGGGCATTCACCGGTTCCGCTACCTGGCCACCGGCGGTAGGTGGTTCGACGACGAGCACGCCGACACCATCGACGACCAGGGCAGCCTCATCACGGTTTGACCGTGCGGAGTCCCGCGCCCATTGGCGGGCGCGGGACTCCGTGTCGTAGTCAGGCGGCGGGCTGGGTCTTGAGCCGGGCGCCGCCGTCGATGGTGACGACTGTGCCGGTTGTGAAGGTGCTGTCGATCAGGTACGCGATCGTACGGGCGACGTCGTCGGGGACGCCGACGCGGCCTGTCGGCGAGGCGGCTGCGAAGCCGTCGAGGACGGCCGGGCGGGCGTCGTCGCCGAGCCAGTCCCACCACGGGGTGTCGATAACGCCGGGCGACACGGCGTTGACCCGGATCGGGGCGAGTTCGACGGCCAGGCCGGGGATCACGGCCTCGATCGCGCCGTTGACCGCGGCCAGCCCGGAAACCTCGGGAAACGAGGAGCCTGCCGAAGCGGCACTGACGAAGGTCAGCGAACCGCCGGAGCGGATCACCGGCAGCGCGGCCTGCGCGGTCAGCAGGTGGGCGATCAGCTTGTCCTCGACCGCCTCCCGGAGCGTCTCAGCCGTCAGCTCCGCCAACGGCCCGGCGCCCTTCTGGCCGGTAACGGTGATGACGACATGGTCGGCCGAGCCCAGCCGGGCGAACAGGTCGCGCATGGCCTGCGGGTCACGGGCGTCGGCCTGTTCGCCCGCCGCCTGCCCGCCGAGTTGCCGCACCGCGTCGTCCAGCCGGTCTGCAGTACGGCCCGTGACGACGACCTCGTGGCCGTCCTTGACGAGCCGGGCGGCCGTCGCCAGACCGATGCCGGACGTGCCGCCAACGATCACTACGCGTTCAGTCACAGAAACCTCCTATATATGAGACATCCTGCCTCGAAAGTATAACGAGGCACAGTGTCTTGTAAAGTGGGCCCATGAACCGAGGCAGGCCTCGCAGCGAGGCGTCCCGGCGCGCCATCCTCGACGCGGCGCTGCGGCTGTGCGAACGCGATGGCTACGGCGCCGTGACGCTCAAGAGCATCGCCGCCGAGGCGGGTACCGGCCGGCAGACGCTCTACCGGTGGTGGTCGACCAAGGCCGAGGTCTTCCTCGAAGTCCTCACCGACGTCATCGCGCGGCGCCTGCAGCCGCTGCCCCGCTCCGCGGACCCCGCGGCCGACCTGGAGGCCTTTCTGATCGCCACATTCGACCTCGCCGACGGCGTGGTCGGGCGGATCGTCGTCAACCTGATGGCCGAGGCGCAGAGCGACCCCGAGCTGGCCGCCCGCTTCAGTACGGAGGTCATCGCGCTGCGGCGGAATGCCCTACGCGAACTGCTGGAGCGGTACGTCCCGGACGCCGATCCCGAGCTCGCCGTCGACATGGTGTTCGGCACGATGTGGTACCGCCTGCTCAACCGGCACGCCCCGGTCGACAGTGAGCTGGCCACCGACATCACCGCGCTGCTCAGCAGGATCAAATGAAACGGTCCGTCGGTCGCCCAGACAACTATCCCGGCCGAGCGGGGGCTCGGCCGGGATAGCGGTTGTCGTGCCGGCGGTCACACCGGGGACGCTACCGCCTCCGGCTCCGAGGTCTCGGCCGCGGGCTCCTCGATGGCGGGAGCGCCGAGGGGGCGGACGTGGCGGAGCATGGTCACGATGACGACGGCCGCGATGGCCAGCGAGATGCCGCTGATTCCGGCCACGACGTGCAGGGCGCTGGTGTAGGCCTCGCGGGCCGGGCTGAGCAGCGTGGCGGCGACCTGCTGGGGGAGGGCCTGAGCGGCGTTGGCGGCGGCCACGAGGCTGTCGTTTGCGGCGGCCACCGCGGTGGACGGGACGCCGCTGGGGGTGTGGCCGGCGAAGACGGACCGGTAGACCGCGGTGCCGATGCTGCCCAGCGCGGCGATGCCGAACGCGAAGCCGAACTCACCCGCGGTCTCGTTCAGGGCGGCGGCCGAGCCGGCCTTCTCCGGCGGGGCGGAGCCGAGCACGAGGTCGGTGCCCAGCACGACCAGCGGGCCGGAGCCGAGGTTGATGAGGGCGAAGCCCACCACCACGGCGCCGAGGCCGCCGGCGGTGGCGATCACCAGCAGGCCGCTCACCGCGATCGCCATGCCGACGCCGATGAGGGCGGCCGGCCGGAACCGGCGGGCCAGCAGCGGCGACACCTGCGAGCTGATCGTCATCGCGGCCACGGTCGGCAGCATCCACAGGCCCGCGTGCAGCGGCGACAGGCCCTGCACCAGTTGGTAGTACTGCGTGATGAACACCATGATCGCGCCGGCCAGCAGCGTGCAGAAGAACATCCCGCCCAGTGCGGCGCTGAACGCGGGCGCACGGAACAGACGCAGGTCGAGCAGCGGGTCGGAAAGCCGGCGCTGCCGCCGGACGAACGCCACGCCCACGGCGAAGCCCGCGACGATGGCCGCGGCCGGCACCGGGCGCCAGCCGTCCTTGGCGAGTTCCTTGAGGCCGTAGATGATCGGCAGGATCGCGCCCAGCGACAGTGCGACGCTCACCAGGTCGAGGCGGCCGGCGTCTGGGTTGCGGTACTCGGGCAGCAGCAGTGGGCCGGCCACGAGTAGCACGAGCATCGCGGGCACGCCCACCAGGAAAACCGAGCCCCACCAAAAGTGCTCCAGCATCGCTCCGCCGACGAGCGGGCCGATTGCGGCGCCGGACATGAAGCACACCAGCCAGGTGCCGATCGCCAGCGCGCGCTGCCTGGGGTCGCGGAACATGTTGCTGATCAGCGCCATGGTCGAGGGCGCCAGCGTCGCACCGGCGACGCCCAGCACCGCCCGCGCCCCGATCAACATCAGCGGGCTGGTCGAGTAGGCGGCAAGTACGGAGGCCGCGCCGAACGCGGCCGCACCGATCAGCAAGAGCCGCCGGCGGCCGATCCGGTCGCCCAACGTGCCCATGGTGACCAAGAAGCCCGCGATCATGAACCCGTAGATGTCCATGATCCACAATGTCTGGGTGCTGCTGGCGCCGAGCGCCTCGCTCAGGTGCGGCAGAGCCAGCAGCATCACGAAGACGTCGATGGATACCAACAACGTGGGCAGCGCCAGCACGGCCAGCCCGATCCACTCGCGCCGTCCGGCCCGCTCGTTCGTACCGGTCGCAGTGTTCATGACAGTTCCTCTCACCTTGGTCATTCGCAAGGGGGTCGGAGTCGCCATGTGGTCCTCGACATCCAGGACTACGCGGAGGACTGTGATGCATGTCACCATTGGCCACCAGGACTATCGGCCCGACTCGAGAGGAGGGGGCGATGACCGCGCCGTACCAGGCCGTGGGGCTTGTCCCCACGATGACCGGCATCCGGTACCGCGACGAGATCAAGAAGAATCTCGATCACATCTCTCACCTGATCAAAGCGGCGTCGTGGCTCTCCAGCCTCGACCTGCCGGTACGGCTCATCGCCATCCCCGAAGGGGCCCTGCAGGGCTTCAACGACGAGGTCCTCGACCTCGACCATGAGGAGTTCGCCCGCGAGTGCGCCATCGACGTACCGGGGCCGGAGACCAACCGGCTCGGTGAGCTGGCCGCGCAGTGGGACGCGTTCGTCATCGCGCAGGCCAAGGCCCGGCACCCGGAGTTCCCCGGGCGGTTCTTCAACATCGGGTTCGTCATCGACCCGCGCGGCGAGATCGTGCTCGAGCACTACAAGACCGTGCCGCTGCTGCCGGTCGAGCACTCGGTCACACCGCACGATGTGTGGGACCGGTGGGTTGAGCTGTACGGCGAGACCCTCGACGCCTTCTACCCGGTCGCCGACACCGAGATCGGCCGGATCGGCATCCTGATGGCCAACGAGGCGTCGTATCCGGAGAACGCGCGCGGGCTGGCCATGAACGGCGCCGAGATCATCTACCGCGGGCCGTACCCGCACCCGCACGTCGGCAACGGGCTGTACGAGATCCAGAACCGGGCCCGGGCGCTCGACAATAACTGCTACCTGATCGCCTGCAACGTCGGTACGTACTACCTCACCGCCGACTCCGACATCGCGATCGACACCTTCGGCGGGGGTTCCATGATCGTCGACTACAAGGGCCAGGTCGCCGGGCGGCACGACTACAGCGGCGCCTCGTCCTGGGTGGCCGGCACCATCGACATCGAGGCACTGCGTTCGTTCCGGCAGAACGCGCAGTGGGACAACTGGATCAAGGACCTCAAGACCGAGCAGTACCGGGTGATCTACGACCGGCCGATCTATCCGAAGAACCTCTACCTCGACCGCAAGCCGTACGACCACGCCGGGTTCCGGCGCGAGGTCATCGACCGGCAGGTCGAGCTGATGTACGAGCGAGGCATCTGGAAGCGACCAGACAACCGGTAACCAGCAGGTCGACGGCGGCGCGCGGCCGGGGTCGACGTCAACGGGCGCAGTCCATCGCCGGTAAGGTCGCGTATATGCCGAACGTCTCGACTGGTGGGGGCTCCGCGCAGCCGCCCGAGAGCGAAGGCGGCCGGCTGCTGGCGCAACGCTACCGCCTGCTGACCGAGGTGGGGCACGGTGGCATGGGCACGGTGTGGCATGCCCATGACGAGATCCTCGGCCGCGACGTGGCGGTGAAGGAGGTCATTCTCCCGTACGGCCTGAGCCAGGAAGAGCGGGAGATCCACCACAAGCGGACGTTCCGGGAGGCCAGGACGGCGGCCCGGCTCGGCCACCCGAGCGTGGTCACGGTGTTCGACGTCGTCGAGGAGGACGACCGCCCGTGGATCATCATGGAGCTGATCCGGGCCCGTTCGCTCGACAAAGTGATCAAGGACGCGGGCCGGCTGCCGCCGCGGCGGGCCGCCGAGATCGCCCGGCAGATGCTGGGCGCGCTGCACACCGCGCACGAGGCGGGCGTCCTGCATCGCGACGTGAAGCCGAGCAACGTGCTCGTCGCGTCGGGCGACCGTGTGGTGCTCACCGACTTCGGCATCGCCACCTCGGCGGGTGACGTCACGCTCACCCAGACGGGCCTGGTGATGGGGTCGCCCGCCTACATCGCGCCGGAGCGCGCCCGCGGCCGCCGGGCGGGGCCCGCCTCCGACCTTTGGTCACTGGGCATCACGCTGTACGCCATGGTCGAGGGCGGCACGTCGCCGTACGAACGGTCCGAGCCGATGGCCTCGCTGGTGGCCGTCATCTCCGAAGACCCGGAGCCGTCCGCACACGCCGGCGCGCTGCGCCCGGTCATCGATGGGCTGCTCCGCAAGGATCCCGACGAGCGGATGTCCGCGCTCGAGGCCGCGGACCTGCTCGACCAGGTCGTACGGGGCGAGCCGCCGGCGCGCCGGCAGACGTTGCCGATGACGGCGGTGTCTGACGGAGGCCCCGGCGAAGAGGTGATCGACCCGCCCACGTCCACTCCGGTAACCGAAGCCCGGCCATCGTCGGCCCCGTCCGCGGATGCTCAGCCAACGTCGGTTCAGCCCACGCCCGCCCCGGCCGCGTCGGCTCCGGCCGCTGATCCCGAGCCGACCACCGCCGAGCCGGCGGTCCGGCCCGCCGCGGCGGAGACGTCGGCGCCGGGCGATGACACGGCCGACGACGACCGGGGACTGGCCGGGCTGGGCCTGCAACCCGGCGGCAATGCCGCGGCCACCACAGGTGCCGGTACGCGGCAGCCCGAGACGTCGCCGAACGACCCGGTCCGCCGGTCGGGGGCCGTCCGCACCGCGCTGGTCATCGCGGCGATCGCGGTGACGGCCCTGCTGGTCCTCGGCATCTGGGCCTGGATCAGCCGCGACGACGACAACAACAAGTCGTCCGGCTCCGCGAGGTCGCACCAGTCCGCGTCGACACCGGCGAGCCCGACCACGGCGCGGTCCACGCCGTCCGGCATCCCGGCCGGGTTCCGGCTGCACAAGGACCCGACCGGTTTCGCCATCGCGGTGCCCACCGGCTGGAGCGGCCCGGAACACAAATCGACCAGCGTCTTCTTCTACGCGCCCGACCGGCGCAGCTACATCCAGATCGACCAGACCGATCAGCCCAACGCCAGCGCGCTGGCCGACTGGCAGCGCTCGGACAAATCCGCCCCCGGCAGGTTCTCCAACTACCATCGCCTCCGGCTCGAACCGACCGGCGACCAGCAGCCGGTCGCCGACACGGGCGACGGCAGCAAGTCCGCCGACTGGGAGTTCACCTGGGGCAGCGGATCCGGCAAGAAGCACGTGCTGAACCGCGGGTTCGTGACGCACGGGCACGGCTACGCGATCCTCATCTCGGCGCCCGACAGCGACTGGTCGGCGACGATCGCCAAACTGCGGCCGGTCTTCACGTCCTTCCAGCCCGCCGGCTCTTGAGCCGTACCGGCGCGCCAAGGTCGATAGAGTTCTTCGGGTCGCGACACGATGGCGTGGCGGGGGCGGCGTGGCGCGAGCCGTACGGCGTCTGTTGAACCTTCGGCCGCCACGTGACGTCCTACCTGCGGTAGGGGCCCCCAGGGGCCGGCGAGGGCCAGGAGACAGGCCCTAGGCAGGGTCACAAGCTTCGGAGACCATCGGGATTATGGGTCAGGGACAAGGTCGAGGTCGCCTCATCGGCAACCGCTATCGCCTCACGACAGTGGTTGGCCGCGGCGGCATGGGCACGGTCTGGCGCGCTCATGACGAGGTGCTCGACCGCGACGTCGCCGTCAAGGAGGTGCTGCTCCCCCCTGGGCTCGAGGCGAACGAACGGAACATCCTGTACGAGCGCACCTACCGCGAGGCCCGGGCGTCGGCGCGGCTGAACCACCCGGGCGTGGTGACCATCCACGACGTCGTCCAGGAGGACGGCCGCCCGTGGATCATCATGGAGTTCGTCCGGGCCCGCCCCCTCCAGGAGATCATCGACCAGGACGGCCCACTGCCGCCCGCTCAGGTGGCCGAGATCGGACAGCAGCTGCTCGAGGCGCTGGGCCACGCGCACGCGGCCGGCATCCTGCACCGCGACGTCAAACCGAGCAACGTCATGATCACCGACGACGGCCGCGCGGTGCTGACCGACTTCGGCATCGCCCAGATGCCGGGCGAGGTGACCCTGACCCAGACCGGCCTGGTCATGGGGTCACCCGCGTACATCGCCCCAGAACGCGCGCAGGGCGACAAGGCCATCCCCGAATCCGACCTCTGGGCGCTCGGCGCGACGCTGTACACCGCGGTCGAGGGCCGGTCGCCGTACGAACGCGGCGATCCGATGGCCGCACTGGCCGCGACGCTGACCGAGGACCCGCCGCCGCCGCGCCGCGCCGGACGGCTCGGCCCCGTCATCGAGGGCCTGCTGATCCGCGACCCGGCCCGCCGCATGCCGGCGGGCGCCGCGATGCCGATGCTGCGCGACGTGGCCTACTCCGACCCCAGCCACCACCCGCCCCCCTCCGACGGCGCCCGCTCCGAGCACCCCTCCGTTCTTCGGTACGGCGCCAATCCGTACGCGAGCCAGGCCGAGGAGACCCAGCTCGACGACCCGCTGCGAGGGCGCGGCGCGATGCCGTTCGACCCGGGGTCCGCCGACACCGTCAACGACCCGCCCGCGCCCGACGCCGCGACCCTGCTGGAGCGCGACTTCGGGCAGACCGCGTACGAACAGGATCCCTACCGGCAGTCGCCGTACGGGCCGGGGCAGCCGCAGCACCCGCACGGGCAGGGACCGTACGGTCCGGGAGGCGCGCAGTTCGACGCCCCGGCGCATGGCCTGGACCAGACCTGGGTGGCGCATCCGCTCGACGGCGCCACGCAGGGGGCGTACGACCTCGACGACGACGACGCCGCCCGCGATGGTGACAGCGGGGGCGAGCGGCGAGGCAGGCGGTACGTGCTCGGCGGCATCGTGTTCGTGGTGGGGGTCGCCCTCATCGTCGCAGGGGTGCTGCTGTGGCCGAAGCTGATGAACTCCGGCAACTCGGGCGGCGGCGGATCGGGCGGCCAGTCCCAGTCGGCGGAGCCACCGCCGGCCGGGTACAAGGGCGTCACCGGCGCCGGATTCGCGCTGGCGGTCCCCAACGGCTGGACGCGCAGCCAGGTCAACAACAGCACGTTCTGGACGGCTCCCGACAAGAACAGCTTCATCCAGGTGGACACGACCGCGTGGTCCGGCTCGTCGAACCAGCAGGCGTACCGGGCCGAGGCCGACGCGAAACGGCGCCCTGACGCCTTCGGCGACTACAGCCAGAAGCGCGTCGCGGACACGACGTACCGGGGCCGGCCGGCGACGGACTGGGAGTTCACGTTCACCGCCGCGAACAAGGCGAAGATCCACGCGCAGGACCGGTTCGTCCGGCTCGACGGCAAGTCGTTCGCGATCTACTTCCGTACGCCGGACAGCGTGTGGTTGTCGTCGGCGAACCACCTCGACGTGGTCTACCGCACCTTCGCGGCGGCCAACTAAGCAGTCACCGCGTCAGAACGCCCGCATGACAAGCATGGCGATGTCGTCGGCGGACGGCGTGGGCGCGAACTCCTTGACGGCCCGCCGCAGCCGTGCGGCGATCGCGCCCGCGGTCAGCCCGCGGCAGCCGGTCAGCATGCCGGCCAGGCCGTCGTTGTCGTCGAGCAGCCGGCCGTCGAGCCGTCGTTCGGTCACCCCGTCGGTGACGCACACCAGGACGTCGCCGCCCTCGAGGGTGACCTTCTCCTCGTAGTAGACGACGTCCGGCACGGCGCCGAGCAACAGCTGGGGCGTCGCCGCCGCGCTGACCAGGCCGTCCGCGGCCGACAGCAGCAGCGGCAGCGGGTGCCCGGCGGACGCGATGGTGAGCGTGGCACCGCCGCCCGGCCGCGGCTCCAGCTCGCCGTACAGCACGGTGATGAGCCGAGTGCGTGCGCCCTCGTCGAACAGGGCGTGGTTGAGCCGGTCGAGCACGGCGGCCACGCCGTAATCCTCGCGGGCCAGCAGGCGCAGCGTGTTGCGCGCCAAGCCGGTCACCGCGGCGGCCTCCGGCCCGGTACCGCACACGTCGCCCAGCGCGAACCGCCAGCGCCCCGACCCGACCGCGAAGATGTCGTAGAAGTCACCGCCGACATCGTGCCCCTCGCCCGCCGGTTCGTACACCACGCTGTGCTCGACGCCGGGGATCGTCGGTGTGTCCGGCGGCAGCAGCCCCTGCTGCAGGGCCTGACTGACCGCCCGCTGCCGCGAGTACATGCGCGCGTTGTCGAGGCAGAGCGCGATCCGGCGGCCGATGTCCTCGACGAGCCACATCACGTCGATGACGTTTCCGGCCTCCTCGGCGCGGCCGAGCATGAGCGTGCCGAGCCTGCGGCCGCGCGCCACCAGCGGCACGGTGATGACGCTCCGGGTGTCGTCGACCACGGTGAACTCGGCGCCGCTGACGTCCCGTGGGGCCGGCGCCGGCCAGGGCTGGATGCCCGCCACTTCGCCGGCGAGGACGCCGGGCCGGTCCAGCAGCCGCCGCAGCCCGCCCAGCCGCCGCTCGTCGGCGTGCCAGACGTGGGCCAGGCGCCACGCGTCCGCTTCGCCGAGCGGCCTCTCGCCCCAGTCCGACAGCCGGAACGCGCACCAGCGGGCCAGCCGCGGCACGACGAGCTGTGCGGACAGCGCGACCAGCATGTCCTCGTCGAGGGTGCCCGCGAGCAGGTCGCTGGCCTCGGCCAGGAAGCCGAGCCAGCCGCGGTGCGAACGTTCCACATCGACCGGTTGCGCGCGCCCGGCCAGGGCGGTGCCCTGCTCGGGCGGCGCCCGCCCGGCCGCGAGCGGCTCGCGGGATCCGTGGCCGGCCGGCCGGTTCATCTCGAGCCGGAACCACACCGTCTTGCTCTCGGCGGTGTAGGTAACCCCCCACGTGCCCGCCAGCCGCGACGGCAGCAACAGCCCGCGCCCGTCGGTGCGGACGGCGTCACCGACCATCGTCTGGTCGGCGTCGGGCAGCGTCCGGGACGGCGCCCGGTCCACCACCTCGACTTGGACGGCGGTGTCGACCAGCTGGCAGATCACCTCCACCGCCGTTTCGGCGTGGATTACCGCGTTGGTGACGAGTTCGCTGGTCAGCAGGACCGCGTCATCGATCGCCTCAGTCGCCCCCCACCCCGTTAGCGCGTCGCGTACGAACCGCCGGGCGTCGGATGCCGACGCCGGGCTCGCTGGGAAGCGCGAACGCACCAATGCCATCGGGCGCACGACCACCCCCTGATCCGCTATGGCTCTCCGTCCCCTAACAGACATCGTGACAGGACGAGCCCAGTTGATTACGAGATGTCAAGAAAGAAACCGCTCGGTATCCGTCTGTGGCCAGGTCGATTCTCACCTATTGGGGGGACCTGGGAAGGGATTTCCCTTTTGTCCATCCGACGGTGGGCGCGGGGCTCAGTCGAGCCAGCCCGGCTTCACGAGGCCCGACTCGTACGCGAACACGACGAGCTGCGCCCGATCACGCGCGCCCAGCTTGACCATCGTCCGGCTGACGTGGGTCTTGGCCGTCGCCGGGCTGACGACGAGCCGCTCCGCGATCTCCTCGTTGGTGAGCCCGGCGCCGACCAGCGCCATCACCTCGCGCTCCCGGTCGGTGAGCGCGTTGAGCCGGGGCGCCGGCCCGGGGTCCTTCGCCCGGGTGGCGAACTCGGCGATCAGCCGGCGCGTGACGCTGGGGGAGAGCAGCCCCTCGCCGCCCGCGACAACCCGTACGGCGTGGATCAACTCGACCGGCTCGGTGTGCTTGACCAGGAAGCCGCTGGCCCCGCCGCGCAGCGCCTCGAACACGTACTCGTCCATGTCGAACGTGCTGAGGATGACGATGCGGGTGCTCTCGAGCCGCGGATCGGCGGCGATCTGCCTGGTGGCGGCCAGCCCGTCGAGCTCCGGCATGCGGATGTCCATGAGGATGACGTCGGGCCGCAGCCGCTTCGTCTCGCGTACGGCCGCGGCGCCGTCGCTCGCCTCGCCGACCACCTCGATGTCGGTCTGGGCGTCGAGCAGCGCCCGGAACCCGGCTCGCACCAGTACCTGATCGTCGGCCAGCAGCACCTTGATCATGCTTCGTCCTCCGCACCGTCGCCGTTGATGGGCAGTCTGGCCCAGACCCGGAAGCCGCCGCCCGCCTTCGGCCCGGCGGTGAACTCGCCGCCGAGCGCGCTCGCCCGCTCCCGCATACCGGGAATGCCGCTCCCGCCCGAATGTTCCTCGAGCAGCGCGCCGGTACGGCCGTTGTCGTCGACCTGCACGACGACGTCGTGCGCGCCGTATGCGACCGTGATCGCGGCGCTTACCGAGCCCCGCTCGGATTTGGGGTCGGCGCCGTCGGTGGAGGGCCGTGCGTGCCGGGTCACGTTGGTCAGCGCCTCCTGGATGATCCGGAACGCCGCGAGGTCGACGCCACCGGGAAGCGGCGCGCGCGTCCCCTCGATCGAGGCGGTCACCCGCAGCCCGGCGGAACGCGCCCGCGAGACGAGGTCGTCGAGCCGGTCCAGTCCGGCCGTCGGGGCGCGCGGGGCGGACTCGTCGCTCTGGCGGAGCACGCCGATCACCGACCGCATCTCGGTGATCGCCTCTCGGCTCGCCTCCTTGATCGCGGCGAGCGCCGTACGGGCCTGCTCCGGGCGTTCGTCCATGAGGTGCAGCGCCACCCCCGCCTGCACGTTGATCATCGAGATGTTGTGGGCGAGCACGTCGTGCAGTTCGCGCGCGATGCGGAGCCGCTCCTCGCTGGCCTGCCGGCGTTGCTCCTCGGCCCGCGAGTGCCGGGCCTCCGCCGCCCGCTCGCTGCTGATCCGGATGAACTCCGCGCCGATGAGCAGGACCAGGACCCACGCCAAGGACGTCGCCGCCAGGGTCAAGGTGAGCGGCCAGGACGGGAAGACCTTTAGGTCCAGGGCATGCGCCAGCGCCGTGCAGCCGAAGAAGGCGACATAGTGCGCGGCCGCCGTCAGCCAGGTCGCGAGGCGATGCCCCGACGTGATCGCCGCGATGATGGCGACCGCCAGGGACAGGAACACCGGCCCCAGCGTGTAGCCGCGGAGGAGGAAGAGCAGCGTGACGACGCTGACGACGATGAGCGTGGGGACTGGGTGGCGGCGCCGGAAGAGCAGCGCGGTCGGCGCGCTGACGAGCAGCAGGTAGCCGAAGGCATCCAGCTCGGTGGTCACGTTGCCGTGGTTGTGGACGGCCCGCCAGTTGGCTCCGGTCGACGCGACCAGGCCGAACAGGCCCACAACAAGCGGCACCACCCACACCGGCCACTCGCTCGGGCGTGGCCAGCGTGGAGTCGGTTCGCTGTAGGTCGGCCGGATGGCTGGCATGGTCACAGATCGCACCCTAGGACACGGGGGCCTGCCTGCAATCATGCCGTGGGATCGACCCGATGTACTCCCCGGAGAGTAGGCGGCCGGGCACCGGATTGGCCCGGTGGGGGAATGATGTTAAACGCGGGACAGGTGACTATTGCTTCGTTACGCTTTCGTGATCTACCGAAATCCCCTATGGTCGGGATCAAGCGTAGGTCGTTCATGATCCCTTTGTGGGAGAGGAACCGATGAAGAAGCACATCTTCGTCTGGATCATCATGCTGGCGATCGGGGCCACTGGATTTCTCCTCGGGCGCGGCACGGTAAAACCAATCTCCGGCAAGGCCGATCCCCCCGATAATCTTGCCGCGGCGGCCGACCGGGCACCCGCCGGAAAGGCGCCGGCGGCGGCCGATCGGGCACCCGACCAGGCGGGCGCGGTGGCCGGTGTCACCGCGCGGTTCAACGCCACCGGCGCGGCGAGCAAGACCAAGCACCTCGCGCTGAACACCTCGAGCGCCGACTGGCCCAAGCTGACCTCGCTCGGCTACAACGTGTTCGATATCGGCCCCGATGCCGGCGAGCTGGCGGCCTTGCCGTCCGGCGGCCAGGGCATGCTGTGGGTCGGCAACACCACCTGCGACGACTTCGAGCTTTCGTACGGTGAGTTCACCGCCGCCGTACGCCGCCTGGCCGGCAACCCCAGGGTGTTCGGGTGGTATCTGTCGGACGAGCCCGACCCCGCGCAGTGTCCGGGCGTCGTCAACGAGATCCGGCGGCGGGCCGACTACATTCATGCGCACGCCTCCGGGCAGCATGCTTTCGTTTCGGCCACCGATTACGAATACCGCCCGCTGCGCCCGGCCAATAGCCATGTCGATCTTATTGGCCTTGATCCATATCCCTGCGAGAGCCACTGCGATATGAGGGTCGTTGATCGTTACCTTAACGGCGCCATGGCCGGCGGATTTCCGCGGAACGCGATCGTTCCGGTGTTCCAGACGTTCGGCGAGGAATGCTCTCAGGGCAGGGCGGTGAACCGGCTGCCGTCGGAGTCCCAGCTACGCCAGCTGCTGGCCCGCTGGAAGACGTTCGCGCCCCACCCGGTGCTGGATATCAGCTACTCGTGGGGTCACCAGGACCAATGGGCCTGCCCGACGCTCAAGGACGCGGACGGCACCAACGGCAGGCCCGACCTGCAGCGCATCATGAAGGCGCACAACCTGAGCTCGGGGGCCGCCGACCCGGCGCCTACTCAGCCGAAACCAAAGCCGAAGCCGCCCGTCTGCCCGCCCGCGAAGGGCGACTGACCGGGACGGGTGGGGCACGGACCGGCCGCGCATCGCCGGCAATGGACCGCTCACGACGGCGATAGGCGCGGCCGGCCCGCACGTCCTTCCGCCCCGGTGTGTCCTTCCGCTGCACGTTGGCTACCCAGGAGACGGCCGCCAAACATCCGGCCTGTGCGAAGACGCGCATACATGAGCGACGACCCGTCGTACCGCAGGTGTGCGGAGCGGCGGGTCGCCAGGGTGCGCCGAACTCAGGAGACCAGCCATTCCCCGGTCTCGACGCTGACAAGGCCGTGGCGGGCCGCCTCGATGACGGCCTCGCGCTGTGAGTGCACGCCGAGCTTGGTGAGAACGCTCTGCACATGACTGCGGGCCGTGCTGCGGGTGACCCCCATCGCCTTGGCCAGCGCTGCGGTGGACTCGCCGCGGGCCAGCCTGGTCAGCACCTCGCGCTCGCGCGGCGTGAGGAACTGGGCCACCCGGTGCGCCTGGCTGCGCGGCCGTCCGCTGCGATGCCGTACGAGCCGCCGGTCGACGACCTGCTCGCCGGCGTGCACCCGGTGTAGCAGCGTGAGGATCTCGCTGGCCTGCTGCCCCTTGTGCGCGAAGCCGCGCACCCCCGCGCGCAGCCCGGCGTCGACGATCTGCTGGTCGACGAAACCGGACACCAGGACGAAACGGGTGGCCGGACCGGCCGCGCGCAGCTCGGTCAGCCGGGCCAGCACGCTCCCGGCCGGGAAGTGCAGGTCGACCAGGCAGACGTCGACCGGCCGGTTCAGCAGCACCGAGAGCGCATCATCGGGGGAGTACGTGACCCCCACGACGCTGTGCCCCGCGTCCGCGAGCACCAAGGCCAGCGAATCGGCGAACACCGCGTGGTCGTCACAGATCAGGACGCGCATATAACCTCGTCAGTCGTCGGCGCCACGGGCGGAGCGGCCGGCAGCAGAATGCGCACCCGCGCGCCACCGAGCTCGCAGTGCCGGATCTCCAGACTTCCCCCGTACCCCGCAACCAGGTCGTGCACGATGCCGAGGCCCAGCGAGCCGAGCCCGCCCGACCCCGCGCCGAAGCCGGGCCCGTCGTCGTCGACCTGGACGATGATCCAGCCCTGGTCGACCGACACGCTCAGGTCGACGTGACCGCTGGCGATCCGGCAGGCGTTGTCCATGATGTTGCGGACGGCCCGCCACAGCGCGAGCGCGTCCATGTGCGCCCACGCGGCGGTGGCGGTGAAGTTGATCTCATGCCTGGTGGCCAGCCGCATGCCGGCGACGATCTCGCCCGCCAGCTCGTCGACCCGGATCCGCTCCGGGGCCGGCAACGGCCGGGCGTCGTCGTCGTCTTCGTCGAGTCGGCGGATCAGGTGGTCGAGCCACCGCGTCTCACCGAGCAGCTGCTCGACGCGTTCCCTGCTCTCGGCGCCGATGTCGTCGGACACAGACACCGCCGACGCCAGCATGATGATGGTGCCGAGCTCGTGTCGTATGTCGTGCCGCAGCCGCCGCCGCCAGAGTGCCGTGTCGCCCGGGTCGGGCTCGCACAGCACGGGCGCCCCTCCGTCACACGCCCCCGCGTCTGGATCGTTCATCTCCGCCGAGACATCGGTGGCGACAAACGTGGCGACGAAGTCGGGCGCGTCCCGCAGGGAGGATCGAGACTGCCCGTTCATCATGTTGGACCCCCCGTCCGAAACCAGCAACAGATATGACGTTCGCTCTGTAGGACGCCCATGTCCAGAAATCTGAGTGCAGGCTCCGAGTCGTGGCCGGATGTGGTCAATTCAATACAGGGGGTGAACCGAATGCTTTATCTATGCGTCTTATGCAGTCATTTTTGCGGCCACCGAGCGCATTTCCCGGCGGCCTTCCTTTGCCGCACCTGCGGGGTACTCTCCAGTACTCTGCCGTACCGCCCTACTACAGGCGTCATGCGCACGGCGTAGCCGTCTTGCGCATTCCGGCGGGTGTCTATGCGGGACCGATGGACGAAGGTTCTGTCATGCCGACAGCAACCTTTATTGGACACGCGGGACTGGCCATCCGGGGCGAGGCCTTCAGCATGCTCGCCGACCCTTGGCTGGCACCGACCGGCGCGTTCCTCGGTGCCTGGCATCAGTATCCCCGCAATGATCACCTCGATGTGACTGCCCTGGTCGACGTGGATTGGGTCGCCGTCTCCCACGAGCATCTTGATCACTTCGACCCGTGG
Source organism: Streptosporangiaceae bacterium (assembly GCA_036555725.1). Lineage (GTDB taxonomy): Bacteria > Actinomycetota > Actinomycetes > Streptosporangiales > Streptosporangiaceae > CALAED01. The sequence goes on along the minus strand of DATBKU010000068.1, from coordinate 15,328 downwards.
GTGCTCACCCAGCTGCCCGCGCGGACGAGCGTACTGATCCCGAAGTATCCGGGGCCCGCCTACCGCGATCGCCTCCGCGCCTCGGGTGTGGACCGGATTATCGAGATTCCGGCCTGGCAGAAATTTGCTCTCGATAATCGCGGGTCTTGGATCACCACGATTCCCGAGCTCTCGCCGATGTGCCACGATGCGGCATTTCTCATCGTGGTCGACGGGCGCGCGATTTTGCACTGCAACGACGCCCGTCTCACCGCCGCTCAAGTGCGGCGGGCCACGCACATGGCGGGCGGCCGGCTCGACGTAATGGCCCTGCAGACCTCGGGTGCGTCATGGCATCCCATTTGCTATGAGTACAGCCCGGAAGAGATGGCGCGTATCTCGATGGAAAAGCGCACCTCTAAGTTGCGGTCCGTACATCGCCTGGTCCGGCAAACGAAGCCGGAACTCGCGGTTTCGTTCGCCGGTCCGCCGTGCTTCCTCGATGAGGAGGTCGAGCACCTGAACTGGGTGCTGCGCCAGGACGACGGCGCGTTCTGCGACCCCGAGGTCAGCATCGAATGGTTGCAGGAGCGCCTGCCGGACCAGCGGTTCGAATACTTCAAGCCGGGCGATCGGATTGACCTCGACACCGGCGAGATCACCCGCGACCCGGTATCGGCGCGATTCAGCTTCAAGGACGAGGCGCGCGAGGAGTACATCGCGCGATACGCCGCCGATCGCAAAGAGATCATCGAACGGGTGCTCAAGGAATACCCGACCCCAGGGCCGGATCTGTACGAGCGGTTCGTCGCGCATTTCGAGCGGCTCGGCGGCCTCAACCAATACTTCCTGTCACAGATCAACATGATGGTCCGGTTCGAGATCACCGGGCCGAACGGCGGGATCTGGGACGTGCGGATGACGGCCGACGGGCTGACCGTCAACCCGGCCCCTGCGGACGGCGCGTCGGGCGACTATCCCAAGCCCGACTACCGGATCACGACCGCCGGCCGCTGGCTCGACGGCGTGCTCACGGGCAAGATCGCCTGGGAGGACCTGCTCATCTCCTTCCGGCTCAGCCTGTTCCGCGACCCGGACGTCTACAACGACTACCTCGTCGGCCTGCTCAAGCACGCCAACGCCCAGGCGCTGGCGGCCGTGGAGGAGTACGAGACCGGACGGGACGAGTCCGAGCGCATCGTCATCCACGTCACCGGCAAGGACTACGAGATCCAGCGCTACTGCCCGCACGCGGGCGAGGACCTGTCGATCGGCGCGATCGTACGGGACGGTCAGCTGCACTGCCTCGCGCACAACTTCGCGTTCGACCTCACTACGGGGAAGTGCGTCAACGCCCGCTGCTCGGCACTGTCGACGCGACTGATCGAGCCGACGGCCAACGGCAACGGAGCCGCCAACGGGAACGGTCACGCGCCCGCCGCCGGCGGCAACGGCCATGCGCCCGCCAACGGCAACGGCCATGCGCCCGCCAACGGCAACGGAGCCGCCAATGGCAACGGTCACGCGCCCGTCGCCGGCGGCAACGGCAACAGCAACAGCAGCCACAGCAACAGCAGCAATGGCAACGGCACCATGAGCAACGGATCGTCGAACGGGCACGGCACGGCCAACGGGCACGATACGGCCAACGGGCACCGCACGACGAGCGCCAACGGGGGCATCGCCACCAACGTCGGCGGTCAGTGAGCCAAGACCTGTTTCATAAGACAGCGGCTTATGGAACAGGCCTTGGGCGGTCAGCCGCTAGTCCTCGTTGTGGGTCAGCATGATGGACTGCAGGTCCGGGTGGCCGCCCTGGCCCGTGGCGTCGGCAAGACCGGGACAGACCCACTCGCCCTGGCGACCCCACGAGTAAGAGATGTCCATCACCGGGTTCGGCGTGAGGTGCTTCCACCGCCTGAGGATGGCCTTCAGCTGATCCGCGGTGGGCAGCCAGTACTGCTTCTCCCCCTTGGAGCACGCCTGACCGAACGTCTGGAAGACCGGCACCATCGAACGGCGGGGGATGCCGGCGGCGTCGGCCATCCGCACCATGCGGTCGATCCAGTTGATGTCGCACCTCGGCCGCGCGGTGCTGGACCCCCGGCAGGGGTACGGGTCGAGCCCGATCAGGTCGACGTTGATCTTCTTGGGGGCGAGCGGCTTCATCGGCCAGTCGGTGAGGGAGACGAAGCGCTTCTGACCCGGTGCGTGCTGCTGGAGGTAGTCGGCCCGGCGGCGGATCTCGCCCGCGATGTCGGGACATTCCCGTGGGTTCGGCTCGTCCGACAGATACCACCCGTACACCTTCGGGTTGCGCCCGAGCCGATCGACCGCCGCAGTGAAGTCGGTATAGGAGAGGTCGAAGTCTCCGCAGGTGAAGTTGCCCACCCACAACAGCCCCTGCATGCCCGCCGGAAGCGCGTTGACGGCGGCCTCGTCCGGCTTCATGTCGACCAGGTCGTAGCCGAGCTGGTGCAGCCGGGGATAGTCGGCGGGCTCGGTGTTGAGCGCGATGTGCCTGGTCGTCGGCGCGCTGGGGGCGGGGGTTCCGGGCTCGGCCAGCGGCCCGTCGTACGGCGCGTACGCGTCGGAGGTGCTGCGGTGCAGATAGAAGAGGAAGCCGCCGAGCAGGACCACGGTCGCCACGGCGGCCGGGATCGCTACTCGGACGTTCATCACGACACCGGGGGAGCAGCCACCGACGGGGTCTCCGCGTCGAGCATCCGGGCGTCCGGGGTGCCGGGCAGCGGCGGAACGGGCAGGCCGAGGATGTGGCGGACGGTGTCCACCAAGGCCTGAATGGTGGCGCGGAGCGACGGGTTGCGCAGGTAGACCGCGTCGATGGCGATCCGGGCCGGCACGATCCGTTCGATGTAGTTGGTGAGGTCGACCTCCTCACCCGGGCCGAGCACGTCGAAGTCGCGCAGCCGTACCTCGGAGACGCCGGTCAGGCCGGGCCGGAAGTCGAAGACCCACCGGCTGCGCGTGTTGTAGTGCACGGCCAAGTCGTACGTCTCCGGGCGCGGGCCGACCAGGGTCATGGTGCCGCGCAGCACGTTCCACAGCTGGGGCAGCTCGTCCAGCGACCACTCGCGCATCAGCTTGCCGATTCTGGTCAGCCGCGGGTCGCAGTTGGCCGTGACCTTGAGCCCGCCGACGCCGGTACGCATCGTCCGGAACTTGTACATCACGAACGGCTTGCCGCCCTGCCCGACGCGGACCTGGCGGAAGATCCCCGGGCCGGGGCTCGACGTCCGGACGAAGATGTAGATGATCAGCAGCGGTACGGAGAGCAGGGTGAGACCGGTCGCCGCGACGACCACGTCGAGTACCCGGCGTGACCGGGACGGCGACTCCCCGTCGGCCGGGTTGATCGGACGGGTCATCAGGTCAGACTCGGACATGCCGCTCACCCTCTTTCTTGACGTGCCAGAACCACACGAGCAGTGCGGCGGTGGTGGCGACGAAGGAGATGGCCGTGGCGATGGCCGCGCCCTCGGCCCCATAGCGGGGGATCAGGAAGGCGCCGATGATGACGACCACGACCAGCCCGAGGCCCTGCCCGGCCGACGCGGCGCCGGGCCGGCCCACGGCGTACAGGTAGGCCATGATCAGCCCGGTGACGCCGAACGTGACCACGCCGGCGAGCCGGATGTACGTGGGCACCACGGCGTCGTCGAACGCGTCGCCGAAGACCATGGGCAGCAGCGTCCCGGCGGCGAGCGCCAGCGGCAGCGCGGCCAGCGCCGACACGGCCAGCGAGGGCAGGATGAGGCGGGTGGTGCGACGGGTCGCCGTCGCCCGGTCGTCCTTGGCGAAGTCGGGATACAGCACGTAGTTGAGCGCGAGTCCCGGCAGCTGGACCAGCTCGGCGAACTTGCTGGCCACGGTGTAGATACCGAGCACCTTCGGTCCGGCCATGGCCCCGAGCAGGGCCATGTCGAAGCGCAGCTGCATCAGGTCGATGAGCTGGCCGACGTAGCCGCGGTATCCGTAGCTGGTGATGGAGCGCCCCAGCCGGAAGTCCGGGCGGCCCCAGCCGGTGAAGAACCGGCGCCGGGCCAGCCGGCGGCCGATCCACGCGGCCGCGGCCACGTCGGCCAGCACCAGGCCGGTGATCAGCGCGCCCGGCCCGTACCAGCCGATCAGGATCACGAGGTAGATGGGCAGGAACACGAACTCCTCGACGGCGATCGCGAGGCTGGCGCCGCGCAGGTCGTCGGTGCCCTGCAGCAGCCCCTTGCCCACGGAGACGAACCCCTGGGTAAAGGACGGAATCGCGGCCAGCAGCACGACCCAGAACCCGAAGCTCTGGAAGAAGACGATGTAGATAAGCGGACTCAGCGCCAGCCACCCCAGGCCGCCGAGCACCGCTCCGCCGACGGTCAACCAGGCCAGCGTGGGCCGCACCCGGGTCTGGTCGTACTCGTCTTTGCGGGTGAGGAAGTACGGCGCCGCGGCGGGCAGCCCGCCGTTGGACAGCTGGCAGAGCAGCCCGGGCAGGATGCGTACGAGCGTGAATGCGCCGACCAGCTTCGGTCCGCCGACCCGTGCGACCAGGATGGTGGCGATGCCCAGCGAGGCGAGCGCGCCAAGGCGCCCGGCCATATTGCCGGCCACCAGGCCCAGGATCTTGGACCTGATGGAGAACCGGGGTGCGGTCTCGACCGGCGGCCGCTGGTCTACCGGCTTCTCGGGCGGGTGCCCGATCCGGACGACCGGCTCGGCCTCACGCTCTGTGGTCACTGGGCGCTCTCTCCCTCCGTACGACGTCCGAAGAGCTCGAGCGCGGCGATCAGGCCGAAGAAGGCCCAGCCGTGGCGGTAGTGCAGCGTCTCGTAGAACAGCGCGGACACCAGGAACACCACGACGAGCGCGGCGAACAGCTCGGGCCTGGGAATCACCTGGGCGTACTCCTCTTTCAGCGCACCCTTCCGGGCGATGCGCAGGCATTTGAGCGCCAAGATGAAGATCAACACGATGAGCGCGACGCCGCCGAGGAAGCCCCGTTCCAGCACGGCGGCGACATAGTCGTTGTGCGCCTCGCGGACGTACGGCTCCTGGCGCACCCGCATCTGGTCCTCAGTCTCACCTGGACCGATGCCGAACGGATGATGCTGGTCCCGGAGCATTCGCGTGGTCGCGGCGAGGACGGTGCTGCGCGATCCCGTGCTCTCCCCGGTCGTCCGGCCGATCGAGTCGCGCAGGACGGGGGAGGCGGCGCTCGCCTTGTCGAGGTACGGCTGGATGTCGATCTGGCTGAGCGCGACGACGGTGCCGCCCCCAAGGAAGATGACCAGTGCGCTGGTGGCGATCGCCTGATGCGCGCGGCCCTCCCGGACCAGCCGGAACAGATGACCCGCGAGGAGCGCCACGCCCAGCGCCAGCGCGCCGCCGTTCGAACCGGTGAGTACCTCGGCGGCCAGCAGAATGCCGCACACGGCGTAGCGGTGGCTCGCCTTCCGGGGGATGCGGGCGGCGCGGGCGATGAAGAACACGCAGATGAACCAGTTGGACGCGTAGTTCGCGTCGCCGAACGTGAACATCGCCCGCTCGCCGTCGAACTGCTTGCCGGACAGCGCCTCGATCCCGGCGACGAACCCGACGATCATGATGATGGCGTAGGCCGTCCCGATGAACACCCAGCTCTTGACGGCGGTGCGCAGCAACTGCACGTCCCGGCCCAGGTTCGCGATGCACATCGCCCACAGCAGGACGAACAGGTCCTTGATCAGCGTGAGCGCACCGGCGTCATTGACGATCGCGGCAAGGCCGCCCGCGATGATGGTCAGCAGGGTGGGCAGCAGAAACGGCCAGCGGACCGCATAGCGCCGGGTGCCCGCCCACAGCAACGTCGTCAAGGTCAGCACGACGAGGAACAGGTCGGGCAGCCCGGTGTTGCCGGGCCCCGGCGCGAGCCCGGCGGGCATCAGCATGGGCAGCGAGGCGATCGAGGCGATGAGCACGCCGGCCACCACCGACCGCCGCCCCGACTGCGGCGAGGACTGGGGCGACGGCTCCGTCTTCGGCGCCGGAGCCGCAGGCGGCTTAGCGGTCCGTGGACGGGCCGCCTGCTCCACCAGGTTCACCGCATTTCCTCTCAACGCTGCTGGTACGGACGGCGCGACACGCCTCGGTAGGTCTCGTCGAGCACGGCCGCGGCGAACTCGGGCGAGTAGTAGTCGCCGAGCCGTTCGCGGGCCCGGTCGGCCATCCGGGCGGCCTCCGCCGGGTTGTCCAGGAGGTGCGCGAGCGCCCCCGCGAGCCGCTCGGGGTCCTCCGGCGGCACGAGCAGCCCGGTCTCGCCGGCCTGCACGAGGTCCTGGTTGGACGGCACGGCCGTCGCCACGAGCGGGACGCCGGTGCTGATGGCCTCCACCAGCACGCAGGGCAGCCCCTCCCACCGGCTGGACATGGCCATCACGTCGAAGGCGGGCAGGATGTCCGCGACGTCGTCGCGGTGCCCGAGCCAGCGCATGCGCTCCTCGATGCCGAGCTTCCTGGTGAGCGCGGCCAGCTTGTCGGCCATCGAGCCGCCGCCGACCCAGATCCCGAACACGTCGTCGGGCAGCCGGGCGATGGCGGCCGCGAAGATCTCCGGGCCCTTCTGGAAGGTGAGCCGTCCGATCGAGCCGACGACCTTCACGCCGAGCGGCAGGTCGAGCCGGCGCCGCGCCTGGGCGCGGGTGCCCTCGCCCGCCGTGAACGTCTCGACCTGCACGGTCGGCCACGTCAGCCGGATCCGCTCGGGCGTGGCGAGGCCGAGCCGCAGCGCCGTCGTCACGGTCTCCGAGCCGATCGCCAGGAAGGCGTCGGTGTGCTTGGCGGCCACCCGCTCCAGCGCGATGTAGGCACGCCGCCGCGGCCACGACTGGAATTCGTTGAACGGGAAGCCGTGCCAGGTATGCACGATGCGGGGCACCCCGGCGCGGGCCGCGGCGACCCGTCCGATCACGCCGCCCTTGGCGCTGTGCGTGTGCACCACGTCGTACCCGCCCTCGCGCAGCACGCGGGTCAGCGTGCGCCGCGACTGCATGTCGTCGCGCGGCGAGATCTGCGGGACCAGGCTGCGCACCTGGACGATCTCCATCCCGGCGGCGTACGCCTGCGGAGTGAGATCACCGGCGGCGGCGTTGGCCACCGCCTCGTCCCCGGTCAGCACCTCGTCGGCCGCATTGCCCGCGGCCTTGCTGTCCATCCCGACGCCGCCGGTCACGACGGTCCGCTCGTAGGTATCGGGATCGAGGGCGAGGGCGCCGTTCAGGGCTACCAGGCCGGCCCCCCCGTTGAACCGTGTGATCACCGTGGCGACACGCAGCTTGGTCATTTGATCACCTTGCATTCGGGACGGCGCAGGGGCTGATATTCGGGAAGCAGGCGGCGCAGCATCGTGCGGGTGGTGTCCTCGTCGCCGCAGCCGGCGGCGCCGTAAAGAGAGTCGAGGCGCTGCGGCAGGAAGGCGGGCAGCGGCGTCGACCGGGTCGCCCAGACCTTGGGGTGCGCCGTCGGGACGCGCCGCTCGGTGTCGGAGAAGACCTTCTCGGCGAGCTTCTCGCCCGGGCCGAGCCCGCTGAACCTGATGGTCACCTGCGGGACGCGCAATTGCTCGGCGTACCGGTGCACGAGCTCGACCACCGGCACCGGGTCGCCCATGTCGAGGACGAATGTCTCGGCGTCCTCGGCCAGCGCGGTCGCCTCCAGGACCAGCCCGGCGGCCTCCTCGACGGTCATGAAGTGCCGGGCGACGTCCGGATGGGTGATGGTGATCGTCTCGTTCCGGACGATCTGCTCGACCAGCGTGGACAGCAGCGAGCCGGGCGACCCGATGACGTCGCCGATCCGTACCGCCGCGAAGCAGGTCGGGCCGCCGGCGTTGGCCTGCAGCACCAGCTCGGACAGCCGCTTCGTGGCGCCGAAGACCGACGCAGGGTCGGCCGCCTTGTCGGTGGAGACGAGCGTCAGCCGCTTGACCTTGCAGTCCACGGCCGCGTCCACGACGTGCTGGGTGCCGCGGACGTTGGTCAGCACGCCCTCGCACGGGTCGCGTTCCAGCTCGGACAACCTGCGGTAGTGGGCGGCGTGGAACACCAGGTCGGGCCGGACGTCGCCGAAGATCCGCGTGATGCCGGCGCGGTCCCGTACGTCGGTGCGGGCCGACGTGATCCGGTCGCGGCCCAGCCGGCCCGCGCCGCTGATCTCCAGCCGCAGCCGGCGCAGCTCGAACGGGTCCTGATCGACCATGCACAGGGCCGCCGGGTCCAGCCGCGTCAGCTGGTGGCACAGCGCCGAGCCGATCACCCCGCCGGCCCCGGTGACGAGCACCCGCTTGTTGGTCACGAGGTGCCGGGCCCGGCCGCTCGCGAGCGTCACCTCGTCGCGGCCCATCAGCCGCGACAGCCGCATCTCCCGCAAGTCCTGTACGGCGGCGCCGCCCGGGGGCAGGGCCCGTACGGCCAGCCCGGCCGCCCACGCCCGCTCGACCAGATCGGCGACGCGCGCCTGCGGCAGCGACGGGATCGCCAGCAGCGCCACCCGGGCTCCCCGCTGCGCCGCGACCTCGCCGATCTCGTCCGTACCGCCGAGCACCGGCAGCCCGCAGACCCGCGACAGCAGGTCGTTGTCGTCGAGGAAGCCGACCGGCGCCAGGTCGGCGGCCGGATCGCGGCGCAGCGCCCGCACCAGCGACTGCCCGGCCGCCCCCGCGCCCACCACCAAGGCCGGAACGCGGGGCGCCTGGGCACGGCGACTCCGGTCGCTCCGCCGGGTCCGTAGGCGGGTGAGCACCGTCAACTCCGCAACACCGTGGTGAGAGCGGCGATCACTCGGTCCTGGGCGTCGGTGCTGAGCGAGGGGTACAGCGGCAGCGACAGCAGTTCCTCGCCGACCCGGTCGGTGACGGGCAGGCTGCCCGGCTCCGCCAGGTGCTGGTACGCGGTCATCTGATGGGCGGGGATGAAGTGCACCGACGTGCTGATTTCCGCCGCCGCCAGCTCGCCGATGATCTCGTCGCGGCGCGGGACGCGCACCTGGTACAGGTGCCAGGCGTGCGCCGCCCCCGGACGGTCCGCGATGGACCGCTGCGGGAGGACGACGCCGTCGAGGTCGCGGAACGCCTCGTCGTACCGGGCGACGATCTCGGCCCGGCGCCGCTGCCACTCCGGCAGGGCCCGCAGCTGGGACCGTCCGATGGCCGCCTGGATGTCGGTCATGTTGGCCTTGAGCCCGATCTCCTTGACGTCGTACCGCCAGCTGCCGCCGGGCAGGTAGCGCCGCCAGGAGTCCTTGCTCATGCCGTGCAGGCGCATGGCCCGCACCCGGTCGGCGAGCTCTTGGTCGGTGGTCGCCACCGCGCCGCCCTCGCCGATCGGCATGTTCTTGGTCGCGTAGAAGCTGTAGCAGGCGGCGTACGAGGTCGCGCCGACCGGCGCGCCGTCGCGCTCGGCGCCCGGCCCGTGCGCGGCGTCCTCGATCACCTTCGTCCGGTCCAGCCCGGCGGCCTGGGCCAGCGCGGTCACGTCGACCGGGTAGCCGCCCTGGTGCTGGACGATCATTGCTTGTGAAGTCCCGGCCCGCGCCACGGTCTCCGGCGACGGCGTGAGCGTCTCCTCGTCGATGTCCACGAACACCGGCTGGTGGCCCGCGTGCAGGATCGCGTTGACCGCGCCGCAGAAGGTCAGGCTCGGGGTGAGCACCCGAGAGCCCGGCGGCAGATCGAGCGCGCGCAGGCACAGCTCCAGCGCGGTGGTGCACGACGCCACGGCGATGACATGGGGGTGGCGGGGCGTAGCCGTGGGGGTGGAAACAGAGCCGGTGCCGAGGAAGTCGGCGAAGTCCTGCTCGAACCCGGCGGTCTGCGGCCCGGTGGTCACCCAGCCGGAGTCCAGGACCTTGACGACGGCTTCCGACGTGTCTTCGGCGAAGGACGTGATGTTGAACGGGACGTTCATGTTCGGGATTACCCCCTGATTTTTCGAGACGTGGCGACCACACCGAGCAGCGGCCAGCCGGATGCGGCGACCAGGTCACGAACGGACTGCAGCGCGGACAGCCTGGTCACCGGTCCGGCCACCGCGACGACGCCGACTGTTTCCGTGTCGGCCCCGGGGTCGATGTCTTCGAAGGCGTGCACGTGGCAGATGGCGCGCGCGGCGGCCTGCTCGGCCACCGCCTCGACCCGCTGCGATCGCTTGACCATCAGGGCGGTACCCGTCCGGATGATGGTCGTGCCGGGCTTCACCGGCGTATGCGACCGCCCGTCGCCGTTGCTCGACGTACCCGCCGTGGGGTCCTCACCGTCGGCGCCGTACCGGCCTTGATCGGTGGCGATGGCATCGTCGTCGGCGTCGGGAGAGATCTGAGCGTCGTCGAGCCCGGCGATCGTGGGCGGCCTGATCACCGTCGAGGAGTCGCCGTACACGGCCGCGGCCACCTTGGAGACCAGGTCGACGGGCACCGGCCCCCGGCCCGTGCTCACCAGTGCGACCTGGGTGAGGTTCTCACGCTTGGCCGCCAGCCGGATCCGCCGCCCCGTGTCGGAGAGCTGGGCGGCACCCCGGTCGATCTTGCCGAGCAGCGGCACGCCGAGCCGCCTGGCGACCCGGTGCGCTCCGGGCACGGTCGGCCGGAGGATCTCCAGCAAGACGGCGATGAGAATGCCGCCGATCAGCCCGACGAGCCCGGCGAGCACCGACATCATCACCGCCGGGTCCTGGCGCGGTTGCAGCACCGCCGGCTGGACCACGGCCGCCCGGCCGGCGCTGACCAGTTCGCCGCGCAGGGTGGTGCGGTCGGTGCGCAGATCGGCGATCTCGCTGGAGAGCCGGTCCTTCTCGTTGGCGGCGGCCACGTTGAACGGGTTGTTCACGACGGTCCGGTTCACCGTGCCGAGCCGCTTCTGCGCCTTCGCGATCTGCTTGTCGATGTTGGCGATCTGCGCGTTGAGGGAGCCCTGGTTGGACTTGTTGATCTCCCCGACGACGGCGACGCCGAGGGCATCGGTCAGCTTGCGGGCCACCGCTGGGTCGGGGTCGCTCACGGTCAGCTCGACCACCGTCGAGGTGCCGAGGCCGTTCACCTGGATCTTCTTCGCCACCTTGAGCGGCTGGCGGTTGATGTGCTGGTCGCGGATCACCCTGGACAGCACGTTGTAGCTGGTCGCGAACGCCTTGACCTGGCTGACCACTACGCTTACGCCGGCGTCGCCGGGGGCCGCGTCGGTGACCTTGCTGCTGGCGTCCAACCGGGTCTGCGCCATGTAGGCCGGGGCTTTGCCCTTCATCACCATGCCCACCAGGAGCACCGGCACAACGAGCATGACCAGTAGGAGCAACCAGTAACTACGGATCACCCGGGCGGCAACTTCATCGATCTCCACGATCATCCCTTCGACTCCGCTGGCCCGAGCGTAGGAATCTTTGTCATCCGCCGGATCGCCCAACGAGACGATGGGCCGCTACGTCGTTTGCAGGTCTCGCCGGCTAGTGACGGCCGAGTTCAGCCGGTGGCCGGGCGTTCAGCGCTCATTCCGGCGACTCCCCCAGTCCTCACCGGGAGACTGCGTACGGCTTTGCGGGCGCATGCCCGCGCGCATGGCCAGCGTGATGGCCTCGAGCGCCGAGTGCATGTCGAGTTTGGCCAGCAGGTTCTGGGTGTGCGTCCGGACCGTGTTGGCCGACAGCCCGAGCCGGTCGGCGATCTCGGCCCGGTTCAGGCCGTCGACCATGCACTGCAGGACCTCCCGCTCCCGCGGGGTCAGCTCGGCCAGCAGCTGGGAGCCGCCGTCGGGCGGGTCGTCGGCGACCAGCCGGCGCAGCACCTCGCCGAGCAGTTCGGGCGGGATCCAGCCGCCCTGGCGGGCGGCGTTCCTGATGACCCGCGCCACCAGGTCGGCGCCCTCGGTCTTGGGCAGCCAGCCCACCGCGCCGCGCCGGACGGCCTGCACCATCGACTCGATGTCGCCGACGGCGGTGAGCACCACCACGCGGATGTCCGGGTACCGCTCGCGCACGTGGTCGAGCACCTCGAGCCCGCTCTCCGCGCCCAGCATGAGGTCGAGGACGATCACGTGCGGCCGCTCGGTCGTCACCAGCGCGATGGCTCGCCGCACATCGGGGGCGATCGGCAGCAGCACCAGGTCGGGCTCCCTGCTCAGCCGCGCGCCGAGCGCCTCGGCGAACAGGGTGTGATCGTCGACGATGAGCACGCGCGTCCGGCGGGTCGGATCCATGGCCCCAGACGATGACGGTTGATCAGCGTAGGCGAATCATGCAAACGACGGATGTGGCCGGGATCCCCTACGACCGAAGTTGGTCACACAGTGCACCGGCCGTTGGCCATCAGCGTCGCTCAGTTGACGCTGTGGCGTATCCGATCACGGAAACAATGGGGAGCAAGGGGAACGCACCATGAAGGTTCTGATTACCGGGGGAGCCGGATTCATCGGGAGCACTATCGCCTCCGCGTTCGCGGAGCGCGGAGTGACACCGGTAGTCCTGGACAGCCTCATCACCGGCCGGTCGGAATTCGCCGAGGGCCGCCTCTTCTACCAGGGGGACATCGGCGACGGTGACCTGGTCGACACCATTTTCGCCGAGCATCCGGATATCTCGACTGTGGTCCACTGCGCGGCCCTGATCGTCGTTCCGGAATCGGTCACCAATCCACTCCGCTACTACCAGGTGAATGTTGCCAAGAGCATCGCGCTGGCCGAGCATCTGCTGCGCAACGGCCAGAGCAGGATGATCTTCGCGTCGACCGGCGGGATGTACCGGCCGGAGCCGGATCTGTCGGTAACCGAGGAATCCGCCCTCGACCCGCAGAACCCGTACACGCGGTCGAAGATGATGGCCGAGCTGGCGCTGCAGGACTTCACCGCCGCCTATGACCTGCGCGTCGTCTCGCTGCGTTACCTCAACCCGATCGGCGCCGACCCGCAGATGCGCACCGGTCTGCAGTCGAGCAAGCCGTCCCACGCGCTCGGCAAGATGATCGAGTCGTACGAACTCGGGGTGCCCTTCCGCATCACCGGAACCGACTGGGCGACCCGCGACGGCACCGCCATCCGCGACTACATTCACGTCTGGGACATCGCCAGGGCGTTCTGCGAGGCCGCCTTCCGATTCGACGAGATCGCGCCTGCCGGATACGAGGTGATCAACCTCGGAACGGGCGACGGAACCACCGTACGAGAGCTCGTCAACGCGTTCCGCAACGTGGTCGGTGACGATTTCCAGGTGGAGGAGGCGCCGGCCCGCCCGGGCGACGTCATCGGCGCGTACATCAACACGCGAAAGGCGAGCGAGGTATTGCGCTGGAAGCCGGAGTACGACATCGAGGACGGCATCCGGCATTCACTCGAATGGGCCCGCCGGCGGCGTGAGCTGGACGCCGCATAACCGAACACGCAATTCTTTCCGCACGCCCACGGCGGCCGCCGTCGTGGGCGTGCGGCCGTGTCGGCGGCCGGCCATTCTTTGTCAGTTGGATGACAAGAGGCGGTGCCCGAATGCGTCGCGGGCTGCCAAGAGCCTAGAGTGACCCAAGAGTAACTTCCGCAGCAAAGGACGGGTCCACGGCGGCATGGAGGTGCGGATGGCGCGCACGTCGACGGGACGGGAGCCGCCCGGCCGGCTGTGGCGCGCCGTGCCCAGGGAGGTCGCCGCCGTCCTGAAACCGCACCTCGGCGTGCTCGCCGACGAGATCGTCGGCGAGATCCAGCAGCGCGTCCCCGAGTACGCACGCCCGCTCGACGCGAAGTACACCGCCACGCTCCGGGTCGCCGTCGAGGGCGCGCTGGACCTGTTCGTCGATCTGATCGACGACCCGGACGCCTCGTGGACGCGCGTCACCGATGTCTTCCGCGAGATCGGCCGCGGCGAGGCCGCCGAGGGCCGCAGCCTCGACGCCCTGCAGACCGCGCTCCGGCTCGGCGCCCGGCTGTCGCTGCGCCGGCTGACCGATGAGTCGGAGCGGCTCGACATCTCGCGTCGGGCGCTCGGGCTGCTGGCCGAGGCCATTTTCGCGCTGCTCGACGAGATCGCCGACGCGGCCGCGCAGGGTTACACCGAGGCCAGGGAGCAGGTGGCCGGCGAGACCGAGCATCGGCGCCGGCGGCTGCTCGACCTCCTGCTCGCCGAGCCCGCGGCCGCGCCGCAGGCGATCGCCGAGCTGTCCAGGAGCGCGCAGTGGCGGATGCCCCGCACGGTGGCCGCGGTGGCGCTGCACGAACCCAGGTCGGGCGGCTTCGCCCACCCCTCGCTGCCGCCCGAGGTGCTGATGGACCTCGACCGCAACCAGCCGTGCCTGATCGTCCCCGACCCGGACGGGCCGGGCCGGGGCGCCATGCTAGAGGGCGCGTTGCGCGACTGGGTCGCCGCGGTCGGGCCGACCGTCGCCGTCGAGGACGTGGCGAAGTCGCTCCGCTGGGCGCGCGAGGCGCTGGCGCTGGCGCGCCGCGGGCTCATCGCCGCCGACGGTCTCATCCGCTGCGTCGACCACATGCCGCTCCTCGTCATCTTCAAGGACGAGAAGCTGGTGCAGACGGTCGCGTCGGCCCGGCTGGGCCCGTTGCTACGCGCGCGACCCCGGCACCGCGAGCGCCTCGGCCGCACCCTGCTGGCGTGCCTGCAGCACGGCTTCAACGCCACCGAGGTGGCCGCCCGGCTGCAGGTGCACCCGCAGACCGTGCGCTACCGGGTGCACCAGCTCGAAGAGCTGTTCGGCGACCAGTTGTACGACCCGAAGGTGCGGCTCGAATTCGAGATCGTGCTGCACATGTGGCTCGCCCTGTGTGCGGCGGACCGGTCCGGCGCGGGCTCCGGCGAGGCCGCGGAGCTGGGCACGGTGATCCCGTTGGACGATCGGGCCCGCGACGCGGAGCGCTCCGCCCCGGTCAACGGGCCGACCAGCCGGTCCATCGGTCGACCCTGATCGCGATGACCGGGCCCTCCGGCGGATGGTGCCGGTACGGCTCGTACCGCTCCCGCAACAGCCGGATCGGTCCGGCCATCGCCTCCGGATTGTCGATGATCTCGGCCCAGCCGTCGGCGCGCACCCACCACAGGCGGGTCCAGTCGGTCTCGTAGTGGTCGGCGAGCACGGCCACTCGGGGTTCGGCGCGGATATTGCGCACTCGCTTCAGGTTGCGCGAGCGTTTCGGTTTCGCGTCCACGGCACTGTAGATCATGTCGCCGGAAACGCAGAAGGTCATCACGACGAGATGCGGCTGGCCGTCCTCGTCGACCGTGGCCAGCCGTACGACGGGTGCGGACGCGAGCCGGGCCCGCGCGACGTGCTCCGGCAAGGTCATCCCAGCAGGGTAGGCGAACCCCCGCCCCGGGGCGGGGTT